>NZ_JALQDT010000051.1:0-739313 GCF_023631085.1 Caballeronia sp. INML1 | reverse complement strand
GCCGATGATAGTGCGGATACCCGTGTGAAAGTAGGTAATCGTCAGGCTCCTCATGCGATAAACAAAAACCCCACCCCGCAAAGGTGGGGTTTTTGCGTTTGGGAACCGAATTCTTCCAAGAAAGTTCGTTCCAACACCATCCCATCTCCGATGCACGGTTTCAGTCGGTAGAATGGCGTCGAAAGGTTGTAACCATCATGCCGACCCTTCCCGGAGCGCATATGAGAACGAGCCTGTTGATTGCCGCCGTCAGCGCCGCGTTGCTTGTCGCGGCGTGTGGCAAGAAGAACGATGCAAGCGAGTCCAGCCTGGGCGCTGCGATTTCCGCCGACATGAAAACGAATCGCGGCCTGCTATGCCTGAATCGAAGTGGTCGTGGGCCGTACGCGTTCCCATCTGTCTATAGCAATCGCGACCTCAACGAATATTCCGCTGCCGCACTGCGCGAGCAACTCGCCGCGCTCGAAAAAAGCGGGCTCATTGCGCGCGCGGCGCCGACTCCGGCGAACGCCAACGCCAAGCAGAACGGCATCGCGTACGGTCTCACTGGCGAAGGGCAGAAATATGCGGTCGAAACCAACCGCCCCGCCGGCGACCCCAACGCCACGAGCGACCCGCGCGCCTGGATGCTTTGCTATGCGCACGTCAAGCTGGACAAGGTCGTCGGCTGGACGGAGCCCGATCCTACGGCTCACCGCTCGGACGTCACGTACACCTACAAGCTCGAAAGCGTGGCCCCGTGGATGGACGATCGTGACATCAAGCGCGCCTTTCCCGACGTGACCGCCGCCGACCGCGAGGCCGGTGAAACGAAGCTGCACATTATTCTCGAGCAGCGCGAGGACGGCTGGGTGCGGGTGGATTGAAGCCGCCGGCCCCGCTTTCGAAATCACACATGCCGCCATCGTCCTTCGATCCTTCCGCCGGCCCGCCGCGCATGTCTGATGTCGCGCGTCTCGCCGGCGTTTCGAAGATGACCGTATCCCGCGTGCTCGCCGGCCACAGTGTCGCGGTGGCGACGCGCGCTCGCGTCCAGAAGGCAATCGACGAACTCGGCTACGTCGCCGATGCCGCCGCGGGCGCCTTGTCGTCCGGACGCTCGGAGTTCGTCGCCGTGCTGGTTCCGTCGCTCGCAAGTTCCAACTTTTCGGACACCGTACGCGGTCTTTCCGCGTCGCTCGAGCCGCACGGCCTGCAATTGCTGATCGGAGACACGGACTACCATCTGGATCGCGAAGAACGGCTCGTGCGCTCGATGCTGCGTCATCAGCCGCGCTGCATCGCGCTGACCGGTTCGCGTCATACGGAAGCGACGCGCACGCTGCTGCGCCGCTCCGGCGTGCCCGTCGTGGAGATGTGGGATTCGCCGTCCGATCCGATCGATGCCGCCGTCGGGTTCTCCAACGTCAGCGCCGCAAGAGAGATGGTGCGCTATCTGGCGGACAAAGGCCACGAACGCATCGGCTTTCTCGGCGGGGCGAGCGAGCTGGACCGTCGCGGCCTGGATCGTTTGAAGGGCTTTCGCGCGCAGATGAAGGCGCTCGGTCTGGACGACGAACGCATCATTCGTCTCGGCGATTCTCCGATCACGATGAGTCACGGCGGCCCCGCGATGGCCGAATTGCTCGACACCTGGCCCGACACGCAAGCCGTGATGTGCGTCAGCGACATGTCTGCGTTCGGCGCGATAATGGAATGTCACCGGCGCGGCCTCGTCGTGCCGGACGACATCGCCGTCGCGGGCTTCGGTAACTTCGAAGTAGCCGCCTGCTGCACGCCATCGATCACGACGATTTCCGTCGATGCATACGGGATCGGCTCGCGGACCGGCGCGACCTTGCTGGCGGCGCTGGAGGCGCGCGAGCAAGGCATCGTCGGGCCGAGCGGCAAGCGCGTGCGCGTCGCTTATTCCGTGGTGCCGCGCGAAAGCGCCTGAGCCGAAGCAGTGCGCCGAGTGCGTGCTAACATTGAGTCGAATGTTACCGGTAACGTAAATATAAACAGAGAGACATCCCATGCCCCAACAGAATCCCAGGCGACTGCGCAGCCAGGAATGGTTCGACGATCCCTCGCACGCCGACATGACGGCTCTATACGTCGAGCGTTTCATGAACTACGGCCTGACGCGCGAGGAATTGCAATCGGGCCGACCGATCATCGGCATTGCGCAGACCGGCAGCGATCTGGCGCCGTGCAATCGCCATCACATCGAACTCGCCGCGCGAACGAAGGCAGGCATTCGCGATGCCGGTGGCATTCCAATGGAGTTCCCCGTGCATCCGCTCGCGGAGCAGAGCCGCCGCCCGACCGCCGCGCTCGATCGCAATCTCGCCTATCTCGGTCTGGTTGAAATCCTGCACGGCTTTCCGCTCGACGGCGTCGTGCTCACCACCGGTTGCGACAAGACGACGCCGGCGTGCCTGATGGCCGCGGCCACCGTCGACATGCCCGCGATCGTGCTCTCGGGCGGCCCGATGCTCGACGGCTGGCACGAAGGCAAGCGCGTCGGTTCAGGCACCGTGATCTGGCATGCGCGCAACCTGCTCGCGGCGGGCGAGATCGATTACGAAGGCTTCATGCGCCTGACGACGGCGTCGTCGCCGTCCATCGGCCATTGCAATACGATGGGCACCGCGCTTTCGATGAACAGTCTCGCCGAAGCGCTCGGCATGTCCCTGCCGACGTGCGCGAGCATTCCCGCCGCATATCGCGAGCGCGGGCAGATGGCGTACGCGACTGGCAAGCGCATCGTCGATATGGTGCGCGAGGATCTGAAGCCGTCGAAAATCATGACGCACGACGCGTTCATCAACGCAATCGTGGTCGCCTCAGCGCTCGGCGCATCGACGAATTGCCCCCCGCATCTGATCGCGATCGCGCGGCACATAGGCATCGAGTTGAGTCTCGATGATTGGCAACGCCATGGCGAACAGGTGCCGCTCATCGTGAACTGCATGCCCGCCGGCGAATATCTCGGCGAGAGCTTTCATCGCTCGGGCGGGGTGCCCGCGGTCATGCGGCAACTCGACAAGGCGGGACTCATCAGACGCGATTGCCTGACCGTGTCGGGCCGCACGATCGGCGAGATCGCGAACGATGCGCCGGCCGCCGACAATGAAGTCATCCGCACCACGGACGATCCGCTGAAACACGGCGCGGGCTTCATGGTCCTGTCGGGCAATTTCTTCGATAGCGCGATCATGAAGATTTCGGTCGTCGGCGATGCGTTCAGAAAGACGTACTTGAGCGAGCCCGGTGCGGAAAACGCTTTCGAGGCGCGCGCAATCGTCTTCGATGGCCCCGAGGATTACCACGCGCGCATCAACGATCCGTCGCTCGACATCGACGAACATTGCATCCTCGTGATTCGCGGCTGCGGCACGGTGGGTTATCCGGGCAGCGCGGAAGTCGTGAACATGGCGCCGCCCGCCGAACTGATCAAGCGCGGCATCGATTCGCTGCCCTGCATGGGAGACGGACGCCAGAGCGGGACGTCCGCGAGCCCGTCGATTCTCAACATGTCACCCGAAGCGGCGGTGGGCGGCGGTCTCGCGCTCCTGCGCACGAACGACAGGATTCGCGTCGATCTGAACGCGCGCAGCGTGAACGTGCTGCTGGACGAAGCCGAGCTCGAAAGCCGCCGCGCGCAATCCGCATTCGCCGCGCCGGTCGCGCAGACGCCGTGGCAGGAGTTGTATCGACAAACGGTAGGACAGTTGTCGACGGGCGGCTGTCTCGAACCCGCGACCCTGTATCTGAAGGTGATCGAAACGCGCGGCAATCCGCGCCATTCACACTGAGCGAGCCGCCATGTCCTACGCCATCTACCCGAGTCTTGCGGACAAGCGCGTCGTCGTGACGGGCGGCGGCAGCGGCATCGGCGCGGCGATCGTCGAGGCGTTCGCGAAGCAGGGCGCGCGCGTGTTCTTCATCGATGTCGCCGAGGCCGATTCGCGGCAACTCGAACAGGCCCTCGCGAGCGAGAAGCATGCGCCGACGTTTCTGCATTGCGATCTGCGCGACACGGCCGCCATCGAAAAGGCCTTCGACGACATCGCCAGCGAAGCCGGTTCAATCGACGTGCTGGTCAACAACGCCGCGAACGACGACCGCCATCAGTGGGACAACGTGAGCAGCGCGTACTGGGACGAGCGCATGGCCGTCAATCTGCGGCATCAGTTTTTCTGCGCGCAGGCCGCGGCAGAGCGCATGCGCACGCAGAAGCACGGCGCGATCGTCAATATGGGCTCGATTTCGTGGCATCTCGCGTTGCCCGATCTCACGCTCTACATGACCGCGAAGGCCGCGATCGAAGGACTCACGCGCGGGCTCGCGCGCGAACTCGGCGAGCATGGCATCCGCGTGAACACGGTGATTCCCGGCGCCGTGCGCACGCCGCGTCAGACGAAGCTGTGGCAATCGCCCGAAAGCGGGGCGAAACTGCTCGCGCAGCAATGCCTGCACGAGCGGATCGACCCGGAACACATCGCCCGCATGGTGCTGTTTCTCGCATCGGACGACGCGGCACGCTGCACCGCGCGCGACTATTACGTCGATGCGGGCTGGTTCGGCACGTGACGCATGACGTAATGCGTTTCAGATGCGCGCATCGCGACGCCGCGTCACCTTCGGCGTCGCCCTGACGGTCGGCATCGTGCCGCTTTCGATGCAATGCTGCACGGCATCTGCGGCTTCGTCATAGTCGCGTTCATCGAGCCAGTGCCAGACTGCCGCGAGAAAGAGGCCGAGTCCCGCATGCCCGCAATGGGCGATTACCTCGGCGATGCCTTCCGCGAGCGCGTCGTTGCGGCCCTCGGGCTGCATCGCGCTCGCGACATGCGATGCCGTGCGCGATACCAGCATCGCGTGCATCGTATGCAGTTGCGGATTGAACGTGCTTGCGGCGTTTTTTCTTTGACTGCTGCCCATGAAACCCCCGTCTCTGGCTCGGCATGCGGCGACGGCATTGGAATTGCGTGCGCGCCGCGAGTGATTCTTCGAATGCGCCTTTTCTTAGGCGATGGGGTCGACTTACGCAAGAAGCGGGCCGACGGTCCACTTCGACCGGCGAACTTCGTTTCGCGCCTTATATAACGGCGCAGCACGCATCCTGCTGGGAACGGAGAAAAAAGCGTGTAAAGACGATCGCGCATGCATTTCATACAATTCAGCGCCGTGTGCGGCAAGCAATCCATCAAAACATGCGTCTTATGTCCTACTTTTGGTCGGCTGTATTCGCTTTGATCGCGGGCTGCTCGTCGGGCGCAACCGCGCGCAGTGATGAATCCGCGCATGCACCGGAATCGCAACAGCCGCAAGCGCTGCACCACGCGAAGCGCACCGCGTCCGGCTTCGAAAACGATTATGGTCATCTGCCGCGCGAATCGTTTCTGAAGTGGCGCTGGGAGCGCTTCACGCATGGCTTGCCGAAACCGCCCGCGAACGGCTATCACTTTCCGATGGCGCATCCCGACATCGCGTGGCTCAAGGCCAACCGCACCGCCGATACGCTCACGTGGATCGGCCATGCGAGCGCGCTGGTACAGATCGACGGCGTGAACATCCTCACCGATCCGGTGTTCTCCGAGCGCGCATCGCCGTTCTCGTTCGCGGGCCCGAAGCGCAAGACGCCGCCCGGCCTCACGCTGAACGAGCTGCCGCACATCGACATCGTGCTGATTTCGCACAATCACTACGATCATCTCGACAAGCCGAGTATCGAAGCGCTCAACCGGCAACCGGGCGGCCCTCCGCGCTTTCTCGTGCCGCTCGGGATCAGGCAGTGGATGAAGGACATCGGCGTGACGAACGTCGAAGAACTCGACTGGAGCGACGAGACGCACGCTGCCGGGCTGAATATCTGGTTCGTGCCGAGCCAGCACTGGTCGGCGCGCACGCCGTTCGACCGCGCGGAAACCCTGTGGGGCGGCTGGGTCGTGAAGACGCCGGCAGGCGCGGCGCATCCGTACTCGTTTTACTTCGCGGGCGACACGGGCTATTCGCCGGACTTTCGCGATATCGGCGCGCAGTTCGGCGGTTTCGATCTCGCGCTGATTCCGATCGGCGCCTACGATCCGCGCTGGTTCATGCACGCGCAGCACGTCGATCCCGAGGAAGCGGTGCGTGTTTTCCAGGACGTCCACGCGAAGAAGGCGATCGGCATTCACTGGGGTTCATTCGAACTGACCGACGAGCCGCTCGACGAACCGCCACGCCGGCTCGCCGACGCCGTGCGCCGCGCCGGCCTGCCCGCAGACGCCTTCACCGTACTGAAACACGGTGAAATGATTCGCCTCGACACGCCGAACTCAAGCGCAGCCACAAGCGGCCGTAAACACGGTCTGGGAGCGCGGCTTTCACGCGCACGAATTCTTCCTGCAAATTGAGGCGCCTCATCGTCGAGGCGACTCGCGGTTGTGCGCGGCGCGGCAATCGTCTTTATCACTGATGGGGCTCATCGCGTGAAGCAACTGTCCATTCGGCATCGCATTCTGGCCAGCTTCGGCATCATTCTTTCACTGATGCTCGTCATGGCGGCACTGTCGTACACGCTGCTTGGCGGAATCGATCGCGAAGCCAAGAGTCTCGAAGACGATTCGATGCTCGGCGTCTCGCTTTCCAGCGATCTGCGCGCGACATGGTTCGAGAACTACGCGATCACGCAGCGGCTCGTCTTCATCGACAAGGACGCCGAACAGGTGCGCCGCGATACGCAGCGTCTCGCCGAAACGCGCGCCACGATCGACAAGCTGATGGACACCTACGTGCCTACCATCTTCGAAGAAGATGACCGGCGCCTCTTCAACGATTTCAAGCGCCAGCGCGACCTTTACCTTCCGGTTCAGGACGAGACGCTGCGCGAACTCGCGAGCTCGAAGGACGCGGCCGCCGCGACCTTCAACACGCGTCTCGCGCCGGTATGGGAAGCAGGACAGACCGCGACGCGCGCGCTCGTCGACCATAACGAGAGCTTCAACGCGAAATCCGTGGAAAGCATTCGCGGCTCGGTGCAGAAGTCGGAAGCGACGCTCATCGTCATCATGCTCATTGCGATTGCGGCGGCAGCGGTGCTCGGCTTCATGCTGATGAAGGCGCTGACGGTGCCGATGCTGCGCATGGTCGATGTGGTGGACAAGATGCGCACCGGCGACCTCACGCAGCGGCTCGCGCTCGCGCGCCGCGACGAATTCGGCACGCTGGAAGCGGGCTTCAATCGCATGACCGACGAGCTCACGGGTCTTGTCGGCCAGGCGCAGAAATCGGCTGTGCAGGTGACGACATCGGTATCTGAGATCGCGGCGACCGCGCGCGAGCAGCAGGCCACCGCGAGCGAGACGGCCGCGACGACGACGGAAATCGGCGCGACCTCGCGCGAGATTTTCGCCACGGCGCGCGACCTCGTGCGCACGATGAACGAAGTGTCGGGCGTGGCGGAGCAATCGGCGGCGCTCGCGGGCACGGGTCAGGCGGGACTCACGCGCATGGAGGAAACCATGCGCCTCGTGATGGAAGCGGCGGGCTCGGTGAACGGCAAGCTCGCGATCCTCAACGAAAAGGCGGGCAATATCAATCAGGTCGTCGCGACCATCACGAAAGTCGCGGATCAGACCAACTTGCTCTCGCTGAACGCGGCGATCGAGGCGGAGAAGGCGGGCGAGTATGGGCGCGGCTTCGCGGTCGTCGCGACCGAGATTCGCCGTCTCGCGGATCAGACGGCCGTCGCCACGTTCGACATCGAACAGATGGTGAAGGAGATCCAGTCCGCCGTCGCGGCAGGCGTGATGGGCATGGACAAGTTCTCCGAGGAAGTGCGCCGCGGCATGCTCGATGTGCAGCAAGTCGGCGGTCAGCTTTCGCAGATCATCCATCAGGTACAGACGCTCGCGCCGCGCTTCTCGATGATCAACGAAGGCATGCAGACGCAGGCCACCGGCGCGGACCAGATCTCGCAGGCGCTGTCGCAACTGTCCGAAGCCGCGCAGCAGACGGCCGAATCGCTGCGCCAGTCGACGCAGGCGATCGACGATCTCACGCATGTCGCGAACGGCCTGCGCACGGGCGTGTCGCGCTTCAAGGTGGCGGCTTGACGTTCCATTGAGGCGCGCCGCGATGCTCTTCGTCCAGTTCACGCTCGGGTCCGACCGCTATCTGCTCGACAGCGCGCACGTCGAACGCATGCTGCCGCTCGCGCCGCTGAAGGCGTTGCCGGGCGCGCCCGCCTGGGTCGCGGGCGTGCTCGATTACGAAGGCGCGAGCGTGCCCGTCATCGATATCGCGGCGCTTGCGCTCGGGCGCGCATCGCAGGAAAGGCTTTCGACGCGGCTCGCGCTCGTCGCGTATCCGCGTTGCGGCGACGACGGCGTGACGACGCTTCATCGGCTCGGTCTTCTGCTCGAACAGGCGACGCGCACCGTCACATTCGATGCCGCTTCGTTCAGCGATGCGGGCATCGACACGCCGCACGCGCGCTATCTCGGCCCGCTCACGCGCGACGAAGCGGGGCTGCTGCAATGGGTGCGCATCGAGCATCTGTTGCCCGACGACGTGCAGGCGCTGCTTTTCGCCGGGAGCGACGCATGAGCGCGCTGCCGACATCATTCGCCGATGCCCGTCATGACGAGCCGTTCGGCATGGGCCGATTCATCGACCTGCTGCATCGCACGATCGGGCTCGATGCCGAATCGATCGGCGCGAACGCGGTGTCGCGTGCGGTGCGCGAGCGTTACACCCTGTGGCGAGACGAGCACGGCGGCACACTGGACGACTACTATCGCGCGGTGACGCAAGATGCCGCGCACATGCAGGAACTGATCGAAGCGGTCGTCGTGCCGGAGACATGGTACTTTCGCGATCCCGAAGCCTTCGCCGCGCTCGCGCGTCTTGCGCGCGTGCGTCTGCACGAGCGGCCCGCGAAGCCGGTGCGCGTGCTGAGCGCGCCGTGCTCGACCGGCGAGGAAGCCTATACCGTTGCGATCGCGCTGATCGAAGCGGGCATCCCCGCCGAGCGCTTCTCGATCGACGCGATCGACGTGAGCGAACGCGCGCTTGCCGTCGCGCGCCGCGCGCACTACGGGCGCAACGCGTTTCGCCAGCGCGCGCTCGATTTTCGCGACCGTCACTTCCGCGCAGCCGATGGCGGCTGGCAACTCGATCCCGCCGTCGCGCAGACCGTGCGCTTCTCGCAAGCGAATCTTCTGCAACTCGACACGCACGCGTTCGAGCAGTTCGATTTCATTCTGTGCCGCAACGTGCTCATCTATTTCGACCGCGACACACAGTCCGCGGTTTTCCGTGTGCTCGATGCACTGCTCGCGCATGGCGGCACCTTATTCGTGGGTCCGGCGGAGACGGGTCTTCTGATGCGCGAGGGCATGAGCTCCTCGAACATTCCGCTCGCGTTCGCGTTCAACCGGGCCGAGCGCGAGCATGTCAGCGTCTTCGATGCGGCGTGGCCGAGCCTGCCCGCCGTGAAGACGCCGCCGCCCATGAAGTCCGCGTTCGTCCTGCCCGCATGGGCCAGCGCGCCGCCCCCGGTTCGTGCGGTGCCGGTGCCGGTTCCCGGGGCGCGCGAAGACGCGCGCGTTCGGCCCGAGCCCGCGATCAGCCTCACGCATGCGCGCGAACTCGCCGATGCCGGACAGCTCGAAGCCGCGGCGAACGCGGCGCATGCGTATCTGCGCGTGAATCCATCGAACGCGGATGCGTACTATCTGCTCGGCGTGATCGCGGATGCGCGTGGCGAGCATCAGGCAGCGCGCGGTCATTATCGTCGCGCGCTGTATCTCGAACCCGCGCATCCCGAAGCGCTCGCGCATCTGGCCGCTTGCCTCTCGCTCGACGGCGATGAAAGCGGCGCGCGCCTCTTGCTCGCACGCGCCGGGCGCGTCACCGGGAGCGCGCGATGAACGCACGCGACACCCATATCGCGATCGATATCGACGATTGCTGGAACCGCATCGGCGTGCGCGGCGATGCGTCGTGTCCGAAGCTCGAACGCTACGTGCATTGCCGCAATTGCCCGATTCACGACGAAGCGGCCGCGCGCGTGCTCGATCGCGTGGAAGCACGCACGTCGATCGAACAGACGAGCGCGGTTTCGTCGAACGAGACGCAGAGCGTCGGCCAGACCGGCGCGCATTCGTGTCTCGTGTTTCGCATCGGCGGCGAATGGCTCGGCTTGCCGACGACCGTTTGCGCGCAAGTCGCTCAACTGCGTCCGGTGCATTCGCTGCCGCATCGGCGGCATCGCGCGGTGCTCGGCATCGTCAACGTGCGTGGCCGACTGATCGTGTGCGCCTCGCTTGCGCGGCTCTTCGGCATCGAAGAACGCGCTGTGAACGACGTATCGCATAACCGGACGCTCGATGCGCGCGAGCTCGGCCGTCTGCTCGTCATCCAGCGCGCGCAAGGCCGCGATCATGCGAACGGCGATCATGAAGGTCCGATCGCTTTTCCCGTCGATGCCGTCGACGGCGTGCATCGTTTCACGAGCGCCCAGCTTCAGCCCGTGCCCGCGACGCTCGCGCAGCGCGTGGCGTCGCATGCGCATGCGGTGGCCGCGTTCAAGGACGCGACCGTCGGCCTGCTCGACGCCGATCGTCTCATCGACAGCATGAACCGGAGTCTCACATGACGAGCATCGATCCCGGCCGCTCGTCGTTGCTCGAACTCTTTCAGGAAGAAGCGCGCGCGCAGGCGCAGATTCTCTCCGATGGCCTCATCGCGCTCGAACGCGCACCGCGCGATCCCGTCACGCTCGAAGCGAGCATGCGCGCCGCGCATTCGCTGAAAGGCGCTGCGCGCGTGGTCGGCGTGCCGGTCGGCGTGACGCTCGCGCATGTGATGGAGGATTGCTTCGTCGCCGCGCAGGACGGGCGCGTCGTGCTCGACGCAGGCTATATCGACATGCTGCTGCGCGGCGTCGATCTCATCGTGCAGATCGGCGAGGCGCGCGACATCGATGCGCAAACGGCGCTCGAACGCGACGTGGATGCGTTCGTCGATGCGCTCAACGCGCGTCTCGAAGGCACGCAAGTGGCCGAAGCGCCGCTTTCGAGCCACGTTGCGCTGGATCTTTCGCAAGAACTTACGCTCGACAATGCGCCCGAGCTGGTCCAGACGCCTTCGCGCACGAATGAAGCGCGCATGCTGCGCATGCGTGCCGACACGCTCGACCGCCTGTTGAGCCACTCGGGCGAATCGCTCGTCGAATCGCGCTGGCTGAAGCCGTTTTCGCAATCGATGCTGCGCGTGAAGCGCATTCAGCACGACGCGAGCCGCGCGCTCGAACGTCTGCACGAAACGCTCACCGAGACGAACGCGACGCAACTCGACGCACGCGCGCATGCCGCGCTCGACGAAGTGCGGCGCCTGACGGCCGAAGCACATCGTCAATTGAGCGAGCGCCTGGCGGAACTCGAAAACTTCGATCGCCGCTCGACGCATCTCGCGCAGCAGATCTACGACGAAGCGCTCGCGTGCCGCATGCGTCCTTTCGTCGATGCGACCGGCGGCTTCGCGCGCATGGTGCGCGATGTCGCGCGCGGGCTCGGCAAGGACGTGCGGCTCGAGATCGCCGGCGAAACGACGCAGGTCGATCGCGACATTCTCGATCTGCTCGACGCGCCGCTCGGCCATCTGTTGCGCAACGCGGTCGATCACGGCATCGAGCAACCCGCGCTCAGGCGCGCGCTCGGCAAGCCCGACACCGGCACGATCACGCTCGAAGCGCGCCATAGCGCGGGTTCGCTCTTCATCAGCGTATCCGACGATGGCGCGGGCGTCGATCTCGATGCGCTGCGTCGCGCGGTCGTGCGCAAGAATCTCGCGAACGAGGACACTGCCGCGCGTCTCACCGAAGCCGAGCTGCTCGAATTTCTTTTCCTGCCCGGCTTCTCGATGCGCGATGCGGTCACGGATGTATCCGGGCGCGGCGTCGGCCTCGATGCGGTGCAGGACGTCGTGCGGCAGGTGCGCGGCAGTGTGCGCGTGACGCAGGACGTGCACGCGGGCACGCGCTTCACGTTGCAATTGCCCCTCACGCTGTCGGTGATCCGCAGCCTGATCGTCGAGGTGGCGGGCGAGCCTTACGGCCTGCCGCTCGCGCATGTCGCGCGCACGCTCGTGCTGCCCGCGAGCGCTATCGACACGCTCGAAGGCCAGCAGCACTTCTCGTTCGACGGAAAGCGCGTCGGCCTCGTCACCGCGCATCAGATCTTGCAGACCGCCGCATTCGAAGCGGCGAGCGATGCGCTCAACGTCGTCGTGATCGGGCAGGGCGCGGCGAGCTACGGCATCGTCATCGATCGATTTCTGGGCGAGCGCATGCTGGTCGTGCAGCCGCTCGACAAGCGGCTCGGCAAGGTGCGCAACATCGCGGCGGGCGCGCTGATGGAGAACGGCGACCCGCTGCTCATCGCCGATCTGGACGACTGGCTGCGCTCGGTCGAAAAGCTCGTTGGCAGCGGCGAACTCGGGCGCGTGGGCCCGAACGCGGCACGCTCGAGCGTGACGAGCGCAAAGCGCGTGCTCGTCGTCGACGATTCGCTCACCGTGCGCGAGCTGGAGCGCAAGCTGCTCGCCTCGCGCGGCTACGACGTGTCCGTCGCGGTAGATGGCATGGACGGCTGGAATGCGGTGCGTGGCGAACGCTTCGACCTCGTCATCACCGATATCGACATGCCGCGTCTCGATGGCATCGAGCTCGTCACGCTCATCAAGCGCGATGCGCAGCTTTCCGGCCTGCCGGTGATGATCGTGTCGTACAAGGATCGCGCGGAAGACCGTCAGCGCGGCCTCGATGCGGGCGCGGATTATTACCTCGCGAAAGGCAGTTTCCACGATCAGGCGCTCATCGAGGCGGTGCGCGATCTCATAGGCGAGGCGAAATCATGAAGATCGGCATCGTCAACGACGTTCCGCTCGCGGTGGAAGCGCTGCGGCGCGCGCTCGCGGCGCGGCCCGACTTCGAGATCGCGTGGGTCGCGCACGACGGTCGGCAGGCGGTCGACTATTGCGCGGCCCACACGCCCGATGTCGTGCTGATGGATCTCGTGATGCCGAACGTCGATGGCGTGCAGGCGTCGCGGACCATCATGGCGCGTTCGCCGTGCGCGATTCTCGTCGTCACCGTGGATGTCGGCGCGAACGCGTGGCGCGTGTACGAAGCGATGGGCGCGGGCGCGCTCGATGCCGTCGATACGCCCGCGCTCTCCGGCGCCGATGCGCGTCGCGGCGCGGCGGCATTGATTGCGAAGATCGATCAGATCGGCGCCCGGCTCGCGTCGTCGGGTGCCTCGTCCGTCAGCGCGATGAGCATGCCGAAAAGCCATGCGCGACTCGTTGCGATCGGCGCGTCGGCGGGCGGCCCGTCCGCGCTCGCAACGGTGCTCGGCGCGTTGCCGAAGGACTTCGCTGCGGCGATCGTCATCGTGCAGCATGTGGATCGCGCGTTCGCGGAAGGCATGGCGCAGTGGCTCCATGCGCAATCGGTGCTGCCCGTGCGCGTCGCGCGCGAGGGCGACAAACCGGTGCCGGGCGAAGTGCTGCTCGCTGCGACCAACGATCATCTCCATTTCGCCGATGCTTTACGCCTCGGTTACACCGCGCATCCCGAGCAGCTGCCTTACCGGCCTTCCGTCGATGTGTTTTTTCAGAGCGTGACCGAGCGCTGGACCGGCCGCGCGATCGGCGTGCTGCTGACGGGCATGGGCCGCGACGGCGCGATCGGCCTGAAGGCGATGCGCGCGAAGGGCTATCACACGATCGCGCAGGACGAGGCGACGAGCGCGGTGTACGGCATGCCGAAGGCCGCGGCCGCGCTCAACGCGGCGGCGTCGATATTGCCGCTGCCGCGCATCGCCGACGCAATCGCCAGGGCATTTTACTGATAGCGCCACGAACCAACCGATAAGCAATCAATCAAGGACACGTTCATGAAACTTCCTCATCCCGATCCGCTGGCCGAGCGTGCGAAACGGGCCGCGGCGGCAGGAACGCCGAGCATCGGGCGCGCGGGTTCGCGTGCGATGGTGGACGAGCGCGCCGTGTCCGATTTGCTCGCAGCCGCATTGAACGCGCCGCCCGCGGCCGAGTTGCCGGTGATGGTTTTGCTCGTGGACGATCAGGCGATCATCGCGGAGGCGCTGCGCCGTGCGCTCGCGGAAGAGACGAACGTCGATCTGCATTACTGCGCCAATCCGGAAGAGGCGCTGCGCACCGCGCAGGAAACGCGGCCGACGGTGATTCTGCAAGACCTCGTGATGCCCGGCGTCGATGGCTTGACGCTCGTGCGTCAGTACCGCGAGCATCCCGCGACGCGCGACATTCCGATCATCGTGCTCTCGACGAAGGAAGAGCCGCGGATCAAGAGCGCGGCGTTCGCGGCGGGCGCGAACGATTACCTCGTGAAGCTGCCCGATACGATCGAGCTCGTCGCGCGGGTGCGCTATCACTCGCGTTCGTATCAGAACCTGTTGCAGCGCGACGAGGCGTATCGCGCGCTGCGTCAGTCGCAGCAGAAGCTGCTCGAAACGAATCTGGAATTGCAGCGGCTGACGCATTCGGACGGGCTGACGGGGCTGTCGAATCGTCGCCGTCTCGATGATTATCTGAACGCCGAATGGCGGCGTGCGGCACGCGAGCATGCGGCCATCGGCTTCCTGATGATCGATGTCGATAACTTCAAGTCGTACAACGATACGTATGGACACGTCGCTGGCGACGATGTATTGAAGCTCGTCGCGCATACGATCGAGACGAGCCTCAACAGCCCAACGGACCTGGCCGCGCGTTTCGGCGGCGAGGAGTTCGCGGTGGTGTTGTTGTCGACATCGGCGCCGGGATTGCGGTTGCTTGGCGAGAAGATACGCATCGCGGTGGAGGCGCTCGACGTGCCGCACGCGGGTTCCGCGAGCGGGCGCGTGACGATCAGCATCGGCGGTGCGACTCAGATCGCCATGCAGGACGATGCGTCCAAGCAGCTCGTGGAAGCGGCGGATCTCGCGCTTTATCGGGCGAAAAGGGATGGGAAAAATCGGGTGGTGATTACGTGATTTGCGGCGCGTAGAGGCATGCAAAAACGCGCGGCGGCATATTGCGTCGTGGTGAGCGACCGATTCAACGCACATGACACCCTAGGCGGCAGGGCGGCACGCTCAATTCGCTCGTGCTCATGTAGGCGTTGCCGATTACGGCAGTCGATGAGGCACAGTTCATCGAGATCGAAGGCAATTCCAACAGCATCGCCGATAGCGGTGGTCGCAGCGGATCGTTGAGCGTGCTAAAGCTAAACGCAACGCGCAGGTGACCGCTTTCCCCCACTCGTAAGAGTAATCTTATTTGCCGTCGTTGATATGACGTGTTAATTGACAGCCTTTCGTTGCAATCCTAAATTCCAATGCGAAGCTTGAACGAACGATAAGACATCGTTTCATTCAACAAGATAGGTATGCATATGAATGCTGTCACAAAAAATCTAACTGATGCACTGAGCCGTCCGAGCGCGCGGCTCACCCAGCATCTGAGCATATGGATCGGCACGCTCGATCTCGGCCTTGACGTGCTCAAGTTCAAGGTCAAAGCGGGGCTATGCGATGACTACACGGTGGAGGTGACCGTGACCTCGCCGCAACTCGATATCGACGGCAAGCTGTGCGTAGGACGGCGCGCAGGTTTGCAGATCGACGAGCGCGTGGCCGTGCCGTCGGTGAACTACATCGAGCCTGTCGATCACGAGGCCGCCACCTTCAATGGCATCGTCACATGCTTTAAACGCATCAGCGCGAGCCGCGAGGAGGCGACCTATAAACTCCGCATCGAGCCCAGATTTGCCGCGCTTTGCAAGCGCGTGCATCGTTCAGACGTGTACAAGGACGTCACCTTTCAGGAGATGGTGACGCAGTTGCTGGTGGATCGAAGAACTTCGATGCTTTCGATATCGAGTTCCATCTGGAAGGCGCGCAGGAGAAGATGGAGCAGGGCGTGATGTACGGGGAGTCCGTCTGGGACTTCATCACACGTTACGCGAAACGTAGGGGCATTTGCTGGTTTCTGACTAACATAAAGCGCTGTCTCGGAACCCGCATAGACGCGAAACGCGCGGCCTCAAAAGAGCCCGCGCGTTTCGCTTTTTGCAACGCCCACTACACACCCAGCGTCATCGCCTGAACACGCCAAGCAGCAACGTCGCCAGAAAGATCACGATGAAGATGAAGAACAGGATCTTGGCGATTTCCGCCGCGCCCGTTGCGATCCCGCCGAAGCCGAAGACGGCCGCGATGATCGCGATGATGAAGAAGATGACAGCGTAACGGAGCATGGAGCCCTCCCGTGGGGTTCGGTTGATCGGTCGATTCGCAGGCGGGTCGATGCCGCTGCTTTCGCTCATCAGGTTCTTACCGCGCATCGTTCAAAGCAACAGGCGTGCCCAGCGTATCGAAGGCGCTCAGATGCAAAAACGCCGCAACGGGAAACATTGCGGCGTTGCGGATCGCGTCCTCATTGGCGCGATGGGCCCGGCTGTCGAGGCTAACGGCCTGCTGTGCGATCGGAGTCGGAATCTTCGGCGTCATCTTCATCGTCGACGCCGTTTAGCGCATCCGGCAGGTTGTTCTCCAGTTCATCGCGTTCGATCTGATCGGCCAGGTCGAGGGATTTGCGCGTGGCGGGACCGGATGGGCGATTGGCTCCAGACATGGCGTACTCCTTGGACAGATTTCAAAGCCGCGCCGACGATTCGGCGCGAACCAACGGACTAGCAAGGCATGTACGCGCCGGGCTGAAAACGCCGCCTTAAAGGATCGCTTAAGGACCGGTCGGGCGGCAAGGTGGACAGACGATGCTGGCGAGAAGAAACGCAGTCCCAAACTTGCAAGCGGGACGGCAGATTTTGCGTGCCGGCGCGTGAGTCCAGTATGCACCCGACAGGCGTCGAGGCAAAGAGCGCGCGCGCTTTTCATGCGGCGCGCGTTTCTCCTCACGCATCAATCGAACAAATGGGCGACGATCGGATACAGCGACAGCACCAGCAGCACGGCCATCGTGATGTTGAAGACGCGCAGCGAGCGCGGATTCGCAAGAAAACGCCGCAGCGACATGCCGAACGCGGCCCACATCGTGATGCACGGCAGCCCGATCACAACCAGCACCAGCGCCATCAGCGCCGCATTCAGCGAGAGGCTCGCGTGCAGATGGATGGTCGTCGCGGCCGTGAGCACCATCATCCACGCCTTGGGATTGATCCACTGGAACGCGATCGCTTCGTGAAAGCGCATCGGGCGGCCCTGCCCATCGCGCATCTGCACCGACGACGACGTGCCGATCTTCCATGCCAGATACAGCAGATACGCGACGCTCGCCGCTTCCAGCACGGTATAGAGCCACGGCACATGCTCGAACGCCTGCGCGAGCCCGAGACCGACCGCGATCATGAGAATCGCCATGCCGGCGCTGATGCCGAGCACATGCGGCACCGTTCGCTTCAGGCCGAAATTGACGCCCGAGGCGAGGAGCATCGTGTTGTTGGGGCCGGGCGTGATTGTCGTCACCAGCGCGAACAGCGCGGCGGCGGGCAGGGCATTCATGAGTTCGGTCGGCATGGCGCGCTCCGGTGGTTTCAGGCTCGATGGCGCCAAGTGTACGGGACGTGTCCGGTACAGTACCGATACAGATTTACGGAAGCCTCCCGGTACGGATTCTGAATGTGGCGGGCGGCACCCGCCACGCGCAGACTTAAGCCTTACACCGGGAACGGATTGCGTTCCGCGAATCCTTGCTGATGCCAATACGGGTACGCCGGCCGCACCGTGCTCGCCTCATCCAGTTTCTTCACCTGCTCGGCAGTCAGATTCCACCCGACCGCGCCGAGGTTCTGACGCAGTTGCTCTTCATTGCGCGCGCCGATGAGCACCGTCGCCACCGTCGGACGTTGCAGCAGCCAGTTGAGCGCGATCTGCGGGACGGTCTTGCCGGTTTCCTCGGCGATGGCGTCGAGCGCATCGACGACGCGATACAGGTACTCGTCCGGCACCGGCGGGCCCATGTCGGCGGTCTTGTGCAGGCGGCTCGTCGCGGGCAGCGGCTGGCCGCGACGGATCTTGCCGGTGAGCCGTCCCCATCCGAGCGGGCTCCACACGATCGCACCGACGCCCTGATCGAGCCCGAGTGGCATCAGCTCCCATTCGTAATCGCGGCCGATGAGCGAGTAATACGTCTGATTCGCGACATAGCGCGGATAGCCGTAGCGGTCCGCCACGTCGAGCGATTTCTGTAGATGCCAGCCCGAGAAATTCGACACGCCCGTATAGCGGATCTTGCCCGCGCGCACGAGATCGTCGAGTGTGGAAAGCGTTTCCTCGACAGGCGTCTTCGCATCGAAGCCGTGCAACTGGAACACGTCGATGTAATCCGTCTGCAGGCGCTGGAGCGCCGCGTTCACTGCCTGGATGAGATGAAAGCGCGACGATCCGACCGCGTTCGGATCGTCCTGGTCGAAACGGAACGTGGCCTTGGTCGAGACGATGACCTTGTCGCGCCGGCCCTTGAGCGCTTCGCCGAGTATCGATTCCGATGCGCCGCGCGAGTAGATGTCCGCGGTGTCGAACATCGTGACGCCCGCATCGAGACAGATGTCGACGAGCTTGCGCGCCTCGCTCACGTCGGTTTCGCCCCATGCCTGAAAGAATTCGCCCTTGCCGCCAAAGGTGCCGGTCCCGAAGCTCAATACTGGAACCTTGAAGCCCGAAGCACCGAGATGTCGATATTCCATTGCCTGTCCTCGTTAATGAAGTCGGAAGGCGCCGCGCTTCGTGCGTGAAACGCGGCGCAACGAACGTTCATCGACGAGACTACCGCAACCGTCCCGCGCATGCAGGACGCGGGCGCTAGCGTCTGGTCGCGGCACGCTCGCCGAGCGAATCGTAGATCGGCGGCACGCGCAGGAGCATCGGCACGACCATCGCGGTGAAGCAGGCGGTGAGCATCGGCAGGAGCAGGGTGAAGCTCGCCGTCATCTCGGTGACGAGCACGATGCCCGTGACCGGCGCGCGCACCACCGCGACGAAGAAAGCCGCCATGCCGACCACCGCGAACGTGCTCGTGTCGCCGGCGGCGGGTGCCATGCCGGGGAACCAGTCGAGACAGACGCGGCCGAACAGAAGGCCCGTCTGCGCACCGAGCACGAGCATCGGCGCGAAGATGCCGCCGGGTGCGCCCGCCGCGTACGACACCGGGCCGAGTATGAAGCGCAACGCGAACATCGCCGTCACGCCCGCCAGGGTGCCGGTGCCGAGAAGCGCGCGCTCGGTCAGCGCGTCGCCGCCGCCGGCGAGGTCCGGCGCGAACCAGGCGAGCAGACCGACCGCCGCGCCGATCGTCGCCGCGCGCATGGTCGCGTGCTTCACCGAGCCGGACGGCGCGACCGATTCGGCGGCGTCGAGCGTCCAGACGATGAGACGGCTATACGCCGCGCCCAGCAGTCCCAGCAGCGCGCCGAGCACGAGATGCGCGCCGCTCATTTCGAAGCCGGGGAATGGTTGCGGCGGGACGTGAAAGTCGGGGAAGTCGCCATGCAGCAGACGCGCCATTGCGATCGCGCTCGCCGATGCGCCGAGCGCCGCGACCGCCGTGCGGGTATCGAAACGGCGCGTCAGTTCTTCGAGCACGAATACGGCGCCCGCGATCGGCGCATTGAATGCGGTCGCAAGCCCGGCGCCCGCGCCGGCCGCGAGCAGCACCCGGCAATCGCCCACGTTGCGCCTGAAGAACCTGCCGACGGCATGCGCGATCGATGCGCCCATCTGCACCGTCGGGCCTTCGCGGCCGAGCGCGAGCCCCGCGCCAATGGCGAGCACGCCGCCCACGAACTTGATCGGAACGAGCACGAGCGGCGCGGGCGGCACTTTGCCGTGCAGCACCGCTTCGACATGGGGAATGCCGCTGCCGCTCGCCATCGGCGCGTAGCGCGCGACGAGCCACGCGGCGAGCGCGGCGGCGGCCGATGCAGCGAGCACGACGAGCACGATCGCCGCATCGTGTCCCGCGTGCGCCCACGCAACGAACGCGTTGCGCCATGTATCGGCGCGTTCGAGGGCGAAGCGAAAGAGCACGCCGATCGCGCCCGTCGCCGCGCCCACGACGACCGATGCCGCCGCGAGCGCAACGAGTCCTGCGCGCTCGTCGTCCTGATGGGTGACTTCGTTATCGTTCATCGCGCAGGTCGCTCCGGAATCGGCAAATGCAACGAAGCGTATCACCGCGTCGCGCGGCGGGCATGGTGCTTGCAAAACGAAAGTCATTTCGCCGGGAGTGCTGTAAACAGCAGATGACCCACGCAAACCACGACGAGCCGTTTTTCCAGCCGGGACGCAATTGCGCGAGCGTGCGTCACGCAGATCGCTTCAGCCTGCTCATCGACGGCGCGGATTATTTTCGCGTGCTGCGCGAGGCGCTCACGCGCGCCGAACGCACGGTGTTCATCCTCGGCTGGGACATCGACAGCCGCATGAAGCTCACGCCCGAAGGCGCCGACGACGGCTATCCCGAAGCGCTCGGCGATTTTCTCCACGCGCTTGCTGGCGACAAGCGGCGGCTGCGCATCTACATACTCGCGTGGGATTTCGCGATGCTCTATGCATTCGAGCGCGAGTGGCTGCCGGTCTACAAGATGGGCTGGCGCACGAACCGGCGCATCGCGTTCCAGATGGACGGCAAGCATCCGCTCGGCGGCTCGCAGCATCAGAAGATCGTCGTGATCGACGATCGCCTTGCGTTCGTCGGCGGTCTCGATCTCACGCGCTCGCGCTGGGATACCACCGCGCACGCCCCGGACGAGCCGCTGCGCCGCGATGCGAACGGCGCGGCGTATCAGCCGTTCCACGACGTCCACACGATGTTCGACGGCGACGCCGCGCGCGAGATCGGCCTGCTCGCACGCGAACGATGGACGCGCGCATGCGACAAGCGACTCGCGATCCGCGCGCATCGCGCCGCGCTTGCCCAGGACCCGTGGCCGCCTTCGCGACGTGTCGATCTCGAGGACGTCGATATCGCCATCTCCCTCACCGAGCCCGACTATCTCGGCCGCCCACCGGTGCAGCAGATTCGCACGCAGTATCTCGACGCCATCGCGCGGGCGCGGCGCAGCATCTATATCGAGAACCAGTACTTCACATCGGGCACCGTCGGCGCGGCGCTCGCCGATTCGCTCGCGCGCGACGATGGCCCCGATCTTGCCATCGTCGTGCCGCGCAATCAGAGTGGCTGGCTGCAGGAAGTGACGATGGGCGTGCTGCGTGCGCGCCTGCATACGCTGCTCAAGCGTGCCGATACGCACGGCCGCTATCGCCTGCTGTGCCCGAGCGTGCCGAATCTGGGCGACCAGATCGTCAACGTGCACAGCAAGCTGATGATCGTCGACGATGAATTGCTGATCGTCGGCTCGGCCAACCTGAACAATCGCTCGATGGTGCTCGACAGCGAGTGCAACGTGTCGATCGACGCGGGCGCCGACGCGCGCATCCGCCGCGCGATCGCGACGATGCGCGACACGCTGCTCGCGGAGCATCTCGGCTGCGAGATCGCGGATATCGTGCGCGAGCGCGACGCACGCGGCGGCATGAACGCCGCGATTCAGGCGCTGCTGCGCGAGCGCGACGCGCATCGCACGCTGGTGCCGCTCGACCCGCAAGTATCGCCCGAACTCGATCAACTGATTCCGCCCGAAGCGCTGATCGATCCCGAAACGCCGATCGCCGCCGACGAACTCGTCGATCAGTTCGTGCCCGCGGAGCGGACGCGCCCGCTCATCGGACGCTTTGCGCTGCTCGGCGGGTTCGCGCTGATGATCGTGCTCTTCGCGGCGCTGTGGCACTGGACGCCGCTCGGCGATTACGCGAACCTGAAGTCGCTCACGAACGCGACGCGCCATATCGACGCGTTGCCGTTCGCGCCGCTGTGGATCGTCCTCTGCTATGTCGTCGCCGCGGTCGTCTCGGTGCCGATCACGCTGCTCATCGCGGCTACGGGCATCGTCTTCGGCGCGTCATGGGGCGGCATGTACGCGTTCTTGGGCACGATGGCCGCGGCCGCCATTTCGTATTCGCTCGGCAACTGGCTCGGGCGCGATGCGGTGCGCAAGCTGGCGGGCGCGCGCGTGAACCGGCTGTCCGAACGCGTCGCGAAGCGCGGCATCGTCGCGGTCGTCGTGTTGCGGCTCTTGCCGGTCGCGCCGTTTTCGATCGTCAATCTCGTCGCGGGCGCATCGCATATCCGCATGCGCGATTTCATGATCGGCACGATGCTCGGCATGGGGCCGGGCATCTTTCTGACGGTTGCGTTCGCGCATCAGCTCGTCGCTTCGTTGCATCGGCCGACGATCGGCTCGTTCGCGGTGCTGATCGGCATCGGCGCGACCTTGATCGGCGTGTCGCTGCTGTTGCAGCGCTTTCTCGGCCGCGCGGATCGTCAGGAAACGCACGAAGGCGCGCCGGGCGATGCCGACAAGCCGCGCGCAAGCGACGAGGCCAGACGCGCGAGCGAACTGCGCGAGAACGGCACCATGCCGCGCGATGCGGCGGCGCGCGCATCGTCGAGAAACGAGCGTCCCGATGAGGTCAACCAATGACGCTGATGCACGAAGCCGGAATAGAAAACGAAGACCTGGCCGACACCCGCGCTCGCGAGTTGCGTATCGCGACGTATAACTTGCATGGCGCGATAGGCATCGACGGCAAGTTCGCGCCGGAGCGCATCGGCGAGGTGCTCGCCGAGATCGATGCGGACATCTTCGCGTTGCAGGAAGTGCCGCTCGGCGGCAACGGCTCACCCGATGTGCTCGATGTGCTGCAACGCATGACGAACCTGCATGCTGTCGCCGGCCCGACGCTCGACACGCCCGAGCGCCGTTACGGCAACGCGGTGCTCACCCGCTATCCGGTGCGCGCGGTGCGTACACTCGATCTGTCGTTCAGAAGCCGCGAGCCGCGCGGCGCGCTCGACGCCGACATCGACTGCGGCGGCGAACTATGGCGTGTAGTCGCGACGCATCTCGGACTTGCATCCAGCGAAAGGCGTGCGCAAGTGGAGCTGGTGTTGCAGAACTTCGATACCCCCGCGCTGCCCGTGATCCTGCTCGGCGATCTGAACGAATGGTTCGTGTATGGCCGGACATTGCGGCGTCTCGTCACGCACTTTCATCGCGCGAGTGCGTTGCGCACCTTTCCGACGCGCTATCCGCTCTTCGCGCTCGATCGCATCTGGGTGCATCCGGGCGAGCGCCTCATGCGTGTCGACGTGCATCGCACACGGCTGTCGCGCATCGCTTCCGATCACTATCCGCTCATCGCGCATATCGCGCATCGTGCGTTTGCATCGTCCATGCAGCGCTAAAACGCATGACGTGTGCAACGCAAACGCAGCGAAGCACATCGCAAACGATGCCTTCATGACGCACGTGTCAGCGCCGCGCCACGAAAAACCCCTATAAAAACGATACAAAAGCGCAAAAGACTCGCACGAACTCGCTTGGCCTATGTAGAATCCGGCGTGATACGAACGCATCGGTGCGAACGTATTCGAATATCACTGACCAAAAAACAGGTAGGAGAAACATGCCGACTTCCGCTAAAACCGCTGCAAAGAAGGTCCCGGCCAAGAAGGCCACGGCGAAGACCGCCGCCGCACCGGCGAAGAAAGCTGCAGCACCGAAGGTTGCCGCGAAGAAAGTAGCCGCGAAGAAGACCACGGGCGCTCCCTCGCCGATCAAGGATACGTTCACGAAGGCATCGCTCGCGACGCACCTTGCAGACCGCGCCGCCGTCGACCTGAAGGCGGTGAAGGCCGTGCTGGTCGCGCTGGAAGACACCATCCTCGGTTCGATCCACAAGAAGGGCGCTGGCGAATTCACGCTGTCGGGTCTGCTGAAGATCTCCGCGCAAGCCGTGCCGGCTAAGAAGAAGCGCTTCGGCAAGGACCCGTTCACGGGTGAGGAGCGCTGGTTCCCGGCCAAGCCGGCAAGCGTTCGCATCAAGGCGCGCGCGCTGAAGAAGCTGAAGGACGCCGCGGCTTAAGTTTCGTCAGCCGGCGTTGTGGCTTCGGTTTCGTTGGCGAAATCGAAGCGCGATGAAAAAGAGGCCAGCTTCCCTTCATCGGGATGCTGGCCTCTTTTGCTTTCGCGGTTTTGATCAGCCGCGCACGTTGAATGGAGCGAAGATCTCGCCCAACCAATCCGCGAAAACCCGTACGCGCGCGGAGAGCTGACGGTTATGCGGATAGAGCACGGAGACCGGCATCGGTGGAGGGGCAAGGTCTGGGAGCACGACTTGCAGGCGGCCATGGGCGAGCGCATCGTCGATGTGATAGCGCGGCACCTGAACGATGCCGAGCCCCGCGATAGCCGCTTGCGTATAAAGTTCGACGCCCGACACCGACATCGCCGCTCTCAATTCGATGGTCTCGATACGCTCATCGACGGTGAATTCCAGCGGCAGCGCGCGGCCCGTCGCACTCGACACGAAATTCACCGCGCGATGCGACGCGAGCGCTGCGAGATCGTCCGGCACGCCTTCACGCGCGAGATACGCGGGACTCGCGACGGTCACCTGTTCGAGCAGCGCGACGCGCCGGCCGATCATCGACGAATCCTGCAACGTGCCCGCGCGCAAAACGCAGTCGACGCCTTCGCGCACGAGATCGACGAGTCTGTCGTCCTCTCCGATGTGCAGTTCGATCTGCTTATGCCGTTCGAGAAACGCAGGCAGTCCCGGCATGACGAAGTGCCGCGCGAGCGTGCCTTGCAGATTCACACGCAACATGCCCTTCGGCTCCGCATGTCTGAACGAGCCTTCCGCTTCTTCGAGATCCGCGATCAGACGCACGCAACGCCGATAGTGCTCTTCGCCATCATGCGTGAGGCGCACCGTGCGCGTCGTGCGTTCGAGCAGGCGCGCGCCGAGCCGCTCTTCCATGCGCTTCATCAGATTGGTGACGGTGGCACGCGGTATCTGCAAATCGTCGGCGGCCTGCGTGAAGCTGTGCCGCTCCGCGATACGCACGAATACCTGCATTTCCTGGAATCGATCCATGGGCTCGAGATTGTTGAAGCAACTGGAACGATGATACTAAGCCACACGCGATGATCGCGGAAACGGAATGATTCATCATGCTTGCCATCGAACAGCTTACTTTGGGAGCACATCATGAATCAGATCGATTCGAAGCGCGTTGCCATCGTCACGGGTGCGTCGCGCGGCATCGGCGCGCAGATCGCACGGCGTCTCGCACGCGACGGCTTCGCGGTTGCGGTGAACTATGCGGCGAGCGCGAAGGAAGCGGATGCGCTCGTTGCCGAATTGCGCGAAGCAGGCAGCGCATCGATCGCGGTGAAGGCGGATGTTGCCAGACCCGACGACGTGCGCCGTATGTTCGAGACCGTCGAAGCGGAACTCGGCCCGGTCGACGCGCTGATCAACAACGCCGGCGTGCTGACGACCACGCCACTCGCCGACACGAGCGACGCGCTCTACGACAAGACCTTCGGCATCAACGTGCGCGGCACGTTCAACACGCTTCGCGAAGCGGCGGCGCGCATGAACGGCGGCGGGCGTATCGTCAATTTTTCGAGCACGACGCTCGCGCTCAACATGCCGGGCTATGCGATCTACAACGCGACGAAGGCCGCGGTCGAATCGTTCACGCATGTGTTCGCGAAGGAATTGCGCGGGCGCGGCATCACGGTGAACGCGGTCGCGCCGGGGCCGGTGGCGACGTCGCTCTTCCTCGACGGCAAGACCGACGAACAGATCGCCACGTTCTCGAAGATGGCGCCGCTGGAAAGACTCGGTCAGCCGGACGATATCGCGTCGGTCGTCGCGTTTCTCGTCGGGCCGGATGCCGGTTGGGTCAACGGGCAAGTGCTGCGCGCGAACGGCGGCATCGCCTGAAACGTCTAGAACGTCAGGGCGAACTGATCGGCGGCGATGGCGCGCGGCTTCATCGCGCGTTTCGTCTGCTGTGTGGCGACGACTGCACGCGCCGGCGCATCTTGAACGACGAGATGAAACGCCGGCCGCGCATCGCAGGCGATCCACGTGAGTTGTCCGGTTGCAAGACGCTTCGCGATCAGGCTGTACACGTCGGCATCGAAAGGGCGCATTTCCACTGCATCGGCGAGCAGCGGGGCGATGTCGGCGCGCGTCGCGCATGTGCCGACATAACACCATCGATCGATCACGTGCCACGCCTCGCGGCCCGTTTGTTCGTCGCGCTCGGCGACGGCGATCGGCCCTTCATGCGGCCATTTCACGAGGCGTGCGTGCTCGATTGCGGCGAGCGCGCGCGCCGCGTGATCCGCAAGTGCTTCGATTCCCGCACACGATCCGAGGCAGCGTTTCACCTGATAGCCGAAGCAGCCGCGACCGCGCGACAGCGGCGCTTTTTCGAGTCCGAGCGTCGCGTGACAGAGCGTGTGCTCGTCGGCGATATGGCGCATGAATGCAAGTGCCTTCGCCCGCGATGCGAACACGCCGAAGAGATGGTCCTCGCGCGACAGATCGCGCCGGTTCGCCTTCAGGAGCGTCGGCGCGCTCGCGCCCGGCAGCCATTGCCACGCGCACGTGCCCGAGGCGCCCTTGAGCAAGCGGTTGTGCGTCGGCTTCAATGCCTTCACGAGCTTCGCTTCGAGCAGCAGCGCGCCGAGCTCTCCGACCGTCTCCCGGCATTCGATGCGCCTGATGGCCTGTGAAATCGACAAGTCTTTCTGAAGCCTGTGATCGCCCGAAAAATGGGCTGCGACGCGCTGTTTCAGGTTGATGCTCTTGCCGACATAGAGCGGGACGTCGTCGTCGCCGTGAAAGAGGTAGACGCCGGGCGTCGATGGCAGCGCGTCGAGCGCGCCTTCGGGCAGCGCGGCGGGCAAGCTCGCGCGACGGACCAGCGTCTTGATGGCGGCATCGACGAGATCCTGCGGATAGAGCGCGTGAATCTTCTGCCAGAACTGCCACAGGAGATCGGCATCGGCGAGCGCGCGATGGCGTCCTTCCGGCGCGAGATTCAACCGCGCGATGAGCGCATCGAGACCATGCCGCTCGACCGATGGAAACAGCGCGCGCGACAGTCTCACCGTGCACAGCGTATCCGCGCGAAACGCGATGCCCGCGCGCCGGAATTCGTTCTTGAGAAAGCCGTAGTCGAAGCGCGCGTTGTGCGCGACGAAGAGCTTGCCGTGAAGGCGCTCGGCGAGCGCGGGCGCGAGCGATTCGAAGCTCGGCTGGCCGCGCAGCATTGAATCCTCGATGCCGGTCAGGCGCGAGATGAACGGCGGCACCGGCACGCCCGGATCGACCAGCACGCTCCAGCGCTCGATGCCGGCCGTGCTCGCTTCGACAACGCCGATTTCGGTGATGCGATCCTCGTTTGCGTTCGAGCCCGTGGTTTCCAGATCGACGAACACGATCGGGCGCGCGAGTCGCGCGAGCAGGGCGTCGGCGAGGGAATCGGGTTCGTCTTCGAGCGCGTCGGACATGGATGAAACGTTGAGCATGAGTCGGGAGTCTAGCGCAAACGAGTCCGCAGCATCGCGGCGCGCGAAAAAAGCTGCACGCGCCCGGTGCTTTCGTTCGATACTTCGAAAAAGCCGCTGAAAAAACCGCGAAGGACGCAATGATGCAGATCTACGATGAAATGCGTCAGGACGACTCCGTGCGCCGTCACTACGCACGGTTTTCGCGCTGGCTCGCGATGCAGAGCCCTGAGACGATCGCGCGCAAGCGCGCGGAGGCGGACGTGCTGTTCCGGCGCGTCGGCATCACGTTCGCGGTGAACGGCGATCTGTCCGGCACCGAGCGGCTCATTCCCTTCGACATGATTCCGCGCATTATTCCCGGCGACGAATGGCGCGTGCTCGAAGCCGGCTTGCGGCAGCGCGTGCAGGCGCTCAATTTCTTTCTGCACGACATCTATCACAACGGCGATATCGTGCTCGCCGGGCGCATTCCCGCAGAGCAGGTCTATACGAACGCGCAATACCGGCCGGAGATGCAGGGCGTGGACGTGCCGCTCGACGTCTACGCGCATATCGCGGGCGTCGATGTCGTGCGCGCCGGCGCGGCGGGCGAGTTCTACGTGCTCGAAGACAATCTGCGCGTGCCCTCGGGTGTGTCGTACATGCTCGAAAACCGCAAGATGATGATGCGGCTCTTTCCCGAGCTCTTCGTGCAGAATCGCGTCGCGCCGGTCGCGCATTACCCCGACTTGCTGCTCGAGACGCTGCGTTCTATCGCGCCCGAAGGCGTCGACGATCCAACCGTCGTCGTGCTGACGCCCGGCATGTACAACTCGGCCTATTTCGAGCACACGTTCCTCGCGCAGCAAATGGGCGTGGAACTGGTCGAAGGCAAGGATCTCTTCGTTGACGACAACTACGTCTTCATGCGCACGACGCACGGGCCGCGCCGCGTCGACGTGATCTATCGCCGCGTGGACGACGACTTTCTCGATCCGCTCGCCTTCCGCGCGGATTCGGCGCTCGGGATTCCGGGCTTGCTGACGTCGTATCGCGCGGGCCGCGTGACGCTCGCGAACGCGATGGGCACCGGCATCGCCGACGACAAATCGATCTATCCGTTCGTGCCCGACATGATCGAGTTCTATCTCGGCGAGAAACCGATTCTCAACAACGTGCCGACGTATCAATGCCGCAAGGCGGACGATCTCGCCTATACGCTCGCGCATCTGCCGGAGCTCGTCGTCAAGGAAGTGCACGGCGCGGGCGGCTACGGCATGCTCGTCGGGCCGGCATCGACGAACGATGAGATCGAAGCGTTCCGCGCGCTGCTTCTCGCGCGCCCCGAAGGCTATATCGCCCAGCCGACGCTCGCGCTCTCCGCATGTCCGACGTTCGTGGACGCGGGCATTGCGCCGCGTCATATCGACTTGCGGCCGTTCGTGCTTTCCGGCCGCGAGGTGTCGATGTGCGCAGGCGGCCTCACGCGCGTCGCGCTGCGGGAAGGCTCGCTCGTCGTCAATTCGTCGCAAGGCGGCGGGACGAAGGACACGTGGATGGTCGATTGACTAACTCACTGCACATCACCACATGCTGAGCCGCACTGCCGATCACCTGTTCTGGATGGCGCGCTACATGGAACGCGCGGAGAACACCGCGCGCATGCTCGACATCGACATGGAAGGCGCGCTCCTGCCGCAAACGCCCGAGCAGGCGGCGCGCGGGCAACGCTCGGTGCTGAAGATTTCCGAGCTGGAGGAGATGTTCGACGAGCGTCATCCGGGATCGCGCTCGCGCGAGGACATGCTGCATTTCATGGTCGCCGATGCGCGCAATCCGTCGAGCATCCTGTCCTGCCTGCAGGCGACGCGCGAGAACGCGCGCGCGGTGCGTGGCACGCTCACGACGGAAGGCTGGGAAACGATCAACTTCACCTGGCTCGAATTCAATCAGCGGCTCGCGAACATGGAGCTCGAAACGGGCCCGGATGCCCTGTTCGAATGGGTCAAGTACCGCTCCAATCTGTGCCGCGGCGTGATGCAGGGCACCGCGCTGCGCGACGACGCGTTCTTCTTCATGCAGCTCGGCACCTATCTCGAGCGCGCGGACAACACCGCGCGGATTCTCGACGTGCGCTTCGCCGATGCGACGCCCAACTCGCGCGAGGCGGCGCGCCAGCTCGAAGACTTCTATTACTGGACGTCGATTCTCAGTTCCGTGTCGGCGCTCGAGATCTATCGCAAGGTGTATCGCGATGTCGTGACGCCGACGCGCGTCGTCGAACTTCTGATTCTCAACGAGCAGATGCCGCGCTCGCTGCTCGCATCGCTCGACGGCGTCTGCGAGACGCTCGCGAAGCTGCGCACGGATGCGTCGAAGGAATGCGAGCGCTTCGCGGGCAAGCTGCGCGCGGACGTGCTGTACTCCGACATCCGGCTGATTCTGGAGACGGGCGTGCACGCGTGGCTCACGCAGTTTCTGAAGCGCGTCGATGAACTCGGCCTGCGCGTGATGCACACCTTCCTCATGTTGCCCATTGCGTGAATCATGCTGCTGACCATACGCCACGACATCCGCTACCGCTACGCCACGCCGGTCACGTATTCGATCCAGCAGTTTCGTGTGACGCCGGCAAGCGGCGCGTCGCAGCTCGTGCGGCACTGGCGTGTCGCAGCGCCGGGCAAGCTCGATGCGGCGCGCGATGCGTATGGCAACGCGTTGCACACGCTCGTGCTGACGAAGCCGCACGGTGAGATCCATGTGAGCGTGGCGGGCGAAGTCGTGACGCAAGCGTTGCCCGATGGCCGCCTGTTCGACGAAGCCGGACCGATTCCGCTCGAGCATTTCACCTGCGCGACGCCGCTGACGATGCCCGATGCCGCGATCCGCGCGCTCGCGCATCGCGTGCCGTCGCTCGATACGCCGGCGTCGCTCATCGCGCTGGCGGAGCGCATCGGCGAGAGCGTGCAGTATCGCAACGAGCCGGCGTATGCCGCGGGCACGGCCGCGCAGGCGCTCGCGAGCGGCTTCGGCGATGCCCGCGATTTCGCGCATCTGCTGCTCGCGTGCTGCCGGGCGCGAGGCGTGCCCGCCCGCTGCGTGAGCGGCTATTTCGACGCGGGCGCGACCGAGGCCGTGGCCGCGCACGCATGGACCGATGTCTGGGCGGAGCACGGCTGGGTCTCGGTGGACGCGACGCAGGCCGCATTCGCGGGCGAGCGTCATTGCCGTCTCGCGGTGGCCCGGGACTACGAGGCCGCGGCGCCGGTGCGCGGCTCGCGCGTGGGCGGCAAGGAGGAGACGCTCTCGGTGCACATCGGGATCGATGCGCACCGGGATCAGTGAACGGGCGGATGCGACGCGCGGTCGCGCTCAGTACAATGAGGGTTTGCTCGTTTTTCAGGATCGATCGACATGACTTATTGCGTGGGCATGTGCGTGGACGAGGGACTCGTGTTCCTGTCCGACACGCGCACCAACGCCGGCGTGGACCACGTAAGCGCCGCGCGCAAGATGGTTGTTTTCGAACAGCCGGGAGAGCGCGTGATCGTCCTGCTCGCGGCCGGCAATCTTGCGCTGACACAGGCGGTGACGCATCTGCTCGCGGAGCCGTCCGATCCCGCCGCGCCTACGCTCTACAGCGTCCCGACGATGGCGGAAGCGGCGCGCATCGTCGGCGATGCGGTGCGGGAGGTGCATCGGCGCGATGCGCTGTCGCTCGCGGAATTCAGCGTCGACTTCAATTGCAGCTTCATTCTCGGCGGACAGATTTGCGGCCAGCCGCCGCGTCTTTTCATGATTTATGCGGCGGGCAATTTCATCGAATCGACGCGCGTGTCGCCGTATTTTCAGATCGGCGAATCGAAGTACGGCAAGCCGATCATCGACCGCGTCATCACGCCCACATCGCCGCTCGACGAAGCCGCGAAATGCGCGCTCATTTCGATGGATTCGACATTGCGCTCGAATCTTTCGGTCGGTCTGCCGCTCGACCTGCTGGTCTATGAAAAGGACTCGCTGCGCGTCACGCGCTTCGCCACGCTCGACAACAACAGCGCCTACTACCAGATGATCAACAAGACGTGGGGCGAGCGTCTGAGGCAGCTCTTCGGCGAGATTCCGAACCCTTCCTGGACCGAACTCGACAACGTGCCGCTGCGCCCGCGCGAAACGCGCAGCACGGTGCCGCGGCTCGTCATCGGGGACCTGCCTTGCCCGGGCGCGCCCGCGCAGACGCTCGCGGAAGACGTCGAAAAGGGCAACGCGCCGCAACTCTGACGTCACATTCGCGAGCACATAAAAAAACAGCCATCGGAAAACCGATGGCTGTTCGAGGGTACTGCGATCCTCCGACGCGGCACTTGCGTGCCGCGCCAGTCGGTTGTTCTTAGAACTTGTGGCGCAGACCGATGAGCACCAGTTCCTGGTGGTTGCGGCCGCTGGCAAAACCGAAGTCGCTGATCGAAGCTTGCGCGTCTTGCGTCGTGCCGTCAGCGTTGCGCTGCGTGCCGCTCGCGTGCTGATAGGCGCCGACAGCGTACACGTCGGTGCGCTTCGACAGCGAGTAGTCGGCACCCAGGCTGACCTGGTGGTAGTTCGCCGAGGTGTCGCCGCTGGCGTGCGTGTACGTGTAGCCCAGGCCGAGCAGCGTAGCCGGCGTCAGCTGGAAGTTCACGTAGCCGTTGGCCACGTTGAACTTCTCTTGTTCCGTGAACGCCGAGTTGCCGTCGTTCTTGTACTGCGCGAAGCTGTACGAAGCACCGACCGTGAACGCACCGAACACGTACTGGCCAGCACCGCGCGCGATTCCGACCGCGTGGGCCGTATCGTAGCCGGCGTTGATCACCGTGTTGAACAGCGAATCCGACGACGGGCTGTTCCAGCCGGTCGCGCGGTTTGCGCTCGGGTTGTTCACGTACAGGTAGCTGGCCGCGATCGAGAACGGACCGTTGCCGTACGTCGCTGCGCCGCCCCAGGTCTGGCCCTGGCCGGTCGTGCCAGCCAGATTGCTGAAGCCGTAGATGCCTTCGAACTGGAAGCCACCGAACACCGGCGACACGTACTTGACGGCGTTGCTCACGCGCAGGCTGTTGTCGTAGTTGTCGACGTCGCCCGGCGTAGCGAACGCTGCGCCCCAGTAGTTGTCGCCCGTGAGGCCCTGAACCATGTCGACGGACGGATCATACTGACGACCCAACGTGACCGTACCCCACTGGTTGCCGCTCAAACCGACGAACGCTTGACGGCCGAACAGGCGACCGCCCTGGTTCGACTGGCCCGTGCCCGGATCGAAGCCGCTTTCCAACTGGAAGATCGCCTTCAGGCCGCCGCCGAGGTCTTCCTGACCCTTCAAGCCCCAACGCGGGCCGGACAGCGTGCCGTTGACCATGCCGAAGAGATGGTCGCCATCAGTGTTGGCATGGCTCACATACGCGAGACCGGTATCGATCACGCCATAGAGGGTGACGCTGCTTTGTGCTTGTGCCGCGCCTGCTGCGCCGAGAAGCGCCAGCGAGAGGGACGTCAGTGCGATTCGTTTCATCGAATTCTCCACGCGAATGATTAATCGTTGTTGCCGGCGCAGAGAATAACGCAACGTTTCGTAACTTAAGAAACGAAAAAATATTGACTGTCTCGAAAAACACACAGTCTGGTCGGATGCCCGCCTGTAAAGGGTCTGCGGGGATCTCAAAGCGAATTTCGGGAGACAGGCGGGCCTCGGAAAAGTTCCGCGCCGAATCGCACGTTCGAATCTGTGATTTTTAGCGTCGATATTCGATTACGCGCGTTTCAAATAACAAAGCGCTTTTTCGACACGCGATTTTTCGGATTCGATGGACAGCGGTGCTGCGCCGTCAGAGGATCAGTTTCGAACGTCTGCGTCGTCCGCCGGCGCAGCGTCGCGCCGCGACAACAGCGCGAGCGCCATGCCCGCGCCGGCTGCAACGAGCACCGCGCGCCACGGATGCCGCCGCACCGCCGCGTTGGCATGCGACGCCTTGCGGCCCGCCCCGACCATCGCGTGTGCGGTGACGCGCGTGGCGGTCGATTCCGCCCGCGCGAGCTTGCGCGACAACTCCAGCGCCCGCGTCACGGCGGATACCTTCTTGCGCGCCTGTCCCGTCAGTTGCTGCGCGTGCTGGGCGCGCGCACCGATCGCGCGACGCGCGCCTGCTGTGACCGGCGCGTCCGCGCGAGCGCTCGCTGGCGTAACCGGCGCAACCGTCGACGCGCTGGCGGTCACCGGCCCCGCGGTGCGCGTCGAGGCGGCGAGCATCGAGCCGATCTTCGCGCGGCTTCCGGGCGGCACGCGGCCGTTGTTCTGTTGTCCCCACGCGCCGCGCGGATCGTGCAGACGCGCGCGCGCCGCCGAAAACTCCGCGCCGAGCAAGAGCACGGCGGCGGAGAAGTACAGCCACATCAGGAGCACCGCGAGCGATCCGGCCGCGCCGAACGCGCTCGCCGTACCCGCGTGCGTGAGATACAGCGCGAAGAGTTTCTTGCCCGCCGAAAACAGCAGCGCGGCGACGAGCCCGCCCACGAGCGCATCACGCCACTCCACCGGCGCGTCGGGCAAAAACTTCAGCAACGCGCCGAACGCGACCGTGAGAATCGCGAGGCCGACGGCGAGCTGCACGACATCGCCGATGATCACGAACGGCGAATTCGCCCACAGCCACATGCCGACGGCCTGAATCGCGGTGTCGAGCACGAGCGAGACGATCAGCAGGAACGCGACGCCGAGCACGAGCCCGAACGATACGAGCCGCACGCGCACCATCGCAATGACGCTGGAGCGCTGCTCGCCGCTCATCGGCCAGACGATGTTGAGCGCCGTATTAAGCGATGAAAACGTCGCCGACGCGCCGACCGCCAGCAGCACGAACGAAATGATCGCGGCGATGCCCGTTCCGCCGCTGCGATGCGCATTCTCGACGATGCTCTGCACGCCGGCGGCCGCCTGATCGCCGAGGAGTCCGTTCACCTGATGAAAGAGCTGCCCGCGCGCGGCTTCGGGCCCGAACACCCAGCCGGCGACGGCGATGACCATGACGAGCGTCGGCGCGAGCGAGAACGCCGAGTAGAAAGCGATGCTCGCGGCCATCGCGGCGCAGCGGTTTTCCGAGAACTGCTTGAGCGCGCCGAGGACCCAGGAAGCGTCTTTTTTCACGGCCGCTTCGATCTTCTGCGTGGAGACGGAACTCATGACGACCTCTCGAATCGGTGATGGAGCGCGGATGCCCGGCGATGTCCATCCCGTCGAGCACGTTCCATTCCAGCGCATGCCGACGCAGGCGCGTGACTTGCTGAAGGAGCGCGGTTTGCGCGGCAAATGGGCGCATTGGTGCAAACACCGTGTCAACCTGTCTGCGCGATGTAATCGTGCACCATATACTTGTGAAACCACTTTACGACGCGCCGAGGGCAATCATGCTCCAGATGTCACGGCGACAGTTCCTGAAGGTCTCCGCGAGCACGCTGGCCGGTTCGAGCCTGGTGGCAATGGGCTTTTCTCCGGCACCCGCGCTCGCCGAAGTCCGGCAATACAAACTGTCGCGCACCACGGAAACGCGCAATACCTGCCCGTACTGTTCAGTCGGGTGCGGCATTCTTATGTACGGCCTGGGCGACAACGCCAAGAACGCCAAGCCGAGCATCATCCATATCGAAGGCGATCCGGATCATCCCGTCAATCGCGGCACGCTCTGCCCGAAAGGCGCCTCGCTCATCGACTTCATTCATAGCCCGAGCCGGCTGCTGTATCCCGAGCATCGCGCGCCCGGGTCGAACGAGTGGAAGCGCATCTCGTGGGACGAGGCGCTCGACCGCATCGCCGTGCTTCTCAAGGAAGATCGCGACGCGAATTTCGTCGAGACGACGCCCGACGGCAAGAAGGTCAACCGGTGGCTGACTTCGGGCTTTCTCGCGGCGTCGGCGGCGAGCAACGAGGTCGGCTATCTGACGCACAAGACCGTGCGCAGTTGGGGGATGCTCGCATTCGATAATCAGGCGCGTGTCTGACATGGCCCGACGGTGGCAGGTCTTGCCCCGACGTTTGGCCGTGGAGCGATGACGAACCATTGGGTCGACATCAAGAACACGGACCTGATTCTCGTGATGGGCGGCAATGCGGCCGAGGCGCACCCGTGCGGCTTCAAGTGGGTGACCGAGGCAAAGGCGCATCGTCGTGCGCGGCTCATCGTGGTGGATCCGCGCTTCACGCGCACGGCATCGGTCGCGGATTTCTACGCGCCGATTCGCACCGGCACGGACATCGCGTTCCTGGGCGGCGTCATCAACTATCTGCTCACGAACGACAAGATCCAGCACGAGTACGTGAAGAACTACACGGACATGTCGTTCATCGTGCGCGAGGACTTCGCGTTCAAGGACGGCGTGTTCTCGGGCTACGACGCCGAACATCGCAAGTACGACAAGTCGAGCTGGGACTACGAGCGCGGCGAGGACGGTTACGTCAAGACCGATCCGACGTTGCAGCATCCGCGCTGCGTCTACAACCTGCTCAAGCAGCACTACGCCGCCTACACGCCGGAGATGGTGACGAAAGTCTGCGGCACTCCGACCGACAAGTTCCTCAAGGTCTGCGAGATGCTCGCGACGACCGCCGCGCCCAATCGCGCGGGCACGATCCTCTATGCGCTCGGCTGGACGCATCACTCGGTCGGCGCGCAGATGATCCGAACGGGCGCGATGGTGCAGCTTCTGCTCGGCAATATCGGCATTGCGGGCGGCGGCATGAATGCGCTGCGCGGGCATTCGAACATTCAGGGCCTGACGGACCTCGGCCTGATGTCGAACCTGCTGCCCGGCTACATGACCTTGCCGATGGAAGGCGAACAGGAGTACGAGGAGTACATCAAGAAACGCGCGGCGCAGCCACTGCGGCCGAACCAGTTGAGCTACTGGAAGAACTACCGCGCGTTCCACGTGAGCTTCATGAAGTCGTGGTGGGGCGACAACGCGACGGCCGACAACAACTTCGGGTTCGACTACCTGCCGAAGCTCGACAAGTCCTACGACATGCTGCAGGTCTTCGAACTGATGGCCGCGGGCAAGATGAACGGCTATATCTGCCAGGGCTTCAATCCGCTCGCGGCCGCGCCGAACAAGGCGAAGATCGGCCTTGGCCTGTCGAAGCTGAAGTGGCTCGTCATCATGGATCCGCTCGCGACGGAAACGTCGGAGTTCTGGAAGAACCACGGTGAATTCAACGATGTCGATGCATCGAAGATCCAGACAGAAGTTTTCCGTCTGCCGACAAGCTGCTTCGCGGAAGAGCGCGGCTCGCTCGTGAGCTCGTCGCGCGTGCTGCAATGGCACTGGCAGGGCACGACGCCGCCGGGCGAGGCGAGGAGCGATCTCGAAATCATGTCGGGTCTGTGGCTGCGCATGCGAAAGGCCTATCAGGAAAAGGGCGGCAAGTATCCCGACCCGATCCTGAAGATGACCTGGCCGTATGCGGACCCGGAGAGCCCGACGCCCGAAGAGATCGCGATGGAGTTCAACGGCCGCGCGCTTGCCGACGTCACCGATCCCGCCGATCAGACGAAAGTGCTCGCAAAACGCGGCGAGCAGCTCGCGAGCTTTGCGCAACTGCGCGACGACGGCTCGACCGCGAGCGGCTGCTGGATCTTCTGCGGCTCATGGACGCAGGCGGGCAACCAGATGGGCCGGCGCGACAACTCCGACCCGACCGGCATCGGCCAGACGCTCGGCTGGGCGTGGGCGTGGCCGGCGAACCGGCGCGTGCTGTACAACCGCGCATCGTGCGATGTGAACGGCAAGCCGTTCGATCCGTCGAGAAAGCTCGTCGCGTGGAACGGGCGCGCATGGACGGGCTCGGACATCCCCGACTTCAAGGTCGACGAGCCGCCGGACAAGGGCATGAGCCCCTTCATCATGAATCCGGAAGGCGTCGCGCGTTTCTTCGCGCGCGACGGCATGAACGAAGGGCCGTTCCCCGCGCATTACGAGCCGTTCGAGACGCCGCTCGGCTACAACCCGTTCTTCCCGGACAACAAGGCGGTGACGAGCAATCCGGCCGCGCGCGTATTCGCGGACGATCGCGCCGCGTTCGGCACGGCAGACAAGTTCCCGAACACGGCGACCACGTACCGGCTCACCGAGCACTTCCACTACTGGACCAAGCACGCGCGCCTGAACGCGATCGTGCAGCCGCAGCAGTTCGTGGAGATCGGCGAGGAGCATGCAAAGGAAGTGGGCGTCGTCGCGGGGGATCGCGTGAAGGTGTCGAGCAATCGCGGGCATATCGTCGCGGTGGCGCTCGTTACGAAACGCATCAAGCCACTGACCGTGGAGGGCAAGAAAGTGCACACCGTGGGCCTGCCGCTGCACTGGGGCTTCAAGGGCCTCACGCAGCCGGGCTATCTCGTCAACACACTCACGCCTTCGGTAGGCGACGGGAACTCGCAGACGCCCGAGTTCAAGTCGTTTCTCGTGAAGGTCGAGAAGGCATAAGGGGGACGAGATGGCTCTGCAATCGCTCGATATCAAACGTCTCTCGGCGACGACCACGCCGCAGACGCAGGTGCGCGAGCCGGTCACGGGGACGGTGGCGAAGCTCATCGACGTGTCGAAGTGCATCGGCTGCAAGGCGTGTCAGACGGCGTGCATGGAGTGGAACGATCTGCGCGACGACATCGGTCACACGACCGGCATCTACGACAACCCGCGCGACCTCACGGAGCATTCGTGGACCGTGATGCGCTTCACCGAATACGAGAATCCGAAGGGCGACCTCGAGTGGCTGATCCGCAAGGACGGCTGCATGCATTGCGAGGATCCAGGGTGTCTGAAGGCGTGTCCGTCGCCGGGCGCGATCGTGCAGTACACGAACGGCATCGTGGATTTTCACGAGGAGAACTGCATCGGTTGCGGCTATTGCATCACCGGATGTCCCTTCAACATTCCGCGGCTCTCCAAGGAAGATCATCGCGTGTACAAATGCACGCTCTGCTCGGACCGCGTCGCGGTCGGGCAGGAGCCCGCGTGCGTAAAGACGTGCCCGACCGGCGCGATCATGTTCGGCACCAAGGCGGACATGCAGGTGCAGGCGGCCGATCGCGTGGAGGACCTGAAAGAGCGGGGCTTTGCGAATGCCGGTTTGTACGATCCGCCGGGCGTGGGCGGCACGCACGTCATGTACGTGCTGCACCACGCGGATCAGCCGGAGTTGTATCACGGCCTTGCGAAGGATCCGCACATCAGCCCGCTCGTGTCGATCTGGAAGGGCGTGACCAAGCCGCTCGCGATGGCGGGCATCGCGCTCGCGGCGCTCGCGGGGTTCTTCCATTACACGCGCATCGGCCCGAACGAAGTCAGCGAGGAAGACGAAGTGGAAGCGCACCGCGAGGCGGAAGAGGTGCGGCGTCGCCGGGAAGGCGGACAGGAGCGTGAAGATGAAACACGATAGCGAACTGCGTGACGTGAAGGGCCATCGTCTGATCGTGCGCTACACGCCGAACGAACGCACCAATCACTGGATCACCGCGATCACCTTCGTGCTGCTCGCGCTTTCCGGGCTCGCAATGTTCCATCCGTCGATGTCATGGCTCTACGCGATTTTCGGCGGCGGGCAGTGGACGCGCATTCTGCATCCGTTCGTCGGCTGCGTGATGTTCATCTCGTTTCTGATCCTCGCGCTGCGCTTCTGGCATCACAATTATCTGGACCGCAACGATGTCCAGTGGATGAAGCAGATGAACGACGTGCTCACCAATCGCGAGGATCGCTTGCCGGAGATCGGCAAGTACAACGCGGGGCAGAAGCTGCTGTTCTTCGTGATGGTCGCGAGTCTCGTGCTGCTGCTCTTGAGCGGGATCGTGATATGGCGCGCGTACTTTGCGTTTTATTTCCCGATCACGGTCATTCGCATCGCGTCGGTGGTGCATGCGGCGACGGCGTTCGTGCTGATCGTGTCGATCATCGTTCATATCTACGCCGCGCTGTGGGTGAAGGGATCGATCGGCGCGATGACGCGCGGCACGGTCACGTATGGATGGGCGCGCAAGCATCATCCGCGCTGGTTCAGGGAGATTATCGGGAAGTAAAGGGCTGTCGCGACGGCGGGCCAGTGTGCGCGGGGCGCGGTCCATTTCTTGTCCAATTAGCTGATATCCTTGATCGACCGCTCATCCCCGCGAGGAAACCTTCCGTGGTTCAACGCATAGTCGAAGCCGCGAGAATCGAATCGCTCGATCCCTCGGCGATTCCGCGCTTGCGCATGCCGGAGCGCGCCACGATATTCGCCGCGCGCGCCGCGCGCCTTGTGCAACTCGCCGACGCGAGCAATCCCATCGCCGGTTATCTGCGCCTGATGGCCGCGCTCGCCGATGCCCAGCAGCGCGTGCTCGCCGCATTCAACGCGCCGATGCCCTCGCGCGCATCGATCGAACTGAACCAGCGTCATTCGATGCCCATCGTCCCCGCGCTCACGGACGCACGCGATCCCGCGTGGCGAGACGTGCTCTTCATGCTGCTCGACGGCATCGAGGCCGCGGGCGCGCTGACGCCCGCGCTCACGCAACTCGTCGGCCGCCTGCGCGCGACGGACGCCGCCGCGCTCGACAGCCAGGCCGATGCCGTCCTCGCGCTGCGCTTCGCCGAGATCGATCCGGCCGCGGCGCCGTTCATCGCGGCCGCGCTGCAAGTCGTGTGGACCGATCTCGCGAGCCGCATCGACACGAAGGACGTGCCCTATCTCGACACGCCCGGGGTATGCCCGGTCTGCGGTTCGGTGCCGGTGGCGAGCATCGTGCGTGTGGGCGGCGCGTATGACGGCTATCGCTACGCGCAATGCGGCCTCTGCGCGACGGAGCTTCACGTGGTCCGCGCCAAGTGCACGAACTGCGATTCGACCAAAGGCATCGCCTATCACGTGATGGGCACCGGCGACGAACCCGAAAGCGAGAAGTCCGCGCGGGCGAAGAGCGCGCCGCTCAAGGCGGAGTCGTGCGATGAATGCGGCACGTACCGCAAGATCGGCTATCAGGACAAGGCCTATGATTTCGAGCCCTACGCCGACGATCTCGCGAGCCTCACCCTAGACCTGTTGATGGGCGAGGCCGGCTATCGGCGCGCGGCGCCCCATCCGTGGCTGTGGCCCGAACATTCGGAAGACGATCGATGAGCGACGTCAAAGGCGGCGAGGGCGGCGAACTGCGCGCGTTGATGGCCCGCGTGCCATCGGTGGAGCGCGTGCTGGCATCGGCAGAATTCGAGGCGGTGATCGCCGGATACGGGCGCACGCAGACGCTCGCCGTGTTGCGCGAGACGCTCGACGCATGGCGCGCCGATGCGCAGGCAGGCCGCGCATCCGTCGACGCCTTGAGCGATGCGCAACTCGCGCGCACCGTCGATGCGAGGCTCGCAAAGCGCGCGCGCAGCAGCGTGCGCAGCGTCTTCAATCTCACGGGCACGGTGCTGCATACCAACCTCGGCCGCGCGCTCCTGCCCGACGAAGCGGTGCGCGCGGTGGCCGAGATGCTCACGCGGCCCGCCAACCTCGAATTCGATCTGGACACGGGCGCGCGCGGCGATCGCGACGATCTCATCAACGGCCTGATCTGCGAACTGACGGGCGCGCAAGCCGCGACTGTCGTGAACAACAACGCGGCGGCCGTATTGCTCACGCTGTCCGCGCTCGCATCGCGAAAGGAAGTGATCGTGTCGCGCGGCGAGCTCGTCGAGATCGGCGGCGCGTTTCGCATTCCCGACATCATGAGCCGCGCGGGCGCGAAGCTGCGCGAAGTCGGCACGACGAATCGCACGCATCTGAAAGACTACGACGAAGCGATCAACGCGAAGACCGCGCTCCTGATGAAGGTGCATTGCAGCAACTACGCGGTGAGCGGCTTCACGAAGGAAGTGACCCTCGCGGAACTCGCGCCGCTCGCGAAGGCGCGCGGGCTGCCCGTCGCGATGGATCTCGGCAGCGGCACGCTCGTCGATCTCGCGCAGTGGGGCTTGCCGCGCGAAGCGACGGTGCGCGAGACCGTCGCGGCAGGCGCGGATCTCGTCACCTTCAGCGGCGACAAGCTGCTGGGCGGGCCGCAGGCGGGGCTGATCGTCGGGCGGCGCGACCTGATCGCGAAGATCAAGAAACATCCGCTGAAGCGCGCATTGCGCGTCGGCAAGCTGACGCTCGCCGCGCTCGAAGCGGTGTTGCGCCTGTATCGCGCGCCCGAAACGCTCGCCGAACGTCTCACGACATTGCGCCTTCTCACACGTCCCGCCGATGTCATGCGCCTCGCGGCCGAGCGCATCGAGCCTGCGCTGCAAGGCTTCGTCGGCGACGAATTCACGGTTGGCGCCGAACCGATGTTCAGCCAGATCGGCAGCGGCGCGTTGCCTGTCGATGTCCTGCCGAGCTACGGGCTCGGCGTGCGGCTCGCGAGCGGCAAGCGGCCGGGCGGTGCGCTCAACCGCGTCGAGAAGCGGCTGCGCGACTTGCCGCGGCCGGTGCTCGGGCGCATCGCGGACGGCGCATTGCGGCTCGATCTGCGCTGTCTCGAAGAGGCCGACGAAGCCGCGTTCGTCGCCCAACTGGAAGCACGCGAATGATCGTCGGCACGGCGGGGCATATCGATCACGGCAAGACGACGCTCGTGCGGGCGCTGTCGGGCGTGGACACCGATCGCCTGAAGGAAGAGAAAGCGCGCGGCATCTCGATCGAACTGGGTTACGCATATGTGCCGTTGAACGACGGCGGCGTGCTCGGCTTCATCGACGTGCCCGGACACGAGAAGCTCGTGCATACGATGGCGGCGGGCGCGTGCGGCATCGACTTCGCCTTGCTCGTGATCGCCGCCGACGATGGCGTGATGCCGCAAACGCGCGAGCATCTCGCGATACTCGAGCTGCTCGGCGTGACGCGGGGCGCGGTCGCGGTGACCAAGTGCGATCGCGCGGAGGCATCGCGCGTGCGCGACGTGCACGCGCAAATCGAAGCGCTGCTCGCGGACGGCCCGTTGCGCGCTGCGCCCTTGTTCGACACCGATGCGACGAAGGCCGACGACGAAGGCGTCGCCGCACTGAGCGCTTATCTTCGCGATGCCGCCGCGCACTGGCGCACGCGCCGCGACGACGGCTTTTTCCGGCTCGCGGTCGATCGCGTGTTCACGTTGACAGGGCAGGGCACGATCGCGACGGGCACGGTCTTCGCGGGCCGCGTGAACATCGGCGACACGATGGCGCTCGCGCCGCGGGAAGCGTCCGGTGCACCTGTGCGCGTGCGCAGCATTCACGCGCAGAATCGCGCGGCGCAGACGGGGCGGGCGGGCGAGCGCTGCGCGCTCAATCTCGCGGGCATCGACAAGGATGCGCTCGCGCGCGGCGACTGGATCGTCGATACGCGGCTCGCGCGTGCGTCCGAGCGGCTCGATGTCGAGCTGACCTTGCTCGATGACGCGCAGCTCACGCTCACGCATTGGGCGCCCTTGCATGTGCATCTGGGCACGACGCATCGCGTCGCGCATGTCGCGCTGCTCGAAGCCGACACGCTTGCATCGGGGCACACCGCGCGCGTGCAGCTCGTCTTCGATCAGCCCGTTTGCGCGCTGCCCGGCGACCGCTTCATCGTGCGCAATGCGCAGGCGAACCGGACGGTGGGCGGCGGACGCGTGCTCGATCCGTTCGCGCCCGCGCGCAAGCGCCGCACGCCGCAACGCCGCGCGTGGCTCGATGCGCTCGTCGCGATGCTCGACACGGGCCGCGTCGATGCGCTCTTCGAGCAGGCGCCGTATGGCTTGCCGCGTTCGCTGATCGAGCACCTCCGCGGACGATCGATGACGCCGGAAGGCCTGCGCGCCGTTTCCACGCATGACGACACGCTTTATATTGCATCGCGTCATTGGGACGCCATGAAGACGCGCCTTCTCGACGCGCTCGCCGCATTCCACGAACGCTTCTCCGACGAACAGGGCCCCGACGCCGCGCGCCTGCGCCGCATGGCCGCGCCGCTTGCGCCTGATGCGCTGTGGCGCGCGCTCGTCGACGATGCCGTGGCGAGCGCAACGATTGCGAGGAGCGGGCCGTGGCTGCATCTGCCGGCGCATGCGGTGACGCTCGACGAAAGGGAAGAAGCACTGGCGCGCGCGGTGCTGGCATCGCTCGAAGAGGGGCGTTTCGAACCGCCCTGGGTGCGCGATCTCGCCCGCGCGCACGGCATCGGCGAGGACGAGATGCGCAGGCTCCTCAAAAAACTCGCACGCCGCGGCGACGTGTATCAGGTCGTGCGCGATCTGTTCTACTGCCGCGCGTCGATCGGCGCACTGGCGCAACTCGTCGCGCAGCAGGCCGAGGCGCAGGGCGGCGCGCTCGGCGCGGCCGCCTTCCGCGACGCGAGTGCGCTCGGCCGAAAACGCGCGATACAGATTTTGGAGTTCTTCGACCGCGTTGGGTACACTCGATTCCACCGCGATCTTCACCTGTTGCGCAGCGATAGCCGCTGGCACGAGTCCGTCTGACGATTGCGCACCGCTGCGCTTTCGCCTGTCGATCACGATGGAGCATTCCTACTTCAAGCTGTTGCACCTCTTGTCGGGCCACCCCGAGTGGGCGCTCGCCGTGGTGCTGCTCGCGTCGTTTCTCGAATCGGTCGCGTTCATCGGCACCTTCGTGCCGGGCAGCACCGCGATGTTCATCGCCGGTGCGCTCGTCGGCGCAGGCGCGCTGAATCTCGGCTGGGTATTCGTCTGCGCGATCGCGGGCGCCATCGCAGGGGACGCCGCGAGCTTCTGGTTCGGCCAGCGCTATGCGGACAAGATCGCGCAGATGTGGCCGTTTCGCGCGCATCCGGGCGCGCTCGCCGCGGGCAGGAAGTATTTCGATGCCCACGGCGCGAAGAGCGTCGTGCTCGCGCGCTTCGTCGCGCCGATGCGCGCCGTCGTGCCCGTCGTCGCGGGCGTGGCGGGGATGACGCCTGCGCGTTTTCTCGCCGTCAACATCCTGAGTGCGCTCGTCTGGGCGCCGACGCATATCCTGCCGGGCGTCGTATTCGGCGCGTCGATCGAGCTGGCGGGCGCGGTGTCGATCAGGCTCGTCGTGATCCTGATCATCGTCACCGCGCTTGGATGGATCGTGTTCAATCTCTCGCGCCTCATCGTGTCGCACGCGATGCGCTGGACCATCGCGTCCCGCGAGAAACTGCTCGCATGGGCGCAAACGGGCCGCGGCCTGCCGGCACGGCTCGTGTCGCGCGCGCTCGATCCGGGCAATCCGGCGACCGGCCTCATCGTGACGATCTCGGTGCTGCTGCTCGCCTCCGCCTTTGTCTTTTTCTCCGTGCTGGCGAATGTCGCGCGCGGCGCATCGATCGTGCAGGTGGATGTGTCGATCTATCGGCTGCTGCAATCGTTCCGCTCCACCTGGACCGATTCGATTCTCGATGGCGCGGCGACGCTCGGCAGCACACCCACGCTGCTCGCGCTCGGCGCGATGGTCATCGTGTGGATGAGCTTCGAGCGGCGCTGGCGCACGGTCACGTACTGGGTCGTGGCCGTGGCGTTTTCGCAGTTGCTGGTCGCGGCGATCCGCTTCACCGCGCACGAGCCGATCCTCGTTTCCTTCACGCCGGCGGAGCACCGCTTTCCGAGCAGCCATGTGGCGGCAACCGTCGTCATCTATGGCTTTCTCGCGTTTCTCCTGCTGCGGCGCGTGGGCTTGCTGACGGGCGTGTTCATCGCGACGGCGACCTCCGCGATCGTCACGGCGGTCGGCGTAGCGGGGCTGTATTTCGGCCGCTTCACCATCTCCGATGCGCTGGGCAGCACGGCGCTCGCGGCCGTGTGGGTCTTTCTGATCGCGCTCACGGCCGTATGGCGCAATCCCGCCAAACCGAAACCGCGGCCCTTGATGCCGATTGCCGTGCTGGCCGTGATCTGCGCGAGCGTCGCCCTGCAACTGAGCGATGACACGGAAGCGCACAGCGCGGCGCCTGCGACCATCGTCGTCACGCCGATCCAATGGACCGATACCGTGTGGCGCACGTTTTCGTGCTATCGAGCGAGCATGGAGGGCGATCGTCGCGAGCCGATCACCGTCCAATGGGCCGCGACGCCCGAGCAGATTCGCGCACAGCTGATATCGCGCGGCTGGACGGAGGTGTCGCATGTAAGCTTGAAGAGCGTGATGTCGGTCATGTTGCCGAATGCGCCCGCGATCGATCTGCCCGCGCTGCCGCGCCTGAACAACGGCGAGCCGTCGAAGCTCGTGTTCGCGCGCTCGCCTCGCGGCGCCGACGAGCGCGACGTACTGCGCTTCTGGCCGACGCATTATGCGGTGCGCGAGGGCGAGGGCACGCCGCCTGCGCCAATCTGGCTCGGATCGGTCGTGCACGAACGCTTGCGGCGTCCGTCGTGGCCGTTCAACGTGCTGAGGCCGGACCGGCGCGTCGATCCGATGGCGTTCGATCACGGCGAGGGTTCGCCCTGGCGCGGCATCGAAATTGCGAGCAGCGCCGGATGTGGAGACGTTCCGGTGATGCTCGTCGAGTCCGGGTCCGAATGAAGTTTCGGTTGGTGCATCGCAGCCGGCGATCGAGAGGTGCCGATTGATCCAGATTCCGCCGTCGGCGATCGTGCAGTGGGGCAGCGCGGCCGTGTTCGCGAACGTCCTCCTGACGCGTCTTGGCGTGCCGCTGCCGTCCGCGCCGTTGCTCGTGTTCGCGGGCTCCGCCGTGGCGAGCGGGCGACTGTCCTTCGCGCACGTGCTGTTCGCGGCGTTGTGCGGCGCGCTGCTCGGCGACAGCGTGTGGTTTTCGGCGGGACGCATCTACGGGCGTCGGCTCGTCGCGGCGCTCTCGCGCAGATCGTATGCGGTCGATAGCGGCATGCGCACGACGGGGGAGTTGTTCGAGCGCCACGGCGCGCCTATCGTCGCGGCATCGAAGTTCGTGCCGGGACTCGGACTCGTCACCCCGCCGTTGATGGGCACGACGCAGATCGCCGTGCTCGCATTCTTCTTCTGGGATACGGCGGGGATCGTTGCGTGGGCGTCGTTCTGGCTTCTGGGCGGCGCGCTCTTCGAGCGCCAACTGCATGTCGCGGTGCTCGCGCTCGAATCGCATGGCGCGACGGTCGTGGATGTGCTCGCAGCGGCGGCGTTACTGTATTGCGTGTATCGCCTGATGCGGCGAAGACAGCCGCGTTCGCATCCGGGCGATGGCAGCGGGTGAACATGCGCCGCTATAATCGGACGCCCGCCCGGATTCTCGCCGGACTTGGCTTTGTCGTGGGTCCATGAAGGAAGGCATCCGTATCCGGTGGTGCGGCCGGGCTTCAAACCCGGTAGGGGGTGTCAGACACTCTCTGGTCGGTTCGACTCCGGCTGCCTTCCGCCACCTGGCTGATTGAAGCGGTTCGTCGGCATTTGGTTTGGCTACAGGGAAAGGCAATTTAGACGGCCGCGGAGAAAGCCGACGTCAAGTTGAGCAGGGGATCGTGAGCGACTTGGCTTTCGCATAATCGTCGGGTGCCGATCGTGCGTCATCTGCTCAGGGCTCTTTCGAGCCCGGCATTTCCTTCCAGATAAGAGGGTGACCCGACGCATTCTCGAGGCCGCGAAGCAACGGTTCGCAACCGTGGATTGACGGCCACCCCCCCTGCGAGCAGCTGGACGGCAAGTGACAAAACGCCATGCAGGCGCCCAAAACAAAAGGCCACGGGGCAAGGCCCCATTCGCTCGGCCCGTTCATGCTGGCCAAGCTCCATACGGTGCACGCGACCTGCAAGGACCGCGCTCAGACGAAGACCGTCAGCATCGCCAGCAAACGCAGCACGCAGGCGGCCTTCTACTGGAACGTCGAATTGCTGGAAAGATCATCCCGGCGGGCCTGTTTCTCCGCGGGTGAATTGGCACGTGCATGCGCTGTCACCTATGTTGCCCGACAACATCGTCATCACCAGCGTCTCTTATGTCGTTAGAGTGACACTAGTGAGAAAGTCCGATGCAACCGACGTCCGCATCGTCGACGCACATCACAACAAGGTGCTGCGGGCCGATCACTAAAAGCACTCCTAATTTCATGCGAGACATGGCCTTCTCCTTTGCCGGCAATGCTGGTTCAGGTCGCGCTTGCCGTAGTTACGGCTGCGGATTCGAATCGGCGGTTCCCGAATTGACCCTTAGCGCGACTTCCCCGGTCCGAAGCTTCCAATCAGAAACGGTGACGCACGCCGACGGTGGCCTCGATCTGATTCGATGTCGATGCGGGTGAACTCACACCGTTGATCCAGGCGACTCCCAGCGGGTTGCCAGCCCTCGCGCTTACGCTTTGATAGGTGCTTTGAATATAGACGTCCGTGCGTTTCGAGAAGGCGTAGTTCCCGAGCGCGCTCACCTGATTCCAGTGCGGAGCACCACTCCCGGCGTTGCCTCCGGCCCGTGAGTATGTGTAGGCGGCCGCCAGCATAACGGCTGGTGTCAAAGCGAACCGGATGTTTCCTTCATAGTTCTGGAAGTGGGTATTGAAGCCAGTGAGGAACAGCTCGGTCAGGTTCGTTTGTGTATAGACGATGCCCGCGACCAACGGACCGAACGCGTAGTTGACGCCTCCGCCCCACGTCTGTTGCCGGCGAGCGAGTGCACCTAATGGCACGGCGGTCGGCGTCAGAAGACCTGATAACGAGGTCCCGAGCGTATCGGTGACAGCGCCGTTCGTGTTGAGTTGTGCCGGGGTGCCGGCCGAGTTGTTCAGATGCAAATACCCGGCGCCAAAGTTCAACGGTCCCCACATGTACGACATGCCGACACTGTACGCACGGTTGTTCGCGAAACCACCTGCCTGGTTCGAGAAGCCATACAAGGCCCCGATCCTGAAGCCGGCAAAATTCGGGCTTTGATATTTGACCGAATTGTTGATCTGGAACGAGTCGTTCAAATTGTCGACGTCGAACGGATGTGCGAAGTGGGTGCCGCCATACTGTGTGCCGGTCAACGAGAGCGGCCCTACGAAGTCAACCATGCCGTCAGTCTGACGTCCCAAGGTCAGTGAGCCAAAATCCCGGCTGGACACTCCGACGTAGGCCAAGCGGTTGAAGATGCGATTGGCCGACGACAACTGCCCGTTGTTCAGATTGAAGCCGTTCTCCAGAGTGAAGATCGCCTGCAACCCGCCGCCGAGATCTTCCGCTCCGCGCAGCCCCCAACGACTGTACTGTACGCCGCCACTCGTCATCTGCCAGTTGCTGTGACCTCCTGCTCCGGTGCCGGTGATCTGGCTGTTCGTGTAAGTCAGACCTGCGTCGATCAGACCGTAAAGCGTGACATTGCTTTGCGCCTGCGCCGAGCCGGCCAAGGTAGCCAGCGCCGCACCGGCAATGAGAGTTTTCTTCATTTGCTACTCCAGGGTTGTGGGCTGTCTTCGTTAAACGCTTCACGTCACCCCGTACCGCGCCGTCCTCTCTGCGGAGAAGTTGCTGTCGCGATACGACGATAATCGCAATTGGGTGTCCGAATCTATCGTGTCGTAAAGTTTGTCGCTCGACAGCAACACGCGCGGTCACGTCGCCTGGAGTTACTGTCCGCGACGAAAGCAACATGTGTGTTCGTTCGGCATCCTGCGATTAAAAATAGCGTTCAAATGCCAGCGATATATCTTCGGTTTGCGTTTTTCGTTTACGAGATAACCTTCCTCTTCGCCATTGGAATTGAGCTGAAGCAGATCTCCACGGTGGTTCACCCGTTTCGGCGGGTTTTTTTCGTCCGCGTGTTCGCGACAGTGGCGTTCATGCGGCCGAGCAAGTTGAACGTCCTCATGGACAACATGCGCATGCGCCGACTCGCGCCGAAGACCCAGGCCAACTATTTACGTGCGGTTCGAGATTTGACCATCTTCCGGATGGAAACCGGTGGGTCGCATGCAGGCCGGGTTTCTTCCTTCCAGTGCGCGTGCACTCGCGTTTGTTCCGGCGACGCTTCCTCGCAGAACTCGAGGCCCACCTATCGCCGCGGCCAGTTGCGCTTCTTCGGCGAATACGTGCACCTCGACGATGTGGCTGCTTTTACCAAGTGGCTCGCGTCAATGCGCGCATGGAAGCGGGTGGTGTATGCCAAGCGCCCCTTTGCCGGGCCCAAAGCGGTGTTGGCCTATCTGTCGCGTTACACGCACCGAGTCGCGGATCTCCAACCAACGTCTGGTGGCGCTCGACGAACATGGCGTCACCTCGCCCTGGAAGGACTATCGCGTCAACGGACGCACGTGCAACAAGACTATGACACTCGAACTCGATGAGTTCGCGCGGCGGTTCTTGCTGCACGTTCTGCCTAGTATCCGGGCGGTGGCGGAACTTGCGTGTACACCACGCCGCCGCTCCCATATCCCGTCGCGTACCACGTCGCGCCACACTTATAGTACGGCACGTCCTTAACGGCGATGGGGGCGACGTTGCACGGCGGCGCGACAGGCGCAGGCGCAGCGACGACGGTGGTGGTTGCGGGCGGCGGTGTGGTTGCGGCAGCGGCCGCACCGACCACCATTGCCCCGGCCACAAATCCGGCCGCCGCAGAACCGCCGTCCCAATCCGAGTTGCAGTCGTAACAACCGCCCGAGTAGTTGTTCTGCACGTTGGTCACGTTCGTAGCACGCGTGTTTTGCATCTCCTTAGCGGTGGATTGACGCGCACTCTGGTTTTGGCTGGTCGTTTGAGCCGCCGCGGTCTGTCGTGCGTTCTGGTTCTGACTCGACGTAGCTTGGCGCTGCGCCTGGTTCTCGCTCGTGCTCTGCTGCCGGTTAGCCTGATTTTGGCTGGAGGTTGCCTGCCTCGAACTCGCCGAACTCTGGCGCGCACTCTGATTCGCACTTGAAGTTGAAGTTGCGGTGGCTTGGCGCGAGGCCAGAGTTTGTTGGGCCGCCGCTGATTGGCCGCCACCACGCTTCGCGCCTCCTTGCGCCGCGGTTGTGCCGCCGGATGACAACCCTCCAGACGACGCCGCCCCGCCACGGGAAAAGCCGCCGTCGCCGCCACCACCACCGCGAGCACCACCGCCTCTCTCGCCTCGTGCCTCCGCTTGATTCATCAAGCCCAGCGCGAATACTCCGGCGACGAGTGCCGTGACGACACGATCCCATGATCCGGTTTTCATCATTTCGCCCCCTTCTTCGCAGACGACTGGCGAGCCGTGGGCGACGCACGGGGAAGCTGCGCTGCGAACGCGACTTTTTGCAGGCCATCGGGAATCTGTGCCGAGAATGTCGCATCGTTAAGCTGGGGCGCAAGATCCCAGTCGACAAAGTCCGCCCAGAACTGAGGCTGGCCCACCGCCTTTCTGTAAGTTAGTACGATCCGCTGCAGCAGAGGTTTGTCGCCATCGGCTATCCACACCTGAAAATCCACCGTGTCGGTACGCGCGGCTAAATGATAGGACGCAGTGCCGGAGATACTCGTCTTCTCCACATAGTCCACCGACCGTACCCGGGCTTGCAATTCTTCAGGCAGCGAGTTCAACAGGAGCGCCGCGAGCGGCAGGCGCATGCCGAGATCCTTGACGAAATACACGATGCTCTCGTCCAGACTGCCAGGTTGCGGCGCCGTCGCATAGACTTTGCTGGCGAGATCGACCAGAACGATCTCTTTCCCGGTGAGCACAACGAGCGTTTTTGCGCCATCGCTGCGCTCGCTTTCCACGCGCATACGATCCGGCCGGCTCAACGTAACGGTGCGGTATTCGCCGAATTCGATTTTCTGCCCGGACGGCTGCACGGCGTCGTACCCGCTGCGCACACCGACACGAAAGCTCGGCGTCCCCCCAAGGAACTCCGCCATTTTCATCAGAATCGCCCGAGCCTGGGCTTGGGAGGCGGTGTCGTGCTCAGCTGGCGCGGCACGGACCGGTGGTTCTTTCTGCCCGGAGCCAGAGTAGGCGTGAGGAGCGGTGGTCAGCAGCAAAACCGATACCCACGTAGCCCTGGACGCGCGGCGCAATATGTTAGTGATCAATTTGTTAACTCCTTCTGCTCGAATACCTCTCAACCGCCGGCCTCCCGCATAAAGAATAGTGGTTCGCAGAATTTTTTCCATTCGGTTTAAAGTGGCTTACTGGGCGGGTGAAAAGCGGCGTCAGGACGCAGGGGTGACCATCACCGCGCCGTTGCTCGTGAAGCATTACCTAATAATGCCGAACTATCGGAACGTGAAATTGACCCGCCAAAACGGACTCCTATCCTTTGGATGAGGGGTGCCAAATGGGCAAGCATCGAACACCGTAGCCGGCGGAGTTCCGGGCTCACCTGGTCGAGCTGGTGAAGGCGGAGCGAACGGCTGAGGAGTCGGCGCAGGCGTTCGAACCTAGCGTGCAGACAATAGTCGACGGGGTAGCACAGGCTGACATGGACGCCGGCGTGCGTCACGATGGCCCGACGACGGCCGAGCGTTAGGAGTTCACACGTCTGCGCCGCGAAAATCGGCAATTAAAAATCGAGCGCGACATTCTCGCTCACGCGGCGGCCTGATTCTCCCGGCGGGACAGGAGCCGCATCCTCGAAGGATGCGGATTCTTGAAAGCGGACCGAGCCGGTTGGCCCATGTCACAATGGCACGCCTGCTCTATTCGGGGCAAGCCGACGGCGCTGGCCGCGTACTACGCGGCAACGTGCGGGGCCACGACGTGCGCCGGACCGGGTACGCCGGCACTTCAGTGCTGAGGGTCCGGACATACTTTGGGTGGCCGATGTCACTTATATTCCGACCGGCGAGGGGTTTCTCTATCTGGCCGTGGTGCTTGACGTATTCAGCCGGCGCATCGTTGGTTGAGCGATGTCGAACCCTTTGGATACCGCACTAATGTGGCACGCGCTGGACATCGCGTTTCAGCAGCGGCGCCATGAGGGAGTTATTCTGCATTCGGACCAGGGCTGTCAATACACATCCATTGCCTTCGGGCGGCGCTGCCGCGGAGCCGGTGTGCAACCGTCGATGGGGACGGCGAGCGACGCCTGCAATTCCGGTTCATCGCGTCGCCTCTTTTCCGCGAATCGGGGCGGTGATTCTAATCTAAGCCGTGAGCTCTGGAACAAAGGCAAGTTGGTTGGTCAAAAGCCGCCGCTGAAGCCGAAAGAGATCTGGGCAATCCGGATTTACCTTCAGAACGCGCACGGGTTAATGATCTAGCGCTATTCAATCTTGCGATCGACAGCAAGCTGCGCGGGTGCGAGCTCGTTCAACCTGCATGTTCGCGACGTGACGCACGGCAATCAGATATTCCCCGCGCGATGATAATGCGGCGCAAGACTAAACGGCCCGTGCAGTTCGAGGTTACAGGGCACGCTCGCGTTGCGGTCGCTGCATGGATCGAAAAAGCTGAGTTGAGGTCCGAGGAGTACCTTTTCGGAAGCCGCTTTTCTCGGTCGCCGCATATCTCAACGCGACAAAATACGCTCGTAAGGTACATCAATGGGTCGCCGCGCCACGGCAATGCGCTGTGACGCCGAGCCGTGCGTCATTCGACTTTGACGACCATCATGCGAAGCGAATCGGCCGTACGTGAATTGCGTTGCAGATAGCGCCACAACGCTGCGTAAGTCAGAAGTCCGAGCATGCTGACCGCGATGAAAATCGGTTGAACACCGAGACGGCCGCCGAATGTGGCCACAATCAAGCCGGCCACGGGCAGGCTCAATTGATTCAGCAATACGATCAGGCTCAGGACCCTGCCCAGTTGATCGCGGGGAATCCAGTGCGCGCGCTCCGTGCGGATATATACATTGAATAGACCGCAAGACGCAAAACTAAGCGCATAGCCCAGCACAAACACCGGAAATGACGATGCCATGCCCATAAGCAGCCCCCCTACGACGATCATTCCGAACGCGGTGACACCAATCCAGTAGACGGATAAACGGCGCGTCAGATAAGGAACGGCCAAGAAGCTGGCGAGCGCAACAGCTCCAACGATGGTCTGGAGAAATCCGAACAGACTGTTCGGAAGCCCGAACCGACCAGTGGTAATCGCCGCACCGGTGGCTAGCGCGACGCCGACAATCAGGTTCACCCCCATGCTCAATGCGATCAGTGCCCAGAGAACAGGCTTGTCACGTAACACTCCGACGGCCGCAGCTACGCCAGCATTGAAACCCTGTCGGTGTCCCGCACTTCGCGGTTCGGTGCGATGAAGGTCGTTTCGCAATGACCATACCAACAACGCACTGAGACCGAACACCGAAGCAGCGACCCACAACAAGCCGCTGGGCGGAAATCGCGCGGCAAGCAGCGCGGCCAAGGCTGGCCCCGCAATACTGGCTGTCTGATCGATGGCTTGCAAAAGTGCCTGCGCCTTGTGCATTTGTTCCGGCATCACGAGCCTCGGAACGGTCGATTCGAGCGCAATGAACGCCTGTGCATAGAAAAACGCGCATACCGCGCTCAAGCTCGCAATGATTGGAAACGAATTCGACGGTGTCGCCAACGCCAGCCAGGCAACACATGCGCAGGCTATCGCGCGCGCCGTGTCCGCGAAGCCGTACACGCGCCAACTGTCCAGCCGGTCGCACAGGTTACCGGCGATTGGCAATGAACAGATTCGCGGCAACCATTCGATAAAAAACGCGAGGCCTGACATGGCGACGCTTCCCGTGCTGCGGTACACGATCAATGGCACCGCGAACATGAGGAACTGGTCTCCGAGCGAAGAGGCTGCCCGCGATAGCAAGAACCGGAGGATTACACCGCGCTGCATAACATTCTCCTTAGGCTGCCGCGTCCAGTGGCAGGGATTCGATCCGCACCGACGCAAAGAGATCCTTGAGCAGGTGTTCAAGATCTTGGGTGGACGGGCCAGCAATGACGCCGGCAGCCGGAGCTTCGGTGGCTTGATAGGTAATGTGCCGGGGCAGCGGTTGGCCGTGCGCGAGCTGATTCCAACGAGCCATCCAGGGATGCGAGACGAACCCTTGCGATCCGTGAAGATGGCACCCTCCGCGAGGCATGTGATGGCCTGGCAACACAAACCAACCGTAGCGGACGCCAGAATCAGGCGTGGTGCGCAGCTCAACCGCTTCACCGATCAGCAATTTCAGCTCGCACGATGGCAGGTGTATGCCGGTGCGCATTCTGAAAGTGTCTACCACGTCGGCGCCCCCAACGCGGTTGGCTATTTCCAGAAAGACCAGAGAACCGCCATTATCGATTGCCTCGAGATGGAAGCTGCCGTCACGGATTTCAACGGCTGACACGACCTTCTGGACCCACTCGCGTGCAACCGGATCGTCGTCGATCTGCACCGATCCCAGAGGCATGCCCGACGCGTAGTCGAGGCAAGTGCCCACGTAGCGGCTGCCGACAACAACCGCGACCCGACTGTCTGTCACGAGTCCGTCGAAATGCAGAATGGGTCCGGTAACAAATTCTTCGATCTCAAAGCGCGCGGTGGCCAACGCGCGAGTCGCGTCGTCGAGGCTATATACGCCGGTTCGGTGGTCGTGCAGCGCCGTGAGCATCGCAGAGGGTGAGTCGAAGACCACGACGTCTTCGCTTGACGCACCGTCGAGCGGCTTGAGGACGGTTCTGCCGAACCAGTCGGCGATGCCGGGGTTGTCCATAAACTCAGCCAGCGCGATGGCGCGTGGAACGCGTAGGCCAGCCTGCGCGACCAGACGTTTCATCAGCAACTTGTCGCGCACCTTCTCGACTTTCGCAACTCCCGGTCCGCTTATGCCCAGTGCGTCGCGCACTCGTGCGGCATCCAGCAATTCATATTCGGACAGTGAGAGTACCCGGTCGAACGTGATGTCGAGCGATTTGATAATGGCAATGACTTCGTCGCTCGCGCGATCGGTACCAGGGCGAAGCAGTTGTTTGCACGGAAGCGAAGCGGGAATCGTTGCAAGATTCTTCTCCGTGCCGATGTAGTAAACGTCATGGCGATCATGATCGATGCCGAGGTGATAATCGATCTTGTGATAGGGGATACGATGCAGAATAAGAATTCTCACGACAGCAGACCTCGCTGATAAATGCGTTAATCTCTTTTGGATCGATACGTCATGCGCTGCCTTCCGAAACGGCTCTTATCACGCGCCACGACAGCTTTTGGCCGCCGCTTCGCTATCCGTCGCACTGGGCGACGTCGACCGCCTGGCGGAGGCATGAGCCGCGTACATATTGATGAAACGACGCTTTCCAAACCGTTTGCAGGTTGGACGCGAGATCCCGGATATCAATGTCATCGCGGGTCGTCGTCAGACATACCTGTGCGATGAAATCAGCGTTGTCCCGGGGAACGGCGTGAATGCGCCGAGCTTCCGCCGGCAACCAACAGAACTCATGCAATTCCAGGTCACCGCTTCGCAGAGATGGAAAGCGACTTTGCAGCGACGGCAAAACTACGTGATCGAGCAAGACGCTCGCGTCAGCGCCCATCGCCGAGATGACGTCGGTGTCCTCCGCCACCCCAAGCATCACGGTCGCCGCCTGGCGGCTGGCTTGTGGTAATTCGCGCGGAATTTCTTCGCCGAATGCCTGATCGACCCACAGGTGGTAAAGATTGACTTGATAGACCAGCGACGCAATCGTCCAGATCTTCATGCCTGCCGGCCGGCGATTCGGTTCGACAACGGCTGCGCGATGGCCGTCGTCGCTAAGCTTGATTTCATTGTGAAACGGCCCATTGCGCTGTCCGACCAGCAAGTTGGCCAAACGTCCGGCCACCGATATCGTATTCCGTTCGCGAGGTGTGATTCGCGCTGGCAAGACTTGTCCGAGCTCGACAGGGTATCGGCCGGTCGCGCTGATCTTTTCTGTAATAAAGGACAGGCTACCGATTCCATCGAATGAAAATTCACGGCGATAGGGAATGAGTTCTTCGCAAATCACACCGTCAGAGAGATACGTTGAAACCTCCTTCAGAACGGCGGCGAGGTCGTCTCCTTGGCGCATGGTGACCACGCCCCGATTATTACCTTCACAGCTCGGCTTGACGACAAATCCCCCGGGATGCCGAACGGCAAATTCAGTTAGATCGGCCAGATTCCGGATCGGTGCACAATCCGGGACCATCATCCCTTGAGGCCCGAAGATATCCCGATGTCTCTGCTCAAGCGACCGATACGCGTGCTTGCTGAACGCCCCTTCAGCGAGGGTGCCGGAATCCACCGCTAGCCCAAGTGCCTCGAGAAGCAAGGCCCCGCTTTGCACAGCGTTGTCGGAAAACACCAGCCCACCTGCAAGTCGTGCGCGGTATGGTGCGAGTGCCACGAGGGCCCTTTCAACAAAGTCGTCGTCGCGCGGATTGAGGTCGATAACGCCATCGCAGATCGCTCGGTCGACATCAGTGGGCGTAGAACGGATGAGTAGCGACTGCGCACCATAACGGACTTTCGCATAGCAAGCCATCTGCCTTACATCTGCGACCCGCGAAAGATTGTAATCAACGAGTAGCAGGATTGGTTGAGCATGTATCATCGTGCTCGCTCCTTCGCATAGCGTACAGTGACTGCGCTGTTGGAATTCTTTACTATTACTGGCAATAGAGTCTCACGCTCGGCCAGGTCAAAGTGCCACAACAATTGGCCCAGGAAAACCTCGCGAGAACTCGCCTGCACGTCGTCTCCCGCCTTCAGAAAAATCTGCGAAACAACGGGCTTGGGCAAGTGATTTTCGACGGCCACATGTTCTATCCTGCCCGGCTCGGCGAAATAAACGCGAAAGAATGTACTCTTCGCATGACGCTGCGTGCCGTCCATGTCAAATGCCAAAGCTTTTAGCTTGTTGCGCCGAGCGTTCAGTGCGGACTGACCCAGCGACGCGTCGACCAGCAGATCCAACCAGAGATCCAACATGCTGTGCTGACCATTCAGCGACTTCACACTCGCCGAGATCAGACTCCCCCCAACCCGCGGATTGATCTCAATCAAATCCCATCGACCCGTATCGAAGCGTGCCTCGATATGAAAGCAACCCCATTTGCAATCCAGTTGTTTAAAAATCTCGTTGATCCAACGCTGGCCTTGCGCTATCGCGTCTGCATCGATGCTGCAGGGAGGGCATACACAACTGTTCTCGAGCACGGTCGTGGCGTTTTCGGTCAGCTCGCACTTTTCGTGTACGGCGAGTACGCTCACGTCGCCGTTGCTCAAGATGACTTCAAAACTGAACTCCCGGCCAGGGACGTAGTCCTCCGCTAGAAATTCGAGTCGGTTACCAAACGCCGATTGATAAATGACATCGTCGGACGCTTCGTCGGCGACCTTGATGAGATCCTCCCAGGTAGTCTCGGGGCGCAACGAAAACGCGCCGTAAGAGGCGATTCCACACACTGGCTTGACGAACAGTTTTCGACCGCTCGCTTTAAGTTCATCAAGCGTTTCCGGGGTCAACCGGTGAGCGCGAGCACGCGTGAGGCCCAAAGTCTCCAGCGTGTTGCGCAATTCGCGCTTATTGCGCAGCATGCCGACCTGGGCGGGCGTAAGATCCGGTACACCCAGGTTCTGGTTCGCCAGCGCCATGAGATCCCGGTAGCCTTCCCACACGCAAATGCAGCAGAGCAGGGTCTCGCCATCAGCTTGCAAAGTTTTGAGCGTGGCTTCGACATCCTCGGCAGTCAAGGCATGGGATTGCGTTGTAATCAGCCGGTCCGCTTTCTGTTCAAGTTCCACAAGGCGCGTCGCCTCGACTTCGGGCAGTGGCCGTGACGACAGAACGATGCCGCGGAAGCCTCGGGCCTTGACCGATTCCAAGAGATCCTCCATAAAGGAAAATCCGCAATGGCTTAGCAGTAGAACGCCATTCCTTTCTTTGGTCATCACCTTCTCCTCTTATGCCGCTGCCTTCCGAAGCTTGGGTTCCATCACGTCTTCGTACAACTCGGTGAAATAGAGTCCCAGCACTTTCTGATGCTCGCCAAGGTATCGCTTCAAGTGCTCGATGTCTTCGTCGTTTCTGAGCAGATGACGAATCACGTCCCAGACTTCACCTGGATGGTCGTCATTGATATCCGTGTGAGAATGCGCGACCTGGCCCGATATGTTGTCTTCGCCCACGGATTGCTTGAGAGCATCGATCTTTCTGGGCTCGAGCTTTACATTGACGTATTCCACCAGGTACGAATACGCCACCACCCCGAGAGGATCTTCATGATCGAGCAAATAGGAGAAAAATCCAGAAAGCAATTTGGTGGACAAATATGGCTCGGTCGCCAGAAATTGCTCACGGCTGACCCCAGCTTTGGCCAGGTCCTGGATAAAAAGCTGGTCGTGAAGCATTTCTTCCCGCTCGTAATTGGCCCATATCTGCGCGGCCCTCGGACTACGCTTGGCGATTTCGGCAAGGGCCTTCGACTCAACGACGCGCAAAAGACGAATTCTCCAAGCGGTCTCGATCAAATGGCGGCGATAGTAATCCGGATCGACTACTTCACCTTCAAGGTGAGCGGCATAGGGAACCGTTTGATACCAGAGTTCGACTTGCTGGTCGATAATCTTGTCTATTTCCTTTCTCAACATCGACGATTCGCTTGTGTTGATAAAAGGCACGGAATTAGGAAAGCCGACATTGTGGACTCGATTTGACATGATATTTTCTCTGTTCGTCTAATTTAAAAATAGGATTCTAGATTTCGGTGTTGATGGTGGCGGTGCCATTAATTTTGCATTGGCAGGCCAGTCTGAATCTTCCGTCGTCGTAACCGAGGAAGGTTAGAAGCTTGAGTTCCCGTTCGGTTGGCTCGCTGAGACAGCCAAATCCATTGAGCACTTCGATGACGCAAGCACCGCAAGCTCCTGCTCGGCAACCAGCAGGTATGACGTCACTATCCCTCAGTTCAAACTCCAGATCACTCAGACGAGCCGACTCGGCTAGATGAACCGTCACGTTAAGCGGAAAAATATGTAAAAGTGCCATACGAGTTAGTTGGATTAGATGGATTCCAAAAGTCTCCCTGTCGTGTTTAATTAAAATAAGCCCGAATCCAAAAGTGGATTTGCATCGCTACTTGATCCAGCCGGATCAATAAACGGGATGATGGCTTCTTGATAACTTTGACGATCCCATTCGCGTGGTTTCGCGCACCTGTCGTCAGGATCAGTTAGCAGGTCGAGTGAAAATAGAGGCGAGCGTGGCACGACTACTCCTATTATGAAACGCGTCCCAGTGGAACAGAAAACGGACGCGCGTTGCGCGCCCACATAAAACCAGGTCCTCGGATTCAGAAAGTATTCCCGGAAGTGACTGTTCACCAATATTGTTTGGTGCGAGTAATTCAAGACTTCGACCGCTAGGCCTTATATCGCCGAACGTCGACGCTTATTCGATGCGCAGCTCCATGGGTGCAGTTATCCCACGACGACATCGCTTCCACATCCCCACAGAAGTGTGTATGCCAAGGTAGAGGCCGAGCGCTCAGAGAGACCGTGTCGCTCGTGGAGCAGGCGGCCGACGTGGTCTACGTATGCAAGAGAACGGCACGGCTGTGTCGCCATAACGGTCATTCACATGATCGCGCCTGATGATGCCAAGCGTTACGCGATGATCGGAGGCGTTTGCGCTTATCGCTCGTTGCCGAAGTTGCAAGGTTGAAATGAGATAACAACAGGATACCTAATCGAGCGAAACTTAGAGAAGTCCGAGATAGTCGAGGATCTGGCATTCACGGCGCCGTTCTACACCTGACAGGTCGAGCGCTGCTCCGTATCGTTCGTTGCGTCTGATCGGCGGGATGTGACTGCTGCTGCATGCACGACGAAATTCGACAAGCGATAGGCCGCTGCCGGCGGACCATGCCGTATTTCACGACAAGACGAGACGGACGCGCGGTGGTTCCCGACGTTCCATGGAAAAGTTGGCGCAAGCTCGCGATGCTCACGCACGTGAGCCGCGGTAGGCGAACCCGGCCAACGCTCAGCGTTATTGACGCGCAGCGCGAGCGGCGTCACTCGCGGCCAACGGCGTGTAATTTGGTAGGACTGTCGACGCGCGAGCACCTGGCTCCAGCAAGCGAGTCCGGCCACTGTCGCGTCGATCGTCATTGCGACGATGGAGGAATGCTTTTATAACTTGCGCACGCACAGCGCTTTCAGAGAGGGCGTTGCATGACAACGTTCGAGGGCGTGCGTTGCCCATGGCATCGGCGGCTCAGGAAGGAATGATGTGCTCGCGCTTCAGCCGGTCGAACAGATTGAAGAACGCATCGGGCGTGCTCTGGTAATCGAGAAATCCGAGCTTGCGGCTCTTCGACATGTCCGTCAGCACTTCCATCGGGCGGCCGAGGTCGGCGTCCGTATGCCACCACGAGACGAGGTTATCGATATCGTGCTCGGCGAGCGCGTAGCGTGCCGCGATGTCCGCCCAGGTCTGGCGAGCGCGATGCATGCGGCTTTCAAGCGGTCGAATGTGTCCGTCGAAGGGTGCCGGCTCCACGCCGAAATACTCCGCGATGCGCGCCCACATCCATTTCCATCGGAACACGTCCCCGTTGACGACATTGAACGCCTCATTGCGGGCCGAGGCAGACGTGGCAGCCCATTCGAGGTGCCGCGCGAGCAGACGGGCGTCGGTCATGTCGGTCAGGCCGTTCCATTGCGCAGCCGAGCCCGGAAACAGGAAGGGTTCGCCAGTCTCCTTGCATAGCGTCGCATAGACGGCCAGCGTGACGCCCATGTTCATGGCGTTGCCCACTGCATAGCCGATGATGGTGTGCGGACGGTGTACGCTCCAGCTGAATCCGTACTGGCGCGCGGCATCGAAAAGCCGATCTTCCTGCTCGTAGTAAAAATTGTCGACCGGTTGCCGGCCCTGTTCCTCGCGAAACGGGGTTGTCGGAACGCTGCCTTGGGCATAGGCCTCGAAAGGACCGAGATAGTGCTTCAAGCCGGTAACGAGGGCTGCGTGCGACAGAGCGCCAGTGGGGCCCAGCGCCGCGAGCACATTCGCGACCATTGCTCCGTTGACGCGGATGTTTTCGGCTTCGGTCGCCTGGCGCGACCATGCAGTGAAGAAGACATGGCTGAACTGCCGCCCCTTCAGAGCGTCCGCGACCGATGTCGTCGATGTGAGGTCGGCGGTGATCGATTCCACGCCGGCAGGCGGGGCCGTGCGACCGCGTGACAGCCCGGCAATCGCCCAGTCACCGCGCGACTGAAGGTGCTCGGCAAGATTGCGTCCGACGATGCCGGTGCCGCCGATGATTAGTGCTCGCTTGTCCATTGCATCTCACTGTGTTTTGAATTAATCGAGGCCGTCCGCGTGGACTGCTCATGTAAGTGTGAGGCTTGGCCGAAAAGTCTGCTTGCACCGAGGTGCGCGGAAAAAAAGACGGTCGAGCGGTTCTTTTAGCGGCCGTGGGGATGGGAGCGGCGCCGGCCATACGTGCAGGTGTGATCGGAGCTTCCAGTCCAAAGCGCCCGCAAAACATCTGAAGACGGTTGTAGATCGACCGACGACCTCGATGTCGGTCCAGAAGGATCTCGGTAGCGCCCCCTGCGAGGCAAGCGCGGGCGGCTCGCGACAAATGCGCTGAAGCGGTGTCGCAGGGCAATGGCGCGCCGAGATCGCGCGCTGCATCGAGCGTCCCCCTACGAAACGCTGCCTAGCCGGTTTCGTGTATTGCCCGATTCGACGATCAGTTCGTTTAACTGAGTGATGCTGGCGGGCTTGACCAGGTGATGATCGAAGCCCGCCTGTCTCGCGCGCTCGAAATGCTCCTCCCCCGCGTATCCACTATGCGCGATCAGCATGGTGTCTGCAAAATCGGGCGTCGCGCGCAGCCGGCGAGCCACTTCGTAGCCGTCCATGTCCGGCAACCCGATATCGAGTAGGACGATGTCAGGACGAAAGTCCTTCGCGCGCAGCAAGGCAGTTGGGCCGTCCTGCACGACCTGGACTTCGTGCCCGTCCAGCTTGAGCAGCATGGCGGTGCTTTCGGCTGCGTCTGCATTGTCATCCACAATAAGGATCCGTCGAGGGCGCGTCGGTTGTGCGCGAATCGGCAGGGCGACTGCAGGGGAATGCTCCACCTCGATGTCTTCTGCGGGAAGCGCTGGAAGTCGAACAACGAACTGGCTGCCGCGTCCCAGCCCTTCGCTCGAGGCGCGTACGGTTCCGTGATGCAGATGAACGAGTCGCTGCACGAGGGCAAGGCCGAGACCCAGCCCGGCAGACTTACGGTCAAGCGAGCGTTCCGCCTGGACAAAGACAGTGAAGATCGTTGGCAAAAAGTCCGCCGCCATGCCGATACCGTTGTCTTGGACTGTCAGCGTTGCCTGACCGTCGTCGCGCGTAAGGGACACAGCAATTTCTCCGCCAGGCAAGGTGTATTTGATCGCATTGCCAAGCAGGTTGACGACAATCTGTTCGAGCCGCATCGAGTCCCCTTCGACCATCAGTGATTCAGCCGGTAAGGCAAGTGACAGCCGGTGCCGGCGTGCGTCGCTTTCTGTGCGGATGGTGGCCACGCCGTGGCGCACGATCTGCACCAGATCGACGGGCTCGACTTTGAGCTTGATGATGCCGCGTGTAATGCGCGATACGTCCAGAAGGTCGTCGACCAAGCCGATTTCGTGCTTCAACTGCCGCTTTGCAGAATCGCGGGCGCGTTGCTCAGTGTCGGCGTCGACGTCCATCCGCTCCCATATCGCAAGCCCGTTGCTGATCGCCGCGAGGGGGTTGCGCAGTTCGTGCGCCAGCATCGCAAGGAATTCGTCTTTCTGATGGTCGGCCGCTTCCAGTCGGTCAACCAACCGCTGATGTTGCGTAATGTCTTCAATGGTGAGCACGATCAGTTCATGCACTCGTCCGACCACGCGGGCAGCATTGAGCCGCATCGTGCGCGACCCAATTTCCTCAAATACATGCGTAATCACGAAGTCGCGAACGATGGCTTTTCGCGGGAGAATATTTTCGAGCAACTCGCGTAGGCCCGGGATATCCCACTGTCCATTTCCCAACAAATAGAGCATCGCACCGATCGTGGTATCGGACGTCGTCCGGAAGGTTTCGTAGAACGCGCGATTAGCCCGCGTAACGCGCAGGTCTGGCTCCAGCACCAGCAGCGGGTCGGACATCGTGTCGATGATCGCGTCGGCATAGTCACGTGCTCGCACCACATCGTCGTGAGTCGTCTTGAGTTCCTGATTGCGATAGCGCAGCTCATCGTTGGTCGTCGAGAGTTCTTCGTTCAGTGACTGCAACTCCTCTTTCGCCGCTTCGAGCTCTTCATTGGTGCTCTGGAATTCTTCGTTACTTGATAGCAGTTCTTCTTCGCTTGACTTGAGCTCTTCGCGTGCGCTTTCGTGTTCCGCGAGCATGGTTCGAAGCTGCGTTCGCATGGCGCCGACCTCGGCGTTCAGTCGGACGATCTCTTCGTCTTTCGGATCCGCGCCCTGTGAGACGACCTTGCGCCCCAGACGTTGGCGCAACGTCTGCAACATCAGGGACTTCAACGGCTCATCCTTTTGCGTCGACAGGGTATCCGAACTCTTCAGGCTGCCTTCAAAAAACGTCAAAAACCAGCGGCCCGCCGCTTCGGCGGTCTGGACCGGATGAACCTCGAGGCTGGCGGTCACCAACCCGCTAGTACGCGCGGTTTTCAGATCGGCCTTACGAACGACAACACCCTCCTGCCGCGCCTGCCTGATCGCGTCGTTGAGAGCAGGAAAGATTTCGGGCTTCGCCAGTCGCTGAAGATTGGTGATCGGCGGACCGCTCGGGTTGGTCAGATAGGCGGAGGTGTCCCCTCGAAACTCGATGACGTTCAGATCATCGTCACATAGTACGGACGGCGGGACATAGCGGGCGAGCGAGAGACGATCGACTTCGGCGCGAAGTAATGATGCGTCGACGGGTTCCGACTCATCGCTGGAGACGTTAGGAGAACGGACGGCGGTCGAAGGAACCAGTCGCGGCGCAAGGCGCATCTCGGCAGGCGAACTCATGCGGGGCTTCTTGCTATACACCTTGCTGCGCTTGTTCTCGACGACGCCAAAGAGTTCGGAGAAGGCGCCGACCGTCTCGGATGGGCCCAGCATCAGTACACCATCCGGTTTTAGCGCGTAGTGAAAGAGCGGCATTACACTGCGTTGGGCGGGCGCACTCAGGTAGATCAACAAATTTCGGCAGCTGATCAGGTTCATCCGCGAAAACGGCGGGTCGCTCACCACGTCGTGGCGTGCGAACGTGCAGAGATCTCTGACAGCTTTGTCAACGCAGTAGTATTTGCCATCGCGTACAAAGAACCGCTCCAGGCGTTCGGGCGACACATTTCGCGCGATGTTCTCGATGTACCGGCCGGCGCGCGCCGTGTCCAGCGGTCCAGGGCTGATGTCGGTGCCGAAGATTTGGACTGACGGAACCTGCGCGCGCTGACTAAGGTATTCAAGTAGACAAATGGCAATGGAATAGACTTCCTCGCCGGTCGCGCACCCTGGCACCCAGATCCGCAGTGTCTTGCCTGCGTCATCACCCATGAGGCGGGGGAAAACAGTCTGGGTCAACACCTCGAACGTCTCGGGATCGCGGAAGAATTCGGTAACCTGGACCAGCAGGTCGCGTCCCAATGCGAGGGTTTCCGCAGGCTCCGATTCGAGCACGTTGACGTATTGTGCTGTGGAGGTCAGTTGCCGCAATGCCATGCGACGCGACAGCCGGCGCTGGATCGTACCGGGTTTGTAGTGCGTAAAGTCGATATTGCAGGCGTTCTGGAGCAGACGGAAAATAGCTTGGAAACTGGTTTCAGCCGATTCAATCGCATCGGGTTTCGCGCCTGCCACTGACCCCAGGTGAGGATGTCGCGCTATGCGGATTATTTCCTTTGCGATTTCATGCGGTGCGAGCACCCGATCGACGCATCCGAGCCCGATTGCCGCATGCGGCATGCTGTTAAAAAGTGCCGACGCGTCCTGAGCGAACGTGAAACCTCCCTGAACTTGAACCGCCTGAAGACCCAGCGCACCATCCGAGCCGCTCCCGGAGAGAATCACGCCAATGGCGTTGGCGCCCTGGTCCTTGGCGAGCGATTCGAGCAGGTCGTCCACCGGCATCGGTGGTCCGAGCGACTCGTCGCGGGGTTGAAGCCGGATGCGGCGATCGACCACGAGCATTCGTTTGTTCGCGGGGATCGTGTACAGATGGTCTGCCTCGATAATCATGTCGTCGGCGGCTTCCTGCACCCGCGTGGCCATGCGCTTGGCAAGAATTTCCGCGAGCAGGCTCTGGCGGGACGGATCGAGATGCTGCACTACGAGAAATGCCATGCCGCTCACAGCCGGAATTTCCGACATCAACTCGGAAATTGCCTCGAGACCGCCAGCAGAAGCGCCAATACCGACTACTGGAAAACCCGGCGATGCCGGCTCGGTCCTCATCGTTGCGGGGTCGGTCACATCATCTCCCGTATGGCAAAAAACCGCCGGTCGGTCACCTGCGTCTCGACGCACCAGTAGGCCCCACATGCGCGCTTTCTAGTCGCACCTCAAGGAGGGGTCCTTGCGGCTAACCGATAGCGCCTGACGCATGCCGCTGCACCCGTCCCGCGGTCTGCTCCGCCCCGTTCATCGATCTTGCCCGGCACTCTCGAACGATTCCGACAGTCGGCAAGTCGCTCGACGTTTTGCGCTAGCAGCAATGGGCGCGGCGTAAGCACCCGGTGGTCGATTCGGTCATATCGCCGCTGCGGTCCACGTTTTCACGGTCCGTAAGGTTCAGCAAAGTCGATACCGCATCGCCGCAGCGCTTATCGTTACAACTGCAAGGTTAGTCTAATCGAAGCGATTAATTAGCGTTGCCGGCTGTATCGACACACCGCGACGGCCGCCGCGCCCAGTGCCGACGTCAGGCGCCTTTATTGCTCTACGTATATGACTGGCGGAGGGCCCGTGAAAAAGCGTGACATTATCGTCGTGGCGACTTCGACTGGTGGGCGTGCCGCGCTTAACACGCTTGTATCGGCATGGCCAGCCGATCTTCCGGCGTCCGTATTCGTGGTGATGCACGTCGGCGCTCAGCCCAGCATCCTCCCGGAGATACTGCAAAGATCCTGCGCTCTACGCGTTCAACACGCGGAGAACGAACAGGAGTTCCAAGATTCCGTCGTGTACGTCGCCCCGCCGGACCGCCACTTGATCGTTCAGGACGGAAAACGCTTCTTATCGCCGGTCCAAAGGAAAATTTCGCTCGTCCAGCAGCCGACCCGTTGTTTCGATCGGCTGCGGTCAACTATGGTGCACGCGTCATCGGGATCATCCTCACGGCTCATCTGGATGACGGCGCGGCGGGCCTCAAGGCGGTGGATGCGTGCGGCGGCTTCGTTGCAGTACAGGACCCGGCAGAGTCTCCGGCGCCAGGCATGCCGTTAAACGCACTGCGCGCGGTCAAACCCGATGTCGTTGCTTCCGTCGCGGAACTCTCCTTGTTCGTCATGACATTGCTGGACCAACCTGTCGTCGAGAAGCCCGAAGCATCGAACATTCAGCGGATCGCCGCTATCGAAACTCAAATCGCGTCGACGGGCAGGTCGAGCGTTGACATCATCGAATCGATCGGTTCCCGCAGTCCGTTGACTTGCCCCGAATGCGGTGGCGTCGTGTGGCGCATTGGTGACAGCGCACCGCTTCGCTACAGGTGTCACACCGGCCACGCCTTTTCAGGGCGCTCGCTCGAAGAGGTCCAGCGGCAACAGACCGAGAATGCGCTGTGGTCTGTCGTTCGGGGCCTGCAGGAGCGCTTGACGCTCGCGAAGCAGCAGTTGGTCAATCTCGACGATGCTTCAGAGCAGGAAGCGATCAGCGCGCGAATCGAGAGCCTCGTTGTGGCCGAAGAGGCCGCGTACGGCTTGCTGCGCGACACCGTACATGGCGTGTGTGATCAACGTTTCACCGACAGATCGAGTCCATGCATCGGTTCTTAAGTTAAAAAGTTATCCTCAGTAGACGACGGCTCTAAATAAGGAGTGGATGCCCCTGAACATATTGCGCCGCTCGGAAGGCAGCACTGACGCCCTGCACCAATCCCACTCCCTCCGATGTATCACGGCCATCCACACTGCGGTGTTGAGTTCAATCGCAGACGATACCCGTGCACCTGGCGGACTTTCTGATTCTCTCCACAGCAATGCCGACACTGGAGCGGAGGTCTTTCGACCCTCCATGAAGGATGGCTACTTATCGAAATCGATCCACTCAAACTGGAGGTTCCATGTCTGACACAGAAGCGGGTTCCAATTCGCCTCACCTTAATAAAGGTGAGCAAGAACAGGCTGCCGACCACTCGACGCCTGCCGCGCTCGTCATCCACGAAATAGTGCGGGAAGAGGGCGAGGCAGCCATGGAACGCACGGTTTCCGCGCTTACATGGTCGGCGCTCGCGGCGGGTCTGTCGATGGGTTTTTCATTCCTGATGCAGGCGGTCCTTGATGGTGAACTGCCCGACAGTGAGTGGCGGCCGCTTGTTTCGAGCTTCGGTTACACCATCGGTTTTGTGATCGTCATTCTCGGTCGGCAACAGCTGTTTACGGAGAGCACGCTCAGCGTTGTGCTTCCAGTGCTGACGCGCCGTGATCTGAAAACAGTCGTGAAGGCGCTTCGCCTCTGGGGGATCGTACTAACGTGGAACCTGATTGGAACAGCCTGCTTCGCGGCGATGCTCCAGTTGCCTGGTGTATTTTCCACGGACGTTCAAGCATCACTCGATCGCGTCGCCGAAGCGCCGTTCTCTGGCAGCTTCGGCGTGACCGTCGTGCGGGCAGTGCTGGCGGGCTGGCTGATCGCGCTCATGGTATGGCTATTACCCAGCGCGCGCTCAGCGCGGCTTTTGACCGTCTTGTTGATCACCTATGTGGTTGCCGCCTGCAATTTGTCCCATGTAATTGCCGGATCGGTGGAGGGCCTCTATGCCGTCTTCAGCGGCGCTGTCGGCCTCGGCGACTACTTCTTTGTCTTCCTCATTCCGACTTTGATCGGTAATGTAATTGGAGGCATATCGCTCGTTGCGCTCATCAACCACGCAGCGATCGCGCCGGAAATTACGGGCGGTGATGCAACCTAGGCTGGGCAAACCTCCGCGCCATGTGTGCCGACGCAAGTGTTCTGCTAAAAAAGGCAAGAGCGATTCAACGTCAGCGCACGCAAGCGGCCGACCTTGCGACGGCCCATTGCTCTCAGCCCTGTACTGCCGGCGCAATACTTGCGCGCGTGGAAGGCGGTGTTCGAAGCGCGAGTGTGAGTATCCTGGCCGGAGGGAGATTCAGCCACGTGACCTCGGACGACAACTCGACGAATTCATGGCTGAGATGTCTTGGTGGACCGTACAGCGCATAAGTGAACTGAATCAACAGCGTCCCGGTCGGAAGTACGCTGCACCAGTGCGCGACCATTGAACGCGATTCGGCGTAAGGCAACGAACGAAGTGGCACGCTGGACACGACGGCGTCGATCCGACCAGGGTCCGTCAAAAAGCTCGAGAGGTTTCGTGCATCGCCTTCGATGATTCGAAGCTGCGGGAATCGTGCCCGTAAATGGGCGGCAAGGGCCGGCGCGCGCTCGACGACAAGCAGGCGTTCTGGGCGGACACCGCGATCGAGCAAGGCCTGGGTCACTGCGCCCGTGCCGGCGCCTAGTTCCACGACAGGGCCGGTGCCGGCAAGCGGCACCGGCCGTGCCATTGCTTCCGCGAGACGTCGTGAACTTGGAAAGATCGCGCCAGCTGACCAAGGGTGCAGTAAGGCCTCCCTGAAAAAAACCAGGTGGCGGCGCAGAAAAGTCCAGTTTGAAAAGGCAAAATTTCTCATTCTTTGACGCCGCTATGATTGGTCGAGCCCCTTTGACGTGCGTATGTGATGTTTGTTTAACGCGAGCATATGAGGTGCCTGAGGGTTTCTGCTTGCGTTCGGTGCGTCCGACCATCGGGCAGCGTCGCGGGAATAGCGATTGCGCGCGAAGAAAATGGCGCATGGGCAGACCTACGTCATCCGATGGAACGACGCGTGATAACGCATACGTTGCCTCTTCCGACGGTGCCGCCATGTCCAAGACGTTGGGCGACAAGAAGGACGGTGTGTCAGGGTCGTCCTCAAACCGAAAGTCATGCAGTGTTGACAATCAAGGTCAGGTGAATCCTTGAACCCTCGTAGCGATCCCGCACGAAGTGCACTTCTTTCCGCATCCGAGACGCGCTCGCTCGCACGCGGGCTCGGGTGGTACAGCCTGGCGTTAGGCGCCGCCGAACTGCTTGCGCCGAGAACGGTTGCGCGCGCGGCGGGACTCGAAGGCAGCAGCCGGGCGCTCGTGCGTCTCTATGGACTTCGTGAGATCGCTTGCGGAATCGGCATTTTGATGTCGCGCAATCCTGCGCCGTATGTGTGGGCGCGCGTCGGTGGCGACGTCCTTGATCTCGCCACAGTCGCCTCGCAGTCCGATGGCGTTGCGTCGGAGGGCCGGGGGCGCGCCATCGGCGCGGTCACGAATCTCCTGGCCGTGACAGCGCTCGATGTATATACGGGCGTCACACTGTCCGCCGACAGATCAGCTGATGCCGCAGAGGCGGACACCGAGCGCTATGTGACGCTATACAGTATGCGCACCGGATTCCCGCGGTCGGCCGAGGAGATGCGCGGTGCGGCGCGCGACTTCGAGGTGCCGGCCGATATGCGCACGCCCGAGGCTCTGCGCCCATGGATAAACGGCGAGGCGGACGTGAAGTCGCGTTAGAGGCATCGGCGCCCGATGCGGATGCGGGGCGCCGCTGCGGAAACGGAACTATAGACTGAAACCCGGCGCTTAAAGGTCTTCCGCGATATTCGATTCAAATGCCAACCCGAGCCCGATATGAGCCGTCTGGTGGTCGTATCAAACCGTACCGCCGATCCTCGCAAAGCTGCGGCAGGAGGCCTCGCGGTCGCCCTGCGGGAAAGCCTCGAACAAACAGGGGGACTCTGGTTCGGCTGGAGCGGCAAACTCAGCGACACTGTGGAAGGTGACGCTAACGAACAGCACGAGCTCGATGTTCATACGAGCGGCAATGTGACACTGGCGACGCTCGACCTGACCCGTGCGGATCACGACAGCTACTACTTGGGATACTCCAACGGTGTGCTTTGGCCAGTATGTCACTACCGTCTGGATCTCGCGAAGTTCGACACGCGCTTCGCGCAAGGTTATCGGCGCGTGAATCAGTTGTTCGGCCGCAAGCTGCTGACATTGTTGAAGCCAGATGACATCGTATGGGTGCATGACTATCATCTGATCCCGCTGGCCGCCGAATTACGTTCGGCCGGCTGCAAACATCGCATCGGCTTTTTCTTGCACATTCCGATGCCGCCTCCACTGATCATGGCGGCGATCCCCGAGCACGAATGGCTCATGCGTTCGCTCTTCGCGTACGATCTCGTCGGCTTCCAGGCGCAGTCCGATGTCACGCACTTTTCGCACTATGTCGAATCAGAGGCTCGGGCCGTTCGCCTGGGTCCAAACCACCTCCGTGCGTTCGATCGCACGCTACAGGTCGGGGCCTACCCGATTGGCATAGACGTCGAGGACTTTGCGCGCCTCGCCCGGGCCAGGGAAGGGCGCGAGATGTTTGCACGCATGCGTGAGGAATACTCGCGGCGGCGCTTGCTTCTCGGCGTCGATAGACTCGATTACTCGAAGGGACTACCGCAAAGGATTCACGCTTTCCGACAACTACTGGAGCGCTATCCGGAAAATCGTGACAGCGCTACGTTGATCCAGATCGCGTCGCCGAGCCGCGAAGATGTCGGGGCGTACGACGATCTTCGCCGTGAAATGGACAGCCTGTGCGGCGCAATCAACGGTGACTTTGGAGAACTGGACTGGATGCCGGTCAGGTACATTCATCGCAATGTGGCTCGCAAACGACTGCCGGGACTCTATCGCGCGAGTCGTGTTGCGCTGGTGACGCCGTTGCGCGACGGCATGAACCTGGTGGCGAAGGAGTTCATCGCTGCTCAGGATCCGGCTGACCCGGGCATGTTGGTGCTTTCGCGTTTCGCCGGTGCGGCCGAGCAGCTAACCGAGGCGCTGCTCGTCAACCCCTATGATACGCAGGGCACGGCAGACGCCATTCAACGGGCATTGGTCATGCCGCTCGATGAACGCATCAATCGACATGCGGCGCTTTCGAACCGAGTCCGAGAGCAGGACGTTCGCTGGTGGTCCGAGACGTTCCTGAAGGCGCTCGCCGAGACAGAGACGGCTTCAGGGAAGAGTTGAACGAGTCGCTTCACGCCACAGTCGGAGAGGCTATCCTGTGTTATCGGATGAGGTGCGTACGGCGCTTCGCGACAACAACGAAGCTCCCACTTGACTGGTGAGTTCGTTTGTCATGTTGGAATCCTCGACTATTGCGAAGGAGGGGTAATGACAGCCCAAAACTCGACATACAAGGAATGCAATATCAGTGTGGATGTGACCGGTCCTGACGATAGCGGCGCGTACTCGGGCACGTTTGTTATCACGCGTGAGGTGGGTGACGCTGATGATGACAGGCAGTTCACGCCTGCCTGGCGGACCGCCGTATTCTCGGAAGCGGAAGCTCTCAGCCGACTCACGCGGCTGGCTAAAGACGTCATTGATGGCAAAGCGGACGGCTCGGAGATTTAAAGGTCTGACATTACACCGCGCGTTTTCCCGTATCGATAGTCAAACCATCCGGCGGATCTGCAATCCACAAGACGCATCGGAAGTGCGTCATTCGTTTCCTGAGGTTATGGGCTTTAGGCGGTGTGTCGCGGGCGCAGGCTCGAGTGGGACGTCTTGGTGCCCTCTCGCATGGGCGGGGTGGCTTTAGCGAAATGAATGAGTCAACGACCGTGACTAAGCCACGGCCGCCAGCGAACCTGCGTATAGGTCAATCGCACGGCATAACTCGACCGCGGTAGCACGGGTTATCGAAAGAGTCCCTCGCCATCAACGCTCAGGAATCGCCGTCGTCGCCATCTCAAATAGATGCTCGACACAATGAAGGCGGTGACGAAGTACGCCACGACAAGTACCAATGTTTTCACCCCGACGAACTCCGACGCGACCACCAACGCTATACCCACGTGCCGCATTGCGCACGCGATCGCCAGCGCCGTTCGTTCATCGGCGTCTGGCCCTCCAAGAATCTGGCCGATGAACAGTGCCCCAACCATGAGTCCTACGAGTGAGAACACGCCTTGCCAGGTGAGACCCGCCAGGTGTTCCCTATGGACAAACAGCAGAATAATGCCCGAGACGGCGAGGACAACCCAGGCGACCGTCATGACCCGGTTCGACAGCCGTTCCGATAAGACTGGAAAAATCAGGCGAAGCCCCATGCCGACCAGGATCGGCAGAAGAATAGTTTTGGCAATGTCCGTCACGACAGTACGTACGGTCAGCGTTACTTCCACGTCGAAGTAGGCGCTCAGTAACGCGGTCCACACAGGTACGGCGGCAATTGCGACGAGCGAGGATGTGATCAGCAGGCTAAAGATGTATTGCGCGCTATGCAGTGTCTTTAATCTTTTTGGAAGCAGCGGGGCGCCCGCAGACACAGCGAGCGCGAGCATCGCCGCCTTGACCCCTCGCTCGATCGGCATAATCAGCACAAGGCCGAAGGCGACCAGAGGGACGAGAAGGTACATCGCTGCAAGAGAGCGGAGCAATAGACCGGGACGTCGCCATACGTAGGTCAGTTCGGAAAACGAAGTTCCAGCACCGACACAGGCGATCAACACGCCGATAGAGAGCTTGAGCACGACTATCAGGGTTTCAGTCACGACACTGCCACCTTTGAATAGGTACAGCGACCATTCGATCCCGAACGAGGTCGGCGAAAAGGCTGCCGCATGCCGCGCCTCGCGTGCGCCTAGAGCAACCTTATGATGATGCTCATAAAGAGGAAACTACCCGAAAAGGCCATGACTAACGCGACAAAAAATGTCGGCCGGCAAATACTGACGGCATGATATTCGCGCAAACTGACGATCAATCGCCAGTACTCAATCGTTCCGAGCACCATCGACACGGTGCCCATTCCCGTGAGAAAGAGGCCGATGGTTCTCGGGCTGTGCGGATGCGCCAGATGAACGCCCGCTTCCCTGAATCCTTCGAGCAGCTTATAGATCGTAAAGCCGAAGCTGATCATCGAGAGCGCAGTACGCGTCCATGCCATCAACGTGCGATCGGCTGCCATCAGCGTGCGCGTCGTTGCGAGGTCGGTTCGTTCTTCGGCGAGTTGATTCGCCGAGCGCGCTTGCACGTTAACCACACCAGCCTCCGCAAGAATTTGTAGGACCGAGTTGCGGCGACGCATTCATTTCTGTCACGAACCGTTAAAGCCGCTCCCGAGCGTCAACGTAAATCTAGTTCATGGGACGCGCGATTGCGAGAAGCGTCCACTTCAAAGACGCGGCGAATGGCAGGGGTTTCTCATGTATCTACTCCCATATCGCTGGTTGCGGCACGGCACCAACAACTCCTCGGGGCATTGCGTGCCTCGAGTGACGTACGAGTGACCCTCGCGCGAGACGGTCGTTCTCGCCAATACGTTTTATTCGCAAACCGTGAAATTGAATTTGCTTTCGCCTTGCAAGCTGTCTTAAATACGTATCACGTCTTTGCCAGGACTTTCTGCTTCAATTCCAACCCCGCCGAATCTTGAGGCGCCCGGTCCGCGGTCTCGGGCAATCATCGGCACTTTGACAGCTGAGGAGTGTACGGCGAATGGAGGCCACGTTGCAGTCACGCGCTTCGTCATCGAGCATTGCAAATCCCCAACTGGCTGAGAGCCGGCCGCCGGATGCGCCGCCGCGTTTTCATTTGCTGGCCAAGCCGAGCGGCTCGACCTGCAACATCGATTGCAAATACTGCTTTTTCTTGTCGAAAGAGGCGCTGTATCCGAATGAAAAGCATCGGATGTCTCAGGCGACGCTCGAAACCTATATTCGCCAATTGCTGGAATCGCATCGCACGCCAGAGGTCACCGTGGCCTGGCAAGGCGGCGAACCGACACTCATGAGGGTCGAGTTCTTCCGGCACGCGGTCGAATACGTCGAAAAGTACCGCAAGCCTGGACAGGTGGTTAATCATACTTTTCAGACCAACGGCATTCTTCTTGATGACGAATGGTGCGAATTCTTCAAAGAGCATCACTTTCTCGTGGGCCTGAGTGTCGATGGTCCGCGTGAAATCCATGACACGTTTCGTGTCGATCGCCGCGCGCAGGGCACTTTCGAACTGGTCATGAAGGGTTGGAACCAACTGCGCAGGCACGGCGTCGAGTTCAACATCCTGTGCACGGTCCATTCCGCCAATGAACGGCATGGCCGCTCGGTTTATCGCTTCTTTCGCGATGAACTCGGCGCAAAGTGGATTCAATTCATCCCTATCATCGAGCGCGCAACTGAACAGACGATTCAACTCGCGAACCGCGGCTGGAGCGAGCGGGCGGGCCACAAGCGCGTGCTGTACACGCAGACCGGCAATCTCGTCACCGATCGTTCGGTCGGCGCGAAACAGTACGGGCTCTTCCTCATGGATGTATTCGAAGAGTGGGTACGCCGGGACGTCGGACGCGTCTTCGTGCAATTGTTCGATGTGACGCTCGAGGCCTTCTTCGGCCGTCATTTGCTGTGCATTCACGCTCCGACTTGCGGCCTCGGCCCTGCGCTCGAATACAACGGAGATCTGTATTCCTGCGATCACTTCGTCGAGCCCGGATATCGGTTGGGCAATATCCACGAAACGCATATGCTCGAACTCATTGCGTCGGCCGAACAACGCAGGTTTGGATTGGACAAACGCAGTTCGCTCACGGCCCAGTGCAGAAGCTGCGCGGTGAGGACGTTGTGCAACGGCGGATGTCCGAAGGACCGTTTCGCGCTTTCACGGGACGGTGAAGCAGGGCATAACTATTTGTGCCCCGGTCTCGAGTTGTTCTTTACGCAGTCGCGCCATGCAATGGAGACGATGGCGAAACTCCTGCACGATGGCCGGCCGCCGTCCGATGTGATGGCGATAACCGCCATCGAAGATAAACGGCGCGGACCTTATGCGCCTTGTCCATGCGGCAGTGGCAGGAAGTTCAAATTCTGCCACGGCGACAACGCGCCGCGTCGTTCGTTCAACTCAGGGAGCAGTGAAGAGCGGCGCACCTCATGATGGGTCAGGTGGTGCCCAATGACGTCGGTGGCCGTTACGAGCTCACAGAGCAGGGGCCGGCGAGCGGCATTCTGGCTCGGTTCGGTGATTGATGCATCCTTCGCCCGGCTGCGCAAAGCTCAGCGGGCGCTATCTGAAAAGGAGTGGAAGTAATCATGGCGACAAAGCAGCCGAATATTCTGATTCTTTGGGGCGATGATATCGGATGGTGGAATATCAGCTTCAACAGCCGCGGGCAGATGGGTTATCGCACGCCCAATATCGATCGCATTGCCAATGAGGGCGTGGCATTTACAGACTACTACGCTCAGCAAAGTTGCACGGCTGGCCGCGCAGCATTCATTACCGGACAGAATCCGATCCGCACGGGACTGACCAAGGTCGGCATGCCGGGTGCGGATGTCGGTTTGTCAGCGGAGGACCCGACCATTGCGCAGATGCTCAAGCCGCTGGGTTACGTCACCGGGCAGTTCGGCAAGAATCATCTGGGCGACAAGGATGAATTTCTGCCCACCATGCATGGATTCGACGAGTTCTTCGGCAATCTCTATCACCTGAATGCGGAAGAGGAGCCCGAAGATCCGGATTATCCAAAGGATCCTGCGTTCAGGAAACGCTTCGGTCCGAGAGGTGTGCTCCACTGCCACGCTGATGGAAAGGGCGGTCAGAGAATCGAGGACACCGGTGCGCTGACCAAAAAGCGCATGGAGACGATCGACGAAGAAACGACGACACTCGCGTGCGCATTCATCGACAAGGCGCACAACGAAGGCAAACCATTCTTCGTCTGGTACAACACGACGGCCATGCATTTCCGCACTCACTGTGCGGAGAAGCACAAGGGCAAGAGCGGACAGGGCGACTATAACGACGTCATGGTTGCGCACGACGAGAACATCGGCAAGATGCTTGCGAAGCTCGACGAGTTGGGCATTGCCGACGATACCATCGTGATGTACTCGACCGATAATGGCCCTCACTTCAATAGCTGGCCGGACGCGGGCATCACGCCCTTCCGGTCCGAAAAGAATACCAACTGGGAAGGCGGCTGGCGTGTTCCGGCGTTCGTTCGATGGCCGGGGAAAATCCCTGCCGGCACGGTTCTCAACGGCATAGTCACGCACCAGGACTGGATGACGACCTTGCTCGCGGCGGCTGGCGAGCCGGAGGTAAAAGAAAAGCTGCTTCAGGGATACAACGTCGGCGAGAAAACGTACAAGGTCCATCTGGACGGTTTCAACATGCTTCCTTATCTGATGGGCGAAGTGAAGGAAAGCCCGCGCGATTCGTTCTTCTATATCAGCGACGACGGCGACGTAATGGCCATCCGCGTGCGTGACTGGAAAATGGTGCTGCTGGAGCAGCGCGCCAAACAGTTGGCATGCTGGGCGGAACCTTTCGTCCGGCTGCGGATTCCGAAGATGTTCAATCTTCGGCGCGATCCATTCGAGCGTGCGGATGAGAGTTCGAACACGTACTACGACTGGATGATCTCCCACGCCTATCTGGTGTATGCGATGCAGGCGGTCGTCGCCTCGCAGATCGAAAACTTCAAGGCGTTTCCTCCGCGTCAGAAGCCTGCGTCATTCAACCTCGACGCGGTGCTGCGCCAACTCGACGATGCGGGTGGGGGCGCTCATCACTGAGCGGGCATAAGCGTCGCCCGATGGCATCCATCCCGGCCCCGGCTGAAACAGCCGGGCGTTGCGCAGTGGAAGGAGGTGTCAAGTGACTGCAGAGCATGACCGGCTCGTTGAAGCCCGAAGCGGCGTCACACCGTGGAAGAAATGGGGACCCTATCTGTCTGAACGACAGTGGGGCACGGTGCGCGAGGACTATAGCGAATCCGGCGACGCCTGGAACTATTTCAATCACGATCAGGCGCGCTCGCGGGCGTACCGATGGGGTGAAGACGGACTGGCCGGCATCTCCGACGATGAGCAGCTTCTGTGCTTCGCCGTGAGCCTATGGAACGGTCACGATCCGATATTGAAAGAAAGGATGTTCGGCCTGACAAATGGCGAAGGAAACCGCGGAGAGGATGTCAAGGAGTATTACTTTTACCTCGACTCGACGCCGACTCATTCCTACATGAAGTATCTGTACAAGTATCCGCAGGCCGCGTATCCCTATGACGACCTCGTGAAGACGAATCGTCAGCGAAGCCGGCAGGAACTCGAGTACGAACTGATCGATACGGGCGTATTCGACGAAGACCGCTATTTCGATGTCTTTGTCGAGTACGCCAAGGCCTCAGCGGAAGACATTCTGATTCGGATCACCGCGATCAATCGGGGTCCGGACGCGGCCGCACTACATGTCCTGCCGACACTCTGGTTCCGAGACATCTGGTCATGGGCCGAAAACGTGGCTCGGCCATCGCTTCGCCAGGCGTGGGCAAGCAACACGGATAGCGTCATCGCTGTCTCTCACCCCGATCTCGGCGCCTGGCGGCTCTATTGCGAAGGCGCCGCTTCGCTTCTCTTCACGGAAAACGAAACCAATACCGAGCGCCTTTATGGCACTGCAAACCGGACGCCGTACGTCAAGGATGGCATCGACCGCTACGTCGTTCACGGACAAGAAGCGGCGGTGAATCCGGAGAAGCGCGGGACGAAGGCCGCCGCACACTATTCGATGACGGTCGGCTCGGGCGAGTCGCTCGCCGTCCGTATGCGCCTTGTCCGCGATACGCCAGAGCACCAGACCTCGGCAGATGACGGCTTCAGCAAGGCGTTCGGTAGCGCTTACGACGAAGTGATGAAAGCGCGCCACCGCGAAGCCGACGAGTTCTACGCGAAGGTCATTCCCGCCTCGCTGGATGCGGACGCCACGAATGTGATGCGCCAGGCGCTTGCCGGCATGATGTGGTCAAAGCAGTTCTATTACTACGACGTCGACAAATGGCTGACCGAACGCGGCTCGGACCCGTTCGATCCCAAGCGGCGGGCGCCACGCAACGATCACTGGCATCACATGTACAACGCGGACATCGTCTCGATGCCCGACAAATGGGAATACCCGTGGTATGCAGCGTGGGATCTCGCTTTCCACGTTCTCGCGCTGACTCTCGTGGACGAAGATTTCGGCAAGCAGCAACTCGACCTGATGCTGCGAGAGCGTTATCTGCATCCGAGCGGGCAGCTTCCGGCGTACGAGTGGAACTTCGGCGACGTCAATCCACCGGTGCACGCCTGGGCGACGATCTTTGCCTATCGCCTCGAGCAATACCGCTATGGGCGCGGAGATCTTCTTTGGCTCGAGCGGTCGTTCCACAAACTGCTGATGAACTTCACGTGGTGGGTGAACCGCAAGGATCGTACGGGCAACAATGTGTTCGAAGGCGGCTTTCTCGGCCTCGACAACATCGGTGTCTTCGACCGAAGCGCACCGCTGCCTACGGGCGGATATCTGGAACAGGCGGACGGCACCGCATGGATGGCGCTCTTCTGCCAGAACATGCTCGAGATCGCGGTGCAGCTTGCCTTGAACAACCCTGCTTACGTCGACATGTGCGTGAAGTTCGTATCTCACTTCCTGTGGATTGCATCGTCGATGCTGCGCACCGGAGAGAGCGGCGGCATGTGGGATGAAGAACACGGGTTCTTCTACGATGTGCTGCGGTTGCCCGATGGCCGCTCCGAGCGGCTGACAGTGCGCTCCATGGTGGGGCTGCTGCCGCTATGCGCCGTCACCTCGTTCGATGGAGCGCTGGTGGAGAAATATCCCCATGCTTTCGAGAATCTCAAGCGGTTTCTCGCGGCGCGTCCTGAGATCATGGCTTCGATCCACGACCTGACGGCTAAGGGAGTCGCCGACCGCCGCATGGCTTCGATTCTCAACGAAGCGAACCTGCGACGCGTCCTGTCGAAGATGCTGGACGAGAACGAATTTCTGAGTCCGTACGGCATCCGATCGCTGTCCCGATACCACGCGGAGCATCCCTACGTCTACCGCACGGGTGAGCAGGAATACCGGGTTTCATACTTGGCGGCAGAATCCGACACCGGCATGTTCGGCGGCAATTCCAACTGGCGCGGTCCTATCTGGATGCCGGTGAACGGGCTCATTATCCGCGCGCTGCTGCAGTATTTCAGCTACTACGGCAACGATTTCAAAGTGGAATGCCCGACCGGCTCCGGGCGTCACATGACGCTCTACGAAGTCGCCGAGGAGATCACCCGAAGGCTGGCGAGCATCTTCCTGCGCGGCAGCGACGGCCGCCGGCCGGTTCATGGCGGCACTCGGAAGTTTCAGGAGGATCCGCACTGGCGTGATTGCCTGCTGTTCTATGAGTACTTCCACGGTGACAACGGAGCCGGGCTCGGCGCCAGCCACCAGACGGGCTGGACGGGCATCATCAGCCGGGCGATGCATCTGTTCGAAACTACGACGCCGGACCAGTTTCTGCAGGCGGGAAGAGCCGCGGCTTTCGTCGAAGTACCGGTGACGGGCGCAAACACCGCAGACGTTCGAACGAGCAGTTGAGCATGCGAGCGGCTATGGGGCATGAGTGCCGAGGCCGTTGCGCAAGCCCTGACGAGGGCGGCTAGCGACTGCGACGAGGTTGAAGAACTACTAGAACGATATCGCCCGCATGCCCCGCGGTTCAATCTGCACTCGATGCTCACAACTCCACGATGAGGTGGTCACATGCATTGCGAATCGTCGAACGTGAACGCGATGTGGATCTCCGGCGTGTTAATGCTTTCCTTTGGAATAACGTGCAACGCACAGCAGCGATCCGCGCCTCAGGAACACGACGGTTGGCAGTTTTCGGTTACGCCCTATCTTTGGATGGCGGGACAAAGCGGCACGATTCGTGTGGGGAATGTCATCCCGGCGCAGAACGTGAATGTTCACTTCTCCAACGTCCTGAGCAATCTGGATTTTGGCGTGATGGGCACCTTCGAAGCACGCAAGCAACGCTGGTCGATTATTTTCGACGGGTTCTACATCAGCATGGGCAGGGATTCGGATCCGATTCTGGGTGGCGCGCTGGGCACGGCAAGGCTGAAACTCGAAAACAGTGTCGTACAGCTTGCCGGCGGATACCGCATCTTGCAAAGCGAAACGATGCCGGTAGATCTATACGCTGGCCTCCGATACACGAATCTCAACGCGGACCTGACCTTTTCAACGAGTCGCCTGTTGCCGGCGGGCGCCGCGCGAGGCACGAATGTCGATTGGGTCGATGGGCTGTTCGGTGTGCGGGCCGCCTACCAGTTATCGGACAGATGGTCTGTATGGGGCTCCGCCGACGTCGGCGCGGGAGGCAGCAACTACTCCTGGCAACTCATTGCAACGATTCTCTGGGATGCAACAAAAACGGTCAGCGCGAGTGGTGGTTTCCGCATACTCGCACAGGATTACAACACGTCTTCCTTTTACTACAACGTACGGACTGCCGGTCCATTTATAGGCGCGCGCATTCGGTTCTAAGGCCTGCCATCGACAATGCACCGTATCGATTGCCAAAAGAGACAGCCAGGCACAAGGCGCAAATACGGTAAGACTCATGCGGTACGCGCGTCAGACGCTCGACCAATAGACTTCCCTGATTGAAAGAGCGCATTGATAGATTTAAAAAACTATCGAATCAGTGTTTTAGCATTATCCCTTCAAGGACTTGATGCTTCACGTTCGCATTAAGCACTCGTAGCCGTATGACGCTTCATCGCTCACGGAGTCGATGCCCGGAGCGCTGACCAGGAGAAAGCAAGGCGCAGTCGAAACGTGCGCGGGTTGATGATCAGAGGCACAGGCGTCTCACTGCCGACGTCGACACGGGTGCTGATCGCATCGCTCATCCTTGGGAAGTCCGTTCGGGTCGCAGACATGCTTGCGTTCAACAATCGCTTTGCCGACAAACCGCTCGCATGGAAGGCGCTGATATACGCACTCCTCGCGCTTATCGTCCGTTATGTCGAACGGGTCTATGAAGTCTGGAAGGAGGCGCCCGGCCCGCACGCAGCCAGTCAGCAGACCGGGCCGTTGCCAACTAGCCGCTTCCTGGCCGTGCAGATCCTTCTAGTGATGTTGATCTTCATGCGTCATCGCCGAGCTGTCGCGAGTATTCTGCCGCGGAAAAATCAAGGCAATTTTCCTTGGCCCCTTGCCCGCGCGGCTCGAATAAGGCCGCTTCCACTTAACCTGCGTCACAGGGGCAGCGAATGACTGCGTTCGTCGATCACCCGGAGGTGTTGTTCGTCGTGCTTCTCGTGCTGTTCATCGGCGCGGTGGCCTTCGGTGCGTACGCGCTGCGGCGCATCGCCGTGCTGCCAGCGGAAGATCGCGAAGACTTAAACCTCATCCAGACATCCACTTTGACGCTGCTCGCGCTGCTGGTCGGGTTCAGCCTTTCAATGGCGGTGAATCGCTACGACCTGCGCAAGACGCTGGAGGAAAGCGAAGCCAATGCCATTGGCACAGAATATTCGCGCGCGGATCTTGCCGGAGCGGCCGCCGGCGCGAAGATCAAGTCGGCACTGCTCCATTACACGAAGCTGAGACTGGCAAACTACCGGACGCGCTCGCCCGAGGAGCTCGCGAAAAACGTCCGCGATACGGCAAATGTCGAAACGGAACTGTGGCAGCTCGTGACACAAGTTGCGAAAGAGCAGCCGACACCGATCGGCGCGCTTGTCGTTGCTGGCATGAACGACGTCCTGAACTCGCAGGACTACGCCGAGGCCGCGCGCATCAATCACATTCCCCTGGGCGCGTGGTATCTGATGATCATCATCGCGCTGCTCGGTTGCGTGGTGCAAGGTTATGGCGCGAAGGGCAACCTGCGCAAAGGGCTGCTCATTACGATTCTTCCGGTGACGGTCGCGCTGTCGCTCGCGCTCATCGCGGACATTGACAGCCCGAAAGGCGGACTCATCCACGTCGAGCCGCGGGATCTCGCGCGCCTGATGCAGTCGCTCGAGCAGTAACTCGCTTCCGACCTGGAGACGCTGCACACAACTCCGCAAACGCAAGACGCGATCTGGCGCTGCCTTGAGGTGGCACCGGACCCTGGAAGTTCTGGAACTTGGGCGCTCTTTCGTGTTGGGCGCGGCGCGGGGGCCTGCGGGCGGCGCGGTCGGCTGAATTCAGACGGGCAGGATTTGGGTGGCTTGCGATAGGCTACGATAGCGCAAACGACGTTGGCGACTTGGCCGGACCGGAGAGGAATAATCCGACCGCGGCCCGGGCGCCCTCGGCCCAGTTTGCTCCGTCGGCATGACGGCAACCGCGACACGGCATCGCACTTCTGATTTGGAGAATCAATGAGCCTCGCCAACTTCATTGAAGCCGATCTTTCCGGGCTGATTGACGACTGGACCGGCTACGCCCTTGCACTCAGCCAAGAGGGCAGCCAGCTCTCTGAAACGCAACTGCGTGATTCGGCCGCCGAGATATTGAGCGCGATTGCCGCCGACATGCGCGACACCCAGAGCCCAGCGCAGCAGCAGAGCAAGTCGCGGGGCGAACAGCAGGAACGGGAAACGAGCTTCGATCGCGTCGCGCAGCAGCACGCAGAGGCTCGTCTCTCGCATGGTTTCGGTATCAACGATGTCGTGGCAGAGTTTCGTGCGCTGCGGGCCACGGTGTTGCGACGCTGGCAGAAGACCTCACCAGACGGTGCTATAGCGTTTCAGGAAATGATTCGTTTCAATGAGGCAATCGATCAAGTGCTCGCGGAATCGGTACGACACTACGCGTATCGGACGGCGCGCATCCGGGACCTGTTTGCCGGCGTGCTTGCACACGACCTGCGCTCCCCGCTTGGCGCGATACTTAACTCGAGCGAAGTGCTTCTGCACGACGAAAGCCTGTCTTCAGCCAGTGTGAGAGCGGTCGCATTCGTACAGCGCGGAGCAATGCGCATGAAACAGATGATCGACGACTTGCTCATCTTCACACGCACCCGTCTGGGTGACGCAATGCCGGTCAGCTTTACGTCGCAGGATATGGGGCGTATCTGTGCCGACGCGGCGGACGAAGTGCGCGCGTCATACCCAAATGCGCACATCGACCTGCGTCTTGGGGGCACACTGCAAGGCCGATGGGATGCGAGCCGGCTCGGACAGTTGATGGTCAATTTGCTGACCAATGCCGTGCGATATGGCTCGGGTCCGATTGTCGTCGAAGCTAAGGGTCAAGACGAACAGGTGACCGTGATCGTTTCGAACGCAGGCGATCCGATACCGGAGGCCGCGCTTCCTACGCTTTTCGATCCGCTGACAAGGGCGGTTTCTCCTAACCACAGTGGGACCGCAGCCGGTGTGGGCCTGGGCCTTTACATCTGCCGCTGCATTGCCCTCGCGCACCAGGGCAGGATAAGCGTCGAATCGACGGAACGCGGGACTCGATTCATCGTGCACATGCCACGTTCACCGGCCTAATGGGATGGGAGCGGTCATGAGTAACTAGATCCAATGAAAGGCGACCGACACTTACGAACCTGGAGGCCCTTTCGTGCTAGCGGCCGACTTCCTTAGGTTCATCAATGCCGCCGAAAACGAACTAATACCCCGGTTGTCGTTTGTGCCATTTCAAGTTATCCAGAACATGTCAAAGGACCAACAGGTCTATGCACGTGGTCTCTGCCCAACCGCACTGCTAGCACTGCGTCGGAAGGATCAGGCGCTGGTACCGCAGCGGAAGGTTCTTCTTCACGCATAACTCCTTCTCATCAGCACGTCTCCCGGATCCGGGTCGCAAGCCACAGCACCGTTCCCTCATGCACGACCGTCTCTTGGCACTGCACGGTTGCGCCCCGGTGACGGATCAACGCCAGTTGCTGTGCCGGCGCTTTCTTCAAACGGCGGCTGGTGGCGAAAGCCGGCGCCGCCAGAGACGATTGCGATGATCGCGCCCACGACAAGCGCGGCAAAGGAGAACCAGCTCGCACGCGCCACGCCCCGAGCAGCTGTATCGGCCGTCTCACGCGCCGTTTGCTCGGCCTGCGGCGCCGTCGTTGCGGCGACACTGCCGGCAGTACTGACCGCGCCGGTGATCAGCGACGTCATGCCGTACACAATAAGCAGCGTCATCACCGCCCAGGACAATAGGCCGTGCAGCCACCCCAGCACCGGTGCGCAGCGGCCTGCGTAGTAGGAGCCAACAAAGACTGCCAGTACCGTGGTGACGATGACCCAAACCCCGGACCCAAAGCCAAACCCGTGCAACGGATCGGGCTTCGACATTGGCGACAGCAGCGATGCCCCAATGGCCGTACCGAGAACGCTCATGATGAGGTAGACGACCATCGAAAGGATGACGCCAGCGATTATTGAGGCCCATGACAGCCGGGGCAGTCCATCTCGAGTGGTTAGAAGTTTCATGGGATCATCCAAATAGTAAGTGAACGCGTAAAGCCCGCTTTCAGCCGCGGCCTTTCAAGCAGCGCAAGCGTCGTGCCCATCAAATGTCGTCGGTGGCGCTGGACGCACGCTTGGGTGCCGATCTACAGACATTCGCCATTCCTAATTGAAATTCACGTCGACGCGAGCAAGTCCTTCGTCATACTATGAAACGATGATCGCGGCCGCGGGAAGGACCCGGAAGTGGCTCTTCCTGCCCTCCACCGCGCGCGTTTCATCGGCGCGCATGTGGCGACGCAATGTGGTGAACCCGTTCTGGAAGGTGGCGGAAATGTTAACGACGACGGTGGTTCTGTTGCTCCTTGGCGCGGCACTCGCCGTTTATCTCAACGACAAGAACGGCGAGAGCAGTAGTCTATGGGCGCAATGGGAGCGCGAACTAAAGACAACCAGAAAGACGCATGAAGATGCATGAGCTCGAGTTCAATGCATTTATCGCCGCGCAGACTCTATCGGAGAGGAAGAAATGATCGCTATCGCCGCAAAGCCTTATCGAGGCATCGCCGGATGCGGCGCTTTCCGGCAGCTCCAGGCTGAACATGAGCCCGTGCGGTGTTAAGGACCGGCATTTGCTGGACACGGTTGAACAGCCTGAAGCGCGAGGAGCCATGATGGGTGCAACCGGTAGACGCCCTAAAATCGTTCTCTTCCAGTCGAAATCTGTGCCTGCGATGCCTGGTCACTCTCAAAGCGACTTCCAAATATATGCCTCTTATCGCGGATCGCTTTCGAGTGGGTTCTACGGAACCTTGAAGGTGGTGCGCAAGACTGACGGCCGACTGCTTTATCCGTTTGATGGCGCCCCAGACATCGGCCCGTTTAGTACGAGTACGGGCGCCGTAGCGGCGGCGCAGCAGCGCGGCATTGCGATTGTCGACGGGGATCTCGCGCGGCCGGAGCTTTAGAATGAACACAACCCATCGCCCAGCCCGCTGAGCCGCTGAGTTCATCGCGCGACGAACATCAAACGTGGCGAGGCGCCGGCAAAGGGCGGGCCAGATTGCAAGGTGAGCTCCGTTACGTCAAATCAACTCAATGTGGCGACGCTTGGCCCGTTTTACCTCCTTTTGGGATTGTCCTGGACAGCCTTGTGCCCGACATAGAATTTGGATGATCCGGGAGCCGTTAGCAGGCCGGGCGGTCATCTGGAATCCCGCCAACGACCTTATCCGGCTGGGATGGTCGCTTGCGACGGCACGCTCAATCCATGCCTATATGCGGGGCAATACAGTGAATTTCTACGCTTTTCCTGGGCCTTCGCTTGCCGCCGTCAATTGCCCATCGTGAAGCTGGACGAGCGCCCGTACGACGTACTGCCGCTTTCTGGCCTGACGAAGCGTCGCGTCCGTGCGCTGGCCCGGTCGCTGGGCGCCGAGGATCGTTTGGTCATGAAAGTGCCCACCGCGGATCTGGAATTGCTGACCCTTCAGCGTCCCGACGAAGATAGCTACGGTATCAGCTACAAAAATATCGACGACTTTCTCGAAGGCAAGGAAGTCACTGCCGAAATCACCTCTAACATCAAATGCTTTTACGAGGCGACGTGGCAAAAACGCTCGCTGCCGGTGGCAATACTGCCCGATGGAAACTAATACGATGCACTCGGGCTGCGTTGCTCGACACAGTCGGTACGCTGCAACGTGACGGAAGTAACGCCGGGCAGCATCATTGCCCGCGACGCGAATCGGCGAAACGCCGAGGCTTCGCCATAGCAGTTAAATTCGAGACGCCGCTGACCCAGCTGGTGACTGCAAACAAGCCCCTCGTCAGCCATGAGTGCGAGCACACGGGATGGGTCGATCGGCGGGGCGCCGCATCCAAGGAGTGTTATGGTCGCACGCATGTCGCCTCCGGTCTGTCGGTCCTGCAATTCGTTGCCGCGAACCTGAATTTATGATCCATACGTCGCTACCGACCGATGGCAGCGGATTTTGGTCCCGCTGGGTCCGTCGTACGACAACGGTGGCGCGTCCGCGCCGACGTAACCTCTCACCATGACTTCTAGATCGGCCCGGTCGGTCTCGGTCGCAGGCGTCTCAGGAGGCGTCTTCGCCTGAATATCCCTCGGTTGCGACTGAGTGAGGTTGGATTCGGCGTTGTTCATTAGCAGGCCTGTCTGGTTTTAGTCGCCGATAAGAAGGAAACTTCCCATTCGCATTTCCTGCAACTACCTTCAGCATCGACCATGCCTCAGCCGCGACCTGGCAACGCACGCACTCGGCGGACAAGAAGGCCGAGTCCTCGGCACAGCAGTTGCTCATTCTTAAGCCCGACATTTCAATCCAGGGAGCATCCCGTGAAAACAAATATGGCTATCCGCGCAACGACAATCGTCGCGCTACTTGGCGCTTTCTCGCCAGCCTTCGCTCAAACACAAGCTGCGAGTACGACACAAGCCAACGACCTCTCTCCAGTCGACAAAGCGTTCGTGCAGGCCGCATCCGAATCAAGTTCGACCGAGATCGACACGGCAAAGCTCGCCACGAAGCAGTCCCAGGACAAGGACGTTAAAGACTTCGCCCATCAGATGATGATTGACCACACCAAGCTGACGGTTCAGCTCAAGATGGCGGCGCCGCACGGCGTCGTAGTTCCCAAAGATAATTCGGATCCCGCAGTGCTCGACGCGCTCAAACCGTTGAAAGGGAAGGCGTTCGACGCTGCCTATATCAAGACCGTTGGTGTCGAAGGACACCAAAAGGCGGTCGCAGCCTTTCAGAAAGAAGCTCAAGAGGGACAGAATGCAGATCTGAAAAAAGCTGCCGCAAAGGCGCTGCCGACTATCCAGCATCATCTCGAGATGGCGCAAGCGCTGGCGGCAAAGAAGGGGGTGAAGTAACGACCGCGTGATGGGTGTATACCCGACTTACGCTATCGCGCGCTCTGGGACGCGGCATATCCATTGCTGAACAAGCACTGCTTCCAATACCGCGGTTACACCGGACCATGTCTAGGCGCGGGAGACGTAGTCCGGTGCTTTCGGCGAGAGGAATAAAGGGTCCTTTGATGCATGGGTGCGTCCGCTGAAAAGCGGGCCGCTACAAACCAACCGGAGAAATTCATGGCTGCAAAAACCTTAAACGACTTGTTCGTGCATGCGCTGTCGGACGTCTATAGTGCCGAGAAACAGCTGACTAAGGCGCTTCCCAAGCTCGCCCGAGCTGCGACCAATCCTGAGCTTGCCGCCGCCTTCAAGACCCATCTTGAAGAAACACAGGGGCAGATCGAGCGAATTGACCAGGTGGTCGAAAACACGGACATCAAGCTCAAGCGCGTAAAGTGCGTTGCAATGGAGGGGCTCGTTGAGGAGGGGCAGGAGCAGATTGAAGAAATCGAGCAGGGGCCCATTCTCGACGCGGCCTTGATTGCAGCTGCGCAGAAAGTCGAGCACTACGAAATCGCGACCTATGGGACGTTAGCGGCGCTCGCAAAAAAGCTAGGCTACACCGACGCGATGAATCTGCTGCTTGAAACGCTAAAAGAAGAAAAGGCAACGGACGAAAAACTGACGTTGTTGGCCGAGCAACAAGTGTCCGAAGAAGAGGCTGGAACGCCGGCCGTGAAGCAAGCTGGAAAGCGAAGCGTGAATTAACGACACCTGCCGCGGCGCAGCTATGGGCCGCGGCGCGCCCGATAGCTGCGCCCGCCGCGGAATGAAATTGCCGGAGAGCGCGGACGACGTTGTAGCTGAGGGTGGCGAAACGCGGCAAGATGATGCGCGCATCGGTGCTCCTGACGCCGTTCCGTGTCCCTCGTGCACAGCGATTCGACGGCAGACTGTGACGACGCACGACAAACGGCACCGAACGCGGCCATCGCCGCCCGAGGGTGCAACAGGGCGAGGTCTGCGCTGTCGTTCGACGCGGCCCCAACTGAGCGCCGAAGGTACTACTGCCGTTGCGATCTAATCAATCGGCTCCCGATGAACTGGCAAGTCCGTTCTGATGTAACAGTGGGCATATAAAGTCGATTATGGGTCGGACCGCGCCCAAGCGCGGTCCATGCGTCAGACGCTCTCTGCTGCACTCAGACAGCTTTACCCGAGCCAAGGTCCGCGCCGGTGGTCGGGTCGGTGGTTGGATCGGATGCGGTGCGCGAGGCCATCGACTGAAGCACCTGCACGTCTTCTTCAGACACCGTAACGGTTGCCGTTCCGTCGCCACCGTCGACAGCCGGCTGTGGGTCCTCCACAAATTCCCAGTCGCCGCCTTCGTTCCACGGACCGCGAGCGTCGCCCCCTTTGGACATGTTGAAGTACACGCTTGTGAATTCCGGGTTACCTGGCAACTTGCCTTGCGGGAAGTTCGGCTGAATGGAATGCAGCGCTTTTTCGAACGACTTCTGGTGCGCGATCTCACGCGTCATCAGAAAGCCCAGTGCGTCCTTGATGCCAGGGTCTTCAGTGACGTTGATAAGCCGTTCATAGATGATCTTCGCGCGGGCTTCGGCGGCGATATTCGAACGCAAGTCGGCAGTGGGCTCACCGATCGTGTCGATGTACGCTGCAGTCCAAGGTACGCCTGCCGAGTTGGTCAGCGACGGGCCGCCGCCGTACAGAATCGAGGTGATATGCGAGTCATTGCCGGCGCCGGTGAGCGACCTGTAAAGCTCCGCCTCCTGCTCGACGCCCTCGGCCAGTTGACCTTTCGCCCCTTTGTTGAGCATTGCCACAATCGAACCGATGACTTCGAGGTGGCTGAGTTCCTCAGTAGCAATGTCGAACAACAGATCCTTCCGGCCAGGATCGTCTTCACCGACCGCCTAGGTGAAGTAGCGGCACGCAGCGGCTAGTTCGCCTTGCGGCCCGCCGAATTGCTCCAGTAGTAGATTAGCCAGACCGGGGTTCGGCGTCGCAACGCGGACGGTGTATTGCAAGCGTTTGTTATGGACGAACATATCAACGGCTCCTTTCAGTGGGCACATACGCAGCCCGTCCCGGCACCGCGTACACAATGATTATGAGAAGTCACCTTGGAGCGACCGAGCGGAGCGACTAAGCGTCACTGTTGTCCTTCGCCTCAAAGTCTCAGCGCATCGAATGTGCACTGGGCGTGTTGCGGCACCTGCCGCGTGACGAACGGGGCCGCTTCGCGCTTCGAAACGCATTCACGGCCCACCGTAGTCGCGCAATCCTTATGCCATCCTCTTGACTGACCGTCCCCTCGACGGTAATCGCGGAACGTCGATAAGTGACCCGCTGATCTGCGCTCGTTAACCGCTTAAACCGGTCGATTCAGGTCTGTGTCTTGTGGATCGAAACAAGATGTTCGATTGGCCGTCGTTGCGAATTACTGCTTCGACGAACGAGGTGTGTCGATCCACTTGAGCCGCTCTCTGACAGTGCCAAACACGGAACAGAGATGTTCGAACGACCGGCCGGATCTGTTACCGTCGGACCTAGATAGAGCCTTTTGGCACAGATGTCGGATGCGGTGCGATCGCGGCTCGTATCGCGGCCTCCAATTGACCAAGAGTGAAAGGCTTCGGAAGCTCGGACCATGCGAAGCTGGGTTGCATTTGCGGCGGGATGGTGCTCCCTGAGGCAAAGATCACTCCAAGGCCTGGACACATCGCTTTCGCTTGCTTCGCTAACTCCAGGCCCGACATGTCGGGCAAGTTGATATCGGTGAGCAGCACATCGAACCGGCGCTGGTCCAGCGCTGTCAGCGCTCCCGAAGCGTGCGCCGTGGCAGACACCCGATGGCCCAGCAGTTCGATCAGCTCGCACACGGCTTCGCAGGCCAAAGGGTCGTCCTCGACCACCAGGATGTTCTGAGCCGGCGTTTGTGCGGCCTGCAGTTCGCTCGCCCTGGCATTGTCCTTCGCGAGCGTCTCACCGGGAGAACCGAGCACGTGTCGAATCTTGAACGCCAAGTCTTCGCGACTATAGGGCTTGCTCAGAAGCTCTACGCCTTCATCGAGACGCCCCGCGTGGACGATGGCGTTTTGCGTGTAGCCCGATGTGAAGAGCACGCGTAAGTCAGGCTGTAGCCGCCTTGCCTGCCGAGCCATCTCGGGGCTCTTGAGCGTTCCTGGCATAACCACATCAGTGAAAAGAAGATCGACATGCATGCCACTGCTCACGACAGCGAGGGCCTGCTCTGCGTTGTCCGCTTTCAGCACACCATAACCGAGTTCCTTCAGCATCTCGATGACCGTCGCCTGAACCTTGTGGTCGTCTTCCACGACGAGGACGATCTCGTTTCCACCGGGTGTCGGGCCGGTCGTACGGCGCACCGGCTCGTAAGCCTGCGCCGTCGACCTGGGGAGATAGATGCGGATTGTCGTGCCGTGTCCCGGTTCGCTGTAAATGCGGATATGGCCGCCGCTCTGCTTGACGAATCCATAGGCCATACTCAAGCCCAGCCCGCTGCCTTCTCCTTCAGGCTTTGTCGTAAAGAACGGATCGAAGGCGCGTTCAAGGATTTCCTGCGTCATCCCATTGCCAGTATCGGTGACGGCCAACATCACGTAGTGACCGGCTGGCACATCGGAAAGCGAGCGAACATATCTATCGTCGAGCATGGCATTGGCAAGCTCGAGCGTCAATTTCCCGCCGTCCGGCATCGCGTCACGGGCATTGATCGCCAGGTTCAGGACGACGTTTTCCAGTTGATGCCAGTCCACCATTGCGTTCCACAGGCCACCGGCCACGACCGTTTCCACCTCGATGGTTTCCCCGATCGCGCGGCGCAGCAAATCGTCCATGCCGCGGATCATGGTGGCGAGATTCACCGAGACCGGCCGAAGCGCCTGACGGCGGCCAAAGGCCAACAGCTGCGAGGCGAGCTTGGCACCGCGCTCGACCGCATCGAGCGCGTTGGCGAGACGCGCGATTGACCATTCGTCACACGAGGCGCGGCTCAGTAGCAGGTCGAGATTGCCGCGCAGCACTTGCAATACGTTGTTGAAGTCGTGGGCCACGCCCCCGGTGAGCTTGCCGATTGCTTCCATCTTCTGCGCCTGGAAAAGCGCCGCCTGAGTCTGCTCGAGCGTTTGTTGGGCCTCGTATTTCTCGGTGACGTCACGCGTGATCTTTGCAAAGCCGATCAAGGTGCCCGACTCATCCCGTATCGCGTCTATGACCACGTGTGCCCGAAAACGGGTACCGTCGCGGCGGACACGCCATCCCTCGGCTTCGAAACGCCCTTCTCTGGCGGCCGTGGTGAGCGCCCGGTGGGGCACGCCAGCCTCGATGTCTTCAGATGTGTAGAAGCGGGAAAAGTGCGACCCAACGATCTCTTCCGTCGCATACCCCTTGATACGTTGCGCGCCCTGATTCCAGTTAGTCACGTGTCCGTCGGGCGAGAGCATGAAAATCGCATAATCGGTCACACCCTGCACGAGCAGCCTGAAGCGCCGCTCGCTCTCGATGACGGCGTCATGGGCGCGACGTTTCTCGCTCTCGTCGCGGACGACCTTCACGAACCCGCGAACATGCCCATCCGGCTTTATGAGGGCAGTGGTGACCACGCTTGCCCAGAACACCGAACCGTCCTTTCGCCTTCGCCACCCTTCGGTCGTGTGGCTGCCGTGCTCGCGGGCGTCGCGTAGTTCGGCTTCGTAAGTCTCGGCCGAGCGCGCATCGGAGGCGAACAGGACGGAGTAGTGCCGCCCGACGATCTCAGATGCGTCGTAGCCGTAGATCGATGCGGCGCCAGGATTCCACGAGGCGACGAACCCCTGCGGGGTCAACGCAAACAGGGCAAGGTCGATTGTGGACTGCGTCCAAAGTTGCACCCACTCCGATAGTTCGACGCGCTCTTCACTACTTTCCATGTGTGTCACTGCCTTGCTTTGTTGCTTCGTGTGCGCCGACACTCGGACGCTCGAGTCCGCGGCCGTTTGCGTCGTCTGAATTTACCTGATCCAGCACGCGCGCTCCGCATACCAGGAGGAGAGGTGCTCGCTGCATGTTTTGAAAAAAGGGAAATTCGACACCAATGGAAGCAGAGTCTTCCGGGACCCTCGAACCACCTCATCCACCGAACGACATCGACAGATCTTCGTAGATCCTCCCCTGATGGTGTGGCGGTAAGAGGTCTACGGGCATAGTTCCTCTTCGCGCAAGCCAAGGATGGACGAAATGCCTTTCTCGCCGGAAAAAAGACCACCCTCGGGCGGTGGTTAGGAAGTTGGGGCATGCGGAACGCCTGCAACGGGTGGACTAACCCCAACACGCAGGATAAAACCTGTAGCAATCCACGTTCCACAGCGATGTTGCCATCGGCGGACTTCCGTACGAGCGCTTGTTGTGACCATCTCATTAGATTCGCTTCGCGCCTATCACGAGCGCACTCGCGCCAACCTCGTCGTTTTTCCATCAATGGCGCGGATCAGCGCTTCTGCCTCGCATGGGCGCTATCACTTAGACGCCGTGCTTTGCCCGTGCCCGTTCCACAGAGCGGCCTCAGTTGCCTCTGGCCGGTTCCCGCCGGGCGCTTCTGCGCAGGACATCGGCGGGCACGCCGAATGTTCGGAGGAACGCGCGGCGCATACGTTCCCGGTCCGCGAAACCCGTTTCCTGGGCCACCACGTTGATCGTGTGGCGGCCTTGCTCAATCATGAATCTGGCTGCTTCCAGGCGAAGCTGTTCCACAGCCTTGGCGGGCGACTGGCCGGTTTCGGCCAGAAAGGCACGGCTGAACTGACGAGGACTGAGGTTCGCCACTTCAGCAAGCTCCTCGATGGTGAGCGGATTGCGAAGGTTGCGGCGAATGTGCGTGAGGACCGATTCGATCCGGTCGGACTTGGGCGTCATATCGAGCAGCGCGGAGTGTTGCATCTGCCCACCGAGACGACGCTGATTCATGACGAGGAGCCGCGCGACCATTTTCGCGGCGTCGGCGCCCAGGTCGTCGTCGAGCAGTGCCAGCGCAAGGTCGATACCGGCCGTCATTCCGGCCGAAGTCCAGATTGGGCCGTCGTTGACGAAGATCCGGTCTTCCTCCGTGATGACGTTCGGGAAGCGCGCCCTGAATTCCGACGCATGCGCCCAATGCATGGTCGCGCGCCTTCCCTCCAGCAGCCCGGCCTCGGCCAGAACGAATGCACCGCTGCATATCGACGTAATCCGTCTCGATACCCTGGCTGCCTCTTTCACGAAAGCCACCACGGCAGCGTCGGGCGACGGGATCTTCATTTCCGTGATCGAGCCTACGATGACCGTGTCGAATGCGGGATCGCCAAATGCCTCGGTCTCCAGCTTCATGCCGCCCGAAGACTCGACGGGACCACCGTGTTCAGACAACACATGAACGTCGTAGCTCTTGCGTCCATCGGGCAGGTTCGCAATCTCGAACACCGTCAGGGCGGCGAGGCTCATCATCTGAAATCTTCTCGGCACTATGAAGCCAATCCGGTGCATATCTGATCCTGCCGTTCGCAAAGGGAACGTGATGTGAATGTGCGCTGCCCGGGCTGCAGTCCCGGAATGAAGCCTCTTGATCCGAGACAGCGCGCAGTCCGCGCTCGAGCGAGGAGTGTCATGAATGGTGGCAACAACGACATGGATCGTAATGGCTCGCGACGTTAAGGTACAAGCACTTCTCTCACCGCTTCGCAGCAACGAAAGGAACACCATCATGTCGAAAATCATCCGGGCCGCAGCCGTTCAGATCGCGCCTGTTCTCTATAGCCGGGAAGGCACTGTCGATAAAGTCGTCAGAAAGATTCTGGCGCTCGGCAAGCAAGGCGTCCAGTTCGCGACGTTCCCCGAGACCGTCGTTCCCTACTATCCGTACTTCTCGTTCATCGAATCGCCGTTCGCGATGGGCGCCGAGCACTACAAACTGCTCGAGCAGGCGGTGACAGTACCGTCGGACACGACTCGGGCAATCGGCGAAGCGGCACGACAGGCCGGAATGGTGGTGTCGATCGGCGTCAATGAACGCGACGGCGGGACGATCTACAACACGCAACTGCTATTCGATGCCGATGGCACGCTCGTGCAGCGGCGCCGGAAGCTCTCGCCGACTTACCACGAGCGAATGGTCTGGGGAATGGGCGATGGTTCCGGCTTGCGCGCGGTCGATACTGCCGTGGGACGGGTCGGGCAACTGGCCTGCTGGGAGCACTACAACCCGCTCGCACGGTACGCGCTGATGGCAGATGGTGAAGAAATCCATTCGGCCATGTACCCGGGTTCGTTCGCCGGTGATCTTTTCTCCGAGCAGATCTCCGTGAACATCCGCCAGCACGCGCTGGAGGCGGGCGCCTTCGTGGTCAATGCGACCGCCTGGCTGACTCCCGAGCAGCAACAGCAGATTCTGCGGGATACCAACACAACCCAGCTCGGCCCGATTTCCAGCGGCTGTTTCACCGCGATCGTGTCGCCGGAAGGCGAGTACATGGGTGGCGCGCCGCTGCGTGAAGGGGAGGGCGAGATCATCGCCGATCTGGATTTCTGGCAGATCGACAAGCGCAAACGCATGATGGACTCGCGTGGTCATTACAGCCGTCCCGATGTGCTCGGGCTTGTGATCGACCGCACGCCGAAGCTGCACGTCATCGAGCGGTCGGTGCGCGCACCGGTTGAAGAGCCCGCGAGCGATCTCGAAGAGCTCGCCTGAGCCTGCGTGTGTAATCAGCGATACCGTCGTCGAGTGCGCATCGCGCGAGTGCGATGCGACAAACGCATGAAATTCAACCAGGCTGCTTCGAGCCGATTCCGAACGAGCAAGCAAAATGGACTTCAACGATGTCATGCTGGAACGCAATGCCGACTTCGCAAACACCGCGTTCGCCCCTGAACTGAAGATGATGCCGTCGACGGGGACGGTCGTCGTCGGCTGCGTCGATCCTCGCGTCGATCCCGCTAGCGTGCTCGGCCTGAAGCAGGGTGAGGCGGCCGTCATTCGCAACGTCGGTGGCCGGATCAACAAGCCGTTGCTGGAAACGCTGGCGGTGCTGAGCGTCGTAGCGAAAGCAGCAGGACGCCCCGATGGTGCGCGCAATCTCGTCCTGCTTCAGCACACGGATTGCGGGATCATCGGCTGCCACAAGCATGCACCCGCGTTGCTCGCGAGGCATCTTGGTGTCGACACGGACACGCTTGATGAACTCGCCATCACCGAACCATACGAGGCAGTGGCGCTCGACGTCGCAGCACTCCGGGCGAACAACAACCTTCCCGATGACCTGATCGTGTCGGGACTGGTTTACGACGTCAGAACGGGCCTCGTCGAGACCGTCGTTCCTCCCGCGCCTTTACGGGAAGCTGCAGGCTGAGACCGGCTGGCGGAAAGGACCGGCAGCGTGTCGGGTCTTTCCTGAATGACTGCCGCTGTCGCACATGACGGAGAGCCGCGGTCCGCTTCGAAAAACGTTTGGACAGCGGCGCAAGCGCGAATGAATTTCAGCTGGCTCAGACGTCGCTCATCAAGACTGCGGAAACGCAAGGTCGCGTCATGCTTGTTGCGCTCGGGACGCTGCCTACAAGTCCGCATGGCGGCAGCGGGCCTTGCGAAGCCCGCATGATCCGCGAGCTTCGCACCACCTCTTTCCGACGACGCGTTAATTCGCCGGCTCGAGCAAGCCGAGCATCGTCGGTTCCAGTCGCCAGTCCGGCGTGTGCAAGAGCGGCCATGCACCCGGCGAATCCGGCGAGTTGAAGTAGACGATGGCCGTGAGCGCCGGCATGTGCGGCAGCACGTCGCGCAAGGCCGTCAGTACCGCATGCTGGCGCTCGGGCGTGCCTTCCACGCCCAGTTCCGCGACGATCACCGGCAAGCCGTACTTCTGAACGCGCGCGTACTTCTCTTGCAGGATCGCCCGCGCCGATGGTGCGCCTTCCTTCGCACCCAGCGCGCACGTCGGGCAATCGAAGACCGACAGGCCCACTTCGTCGGCATAGCCGCGTCCCGGAAAATACGCGGGCAACGACGTATCGCCGCGCGGCGACCAGACGAAACTCAGGAGCTTCGAGCCAGCGCGGCAGCGGTCGACGAAATGCCGGTAAGCGGCGATATAACCCGCTGGATCGTTCGCGGCCCACGGATAGCGGCCGGTCGCGGTTTCCATTTCCTGTGCCCAGCGCACCTGCACGTGCGATTCGAGCGAGCGCAGCGCGCTGCACACGCCGTCGATCTCCGCGTCGTAGGCGCCGAGCGTCACGTCGCGCAGAAGCGTATGCGAATTGCGCGATGGGGCCGTCCACGGTTCGACCGTCACCATCAGGCTGCGCTTGCGCAGGCTCGCGTAGTTGCCGGCTTCGCGGATCGCAGCGGGCGCGCCGGGGTCGGCCCAGGACACGAAGATATGCTCGACGTCGAGCGTATCGGCGAGTGCATAGGCGTGGTCCGGATCGTAAGCGCCGATCTTCGGCGGCTTTGCGGCTACCGCGGGCGTGATCGCTTCGCTGCGCCACATCAGCGCTTCGACGCCCTGACCGAGCCGCAGATAGCCGCCCGCGAGCAATACGAGCGCTGCCGTGATGAACAGGCCGCGCCGCGCCAGCGGACCTTCGGCGAAGAGCAGTCCGAGCGTCGATCTGCGATGCCCGCTTTCGCGCGCATGCGCCACCACGATCACGATCGCGATGCCAAGGTACACGAAGGCGTTGAGTATCGACATCACGTAAAAGCCGCGAGCGTTGTCGGCATCATCGACGAGCAGGACCGGCAGCGCGCAGATCAGCACGAGCCAGAGATAGGGCGCAACGACGCGCATGGGCGCGACCGGATCGGCGGCCGCGGTCTTCGGCGTCACGCGAAACGCGAACTCGCGTCCTCGCACGCAGTCGAGCGCCGCCGACACGACGCCGAGCAGCGACCAGGGCCAGCGCGCGAATAGAAACGCAAGCCCTTCCCACGACACGACCTTCGCGCTGTGCGGGCGCAGACAGCCCGTGGTTTTCACCCAGGCCATCAGCAACAGAATACTCGCCGTCACCGGAACCGCGTGCAGCAGGTAATCCGTGTAGGGCACGTCCGCCCAGACGCGATGCGTGAGGAGCGCGATGACCGGCATCGCGACACTCGCCGCCATCGTCAGCGAAAAGAGCGGATACCAGAGCTGCGCGAACAGAAACTGCCCCTTCAAGCGCAGCGGCAGGCGGCCGAAGTACCTCGACGTATAGCGGAACAGAAGTACCGCGAGGCTCTTCGACCACTGGAACTCCTGCGTGACCATGTCCGCGAACGTGCGGGGACCGTCGCCGCTCGCGATTGCGTCGAGTGCGTGCACGCCGTTCCAGCCGTGAGCGTTCATCATCAGCGTGGTCGAGTGGTCCTCCGCGAGTTCCGGGCCGAGACCGCCGATATCCCGCAGCGCGCGCGTGCGCACGGCATAGTGCGAGCCGATGCAAAGCGGCGCCAGCCCGCCGTTATGCCCCGCCTGCAGTGCGCCGTGCAGCGCCGCTTCCGCGTGCAGCCGGCCGCGCGCCGCCCAGCTTTCGGGCGCGTTGCTGTCGCAGATGCTCGGCGCCGACACATAACCGACGTTCGGATCGGAGAACGGACGCAGCATCGCTTCGAGGTAGCCCGGCTGCGGCACGTGGTCCGCGTCGAGCTGCGCGACGAAATCATAGTTCGCATAGCCGAAGTGGTCGTAGAAGTAGGCGAGATTGCCCTCCTTGCAGCGCGTGCGCCGGGGCCACGACGCATTGTGGTAATCGGCCACGTCCTTGCGCGTCGAGAGATGCACGCCGTGGCGCGCGCACCAGTCGATCGTCTCGTCGAAGGGATCTTCATCGGCGAGCCAGGTGTCGTGCGGATAGGACTGCGCAAGCATGGCGAGCAGCGTCGTCTGCACGATCGCGAAGGGTTCCGACGGCGCCTTCGTCACCACCATCGCCACACGAAGACCTGCGGGAACCGCCCGCGCGCGATTCGGCACGCGGGCGCGCGAGAACACCAGCACGAAGTAGCCTGGGATGACCGTGGTCCAGAAGAGCACCGCGCAGTTCACCGGGTAGCGAAATGCATCGACGTTGTGTTGCGGCTGCAGCCACCACGCCCAGAACCCGAGGAGGCTCAGCAGCCAGCATGCCGCCAGCACGGTGAAAGAGATGCGTTGCCTTCCGGACAGCAAGGGCACGAGGTAGGGCGCGGCGAGATTCGGCGTGTCCGCCTCGCTCGCCGGGCGGCCACGCTCCGCCTCCAGTTGCTCGGGACGGGTGACCGGCGTGCTCATACGGCCTCGCTTGCTTCGACAGCGACAAGAACGTCCCCGCGCGCTTCGTGATGCGCAGGTTTTGCCGGCACGACGAACGGAGCAGGCGTGCGCCGGGCGCGCCGTTCGGTGGCGGGCGCGCGTCGCCTGCTCACGGACTTGCGCCCGATGCGCACGTACTGACGAAAGCCGCTCTCGCGCACGGCGTCTTCATCGAACAGATTGCGCAGGTCGACCATCACCGGGTCGGCCATATAGTCGGCCAGCTCGCCCAGATCGCACTCGGTGAAGTCTTTCCAGTCCGTCAGGATCACGAGCGCGTCCGCGCTGCGCGCCGCGCCGACCGGCGTCGCCGCCACGCCGATGTTCGGCAGCATGCGCGCGGCTTCGACCGGGCGGGACGGATCGTACGCACGAACCTTCGCGCCGCGCTCTTCGAGCATCTGGATGAGGCCAACGCTCGGGCTTTCGCGCATGTCGTCCGTCTGGCCCTTGAAGGTGAGGCCGAACACGGCGAGCCGCTTGCCCGCGACCGAACCGCCGCACGCCGCTTCGATCTTGTCGAACATGACCGTCTTGCGGCGCGAGTTCGCTTCGATCGCTGCCTCGACGATGCGCATCGGCACGATATGTTCGGACGCTGTCGCCTTGAGCGCGCGCGTGTCCTTCGGGAAGCACGAGCCGCCCCAGCCCGGACCGGCCTTCAGAAACGCCGCGCCGATACGCCGGTCCAGACCGATGCCCGCCGCGACGCGATCGACGTCCGCGCCGACGACCTCGCACAGATCCGCGATCTCGTTGATGTAGCTGATCTTCACGGCGAGGAACGCGTTGGCCGCGTATTTGATGACCTCGGCTGTTTCGATTTCGGTGGCGAGCACTTCATAGCCGTTCTGCGCGAGCGGCGCGTAGATGCGGCGCATGATGGCGGCGGCGGCTTCGCTGTCGGTGCCGAACACGACGCGATCCGGATGCATGAAGTCCTCGATCGCCGAGCCTTCACGCAGGAACTCGGGGTTGGACGCGACCGCGAACGATTGTCCCGGCGCGAGGCAGCGCTCGGCCACGCGCTGCACTTCGCGATTCGTGCCGACGGGCACCGTCGACTTGGTCACGAGCACCGTGAACTGGTCGATGTTCGGCGCGACTTGCTCGGCCACCGCCATCACATAGCTCAGGTCCGCGCGGTCCGTGCCCGGATGCGAGGGCGTGCCGACCGCGATGAACACCGCTTCGCGCCCCTTCACGCTCGCCGCTAGGTCGAGGCTGAAGCGAAGGTTGCCGCGCTCGGCGTTGCGGCCGACGAGTTCGTCGAGGCCCGGTTCGTAGATCGGAATGCGGCCGTTGTTCAATGCATCGATCTTGGACGGATCGTTGTCGATGCAGATCACGTCATGTCCCAGTTCGGCCAGGCACGCGCCACTCACAAGTCCGACGTAGCCGGTCCCCACGATTGCAATACGTACGCTCATTTTGTTGCTCCCCGATTCGATTGATCGATTGCTTCTGGTCTGTGTTGGTCTTCTTCTGCCCGTTGTGCGTCGCGCGTTCAGGCGGCGACCGGGCTATCTGTTTCGATGAACCATTTCGCCGCTGTTTCGACCATCGGTCCGATGTCCGTGTACTGCGGCTTCCATCCGAGCACGCGCTGCGCTTTGTCCGCCTGCGCCCAGAGCGCGGGCGGGTCGCCCGCACGGCGCGGCGCGTGCATCGCGTTCACGGGCTTGCCGGTTGCGGCGTGCACCGCGTCGAGCAATTCGAGCACCGATGTGCCGCGTCCCGTCGCAAGGTTGAATGCGCCGCTGTCGCCGCCTTTGAGCAGGTGAGCCATCGCGCGCAGATGGGCATCCGCGAGATCGTTGACGTGCACGTAGTCGCGCACGGCGGAGCCATCGGGCGTCGGGTAGTCGGTGCCCATCACCTTGAAGGCGGGAGCCGTGCCGAGCGCGGCGCCGATCGCGAGCGGAATCGCGTGCGTTTCCGGATCGTGACGCTCGCCGAGCTCGCCTTCGGGATCGGCGCCCGCCGCGTTGAAGTAGCGCAGTGCGATCCAGCGCAGGCCGTATGCGTGTTCATAGTCGGCGGCCATGCGTTCCGTGATGAGCTTCGTGAAGCCATACGGGTTCACCGGTTGTTGCGGCGTGTCCTCGGTGATGGGCAACACGGCGGGAATGCCGTAGGTCGCGCAACTCGACGACAGCACGATGCGCGATACATCGTGACGGCGCATCGCGTCGAGCAGCGATTGCGTGCCGCCGACATTCACGCGGTAATAGCTCGCCGGGTGCTGCATCGACACGCCCACATAGGCGAGCGCGGCGAAGTGAATCACGATGTCCGGGTGATGCGTCTCGAATGCGGCGTCGAGCGCATCGGCATCGAGCAGATCGCCGATACACAGCGGGCCCCACTTGACCGCGTCCGCGTGACCTGTCGAGAGATTGTCGAAAACGATGGGCGTATGACCTGCACGCGCCAGCATCTTGCACGTATGGCTGCCGATATACCCGGCGCCGCCGGTAACGAGTGCTTTCATGATCAGCATTCCTCCGCGAGCGGCGTGAGCCAGAGCTCGGCGCTGAAGTAGGCAATCGTCGACGAGAGTCCTTCGCGCAGCGGAATCTGCGGCTTCCAGCCGAGCAGCGATTGCGCGATGCCGATATCGGGACGGCGTTGCTTCGGATCGTCCACAGGAAGCGGTTTGTTCGTGAGCGTCGACGAAGTGCCCGTGATGCCGATCACCAGCTCCGCCAGTTCGCGCATCGTGAATTCGCCGGGATTGCCGAGATTGACCGGACCTTGCGGCGCTTCGGGTGCGCGCATGATGCGGAAGAATCCTTCGACGAGGTCGTCGACGAAACAGAACGAACGCGTTTGCGAACCGTCGCCATAGATCTCGAGCGGATCGCCGCGCAGTGCCTGCACGACGAAGTTCGAGACGACGCGTCCGTCCTGAGGGTCCATGCGCGGACCGTAGGTATTGAAGATGCGCGCGACACGCACGTCGGTGCCGTACATGCGGCGATAGTCGAAGCACAGCGTTTCGGCGGCGCGCTTGCCTTCGTCATAGCATGCGCGCGGACCGACCGGATTCACCTTCCCGCGATACGACTCCACTTGCGGATGCACTTCCGGGTCGCCATACACTTCGCTCGTCGATGCCTGAAAGACGCGTGCGCCGGTATCGTAGGCGAGATCGAGGCAGTTCTTCATGCCCATCACGTTGGTGAGCATCGTGTGGACGGGATCGACCTGATAGGTCGGCGGCGAGGCGGGGCAGGCCAGGTTCCAGATCTCCGACACGTCGATCTGCGGCAACGACACGGAGATATCGGCTTCGATCAACGTGAAGTGGGGCGATGCTCGCAAGTGCGCCACATTGGCGCGTCGGCCCGTCATGAAATTATCGACACAGACCACCTGCTTTCCTTCCCGCACGAGGCGGTCGCACACGTGACTGCCCAGGAATCCCGCGCCCCCCGTTACCATTACAAATGGCCGGTCGTTCGTTTTACTAATTAATGTATTAGTCATTGTGGTCTTTTGATTTTTGATTTCTTGTTCAGGTATTCGGTCCATCTAAACGATGACCATCGACCGCTTTCCCTGTCTTCGGTTTGCTCATGCCGCAGACGAATATTCGACGTACAAATGTGGGGCCTCTGTTGTGCCACGCACAAATTGCCGCTGTTTGAATGACGAAAACGTTTGGCGGAAAAAAATTCTTGGCAAACGTTTGCGTTTCCGCCCGGGAAATGCGATCTAAAACGCGCTGCCCCGACCTGGCAGCCGGATCAGTTGCAACTGGATTCTGTCGAAGGCAATCCGCTACGAGATTTCCCGGAATGGGCGTCGGCACGACGATGAGGGAACCGGCGCACGAGCACGTCGATAACGCAGGCCGTGCGTCCCCAGGGCGCTACCGTCCGGACGCATGCGTTGACCACGCCACGCGTCACACTTCACTGCGCTTCAGGAGGTAATCCAGACCGCCAGCCCGGTACCATCGGTACCCGTACGGTTCCAGCACGACGGTGTGATGTCCTTTCGAATTGCCCTGGCTGTGATCGTCCGAGAGCAAGTTGACGAGCATGGCGTTCTCGCCGGCTCCTGAGCCGACCCGGAACTTCACCGTGCACGCGGCCGGGCTGAAGTTGTGCAAGCAGACCACTGAGTTGTTGCGCCAGTCGTACCGCAGCGCGAGCACATCTTCACGCGAGGCCGGCAGAATCGCGAAATCGCCCCAACTGATTTCAGGCACTTCCTTGCGCATGCGAAGCATGCGTTCGGTCCAGTTCAACAGCGAGTTCGGATCCCGACGTTGGCTCGCGACATTCACGCGTTCATACCCGTACGGTCCGTCCGAGATGACCGGACAGACCGGGCGCGGATGCTTCGTGAAGCCGGCGTGCGGCTCGCTCGACCATTGCATCGGCGTGCGCACGCTTTCGCGATCGGGAAGACGCAGATCGTCGCCCATGCCGATTTCATCGCCGTAACGCACGACGGGCGTTCCCGGCAACGTCAACATCAGGCTGTACGCGAGCTCTAGCCGGCGCCGGTCGCCATCGAGCATGGGCGCGAGACGCCGACGAATGCCGCGTTCGTAGAGCTGCATGGCCGGATCGGGGCCGAACGCAGCGAAAACGGCTTCACCCTCCTGACGTGACAGCCGGCCGAGATCGAGCTCGTCATGGTTTCGCAGAAACACGCCCCACTGAGCCGCTGCCGCGCGCGATTTCGTCGACTCGAGCGCATTCTTCAGAGGGCCGGTATCCGCGGTCGCGAGCGCATAGAACGTGTTCTGATTCACCTGGAAGTTGAACATCATTTGCAGCCGCTCGCCGGCGTCGCCGAAGTACTGCATGTCCGTGTCGGGCAGCACGTTCGCCTCCGCGAGAATGATCGCGTCGCCTTGGCGCCATTGCAGAAACTCGCGAAACGTACGCAGCATGTCGTACTGTTCGACGGGCCTCTTCACCTGCGCTCCCTTCGTGGCGATGACGAATGGCACGGCGTCCATGCGAAACCCCGAGACGCCGAGCTGGATCCAGAACCCCATGATCTTGAGCAACTCCGCCTGCACATAGGGGTTGGCGGTGTTGAGATCGGGCTGGAACTCGTAGAAGCGATGGAAATACCACATGGCCGCTTCCTTGTCATAGGTCCACGTCGACCTTTGCACGCCGGGAAAGACCACGCCGTCTTTCGCGTGCGCCGGCCGCTTCTTCGACCAGACATACCAGTCGCGATACTTCGACTCCGGGTCGCGCCGTGCGTCCCTGAACCACGGATGCTGGTCCGACGTGTGATTCACGACGAGATCGATCATTACACGCAGGCCGCGTTGACGGCATGCGTGTGTGAACTCTGTGAAGTCGCCAAGCGAGCCGTAGCGCGGATCGACGTTGTAGTAGTCGGTGATGTCATAGCCATTGTCGCGACCCGGCGATGGCTGGAACGGCATCAGCCAGATGGTGGTGATGCCGAGCCCCTGCAGATAGTCGAGCCGCCGCAGCAGGCCCTGGAAGTCGCCGACGCCATCCGCGTTCGCGTCCATGAACGTACCGACCGACAAGCAGTAGATGATCGCGTTCTTGTACCAGAGGTCGTTGACCATATGCTTTGCAGGAGGTCCGGTTCGTGGTCGGATGGCTCGCGCTGGCGACTCGCGCGGCAGGGCATGTCCGAGTGTAATGGCCATCGTTCAGACCCGGCAACTCGATACAACCCTCGGCATTCACGTGTGCATGGGCGGCGCCGGGATAACGGCTCGCGATGGTCCGCGGCCTTCTTGTTCTGACGCGATCTCGAACTATCCGACAGCCGAAACGGTATCCCGATCGCGCACGATCCAGTCGCTGAAGAGCTTGACCTTCGGTTGATGCGCAACGCGTCGTAGAGGAAGTTGCCCGCATGGACCGGGCTCGTCGAATCGCCCGCGATGATGCAGTCGCGTCGACAGGGCGCTCAACGCCTCGCGCGCGTCGCCGACGATAGCCACGTCCGGATGAACGTCGCGCATGACCTGGTGTGCGTCGATGTCGATGCGGATGAGTTGTCCGGCGACCGCGAATCGGCGCCGGCGGCGGGGGCGAAATCATTCTCGACGCGGCTGCGTCGCGACGACAATCGAAAAGATTTCATGAGGCGCATTACCTTCCTGCATGAGCGGGAAGTCACGCCTGGGCAAGAGCGATGGGGAGGATGGCACGTCGACGACTGTCGTGCCTTCGAATGGATGCGTGGTCGCTCGACGCGTACGCCTCGCGCCTGGAGCATCTGCGGGTGACGCACGCCCGAAGCGGTCCGCAAGCCGGTGGGACTTCGCGGTCGTTGCTCCACTATGAGTCGCGTAGAACAGGCGACTCGAGCCGCAGTTCGGAATAGAACCCGGGGCAGGTCAAGGTGAGGATGCGATCCGTGCTAGGCACATTGCAATTCGTTTCCCTTGGGAAGGCCGAGCATCGTGGCTGGCGAGCCTGACGGAGGCGCCTGTTCGCGGGTCGTTGTGCCAAGAAGATCAAGCAGGACGGTCAAGCGATGACGATCGCGGGCCGATAGTCCTGGAAGCACGAGAAGTTTTTCTGTCTGGGCTGCCCAGTATTCACGGCGGATCAGCGTCGGTCGACAAATCAACGTATTGATCGACCGTTCAAGCTGCTTAATGTCGCTTTCAAGATTCACACTCATCTCCTTCTGCCGGGCACCCCGCGCATCGATGCGGACTTGCTTCTGCGATCACACGTCGCGGAGTGTGACGTTCAGACATGCCGTTCACGGCGGGCCTCAAAGTCCAGTCTTGCGCAAACGTTAGCTTCTCCGCGTGCTGTTACCACTTGTAGCTTGTTGGGGATAACGGCATCCGCTCAACGGGACTTGATGGGGGTTTACGCGTATTTCCGACACGGATGATCCGCGCGTCCAAGAGCAGTCTGTAGGTCGGCTAACACCGCCCCGTGGCTCCAAGGTCCGATGCAAAACCTCTGTCTGCGCCCCGGGTTCGCGTTGCCAGGCTTCCGTGTCCGAGCGTCGAGAAGCTTGGCAGGACCGGCCTTGACCGCTTCCCCATAACGCTTCTCGACCAAATGCTCCGGCTAGCCCGAGGAGAATCGAAACCGGCGAATCATCGACGCGCTTTTTTGACGTGCGCCAACGCACCATGATGATGCTGCAGGCGAACTTCCATGTCTTCGTCGGGTGCACCTTCGCGCACGTGCGACAATCGAATACCCCAGCTCCGGTGTGATCGGCGATACCGCAGCCAATATCGATCACTTCGACCAATACGCGGGGCGCGTCTTGCCGAAGCCGCACAGAACTCTGGCCACCCCTTCTGATATTTGAAAGGAAAAAGGAGAGCACCGATGCCGAGCGTTGAACGAGCGCGACCGGCCACGCTTATCGACTCTGTATGGCGCATGCTGCTTCGCACGGGATATCAGCTCGCTCGCGTGTGGTGGCACCTTCGACGGCCTCACCATGAAGGCGCGCTCGTGGCGATCTACGTCGGACGAACGCTCTTGCTCGTGAAGTCATCGTATAGGCCCGAATGGAATTTGCCCGGCGGCAGTGTGAGCGCTGGTGAGACGCCTTATGAGGCAGCATTGCGCGAACTGGACGAGGAGATCGGCTTCTCGTCACACGCGCTGATTCCGGCGGGCAGCGCCTGCGGTGTCTGGGATGGACGAAGAGACACCGTGCATTTCTTCGAACTGCACCTCGATTCCATGCCCGAACTACGGCTCGATAACCGTGAGATCATCGATGTGCATTTCGCATCGCCCGAGGAACTACGCGGCATCGCTCTGACGGAGGCGGCCGCTGCATATTGCTTCGCATGAGAATTCGAAAGATCGGCAAACGCGTGAGGCTTGCAATCAGCAATGACCATAACGGATCTCGACATCGAACGTTGCGTGCTGGATCTGCTCGGCCGGCGCGCTGAAACAAGCTCGATTTGTCCATCGGACGTTGCGCGCACGCTTCTTTGCGATGAAGAGGAATGGCGCGCACTCATGCCCTCGGTACGGAAAGTGGCTGCACATCTGGCTTGTGACGGAAGAATCGTCATCGCACAAGGCCGGGCGACGCTGAACCCCGAACTGACTATTCGTGGTCCGATTCGTTTGCGGCGTGGACCGACATTCGCCGCATCGGAATAGCGTTACGCGTCGCCCGACGCGGCGATTAACCGTCCAACGGAAATATTCGGCACGCACGGTCTAATTCGTCTCATTCCTGCCAGATATGGCAATCCCGACCAGACGGAACGCACATTGCTAGGCAAGACAACGGACATTACCTTCCGGTTCCGTTTAAGCAGAGGCAAGCATGACCGACTTCGAAACCATCTATATCGGCAGCGAAGAGCCGGATTCGCTCGACGCACGCATGTTATGCGATGAACGCTCGGCCTACCTCGCGGCGATGACGGGGAAGAGCGCACAGCAGAGCATTGCATATGGCGACCTGCGGAGCATCCGCGCCCGTTTCGTGCTGGCGAGAAACTCGATGGGCGAAGCGATGGGATGCGGAGCGATCCGACGGCAAAGCTACAACGTCGCCGAAGTGAGGCTTTTATATGTTCGTCTGCAATATCGCGGTCTCGAAGCGACCTTGCTGTCACATCTCGAAGGACAAGCACGCTTGCTGGGCTATCACGTGCTGCGGCTCTGCGTTACGCCGGCCGAGCGGGGTGCATCGCGGGCCTGCGAAGCTCGTGGGTACCGTCGCATGTCGGTCGAGCCCGGCAATCGTTCGGCGGACAGGTCTGTGTGGTTCGAAAAAGCACTGGGCGACTTCGATACCGCTATCACGCCCGCCGCAACAGGACTGTCATCCCGCTGAATTGCAACGAACCTTGAATGAAGCGCGAACAGCTTTCGCGATGATCGAATCAACAGAATCGCAGGGCTAACGACACCAAAGGTGGTGTGATGGCCAACGGCATGGCGGACCTCTTCCGGCGCTTGACCACAGGCGTCCATGTAATCGGCGTCGCGCACGGCAATCTGCGAAATGCGTTCACTGCGAGTTCGGTCTCAATGGTCTCCTATCGCCCGCTGCTCGTCGCGCTCAGCATCAATCCGGAACACGCGTCCTATGCGATTCTGAAGAGCGGGCGGGTCTTCTCGATCAATGTGCTGCGAGCGGACCAGCAGGCATCGGCCGAGCACTTCGGAACGCAATCGGGCCGCGCGGTCGACAAACTATCGTCGGTGCAGTGGCGTGCAGGTCGTACGGGGGCGCCGCTATTGCCCGACGCGCTTGCTTATTTCGACTGTCAGACGGTCACCGACATCGAGGCCGGCGATCATCGCCTGGTGGTGGGCCAGGTCGTCGACGGCGCGGTGCTCGATCCGGATGGGCAGCCGTTGCTCTACGCAGCGACTGGAAACCTGGACGGGAGTGCCGATCTGTACCCGACGGATTTCCGCGGACTGGAACAGGTTCGATGCCGGCCTTGAAAGGCCGAGTCCGGTGAAAGATTCATGGCGAGCGTTGCATGTCCCGCTGAAACTGCTGGCGCGTTGGCCTAATATAGCGCCCGATGAGCCGGTCTCCGTGAGCGGCATTGGCGCGGGCAGAAGCGAGAAAAACGGCGCCCGTATGTCCTTCGAAAGGTCCGGTTGATAAATTTCTGGCTCGAACTACTTCTGCGGCCCCGAATATGAGTCGACAAAACCCACTGCCCGATGCAGAGCCGATGCACACCGTGCCCACGACGTCGAGTCCGGGCTACGCGAAAGCCAATCCGATCACGCGGGCGTTCGACGCGTTCGCGAGTGCCGTCACGCGATGGGCGGGCTCGCCTGTGGCATTCGGGCTCGCCGTCATCTCGGTCGTGATATGGCTCGTGTCCGGACCGATGTTTCGCTTTTCCGAAGGCTGGCAATTGGTCATCAATACAGGCACGACGATCGTCACGTTCCTGATGGTCTTTCTCATTCAGCAGAGCGCAAACAAGGACAGCGTCGCGCTTCATCTGAAGCTCAACGAGTTGCTGGCGTCCCATCGCCTGGCGAGCAATCAGTTGATCGGCATTGAAGACGCGACCGAGGACGAGTTGCGCAAGCTCGCCGCCGCCTATCTGAAACTCGCATCGGAAGGCGACGGAGGCCCTCTGAACATCGCGGATGACGACGGGGCGGCCGCCGAAATCGCGCGGCGGCTCGCGAGGGCGCAAGACAAGACTGCGGGCAGGCGCACAGCCTGAATCGGTCACTCGCTTTCGAGAACGGCAGACGGAAACGCATTCACGCCGAGGATCTCCTCTGCCGGGAGCGGCCGACTCAGAAAATAGCCTTGCACGAAGTCGCAACGCGCCTCGAGCAACGCGTCGAGTTGCGTGACGTGCTCGACGCCCTCGGCGATGACACGCACGCCCAGACCGTGCGATATGTCGATCATCCCGCGCACGATCATCTCGATGGAGTCGTCGGTCGCCATGCGCCCGATAAACGACCGGTCGAGCTTCAGCATGTCGGGCGCGAAGTCGGCAAGGTAGCGCAGGCTCGAATAACCGGTGCCGAAATCGTCGATCGCCACGCCCACGCCGAGTCGCCTGAGCGCTCTGAGCGTCTCCTGCGCGAGCGCGGGATCGTCCATTAGCGCGCTTTCGGTGATTTCGATGTGCAGGCTGGAAGGCGACACGTCATGACGGCTCAACGCGTCGTGGATGACATCGACGATGCGGCGGCCGCCGAACTGCCGCGCAGACACGTTGATCGAGACACCGAGCGGCGTGGCCGTCTTTTGCCGCCATCGGGCGAGCTGGCTCAGCGCCTGTTCGATGACCCAATCGCCGACCGGAACGATGAAGCCGCTCTCCTCCAGAATCGGGATGAACGCGCCTGGAGGAATCAGGCCTCGCGTCGGGTGACGCCAGCGTATGAGCGCCTCGACGCTATGAACGCCGAGCGAGCGGGCGTCGTAAATCGGCTGATAGTGAAGGACGAACTGGTTTTCTGCGAGCGCCGCAGGCAGGTCCCGTTCGAGTTCGAATTCGACGATGCGCTTCATGGCGTCTTTCGCGGCGAAGCAAAAGCCGTTGCGTCCGGCCTTTTTCGCGGCGTACATGGCGATGTCGGCACTCGTCAGCAGCGCTTCGTGATCCACGCCGTCGTCCGGAAACACGGAAACGCCGATCGATGCCGTCACACACGCGCCGCTGCGGCTCGCCTGTCCGCTTTCGGCTATTCCCCGCAGCACGGCCTCTACCTCGCGCGACAGAGCGTCCTTGTCGGCCGGGGCGGCGACGAGCGCCGCGAACTCGTCGCCTCCCAGACGGGCGACATAGGCATCTGGCGGCAGCACAGCCTTGATGGTGTGACCGACCTCCCGCAGCAGCCGGTCTGCAGCGGTGTGGCCGAGGGTATCGTTGAGCACCTTGAAGCGGTCCAGGTCGATGAACATCAGCCCGAACGGCAGCCCGGCAGCGCATAGCGCCTCGATGCGACGCACGAGCGCGCAGCGGTTCGCGAGGCCCGTGAGCGCGTCGGAGTAGGCGAGACGGTCGAGCTCGGCCAGATGCTCGTGCTCGACGGTCACGTCCTCGCTGATGCCGACGATATGCGTCACGGCACCCGTTTCGCTGCGCATGGGAAAGCCGGTGCTGCGTATCCAGCGAACCTGCCCGTTCGCGCGTCGAATACGGTACTGGATGCGGCCTTCAGCCGACTCCGCGACGATCCGGTGCATCTCCGCCTGCAACGCGGGAAGGTCTTCCGGCAGGACGAGATCGAGCCAGGCGGCGGGATGGGCGTGAAGCACCGCCGGCTCGATGCCGAACACGGTCCGGGCGCCCGCACTCACATGATGAAAGTAGGTGAAGTCCGCGCTATAGGAGTAGAACACCATGCTGACGTGCGCTTCCATCTCCGACATCAGCTGCTCCTTGGCGCGCAGGTCGATGCTGAGCGTCCGTTCGAGCGTGACATCGGTGGAGGCGCAGAGCAGCGCGAGCACGCGGTGCTTGCGCGCATCCATGATGGGGATGAGGCGCGAATGCCACCATTTCGGCTGTCCCTGCGTCGTCGCGCACGCGCCTGTGAACGCGGTCCGGGCGCCACGCAATGCGCCGTCGAACGCAACACGGGCGGCGCTGGCGTCTTCGCCGGACCAGAAGCCGAGCCAGTTTGCGCCCGCCAGCGCCTCGGGCGACGGGGCCTGCATCAGCTCGGCGCCGAACTCCGAAATGCGCAGCATGTGGCCGTTCACATCGAGGAGCTTCATGCACTCGCGATTGGCGTCGAGCAGCGCGCTCGCGAGGGCGTGCGCGGCGACCGCACGCGCCTCTTCACCTCGCAGGTATCGCCAGCCGAGCGCGAGGACGCCGGCGCCGGCGCCCGCAGCAAGCAACAGCCGCACGCCAGGCGACAGGTCGCCGAGCATCTGAAAGATTATCGACGCGACGCCGCAGCCCGCCATCGCGATGAGCATGAGACCGGGAACGCGCGGCGACACGCCCCGGGCGTGGCGCGCAAGGACGAAAGACAGGAATTGCTGATTCTGCGGGACAGCGCTCGGCGCCGCGGCTCTGTCCGTGGCACTCGCACCGCTCTCATCCGGCATCGGGCGGAATGCGTCGTTCATTCGTGGGACGGGGTCTCTGTAATAGTGCGTCGGTTCGATCGGGCGAACCGCACGGTTCAACGTATCTGCGTTAACGTCAACAACGCCGGAAATCTTGCGGGCTGATCGCCGCGAAATGTTCAGCGTCACGATCGAAGCGGGAAGCAATTACCGACAACGGCGTGCCGATTGGCAGAGGCCCGATGAGTTGCCGGTCTCGTAGTGCATCGAATGACCGCGGCACGATGGTTGCGTCAGCAGCGTGCAAGCTTCGCAATCCGGCGGCGGCGATGCCGCATAACAGGAGAAAGGTCATGGATGATCAGAAAGAGCAAGACCGCATTCGTCGTCGCGCCTATGAGATTTGGGAGCGCGAGGGCTCGCCTGACGGACGCGCCGAGGAATTCTGGCAGCAGGCGATAGCATCCATCGAAGCCGAGGATGCGCAAGGCGCTACGAGCGGCCAGAACACGAACGGTGACGCTGCGCAGGAAGCCGGGGAACAAGCCCGAGCGACCGGACGGTAAACGCCTCTCCTGATTCATCAGAAGAAAAGGCGTGGCGTCGCTTGTTATGGCACACGCTGCTTCGAAAACGCGGCGCCGACAAGGCGGTCCAGTGTTCCGTTTTGGTCTACGGATTGCTGATCCGTTGCGTCGGCCGGTAGTCGCCAACGAGAACGGAGAAGACAGAGTGGACATCCCGAGACAGGTCGTGTCGTTTCTCAGCTCTCGCGGCCTGATGCTCGCGACGGCCGAGTCGTGCACTGCGGGCCTTATCGCTTCGCTGATCTCATCGGTGCCGGGAAGCGGAGCTTGCCTCGATGTTGGCTTCGTGACTTATTCGCCGACTGGCAAGGCGGGCTTCCTCGGCGTACGTGAAGAAACGATGAAGCAGCACGGACTGACAAGCGAGGCGGTCGCGCGAGAAATGGCCGAGGGCGCGCTGGCTCAAGAGGCGTGCTGTGCGGATGTTGCCGTGTCGAATACGGGCGTCGCCGATGCGCCTCCCGGAAACGACGGCCCGCCGGCCGGCACGCAATGCTTTGCCTGGTCTTACAAGCTGCGCGACGGTCGCATCCAGACTTTCAGTGAGACCAAGGTCTTCGAGGGTGAACGCAACGAAGTCCGAAAAGCTGCCGCGCTGTATGCGTTATCGCGCATCGAACACCATTTCAACGAGATGCGGCAAGGCTGAGCGAACGAACAGGGAGGCGAGCATGCACGAAAGCAGGAGTGAATGGCAACAATGGCAGCAACAGGTCATCCGCGAACTCGGCATCGCCGGCGATTTCGATGTGGATGCAGAGCGCGAGCGTCGCATCTCCTTTCTCGCCGACTACCTGTTTTCACAGGGACTCAAGACGTACGTGCTCGGTATCAGCGGCGGCGTCGATTCTTCGACGGCGGGACGTCTTGCGCAACTGAGCGTCGAGCGGCTTCGTGCACGCGGCTATGAGGCTCACTTCGTCGCTGTCAGACTGCCCTATGGCGCGCAGCGCGACGAGAAAGACGCGCAGCTCGCGCTTCAGTTCGTGCGTCCCGACGAGACGCTGACCGTCAACGTGAAGGGGCCATCGGACGAAATGTTGTCATCGTTAAAGCAGGGCGGCGCACAGTACACCGATGACTTCCAGGAAGACTTCGTGCTGGGAAACATAAAGGCACGCGAGCGGATGATCGCGCAATACGCGATAGCGGGCGCGCGGCGCGGCGTCGTCATCGGCACGGATCACGCGGCGGAGTCCCTCATGGGCTTCTTCACGAAGTACGGCGATGGCGGCGCGGACGTGCTGCCCCTGTCGGGACTCACGAAGCGTCGCGTGCGCGCGCTTGCGCGTTCGATGGGTGCGGCAGACTCACTCGTCATGAAGGTTCCGACCGCCGATCTCGAGACGCTCACGCCGCAACGACCCGATGAGGAGAGCTACGGCATTACCTACGAGGACATCGACGATTTTCTCGAGGGAAAGGAAGTAAGCGAGGAGGTGCTTCTCACGATTCGGCGCTTCCATACCGCAACGGAGCATAAGCGTTCGCTTCCCGTCGAGGTGCCGTCAGGCGGCGCGGCGGGCGTTTGACAAAGTGCCGAAGCGACCGCTTCGGCCGACGTCCCTGTAGACAACGGAGCAAGCGTTGAACCGCGAGCGGATCAAACGCATGCTCCGAACGATGGAATCTTATGCCTTCGACCGTAGAACGCACGCGCAAGCCGCTCGACCGACAACTGGAAAATGCGCTGCGTAGAGTATTCGGCTTTCCGCATCTGCGGACCGGACAAGAAGACGTCATCCGCAGCGTGATGGACGGGCACGATACCCTTGCTGTCATGCCCACCGGCGCGGGGAAGTCGCTGTGTTACCAGTTGCCCGCACTGCAATTCGAAGGCATGACGCTCATCGTCTCGCCGTTGATTTCGCTGATGCGCGATCAGGCGACGAAGTTGACGCAAGCCGGCATTGCGACCGCCGTCCTGAACAGCGCACTCTCCGCGAGCGAAGCGCGCGACGCAATGGATGCCCTCTCCAAAAACGCGTTGCGCATGCTGTTCGTCACGCCGGAGCGTCTGGTCAGCACGGAGTTCCTCGACGAACTCAAGACGCCGGGCTTCCCCGGGATCGCGCTCGTCGTGATCGACGAGGCGCACTGCATTTCGCAGTGGGGACACGACTTTCGTCCCGCGTATGTCGAGCTCACGCAGGCGCTCGCGCTGCTGGGCCGCCCGCCGGTACTCGCACTCACGGCGACGGCGACGCCCGCTGTCATCGTCGATATCGTGCGCGAGCTCGCGATGCGCAAGGCCAATATCATTCATACGGGTGTCTATCGCGACAACCTGCGCTTCGCCGTCGAGCAGATGACGAACTCCGAGGACAAGCGCAAGCGCGTCGTCGAACTTGCGTGCAGCGAGAAGGGCAGCGGCATCATCTATTGCGCGACAGTCGCGGAATGCGACGCGCTTCATGCGGCTTTGGTCGAAGCGGGCGTGATGGCGCAGCGGTATCACGGCAAGCTCGCGGCGAACGCGCGGTCCGCGTCACAGGACGCGTTCATGGAAGACCGGGCGCGTGTGATGGTCGCCACCAACGCATTCGGCATGGGCATCGACAAGTCCGATATCCGCTTCGTCATCCATGCGCAGATGCCGGGCAGTCTCGATGCGTACTATCAGGAAGCAGGCCGTGCGGGACGCGACGGCAAACCGGCAAACTGCACGCTGCTGTTCGAACTGAAGGACAAGCAGGTGCAGCAGTTCTTCCTGAGCGGCCGCTATCCGAGCGCGCAGACGATCGAACGCGTCGCGCGCACGGTGCGTGAGCTCGCCAACGAGAACAGCGGCAAGACGCTCGAGAAGCCGCTTGCGCGCCTGCGTGAAGCGTTGCCCGACGTGGGCGCGAACAAGCTCCGCGTCGCGGCGACGTTGCTCAACGACATCGGCATGACGCGACGCACGCGTCACGGCGGCATGAAGCTGATCGATGAGGACGGCAGCAAGGCCGCCGCGAGACTCGACGAAGCATCGAATGCTTATGTGGCGCGAGCGGAGCGCGACCGCGCGGTGCTGGAAAGCATGATCGGCTATGCGCAAAGCGCCCGGTGTCGATGGCGCATCCTGCTCGATTATTTCGCGCACGACACGGATGAAGCACGCGCGTGCGAAACGGTCTCCGCCTCTGGCGCGCATTACGTCATGCCCGGCGACGAACTCGAGGGAAAGACCTGTGGGGAGTGCGACAACTGCCTGCATCCGCCCGAGGTCATCGAAAGCCCGCGCGAGCTTGTCGAACAGGCCCGGTTGAAAGGCGGGGCAAGACCGAAGCGGACGGTGCCCGCATTCGAGCGGGGCGAGCGCGTCCTCGTGCGGCGCTATGGCGAAGGTGTCGTGGAAATGGTCAGCGGCGAAAGCGTGGCCGTGCGTTTTCCTCACGATGTGACGCGCACGTTCATCGCGCGGTATCTGAAGCGAAGTGGCGCTGCGTCATCCTGAAGCCCCCAATAGCACGAAGAAATCGACCGCGCGATGGGCAAACCCGTCTAACATGCAACGAAGCCGCTCCGGTTCGACGCGTCGCGCATTCTGGCGCGTGCATTGCTATGAACGACTATCGAAACACTCGTGCGAACCGCGTCTGCATGTGCAGTGTTCGCGCAAACGGAAGGTGCAGATGAACCGCAAATTTCGCCTTGTAACGATTGTCACGCTCGCGTGCGCCTGCATGTGGGGTGGCGCCAATGCATGGGCCCAGCAAAACGGGGGGCCGCCGGGCAATGCGTCAACGCGCGGCGAGTCCGGGAAGTCCGCCGGCGTGGAGGGCGGCGCGGGTGCGGCGGGCCAGTCGGGAACGGACCCCGCCACGTTGAGCCGCACCGAAGAACAGCGCGTTCAGAACAAGAACGCGCAGGGCGCATCGGCTTCTTCCGACACCCGCAAGCGCAAGGACTGGAAGGAGTGACGCCGGGCGTATCGACCGATGCAGCGCGTACCCAGGTGCGCCGCCGCATCGTTGCCGACCTGTGGCGCGCGGTGTGGGCGTGGCGTTATCAGACCGCCGCCGCCATCGTCCTGATGATCGGCGCGCGGCTCGCGGTCGTAGCCGTGCCGTTGATGCTCAAGCGCGTCATCGACGAGTTCAGTCATCCTGCATCGGCCGTCGTCTTTCCTGTCTTTCTCGTGCTCGCCTACGTTCTGTTGCGCTATCTCGGCGACGTGCTGAACGAGGCACGCGACGTGGTGTTCAGCATCGTCACGCAGCGCACCGTGGCGTCCTTTGCAGAGCGAACGTTCGCTCATCTTCATGCCCTGGGCGCGCGCTTTCATGCGCAGCGCGAAACCGGCGCTGTCGTGCGGGACGTGCAAAAGGGCGCGGACGGCGTCGGATTTCTGCTCGGCACCGCATTCTTCACGATCGTGCCGGTGGTGATCGAAATCGGCACGGTCGTCGCCGTGATGATGAGCAGTTATGCTATCGAATTCATTTCGATCATCGCCGCGACGTTCGTGCTGTATTCCGTATGGACCCTCATCTTCACGCGCTATCGCATGCGCTTCCAGCGCGCGGTCAACAAGCTCGAGGCCCAGTCCGACAGCCGGCTCGTCGATAGCCTGCTCAACTATGAAACCGTGAAGTTCTTCGCGAGCGAGCGCATCGAAACGAACCGGCTCACGAGCGTGCTGGACGATTGGGTGCATGCGCGTGTCGCCAATCAACGCGCGCTGACGCTGCTGCACGTGGGGCAGAGCACGATCATCGCCGTCGGCATCGCGGCGGTGATGCTGCGCGCCGCGCAACAGGTCGTCGCGGGCACGATGAGCGTCGGCGACCTCGTGCTGGTGAACGCGTATATCGTGCAAGTCTGCAACCCGCTCAACACGCTCGGCTTCGTGTTTCGCGAGACCAACGACGCGTTCGTGAACGTCGAGCGCATGTTCAACATTCTTCTGTCGCGCGGCCGCGTGCGCGAGGATGTGGACGAGGCAGGGGCGCAACCGCTCGTCGTGACGGCGGGTGAAATCGAGTTCGATCATGTCGAGTTCGGCTACGATCCGGCGCGGCAGATTTTGCGCGACGTCGATTTTCGCGCGCATCCAGGCAAGAAGCTCGCCGTAGTCGGAGGCAGCGGCTCAGGCAAGTCGACGCTCGTGAAGCTGTTGTTCAGGCTTTATGAGCCGACCGCGGGCGCGATACGGATCGACGGACAGGACCTCGCGCACGTCACGCAGAACAGCCTGCGCGAGACTATCGGCATCGTGCCGCAGGACACGGTGCTCTTCAACGATACGATCGCCTACAACATCGGCTATGGCCGTCCCGAGGCCACGCGCGCGGATATCGTGCACGCCGCGCGCGCCGCACAACTCGATGGCTTCATCGAGCGCCTGCCGGATCACTACGAGACCCGTGTCGGCGAGCGCGGCGTGCGGCTCTCGGGCGGCGAACGTCAGCGCATCGCGATCGCGCGCGCGATACTGAAGAATCCGCGCATCATCGTGTTCGACGAGGCGACCTCCGCGCTCGATACGCGTTCTGAACGCGCGATCCAGAACGAGCTGGATCGTCTCGCGAAGGGACGCACGTCAATCGTCATCGCGCATCGGCTCTCGACCGTGGTCGATGCGGACTGGATACTCGTGATGGAGCACGGGCGTATCGTCGAGCAGGGACAGCACCATGAGCTGCTCGCACGCGACGGCGTGTATGCGCGCATGTGGTCGCTGCAGTGGCAGCAGGGCGAGCTGGAGCACGCGCAACGAAAGGTCTCGGCGCAGGCGGTCGGGCTCGACGCGATCGTCGCGGGCGTCGTCGATGCGCTGCACGAAGAGATCGCGGCGCGCGGCGTGAATCTATATACCGTCATCACCGAGCCGGGCTTGCGCGTATCCGGCGATGCGAGTGTGCTGCAGCAGATCGTCGCCGAGTTGTGCCGCGCGCAGATGGGCGCCGCGATGCGCGGTGAGCGCATCGAGTTGCGCGTGTTCCGCGAAGGCAATCACGCGAGCCTCACAGTGATGGGACAACGCCCGAATCCCGCGGATCTGTCGCAGCAACAGGTGCGGCGTCTCGAGAACGCATTGACGGAGTCAGGCGGCAGCCTGGCTGTGCGCTATATCGACAAGCACGTCGCCTATGTCGCGACGATGCCCTTGCGCCCGGTGCTCGACGATACGGCCACCGCCGAAGCCGCGCACGACGATGCGCTCGCCGGCGTCACGGTGATGGTGCTCGACGATCAGGAGGAAGCACGCGATGCGCTGGAGGGTGTGCTCGAATCGGTCGGTGCGCATGTGGTGTTGTGCGCATCGGGCGATGAGGCACTCGCGAAACTGCGAGCGCTGCCGGGCGCGCAATGGCCCGACGTGTTGCTCTGCGATATCGTGCTCGGCGGCGAGCAGGACGGCTATGAAGTCCTGCGACGCGTTCGTGAGGAAGAGGCGAGCCGTGGGGCGTCGCTCGGCGAACGCATGCCCGCGATCGCGCTGACGGGACATACGCAGGCCGAAGCGCGCTCACGCGCGCAAGCGGCGGGCTTTCAGGCGCATCTCACGAAGCCCGTGCCTGCGCCGAAGCTGATCGGGACGATCGGTGCGGTGACGGCGCGCACGGACTAAATGTGCTGCGCCGCGCGCGACTCCGACGCTTCGATGATCTGCCGGAAATGTTGCGCCGTGCGCTGCAGCCCTTCGTCGAGCGGCGTCGTCGGCGACCAGCCGAGCGCCTCGCGCGCGAGCGCAATATCCGGCTGTCGATGCCATGGATCATCCATCGGCAAAGGCTTGAACACAATCTCCGACGACGAGCCCGTCAACGCGATGATGCGCCGCGCGACCTCGAGCATCGTCAGTTCGTGCGGATTACCGAGATTCACCGGGCCCGTCAGTTCGTCGGGCGTATTCATGAGGCGGATGAACGCATCGACCATATCATCGACATAACAGAACGAGCGCGTTTGCGTGCCTTCGCCATACACCGTAATCGGCTGGCCCGATAACGCCTGCATCATGAAGTTCGAAATCACGCGCCCGTCCGACGGATGCATGCGCGGCCCATACGTATTGAAGATGCGCGCGATCTTGATCGACAGCCCATGCTGCCGCCGGTAATCCATGAAGAGCGTTTCGGCGCAGCGCTTGCCTTCGTCGTAACACGAACGCGGCCCGATGGGATTCACATTGCCCCAGTACGCTTCCTGTTGCGGATGCACGTGCGCGTCGCCATAGACTTCGCTCGTCGACGCCTGGAAGATCTTCGCGTGGACGCGCTTGGCGAGCCCGAGCATGTTGATCGCGCCGTGCACGCTCGTCTTCGTCGTCTGCACCGGGTCGTGCTGGTAATGGATCGGCGAAGCGGGGCACGCGAGGTTATAGATTTCGTCCACCTCCACATAGAGCGGAAAGGTGACGTCATGGCGCATCAGCTCGAAGTTAGGGCTGTCGAACAGATGCGCGATATTGTCCTTCGTGCCGGTGTAGAAGTTATCGACGCATAACACGTCATGACCTTGTGCCACGAGTCGCTCGCACAGATGCGAGCCGAGAAAGCCTGCGCCGCCCGTCACCAGAATGCGCTTTCTATAAGCTTCTTTCATGTTCAAATGTTCCCGTGATGATGCGTGCTAGCTGCATACGTGGCGTAGCGCTTCGTCCCAGTCGCGGGCGAAGCGGGCGATGTGAAAGCGTTCGAGCGCAGTCCGTCGAGCGCCTTCGCCGAGACGCCGTGCTTCAGCGGGATCGCGCAGCATCTGCTGCATGGCGTCGATGAGCGCATGCGTATCCGTATGGACGAAGCCGTTCTCACCGTTGCGGATCACGGTGGCGAGTTCGGTCGTCGCGAGTCCGACGATCGGCATGCCGATCGTCATCGCCTCGACGATCGCAAGCCCGAGACTCGTCCAGCGAATCGGGTTGAAGAAGAAGCGATATCTGGCGCTGAACGCCGCAAGCTCCAGGTTGCCGATCTCGCCGACCCCGCCCGCCGATTGCGCGTCCATGCCAACGAGATCGAGCGGCACGCACGCGGCGGCCTGCGCATAGACATCGTTCCCGAGTCGCCTGCCGCGCTGACGCAGATGATTGATCACCGCGATGCCGCGCTCCAGCTCACCGCTGTAGCGCACGTGTTCCGGCACCACCACGCCATGTTCGATGACGCGCGTCGGGGTGTCGCCGCTGTCCCACATCAGCCGGTTGAAGTGCGTGACATGCACGAGCAGCGTGTCGCGCTCCTGCACCCAGTGCTTCTGCTCGAAGGGATTTTCCTGCGGCGGATCGTGTTCGATATAGACACGCGGCAGGCGCCGTTGCGCGTCGGTGAGAAGGTTGAGACGGTCATCGTCCCATTGTCGTTTGTGCTGAAAGAGGACGACGTCGAATGACTGCGACGGCACCTCGCTCGCCGGCATTTCATGCACGTTCGCCCCGAAGGGCAACGCGCCCGCCGTGCCCGCGTATCCGGGCGGATAGCCGGGGCGCGTGACGAGATAGAAGTCGTGCGGCGCCTGGCTCAGGTAATACAGGTAATTGCCGTGGATATGCCATGTGAGCACTCGCAGGCGCCGTGAACTAGTCGTGGGCATGAAAAACCGCCTCCTGCAGATGTGCGAATGCGACATCGAGCACGCTTTGCACGCTTACGTTCAGCGCGCATTCGTGGTGGTAAGGGCATTCGCGGAAGGCACAGGGCCGACATGCGGGCCAGTCTGCGAGCACACGATGACGCGTGTGATCGAGTGGTGCCCAGCGCCGCGTATCGCTGCCCGATGCAATCACGACGCTCGGCGTGCGCATCGCCGCGGCGACATGCGAGAGCCCTGTGTCATTGCAGACGATGAGCCTTGCCCGCGCGACTAGCGCGGCCAGCGCTCCGAGCGACGTCCGCCCGGCGAGATCGATGGCATGCGCGCCGGCGTCGCGTGTCACGCATGCGGTGAGATGCGCTTCGCCCGCGCTGCCGGTGATGGCAACCTGCCAGCCCGCGTCCGATAGCGCGCGCGCCACTTCGCCGAAGCGTTCGACGGGCCATCGGCGCGAAGGCAACTGCGCGCCCGGATGCACGACGATGAGCTTGTCCTGGTCTATCGCACAGGCATCGACGAGCGCATTGCATTCGCGTTCGTCGTCATCGGTCAGCGGGATCTCGAGATCGAGCGTGCGAACGTCGATGCCGAGACGTTCCATCAAGGCGGTGTATCGCGCGGGCTCGGGCAAGTCATCGGGCCACGGCATGAAAACGCCTTCGCGCATGGCTTCATCGGGCTTCAGAAAGCCCGCGTTCAGATGTGCACCCATGCCCTCGACGATGTCGTTCGCGACGCCGCCGCTGCCGTGCAACTGAATCGCGAGATCGAAGCGCCGCTCACGCAGCGCGTGCAGAAACGCGGGAAGATGCGCATCGGTCTCTTCCTGTTCGGGAAAGCCGATGGCACCGGGAAACACGATCAGCTCATCGAGCAGATGCCCGTACCGCTCGACGAAACGCGCGGCCCAGGGCAAGCCGGCCAGTGCGATACGAGCATGCGGAAACGCCTGCCGCAACGCGCGCAACGCGGGCACGGCGCACAGCATGTCGCCGAGTTGCAGCGCGCGAAAAACGACGATGCGTTCGACCGGCTCGATGTTCATAAAAAGAACACCCTGAACTTGAACGCGCCGCGAATGCGCCAGTAGATCGACAGAAACGGAATGATCGCCGACGTGCAAAACATCTCCGCGATGTGCGCTGGCGTGCGCGCGGTAGTCCTGAGGCGTTGCATGCAGAACCAGATCGTCATCGCGATCCATGCGAGCGCCGCGACGATTGCAACTTGCGATGCGCCCGCCGCCAGCGATACGACCGCCGCCACGAGTGCCGCGAGCATCGCATAGTAGAGAAGCGGCGGATGGCGCCGTATCCGCTCGCGAAACAGCGTGCGATGTTTCTTGTAGAGCAATGCGTCGAACTGACTCTTCTTCTGCTGCGACAGGCTCACGCCCCAGCGCGCGGGCCGCACGGGATGCAGCACCATCGCATCGTCGGCGCGTGCGATGACGAGTCCCGCTCGCATCAACGCGAAGTGCAGATCGGAGTCTTCACGCCATGCGGACGTGTAGCGCGCATCGAATCCGCCCGTGCGTTCGAGTGCGGCGCGTGTTGCGAACGCATTGGCGGTCGCGAACTCCGCGTTCGCGAGTCCGGCCGCGTCGAGTTCGTAGTCGGTCGGGCGCTTCGGCAGCGGCACGACGATACGCCCTGAGACGGCGTCCGCGCCGGCATCGAGCGCGCGCATGCCGTTCGTGAGCCATTGCGGATCGGGGATGGTGTCGTCGTCGGTGAACGCGATGCGTCTTGCAAGCGATGCGCGCCAGCCCGCGTTGCGTGCGCCCGCCGGGCCTTGCGTCGCCGTCACCGGTACATAGCGGATTTTCGGCCCGCTTGGCGCATGCAAGGCGGCAAGACGCTGCACGCATGCCTTCGTTGCTTCGTCGGGTCCGTCGTCGCATACGATGATCTCGTAGCGCGACGCATCGTATGTTTGCGCGGCAATGGCGCACACGCAGCGCTCGAGCATCGCGGGACGGCGATAGGTCGGCACGATCACCGACACGTCGGGGATGAAACCGTCGCGTGATGGAACGGGCGCCGCCGTCGCGTTCATCTCCGCGTTTTCGAACAGACCGGCATACGTGCTCATGCGCGCGCCCCCGGCTTCTCGATGAGAAATGAACCGATCACGAGCGCATCGAGCGGTGACGTCCAGAACGATTCGAGCGCATCGCGCGGTGTGTTTACCATCGGCTCGCCGCGCGTATTGAACGACGTGTTGACGAGGACCGGCACGCCGGTGCGCGCCTTGAACGCGGCGATCAGGTCGTAATAGAGCGCATGCTGCGCACGATTGACGGTCTGCACACGGGCCGTGCCGTCGATATGCGTGACGGCCGGTATGCGTGCTTTCATCTCGTCACGCACGTCGAACACGAACAGCATGAACGGTGCGACGCGCGCATCGACGAACCAGTCGGCCGCATGCTCTTCCATTACGACGGGCGCCACCGGACGAAAATCCTCGCGGTCCTTGATTTCATTGAGACGCGCCTGCATCGACGCGTCGAGCGGCGAGGCGAGAATCGAGCGCGCGCCGAGCGCCCGCGGCCCGAACTCCGTGCGACCCTGATACCAGCCGATCACGCGGTTCTGCGCGAGAATGTCGGCGGTTTCTTCAGCGATGTTCGTGAGCTTGCGATAAGGTGCGCGCGTCCATTTCAGGAACGCTTCGATCTCTTCATCGCCGTATTCGGGGCCGAGATAAGCGTGGTCCATGCGCCACTTGCGGCTGACATCGCCCGCTTTGGCACGCTCGCGATAGTCGGTCCACAACGCGGCGCCGAGTGCCGTGCCGGCGTCGCCGGCGGCGGGTTGTACCCAGATTTCCTCGAAGGGTCCGCGATCGCGCAGCCGCGCGTTCATCACGCAGTTGAGCGCGACGCCGCCCGCCATCGCGAGATTCGGCAAACCGGTGCGCTCATGAAGCCACTTCGCGAGTTCGAGCGCGGTTTCTTCGAGCACCACTTGCAGCGAATGCGCGATATCGAAATGATGCTGTGTGAGCGGGCCGCCACGTTCGCGCGGAGGACCGAATCGTTCGACGAGACGCGGTGCATCCACGGTATAGCTGCCATCGTGCCGATACTTCACGATTTCCCGAAACTGGTCGACGTAAGCGGGCTTGCCGAACGACGCGAGCGCCATTACCTTGTATTCGTCGGACGAGTGAAGAAAGCCGAGATAGCCCGTCACGGCTTCATAAAGCAAGCCGAGCGAATGCGGCAGCTCCACTTGCTTCAGCCGCCGATACTCGCCGTTCACGAATTGGCCGAGGCTCGTCGTGACGCCTTCGCCGCGTCCGTCCATCGTGAGGACGGCGGTGTCGTCGAAGGGCGCCGCGAGGAACGCGCTGGCTTCATGACAGAGATGATGATCGACGTGGTGCCATGCAAAGCGCGGCGCGCGTCCGCCGCTTGCAAAGCGCCGTTTCAGATGATGCGGCGCGCCGTCGAGCAACTGCGCCTTCGCGTTGACGATATAGCTGAGAAACAAGGGGTCCCACGGCGATTCAGAAGGATTGTTGCTGGGCTGAGCCGACGGCATCATCGGTAACGCGATGCTCGCTTTCACCTCCTTCGGCATGCCCGAAAACAGTTGCGGATCGTATGAATACGCGACGTGATCGACATCGGCCAGTTCGATGCCCGCTTCCTTCAGGCAATAGTCGATTGCATCGAATGGAAGCTGCCACGTCGAGAACGGCACGGGGCGCTTGGCATGCTTGACGTGCGTGAAGCGTTCGTCCTCGGCCGCCGCGACGACGACGCCGTCCTTGACGAGCGCAGCCGCACTGTCGTGATAAACGGCATTGATTCCAAGTGTGTACATGGTTAGCCGGTCCGTATTGACGAGTTGATATGCAAGGGATGTGTTTCGATCAGTTCGAGCACCGCCGACACGACTTCATCCACGCCGACGCCTGCGAGGCACGCGTGATGTCCTTCGGGGCACACGCTGCGATAGCACCAGCGGCAAGGCACGTCGTGATAGAGCACGCGATGCGGCGTTTGCCACGGCATGTGCTGCGGATTCGTGAGCGCATACAGATCGACGACGGGCGTGCCGAGCGCCGACGCAAGATGCACCGGGCCGCTGTTATTCGATACGAGCACGCGCGCGCGTTGAATCAATGCGGCGAGTTCGCCGAGTTCTAGCGCGCCCGACAGGTCTATCGCGCCTGGATTTGCAGCGCATGCATCGCGGCACAGCGCGCCTTCGCTGCGTGAGCCGGTGACGAGCACCGGCCATTGAAGCTGCGTGCGCAATCGCTCGATCACTTGCGCGAAACGCTCGACCGGATATCGACGGGATGCAGCGCTTGCGCCCGGATGCACCACGACGAATGGCGCATGGAGATCGACATCACGCGCGCGCAGCTTTTGTGCAAGCGACATCGCATCCTCGGGCCGCACGTTGAAGCGCATGCGCGTATCCGACGTGCGCGCGCCGACTCGTTCGACGAGCGCGAGCTGACGTTCGACTTCATGCCGCGTGCCTTGCTGCGGCTCGGTCTCGGGCACCCAGTCGGTCAGAAGTCCATAGGGGTTCTCGCGACAATGCGCGAGCCGCAGCGCAATGCCGGCGAGATGGCACAGCATCGCGGCGGGCAGCGGGTTCTGGCTGTATACGCTGAAGATCACGGCTGCATCGAAATGCGCCGCGTTGAGACGCGCGCGCATCGCGAGATCCACAAGGGCGTCGATAGGCGCATCCTGCTTGACCCACGGCGCGTCGTATTCGATCACGTCGTCGATCGCATCGATGAAGGGCGCTGCCGCCTTGCCCGCGCGCGATGCGAGCAAGGTCAGATGGCGCCCGGGCTGCGCCGTGCGCAAGGCGTGCAGCGCGGGCGTGGTCATCAGCACATCGCCGAGGTTGTCGAGCCGGATGCAAAGAATGCGCTTCACGTCCGCGCCCCAGTCACGCGCCTGATTCGCCGCGCTTTTGCGCGCATGCGCCGCGACGACCGGAGGCAACGTCGATGAATTTACCGGGTCGCGCTTCATGCCGGACACTCCGCGTTGACGATGGCTATCGCAGCTTCGTGCATGTCCCTCACGACGATATCCGGCTCGCGTCCCGGGCCGCGCAGCCATTCGGTCTCGTTGCCGTTATCGATGAGCACGCTGCGGCAGCCCGCGCGCCTGCCCGCTTCGACGTCATCGAGTATGTCGCCGATGAACCAGCTTCGCGACAAATCGAGGCGATGCTCGCGCGCCGCGCGCAGCAGCATGCCGGGCGCGGGCTTGCGGCATTCGCAAACACGCGTGAATTCAGCGACGATGCCTTGCGGATGGTGCGGACACCAATAGACGCCCTCGATTGCGGCGCCCGCTTCGGCTGCGAGTTCGTGCATACGGGTCTCGACGCCATCGAGCGCATGCCGTTCGAACTTGCCGAGTGCCACGCCGCTCTGGTTGCTGACGACGAAAAGCGGCACGCCGCGCGAGGCGAACAGACGCAGCGCATCGAACGCGCCGGGGGCAAGACGCATCATCTTGGGATCGACATTCCAGGGCACGTCTTCGAGCAGGGTGCCGTCCTTGTCGATGAAGATGGCGGCGCGCGGCATCGGGGGCAAGGACGTCATCGCGACGCTCCGCCCATTGCCACGCGCGCCGCGGCCTGCGCGTCCTCGCCGCTCACGCGCGCATAGACGTCCGCGAGCGCCTGCGCGACATTCGACCAGGTGAACATCGCGCTGGCGCGTGCAAGGCCCGCTTCGCCCATGCGGCGCGCGAGCGCCGGATCGCGTTTGAGCACGGCGATCGCATGTGCGAGCGCGGCGGGATCTTTCGGCGGGACGAGCAAACCCGTTTCACCGTGCGCAACCGAATAGCGGATACCGCCCACGTCCGCGCCGATGACCGGCCTGCCGCACGCCATCGCCTCCAGCGGCGTAATGCCGAAGGGCTCGTACCACGGCGTCGTCACGAATACGTCGGCCGCGTTATAGAAGTGCTTCAGCTCGGCGCGTCCATGACGGCCGGCGAAATGCACATGCGTCTCGACGCCGCATTCGCGCGCGATGCCACGCAGACGAACGATCTCCGGTGTCGCGATCTCGTTGGCCTCGTCGGAATTGCCGCCGACCACGTAAAGTTCGGCGCTTTCGCCATGTTCCGAACGGCACACGCTGAGCGCGCGCACTACGTTGTCGACGCCCTTGCGTGGCACCATGCGCCCGAGTTGCAGCACGATGAAGCGGTCCTGCGGCCAGCCGAGACGTTCTCTTGCCGCTGCTTTGTCCAGCGGGTGAAACTCGACACGGTCGAAACCGCACGGCACGAGATCGATGCGGGCGGGATCGGCATCGTAGAGATGGATCAGGTCGTTTTCGTCCTGCGGGCATTCGGCAATCACCGAGTCGGAACGCCTTACCAGTTCGTCCTCGATCTCGAAGCGGGCATTCGGAAAGCCGTCCGATTGGCCCTGATGCAGCCGTCTCACGCGCCCGAGCGCATGAAACGTCGTGACGAGCGGAATGCCTAACGCATCCTTGATGCGCAAACCAACGACGCCCGACATGAAGAAATTCGCATGCACGATCGCATACGGCTGCGCTTCTTTCTTCATGAAGTCGATCATGAAGCTCGCGAACGCGTCCATGTACGGTAGAAGCTGCTCCTTTGGCAGTTGCACGGGCGGCCCTGCCGGTACGTTTATCACGCGGATGTTTTCGAAGCGTGAGACGAGCGGCAATAAGGAGCGATCGCAGCGCGTGAACACGTCGACATCGTGACCGATGCGCACGAGCTGGCGCGCGACATTCGCTACATAGATGTTCTGGCCGCCACTGTCCACGCCGCCGGCAACAGCCAACGGCGAAGCATGTTCACTGATCAATGCGATTTTCACGGGAGCCCCCTTGTCATACGATCCCCATCGGCGCGCGTGCACGGTGCACAATCGCGTGGATCAGTCATCGGCTTTCAGCATTCGACGTGCCACTCGTTGTGCTGGTCGAAAGAACTACGAAACGATTTGCGGTTCGTTGCGAGACGAACCAAATATCGTTTGGTCCGACGCGCGAGACATGGACGCTTTTACTCGATGCGTGTAGAACGGAAAGGGCGTGGCTCGTCTGTCTCTGCCTCGCGGCGCGCGTCGTCGTCGAGGACGAGTTGCCGCATGGACCGCACGCGTTCGCCGATCACACGCCGCTTGCTCAGCGCCCATGCAATGCTGGCGATGAGCAAAGGCACGTCACGCAACGGCGAGCGTTCGGTGAGCATCGTCTGGAGCGCGTCGAGCGTGGCGCTCAGTGCTTCGGGCAGCGGCAGACGCATCCAGGCCACCCATGCGGCGTTGCGCGCGAGCAGCCTGCGCCGCTGTGCGCTGTCGCGCAGCGCAGACGGGTGATGGTGAATGACCAGTTCCTCGATATAGATCATCTCGTAGCCCGCCGATAGCACATCGAGTGAAACGAGCGTTTCCTCTCCTCCGATGAAAAGCCTTGGCTCGTAGCCGCCCACTTGCCGGAAAACGTCCGTTCGAAAGACGCATGCGCCCGCCATATACCCGATGAGCGCGGGTGCGGGCAGCACGGCGCTGCGAAGCGGGCTTTCGCGCATACGCTCGCAGGTCTCGTCGACCGCGCCCTGTGCGCCGACGACGACGCGCGCATTCAACACCGCGACGCGCGGCGCGGCATCGAGTATCTCGACCGCGCGCGAGAGCGAGCCTGCGCTCCACCAGACGTCGTCGTCGCAGAACGCAACGTATTCCGTCCTGACGCGCGCAACGCCGAGGTTGCGCCCGGCCGCGCCGAGGTTCGCCGGTGCGACGACGAGCTCGACGAAGGGAAATCGTGCCGCGATGCGGGCGGCTGTCCCGTCCGTGGAGGCATTGTCTACCGCGACGATATGGACGCGATCGGGAAGCGCGGCAAGTCTTGCAAGGGTGTCGAGCACCTGATCGGCACGGTTGTAAGTCAGGACGACGACCGAAATCCGAGCGGGACTTCCCTCCAAACGCATGGCTCGTTCAGCGGTCATGGCGCACGGGTTGAAGTGTCCAGCAGCGCTCGGGGGCGAAGACGTCGTCGTAGCCGTTCGGTCCGAAAGCGCGGAGCTGGCTCGCGTAGCGGCTTACAGCGCGTTGCTTCGCTGCGAGATTGCGTGCGAGCGCGTTGGTGTCGATGCGCTCGGAAACGGGCGTCGCGGTGATGCCGTCTTGCGCCAACTCAGCCAGGCGCGACTGCACGAGGCCGTTCATGCGCCGATAGAGCGCGTCTTCGTAAGCGATGCACGTTAGCGCAGGGTCGGCGCGCCAAGCCTCGCGGCACGCGTCATGCACGAGACGGTGATCGGAATGAAAGAGACCGAGCGGTATATAAAGCGTCGGCAACGCCTTCGCGCGGATCACGCCGGCCAGCGCCGATGCGATTTCCTCGGGTGACGCGCTGGCATCGCCCGCGTACTGGGAATCCAGAAGGTTCAGATGAACTGGACGCGCGCCGAGCGCGTCCAGCGCGGCGGCATCTTCTGCGCGGCGCTCATGCATCGCCTGATGCGCGTTGGCGAAGCCGCATTGCGTGTCCCAGTCGGTTACGACTGCCTCGCCGGGCGCGCCTGCGAAGACGGTGCAGACCACCGCGCCCGGCGAGGCGGCGAGCGCCGCGCCGCAACTGAACACGGCGTCGTCGAGATGAGGAGAAATCACCAGCATGAGGGTCGCATCCGTGGTTGGCTGCGCAGCGTTGCGCAATGGCCGTGCCCCGGCGGTGCGCGACCTTCACGGCTTGAGCACGACCTTGATGCAGCCATCCTCCTTGTCACGGAATGTCTTGTACATTTCAGGGCCATCGGCGAGCGAAACACGGTGCGTGATGACGAAGGACGGATCGATCTGGCCTTCCTGAATGCGGTGCAGGAGATCGTCGGTCCAGCGGTTCACGTGCGTCTGGCCCATGCGCCATGTGAGTCCCTTGTTCATCGCCGCGCCGAACGGGATCTTGTCGATCAGCCCGCCATAGACGCCGGGCACTGAGAGCGTGCCCGCGGGACGGCACACATAGATCATCTCGCGCAGCACGTGCGGACGGTCGGTCTCGAGCATCACGGCCTGCTTTGCGCGATCGTAGAGGGCATCGAAGGAGCGCGTCGCATGCGACTCCATGCCGACCGCGTCGATGCACTTCTCGGGTCCCTTGCCCTGCGTGAGGTCCTTGAGGCGATCGAGCACGCTCTCTTCCTTGAAGTCGATCGTGACGGCGCCCGCTGCGCGCGCCATCGCCAGACGCTCCGGTACGCGATCGATCACGACGACCTGCTTCGCGCCGAGCAGAATGGCGCTGCGCACGGCCATCTGTCCGACAGGGCCCGCGCCCCAGATCGCGACCGTATCGGTCGGTTCGATTTCGCATTGCACGGCCGCCTGCCAGCCGGTCGGGAAGATATCGCCGAGAAAGAGCACCTGCTCGTCGGAAAGGCCATCGGGAATCTTGACGTGAGTCTTGTCCGCGAACGGCACGCGCACATATTCGGCCTGTCCGCCGGCATAGCCGCCCGTCAGGTGTGTGTAGCCGAAGAGGCCCGCCGTCGCGTGGCCGAAGACCTTGTCGGCCTCGTCCTTGTTGCGGTTGCTGCGCTCGCAGACGGAGAAGTTGCCGCGTTTGCATTGATCGCATTCGCCGCAGATGATGGTGAACGGCACCACCACGCGCTCGCCGATCTTGAGCGCGGAGTTCTCGCTGCCCACCTCGACGACTTCGCCCATGAATTCGTGGCCCATGACATCGCCGGACGTCATGCCGGGCATGAAGCCGTCGAACAGATGCAGATCCGAGCCGCAGATCGCGCACGTTGACACCTTGATGATCGCGTCGCGCGGATGCTCGATGCGCGGATCGGGCACCGTTTCGTAGCGGATGTCTTTCTTGCCTTGCCAGATGAGCGCTTTCATGAGCTGTGTCCTTCAACGTGAGCGATGCGTGATATGAGCAATACACGTACCGCCCGCTTCGTCGCCCAGGGGTTTGGTCGCCATGCGCGAGCGGGTGTTACGTCGTACTGTGATGTACTCGACAACTGCATCAGGCTCGCGCACGTAGCGGGCCTGCTATGCGAAAAGAAGGCGATATCGTCAGGGAAAAAGGGTCATGCGCGACCGACATCGCGATGAAAACTGGCGCAAGGCGGGCGCGGCTATTGCTCGAATCCCACGCGAACCTCGTTACAGAACGAGCGAAGGCGGGCACGCTGGGGGTGGTCGGCGTATATCCGCCGAACGATCGCTTCTTTCTGCTCGAGGCCGCGATGAACAAGAATCTCACCGTCAAGATGGGCAACTCCAACCATCGTGCGATCACGCCCGCGCTCATCGAGCGCGTGCGCAACGGCTCGTTCGACCCGTTGCATTCGATCACAGGCAGCCGGGATGGATAAGGTCGCACTGACTCCCGCCGCGTGAATGCCGCGCGGCCTGCATGGCCCCGTTCGATGAAATCGACATGCTGTTCTCGCACGGCACCGAAGGCGTCGGATCGACGAGCGTCGCTCGACGGGGCGACGCGCGAATGGCGCCTTCTCGGCTTCGATGCGCGGCGCTATCCGCGTGACTTGGCGACCATCGTGCGATTCGATCGGGCGCTCGCGGAACTCGGACCGCAACATAGTTCGCCGCAACCGATGCCGCTTGCGTTCTTCGAAGATACGTTGCGCAAGCACGGCGCAAGTCATGGGATCAACGCGCGACCTCAACGCGTGAAAGCGCCACGCAACAGCGCGCTCAAGCGTCTTCCAGGCTTTCACCACGCTCGGCAATCAGCTTGCCGAGTTCACGAGTCGACAGCACACGTCGCATCGGATTTGTCGAGCCGGACTCGTCGTCCGCCAGATTTTCGATGATCGTGAGCAGCACTTTGCGCGCGACCTTGATATCGCGTTCGCTCAGCCCCGTCACGCTGATCTCGTTGACTTCCTCCGCCAGCGGCACGAGCTTGTCTTTCAGCGCGCGGCCTTCGGCAGTCAGGTACACGTGCGTGTTCTTCTTGTTCTCGGGACGCTGCTGACGCTCGACCAGCCCGAGCTTTTCCATGGCAGTCACGGCGGCGAACGTGGTCGGTGCCATCACGCCCGCCTGCTCGCTGAGTTCGCGCTGCGTGAGGCCGTCGGTTTCCCACAGGATGCGCAGGAACGTCCAGTGCCCGAATGACACCGAATGCTCCGCGAGCCGCATCTGCAATGCACGGACCATCGAACGGGCGGCGTCCTTGACGAGGTGCGCAAGACGGTCGTTCGGCACGGACTCGTGCCAGTGGCGCAGCATCTGCGCGGTTTCTCCCGGCGCGCCTTCCACAGTCTTCTTTCGTGTCATGACAGTGTCTTTTCAGTAGAGCAGGTCCATTCCCGACATGATAGCCGTTGGGCCGATCGTCCTGCTGTCCGGCGTTCGGGCAGGCGTCTCCGTGCAAACCCGAGCTTGTTCCCGCCCGCTCGTCTCCTTACCATTATGATTAGATATCGAATAAAAAAGCGCAGATGCCCGGAATGCGCGGTCCAACCGCACGCGCCGGCGCATCGTCCTCTTGAGCACGGGAATCGGAGACGTTTGGTGGCCAAATCCACAGTCACGCAATTCATGTCGGAATCGGACGCCGCCGCGGCGCGCGTCGAGGCCACGTATCACAAGGTCACCTGGCGGCTGATGTCGTTCATCTTCGTCTGCTGGGTGCTGAACTATCTTGACCGCGTGAACGTCAGCTTCGCGCAGCTGCATTTGAAACAGGATCTCGGTTTGTCCGATGCAGCATATGGGCTCGGCGTGAGTCTTTTTTTTATCGGCTATATCTCGCTGGAAGTGCCGAGCACGCTATGGCTCAAAAAGATCGGCGCGCGCCTGACGATCTCGCGCATCATGATTTTGTGGGGCGGTATTTCCACGGCGATGGCGTTCATGACCACGCCGACGCAATTCTATGTCGCACGGATTCTGCTCGGCGCGGCGGAGGCCGGTTTCTGGCCCGGCATCATTCTGTACCTGACGTACTGGTATCCGGGCGCGCGGCGCGCGCGCATCACGTCGCGCTTTCTGCTGGCGATCGCCGCGGCGGGCATCATCGGCGGGCCGTTGTCGGGCTGGATCCTGCATAACTTCGTCCACGTGCTCGGCTACAAGAACTGGCAGTGGCTGTTTTTCCTCGAAGGCCTCCCCGCGCTGGTGATGGGCATCGTCGCGTTCTTCTATCTCGTCGATCGTCCGCAAGACGCGCGCTGGCTCGACGACGAGCAGAAGCAAATCATCCTCGATGCGCTCGCCGCCGACCGCGCCGAAAAGAAACCCGCGAAGCACACGAGTCACCAGTTGCTCGTCGCGTTGAAAGACCCTCGCGTGTATATCCTCGCGGCGGGTTGGGGAACGGTGCCTCTGTGCGGCACGATCCTCAACTACTGGACGCCGACGATCATCCGTCAGGCGGGCGTGTCGGACGTGCTCAACGTGGGGCTGCTGTCGGCGCTGCCGTACATCATCGGCGCGCTCGGGATGTTCGCGGTGGCGCGCAGTTCGGACGTGACGCTCGAGCGGCGCTGGCACTTCTTCCTGTGCACCGCCGTCGGCGCGCTGGGCGGCTTTCTGCTGCCCGTGCTGTCGGGCAATACCGCGGCCGCCATCGTGTGTCTCGGCATGATCTCCATTTCATATTTCGGCGCCGCGGCCATCATCTGGTCGATTCCGCCTGCCTATCTCTCCGATGACGCAGCCGCCGCGGGCATCGGTGCAATCAGCAGCCTGGGTCAGGTCGGCGCGTTCTGCGGGCCGATCGCGCTCGGCTGGATCAAGACGATGACGGGCAGTCTCGCCATCGGTCTGTCCGCCATCGCCGCGATCGTACTGCTCGGCGGTCTCGCGGTGCTGATCGGCGTGCCGGCCAACACGCTGCGCGAGCACGCGGAAAAGCATTCGTAAGCATCGGTTCTCGCAGCAGGGGCGGCGCCTTCGTCATGAAGGCGCCGTTTTCATTTGCGGCATTGGCTTCACTTCACGCAAAAAGCGTTTCAGGGAAAACCCGCTTGCGTCTAAATGATTAGATATCTAATATAAACGGCATGATGATCGATTGAGCGACAAGCGGAGAGCAAGTGCAATGAACGAGTCGGCCAGCAACGAGGTGTCATTCAGAACGCTCGTGGTGACGAAGAAGGACCCGGTGGCGGAAGGCATCTTCCGTTTCGAGCTGCGCGATGAGGCAGGGCGCGACTTGCCGCCTTTCACGGCGGGCGCGCATCTGACGGTGCGAGTGCCGAGCGGCGCGAATCGCAACTACTCGCTCTGCAACGACCCGGCCGAAACCGACCGCTACGTGATCGCCGTAAAGCGCGACGCGGCGGGTCGCGGCGGTTCGGTCAGCATGACGGACGAGGTCGCGCAAGGGGACCGTATCGAAGTCTCCGAGCCGCGCAACGAGTTCGAACTGAGCGAGCGCGCGCGCAGCTTCGTGTTCGTTGCGGGCGGCATCGGCATCACGCCGGTCCTGTCGATGATGCGTCACCTCAAAGCCACCGCCGGCCCGCGTTTCAAGCTCTATTACGTTTCACGCAGCCCGGAGACGACGGCTTTCCTCGATGAATTGTCGAGTGCGGAATGGAAGCCGCATGTGGTCATTCATCACGATCATGGCGATCTCGCCAACGCGTTCGATTTCTGGCCGGTGTTCGAGAAGCCCGGCAGCGGCGCGCATGTCTACTGCTGCGGCCCGCGTGCGCTGATGGACGGCGTGCGCGACATGACCGGTCACTGGCCGACTGGCAGCGTGCATTTCGAGAGCTTCGGCGTGGACCAGTCGCGCGCGGCGCAGAACACGCCTTTCAGCGTGAAGCTCGAGCGCTCGGGTTGCTCGTTCGAGATTCCGAAGGACCGCTCGATCCTCGAAATCCTGCGCGACAACGGCATCCGCGCGCCGAGTTCATGCGAGAGCGGTACATGCGGATCGTGCCGCACGACGCTGTGCGCGGGCGTGGCGGACCACCGCGACATGGTGCTGGGCGAAGACGAGAAGCGCGACCAGATCATGATCTGCGTGTCGCGTGCGAAGAGCGAAGAACTCGTGCTGGACCTCTGAATACATCCTCATTGAATACGTTGGTCAGGAGAAGCGTAAATGCTCACGCATGAAGAAAATGAATTGCTGTGCCGTGTCGAAGGCGATGCACCGATGGGTCAGCTAATGCGCCGTCACTGGACGCCCGTGTGCCTCATCGAGGAAGTCAGCGAGCCGGACGGCGCACCGGTGAAGGCGCGCGTGTTCGGGGAAGACCTCGTCGTCTTCCGGGACACCGACGGCAACGTCGGCGTGATGGACGAATACTGTCCTCATCGGCGCGTATCGCTCGTGTATGGGCGCAACGAGGATTGCGGCCTGCGCTGCCTCTATCACGGCTGGAAGATGGACGTGAAGGGCAACGTGATCGAAATGGTTTCCGAGCCATCGTGCAGCGACATGACGAAGAAGGTGAAGCACAAGGCCTATGAAACGAAGGAATGGGGCGGCTTCGTCTGGGCGTACATGGGTCCGCAGGACGCGATTCCCGAGTTCGTGCCGCCCGCGTGGGCGCCGACCGAAGACACGCGTGTGAGCATCGCGAAGGCGATTCTTCCGTGCAACTGGGCGCAGATTCTCGAAGGCGCGATCGATTCCGCGCACAGCTCGAGCCTGCATTCGTCGGACTTCGTGCCGGCGCGCGTCGGCGGCGCGGAAGCGACATCGAAGAACTGGCTGCGTCCATCGACCGACAAGGCGCCGCGCCTGCAGGTTCATCGCACGAGCTACGGCTTTCGCTATGCCGCCCTGCGCCGCCCGATTCAAAACGCGGCCACGCACGATTACGTGCGCTCGACCGTGTTCGTCGCGCCGGCCACCGCGCTGATTCCGCCGAACAACCTGTATAACGTCGCCAACATCAACGTGCCGTGCGACGACACCAGCACCGCGTTCTATTTCATGGCGTGGGGACATCCCGACAAGACGCCGGAAACCGAAACGTGGCGCAAGTTTCTCGGGCAGCAGGTCGGCATCGATCTCGATGCGTCTTACCGGCCGCTGCGCACGCACGACAACCGTTTCTGGCAGGATCGCGAAGCCATGAAGGCGGGCAATTTCACCGGCATCAAGGGCTTTCCAAATCAGGACATCGCGATGTGGGTGACGATGGGCCCGATCGCGGATCGCACCGAAGAGCGGCTCGGCGCGAGCGACGTCGCCGTGGTCGAATTCCGCCGGCGCATGCTCGACGCGCTGAAGGCGTTCCAGGCGGGCGAAGAGGCGATCGGTACGGGCGAAAACGCGATTCCGCGCAGCGTGTGCTCGTTCCAGGCGATGGTGCCGAAGGATACCGACTGGAAGCAGTTCGCCGCGCAGCCGGTGTGGGTCGAGACTGCGACGGAACTCGAGTCGAACTATCAGGTTCAGGTCTGATGGAGAAAATCCGACTCGGCATCGCGGGGCTGGGCCGCGCATTCTCGCTGATGCTGCCGACGTTTCTCGGCGACGCGCGCGTGCAGCTCGTCGCGGCCTGCGATCCACGCGAGACGGCGCGCGCGCAATTCGAAGCCGACTTCGACGCGCCCGCTTACCGCGACATCGACACGCTCGCGCAGCGGCCTGACATCGATGCGATCTATATCGCGAGCCCTCATCAGTTTCATGCGGCGCATACGCGGATCGCGGCATCGCACGGCAAGCACGTGCTCGTCGAAAAGCCGATGGCGCTGTCGCTCGCCGAATGCGACGACATGATCGACTCGTGCCGTGAAGCGAACGTGCATCTGATCGTCGGCCATTGCCATAGCTTCGATACGCCGTATCTGCGTACGCGCGAACTGATCGCATCGGGCGCGTTCGGCGACGTGAAGATGATCCACGCGCTCAACTACACCGACTATCTGTACCGGCCGCGACGCCCGGAGGAACTGAAGACCGACGAGGGCGGCGGCGCGGTGTTCAGTCAGGCGGCGCATCAGGTGGACATCGTGCGCCTGCTCGCGGGAAGCCGCGCGACGCGCATCCGCGCCGTAGTGGGCAACTGGGACGCACAGCGTCCGACCGAAGGCGCCTACACCGCCACGCTGTGGTTCGAAAACGGCGCATTCGCGACGCTCTCCTACAACGGTTATGCGCATTTCGATTCCGACGAGTGGACCGGCTGGATCGGTGAGATGGGTCAGGCGCGCAGCGCGGACGAATATGGCGCCGCCCGTCGAAAGCTGTCTCAGGTCGTGTCGAGAGAAGAAGAGGCACGGCTCAAGGCCGCAGGGACCTACGGCGGAGACGCGTACACGCCCGCGTCGAAAACCCGCGGCGTGCGAAGGCACCAGCATTTCGGTCCGCTGATCGTTTCATGCGAGCGTGCCGATTTGCGGCCGATGCCGGACGGCATCGTCGTGTACGGAGACGAACGGCGCGAACGTGTCGAACTCGACGCGCCGGCGGTTGCGCGCGCCGAAGTCATCGACGAACTTTTTGCCGCCGTGCGCGGTAACGCCGCTGCGCTGCACGACGGCGCATGGGCGCGCGGCACGCTTGAAATCTGTCTCGCGATGTTGCGTTCGAGCGCGGAGCAGCGCGACGTGCTCATCGGCGAAGAAACGTCAATCACAAGGGAAAGTTGAATATGGGCAAGCTCAATCTATCGGTCGCGGTGGGCAACTACGATCGCATGCGACCGCTCGTGGACGGTGAAGTGCAGATCGACGGTGTGGATCCGCTCTTCATGCTGCAAGACCCGGAGGAGATCTTCTTTCGCGCGTTCCGTCACGCCGATTACGACATCTGCGAACTGTCTTTGTCGAGCTATAGCGTAAAGACGGCGGCGGGCACGAGCCCGTATATCGGCGTGCCGATTTTTCCGTCGCGCGCGTTTCGCCATACCTCTATTTACGTTCGCAACGATCGTGGCATCGAAACGCCCGCCGATCTCAAGGGCAAGCGCATCGGCGTGCCCGAGTACCAGTTGACGGCCAACGTGTGGGCGCGTCTCTTTCTGGAGGAAGATCATGGCGTGAAGGCGTCGGACGTGACGTGGGTTCGCGGCGGCTATGAAGAAACCGGCCGTCTGGAGAAGATCGGTCTCAAGCTGCCCGACGACGTGCGACTCGAAAATGCACCCGACAACGCGACGATCTCCGGCATGCTCGCATCCGGGGAAATCGATGCACTGATCGGCCCGCGCGCGCCCTCGTGCTTCACGAACGGCCATCCGAATGTGAAGTATCTCTACGACGATCCGCAGAAGGCCGCGGCCGATTGGTACACGCGAACGAAGTTGTTCCCGATCATGCACCTGCTGGGCGTGCGGCGCACGCTCGCCGAGCAGCATCCGTGGCTCCCGGGCGCGGTGGCGAAAGCCTTCGAAAAGAGCAAGGCGGTTGCGCTTGCAAAACTGAGCGACACGTCCGCGACCAAGGTGACGCTTCCTTTCGTGGAAGAACAGTTGCGCAATGCGCGGCGGCTCATGGGGCACGATTTCTGGTCGTACGGTTTCGAGCCGAACCGGCATGTGCTGTCGCGCTTTCTGAAGCGGCACTACGAGGAAGGTTTGTCGAGCCGCCTGCTCCAGCCGGAGGAATTGTTTCATCCCGCCACGCTGGAAAGTTTCAAGATTTGACGGTTCGTGTCGGTTTCTCAGGCACGTTCTTCGATCGAATCGACGCGGTCGGGGCAGAACGCGAGGTGATCGCGGATCGGCTCGACCGCGTGATAGGGCGTCTCGTACTTTCACTAGCGAATATATAGTTCGGATAACGTATGAAAGCAGGATGCGCGGATCAGAGCTTCGATCCTCCATCGACCCGCAGCGTATCGCCCGTGATCCAGCTCGCCCGGTCCGAAGCGAGGAAGGTCACGGCACCGGCGATGTCATCGGGTTGCGCGACGCGCTTCAGAGCCTGTAGGCTCAGCGTGTAGTCGCGTCCTTCATCGGTTTTGGCGAAGCTCGACATGTCGGTCTCGACGACGCCGGGCGCCACCGCGTTCACGCGCACGCCACGCTCGCCGAGCGCGGACGCGAAGTGGCGCACGAGCGTATCGACCGCGCCTTTCGTCGCTGCATACGCGGCCAGTTCACCGACCGACGCGCGCGCCGCCAGCGACGAAAGCAGCACGACGCTGCTGCCCTGGCGCAGCATCGGCAGAAGTTGCTGGACAAGAAAGAACGGCGCGCGCACGTTGACGGCGAAGAGCGCGTCGAAGTCTTCGACCGTCGTATCTTCGATGCTCGCGGCTTTCGCAATGCCCGCGTTCGCAACCAGCACGTCCAGCCGTCCGCCGACCGCGGCGCGCACGTGGCCGGCGAGCGTGCGCGGGCCGTCGGCGCTGCGCAGATCGGCGGCGACCTTCTGCGCGTGACCGCCGCTCGCGATGATGTCGGCGACGGTCGCGTCGGCGGCCGCCTCGTTGCTGCCGTAGTGCACGAGCACCCGTGCACCGGCGCTGCCCAGCGCGAGCGCGATGGCGCGGCCGATGCCGCGGGATGCGCCCGTAACGAGCGCGGTTTTTCCGGCGAGGTCATTCATGGCTAGACTCCTTGATCGGCTTGTGGTGACGCGCGGCAATAACCTTCACGTATGGCGGCAAAACCGCCTCGCTGGCGCTCGCCGCGCTCCATGCGACTGCTGACAGCGAATCTAGCCCTCGCTTGCACAAAGAAAAAAGACTTTGTAGGCTGGCCGGCATGCCTTTAAAGCATGGCCCGTGAACGAGCAAGACAGGAGAAAGGATGGAGCTGCGCCATCTGCGCTATTTCGTTGCCGTCGCGGAAACGGGCAGCCTCACGGTCGCCGCCGAGCAGCGGCTGTTCACGTCGCAGCCATCGCTCAGCAGGCAGATCCGCGATCTCGAGGACGAAGTGCGGGCGGAACTCTTCAGCCGCAGTGCGCGCGGGGTCGAGCTCACGGCATCCGGCAAGGCGTTTCTCGACCATGCACGGCTTGCGCTTGCGCAGGTCGACGCGGCCGTCGAGGCGGCGCGCCGCGCGGCGAGCCCCGCCAAGCAGGTCTTCGCGCTGGGCTTTCTGACCGGCCAGGAAATGACGTGGCTGCCGCGCGCCATGCGCGTATTGCGCGATGAATTGCCGAACATCGACGTCACGATATCGAGCGGCTACTCGCCCGATCTCGCCGACGCCGTGGCGCGCGGCAAGCTGGACCTTGCGTTCGTGCGCAAGGAGCCGGGGCTCGACCTCGACTATCACGTGGTCCATCGCGAGAAGCTCGTCGTGCTGATGCCGAGCGACCACCGGCTGACGGCGAAAACGGCGATCAGTCCGTCGGACCTGCGGAGCGAGACGTTCGTCATGGCATCGAACAAGGCGCGCGTGCTGCACGATGTGGTCGTGAAATATCTGCGGGAAAGCGGCATCGACCCGAAGCCTGCGCATGGCGTCGACAACCTGGCGATGGCCATGTCGCTCGTCGCTTCTACGCGCGGGGTTTCGCTGATGCCCGAGTACGCGAACAATCTGCTGCCGTGGTCGGTGGCGAGCCGCCCGCTGGAAGGCGAAGCGCCGACCGTCGAGCTCGCCATCGGCTATAGCCGGTCGAACACATCGCCGGTGTTGAAAATGTTTCTGTCCAGAGCGGATGAACTGACGGCTGCCGATTGAGTGACCGGCTCTAGTGCGGATCGGCCTGCGATAAAAGTGGTGCGAAGCGTCGATTGTCAGAAAAATTTTCTGGACTGGCGACAAAATGTAGTCGTTTGACGCCTCGGCGCGGGATTTTCGGCGCGGTGTCGGCCGCGTCGGCCTGCACGCGGAAAATCGGGCCGAACGGGCCGCCTACGCATGTCACGCCATGCGCCGCTTTGCCTTTTCGTGACGACGGAGATTTTCTTTTTCGGTGACGGGCGCGTCGGAAAGGCGATAATGGCTCATCGAGCAAATACAACCGGACGAGGACGCAGGCTCTGCTGACGAAGTTTCGTCGGCTAACGGTTCTTGTACGGTTCAAACATGAGTCATCAATGTCCAACAGTCTTCCCGGTATCCAAGGCGATTTTCTGAACGCACTCAGAAAAGAGCGCAAACGCGTCGCGATCTTTCTGGTCAACGGCATCAAGCTGACCGGCCATATTCAGTCGTTCGACACGTACATGGTCTACCTCAATTCGAGCAGCGGGTCGCAGGTGCTGTTCAAGCACGCGATATCGACGATCTGCGAGGATCACGGTCCGGCCGGTCGGCCGAATCTTCGCGAATCATCCGGTCCGCGTGAGAATTCAACGCGTCCCGGCGCTGGCGGAAGACCGAATCGCGTTCGGTGACGAAAGCCAACGTCCGCGCACCTCAGCACGACGGCCGGCCCTGAGGCCGGCGCCGCGACGCGCCGGCGGGCACTATTCCCGCGGCGGCAATAGCGCCGACAGCAACCGTCGCAACTCCACACATTCGCGCGCGGTCAGCCTGGCCGTGAGGATGCGCTCGACCTCCTCGACACGCGGGCGCAAGGCGGCCAGTTGTTTCTTGCCGGCTGCGGTGAGGAACAGCACATAACTGCGCTTGTCGACGGGATCGTCGGAGCGCTCGATCAGGCCGTTGCGCACCATGCGCGCGACCAGATCGGCGATCGTCGAACGGTCCACGTCGAGTTCATCGCCGAGTTGTCGCTGATTGACGCCGGGCGTCCTGTGCAGGATTTCGAGCGCCGCGTACTGGACGCTCGTGATCTCGGTGGAGACTTCGCTGAGCCACACCGCTACGTGGCGCTGCTGGGCGCGGCGCACGAGGCTGCCCGTGAATGTCGAGCGCGCTTGCGGCTCGTCTTTTTTAATCGGCAATTTCGCAGTGTCGGAGTGGGTTAGTGCATGCGGAATATCGGCCGGAAGAACGCGGCCAGTTCGTCGTAGGCATCCAGCGGAAGAACATGAGCGACGTATTGATCCGGACGGACCACCACGAGTGCGCCCCGTTCGCGATCGACGGCGCGCTCGCCGAAGATATCAGTCGCTGCGTCGTTCGTAAATGCCTTCTCGTAGTCGATGAGACCGTACCGTCCCTTGCGCGGCAGCAGAAGCGCGGGCAGGTCTTCGAGACGCACGTCACGATGAGGCTCTTGCAGCACCGCGCGCAAGTCGAGCACGCTGTCGATATCGGCGTTCTCTGGTGTGATGCGCCGCAAGACGGAATCGGGCGACGTGGCGAGATGCGCGCACAGCGCCTGAAGCGCACTGCGCTTCGCATCCGAGAACGCGTACAGGCGCCAGCGGCCGTCCGCACGGGCCGCGTGTCCGAGATGGACCGGCTTGGCATCCGCGATGCGAACGACGGGCGATGAGTGAAAGCGCGTCCCGATCACGAATCCCCCGGCGAGTGCCTGATGAGTCGCGGCGCCCGTCAGCACGCCCTGCCGGTAATGGGTCGCAAGGCCCGCCGTGTAGCGGCCCGCACGCACGAAATACGCCTGAAGCTCCGCGGGATCGACGCCGCCCGCTTCCGGCCGGTTCGGATCCTTGGGCGGCGCGGCCATCATCGCCGACCATTCTTTGTCGAAGTCGATCAACGCTTTCGCGATGGGCTGGCGCTCATCCGAATACGTGCGCAACAAGCCTGCGTCGCTTTGGCCCTGCAAAACGGCGCCGAGCTTCCAGCCGAGATTGAAGCCGTCCTGCATGGACACGTTCATGCCCTGGCCGGCTTTCGCGCTATGCGTATGGCACGCATCGCCCGCGATGAACACGCGCGGTTCGCGAGCGGTGCCGTCGGCCGTGAGCGCATCGTCGAAACGGTCGGTCAGACGCTGTCCCACTTCATAAACCGAGAACCACGCGACTTCTTTCACATCGAGCGAATACGGATGCAGAATGTGCTGCGCCGTCTCGATGATGCGATCGACGGAAATCTGCTTGATGCCGTCGCGGTTCTCCGGCGTGACCTCCCCGAGATCGACATAGAAGCGAACCAGATATCCGCCTTCACGCGGAATGATGAGCAGATTGCCTTTGCTCGCGGACTGGATCGCTGCCTTCAGCCGGATGTCGGGAAAGTCGGTGACAGCGAGCGCATCCATCACGCCCCACGCGTGATTGGCGGCATCGCCGCGCAGCGTTTGTCCGATGGCCGTGCGCACGGCGCTGCGGGCGCCGTCGCAACCGACGACATAGCGCGCACGCACGGTCACTTGCTCGCCAAGCCGCGATGCATCGGTGCGGCGCAAGGTGACCCGCACCGGGAATTCTCCAGTCTCGTCGCGTTGAATGTCGATGGCTTCGAGATCGTAGTCCGGCTCGATCCTTTCCGCGGAACGACGCATCACATCGAGCAGGTAGTCCTGCACGCGCGCCTGATTGACGATGACATGCGGAAACTCCGAGAGACCTGTTTCGGTATCCTGAACGCGTCCGGTACGGCTGATTGCGTCGCGATCATGCGCATCGGGCCGCCAGAAGACCGTCTCATTGACCCAGTAGGCCTCGCGCAACAGGCGGTCGCTGAGGCCGAATGCATTGAACATCTCGACGGTGCGGCACGCGACGCCATCCGCCTGCCCCATGCGCAACGGACCGCTGCGACGTTCGACGATGCGCGTTCGAATCGTCGGGAATTGCGACAGTTGCGCTGCCAGCACGAGCCCGGCCGGCCCGCTTCCGACGATGAGCACGTCGACGGCGTCGGGCATCCCGATCCGAGGTGCGCCCTCGGCGGCGGGCTCGATCATCGGATCGCCAGCGCGGAAACCGTTCAGATGAAATTGCATGGTGTGGACCTCCATTCCTCGGTGCGTCAGTGTGATGAGGAATATACTCCGTACACCAACTATTTGGATACGTTCTTGTAGTGGATGTTTACCCTGATATTGCGCGCGAGTCGCTCGTCCGTGAATGATCAGTCGGTTCGCGATGTGCGGCTTATCGTTCCCCGATCTGCGCGATCGCAATTCGCACCGCCTTGCGCACTTCCGGATCGCCGTCCTGAAGCGCGGCTTCGAGGACGGCCAGCGCATCGGCATTGCCGAGTTCGCCGAGCGCGAGTGCGGCCTCCTTGCGCACGTTGCTGATCGGGAAGACGAGCAACTGTGACACCGCGTGCGTGCTCGCCACATCGCGCAGACGTCCGAGCGCGCGCACGGCCTGCAGCGCGACTTGCCAGTAGTCGTCGGCGAGCGCGCGTTCGAGCGCATCGCGCGCGCCGACGAGACGCAGTTTGCCGAGCGTCGCGGCGGCTTCTTCCCGCACGCGCCATGCTTCATCCGATAGCGCGTGCGTCAACGTGGCGAGCACGCTGTCGTCCGTGGCTAAGCCGAGCGCGCCGACGGCGGCATGCCGCACATCGACCGAGGTATCGCTGCGCGCAAGCTGCGTCAATCGCTCCAGTGCATGCGCATGACGCAGCCAGCCGAGGACGCCGACAGCTTCGCGCCTTACGACCGGCGACGCATCCGACAAAGCCTTCAACGCAGGCCCGGCCGCTTCCGGCAGGCGCAATTCGCGCAGTGCACGCAGAAGCGCTGCGCGCGTGTATGCATCGGCATCGGCATGAACGAGATGCGGCAGCAGGCGGGCGCCCGCAGCCGGATCCTTCAGCGCGGCGAGGCTTTCGGCGGCGGCTTCGCGCGTGTCCGTGTCGATATCGGTGAGCGCGGCGCACAGCGCATCGACGGCTTCGTTCGTATCCCATGCGCCGAGACGTTGCGCGGCCGTGCGGCGCACGTTGGCATCCGCGTCATGACGCAAGGCATGGGCAAGCGAGGGCAGCCACGTTTCGTCTTCGAGATCGGCGGCTTCGATCACGGCGAGACGGCGCACGGCCGCGTCGTCATGCGCGAGGCGGTCGGAGAGGGTGCTGGCAAGTGTCATGAAAAAAAACCGTATGAGAAGTCGAAGCGCGCGGGCGCGTCATCATCGAAGAAGATACGGAATGTCGACATGCACGGCATTGGTCGGACAATCGCGCTCGCAGGGCATGCAGTACCAGCATTCGTCGAACTTCATGAACGCCTTGCCGGTTTCGGGGTCGATCGCGAGCAGGTCCATCGGACAGACGTCGATGCAGACCGTGCAGCCCTTGTCGGCGATGCACTTCTCTTCGTCGATCATCACGGGAAGGCTCGAGCGCAGACGCGCTTCGCGGGGCACGAGGGCCATTTTCTTTCTCCTATGCAGCGACGGGCTGCGACGCGCGAGCCACACGCAAACGCGAATACGCGCCGCGCTCGGACTCGTCGACGGGAACCACATACGGTTCCACGGGTTTCTTGAACGAGATCATGCGCCCGGCTGCATCCTTCTTCAGATGCGCATGGCAGAACCATTCGTCATCGTTGCGCTCGGGATAATCGACGCGATGGTGATAAAGACCCCAGCGGCTCTCGGTGCGAAAGAGCGATGCACGCGCGGCCATTTCGGCGCAATCGAGAATCGCGGCGACTTCGGCGGCGCGCATCAGTTCATGCGCATCGGCGGCGGCGAGACGATCGACGTCCTCGCGGATTTCGGCGAAACGCTGCAGGCCTATTTCCATGCGCCGCGTGACCTTCGGCGGCTGCAGATAGTCATTGACGAAGCGGCGCAGCTTGTATTCGACCTGCCCGGGCGGCAGGCCGTGTGCGCGCGACAGCGGCGCGAAGATGCGAACACGTTCGCGCTCGATCTGCGATGCATCGAGCGCGGGCAATGCGCGGCCCGCGACATGCGAGGCCGCGTCGACACCTGCGAACCAGCCGTAGGTGAACGCGCCGAGCATGTAGTTATGCGGCACGGCGGCCATGTCGCCCGCGGCGTAAAGCCCTTGCACGGATGTGCGCGCGTGTTCGTCGACCCATACGCCCGATGCGCTGTGTCCGCTGCAAAGGCCGATCTCGGAGATATGCATCTCGATCATGCGCGTGCGATAGTCGTTGCCGCGTCGCGCGTGAAAGCGTCCGCGGCTCGGCCGCTCGTTGGTGTGCAGGATCGTCTCGATCGTCTGAATCGTTTCCTCCGCGAGATGATCGAGCTTCAGGAACACCGGGCCGTTGCCGCTCTGGAGTTCCTGATAGAACTCCCACATCATTTGCCCGCTCCAGTAATCGCATTCGATGAAGCGCTCGCCCTTGCCGTTCGCCGTATAGCCGCCGAGCGGGCCCGTCACATACGCGCACGCCGGACCGTTGTAGTCCTTGATGAGCGGATTGATCTGGAAGCATTCGAGGTTCGAGAGTTCCGCGCCCGCGTGATAGGCCATCGCGTAGCCGTCGCCGGCATTGGTCGGATTCTCGTAGGTGCCCATCAGATAGCCCGATGCGGGCAAGCCCAGTCGCCCGGCCGCGCCGCAGCAGAGAATCACGGCTTTCGCGCGAATCACGTAGAAATCGGCGCTGCGGCAATCGAAACCCATCACGCCCGCGATCTCGCCGTTGGGGCTATTCAGCAAGCGCGTTGCGACGATGCGATTCGTGATGTCCACACGCGCGCGTTTCAACTGCCGGTAGAGCACCTTCTTGACATCGTGGCCTTCGGGCATCGGCAGCACGTAGGCGCCCATGTGATGCACCTTGCGCACCGCATAGTCGCCGGTGTGATCCTTCTCGAACTTCACACCCCAGCGGTCGAGTTCCTCGATCGTCGTGAAGCTGTGGCGTGCATAGGCGTAGATCGTGGCCTGATTGACGATGCCGTCGTTCGCCACGGTGATTTCCTTCGTGTACTGCTCGGGCGTCGCGTGGCCGGGAATGACGGCGTTGTTCAGGCCGTCCATGCCCATCGAGATCGCGCCGCTGCGCTTCACGTGCGCCTTGTCGATGAGCAGCACGCGCAGGCTCGGGTCGTGCTGCTTCGCCTTGATGGCGGCCATCGGGCCGGCCGTGCCGCCCCCAACGACGACGATGTCGTATTCGAGTTCGTGAGTCTGCATGATCTGGAATCTCTACTTGTTATGACAAGTCAGGATCAGATTCTAGGAGCACGCGAACCGCGTGGGAATCAATTGTTTTTGCTTTGCTTCTGCCTGCTTCGAATAACGCGCGGCGCGCCGGCGGCCGCTCGTTCGCGATCGATGCGCAGCCGGTACTGAAATGTATCGCCGCGAAAATAGAGGTACTCGAAGTCGATGGGTTTGCCCTCTGCATCGTGCGTGAGACGCTCGATGCGCAGGAGCGGCGCGCCTTTCTTGACATCGAGCGCATCGGCGATATCGGGTGCGGCTGCGATGGCGTCTATTGCGAGTTGCGCGTGACCGAGCGGCACGGCACAGTCGTTTTCCAGCATCAGGAAGATATCGCGTGTCGCCAGCTCCGCGCGTTTCAGGCGTTTCCCGATGGCTTCGGGCAGAAACGTCACTTCGTACGAAACCGGCGAGCGATTGAGCAGACGCACACGATGAATCTCGGCAACGCTGCTGCCTTCAGCGAGACCGAGCCGCGCCGCGACTTCCGCGGGCGCGGGCACGAAACGCAGTTGCACGACGCGGTTGATGATCTCGTGTCCGCTCTCCGACATCGCCTCGGCGAAACCCTGCAACGATGTCACGTTTTGGAACGTCTTCGGCTGCGACACGAACGAACCTTTGCCGTGCACCTTGAAGATCAGCCCTTCCTTTTGCAGGTCGCCTAGCGCCTGCCGGATCGTGATGCGGCTGACGTCGAACATCGCCATCAGCTCGCTTTCCGAAGGCATGCGGCTCATCGGTTCATAGCGGCCATCGAGAATGCCGGTGCGCAACACGTCCTTGATTTGCGTGTAGAGCGGAACGTGTGAATCGGGCGAAATGGACGGGCGACGAGTGGACATGAGAATGGAAGGGCAAGAGGCGGTCGCGGCGAGTTGCGATTATAGCGGCGCGCCCCCGACGTCATCGCCATAAACAAATGACGAAATATTGGTTAGCCGCACCCTTGCGCTGCCCGAGAATGGAGTCTGGCTAGTTCGAGGCGAGCGAGGACCGAAGATGAATGAGCGCAACGCGCGGGACGCAGGAACGTCAGGTTTTTCGTCGTTGCCGCCGGTGACGCTCGTGATCGTGCCGGGACTGCACGGCAGCGAGGACGCGCACTGGCAGAGCTGGCTCGAGCGCGAGACGCCCGGCGCGCGGCGGGTCGAGCAGCGCGACTGGAGTACGCCGAATCTCGCCATCTGGAGCGACGCCGTTCGCGACGTGCTCGCGAGCATCGACGGTCCTGTCGTCATCGCGGCGCATAGCTTCGGGTGTCTCGCGACGGCGCATGCGCTGTCCCACGCAGGCGCGTTCGATGCGCATGCCGCGAACGTGAAGGGCGTGCTGTTCGTTGCGCCCGCGAGCCCCGCGAAGTTCCGTTTCGCGGGCGCGTTCACCGCGCGCCGCCTCGATACGCTTTCGCTCGTCGTCGGCAGCGAGACCGATCCGTGGATGCCGCTCGACGACGCGCGCACGCTCGCGCAGCGCTGGAACAGCGCGTTCGTGAATCTCGGCGACGCGGGGCATATCAATACATCGGCGGGATTCGGACCGTGGCCGCTCGCGAAGCATTTCGTCGAAACGCTCGCGCGCCGTGCCGCGCCCGAATTCGAAGAAGAGGAAGCGCGCGCCTACGGCTGATACCGCAGCGCAAGGATGTGTGTAGGATGCATGGCCGCCTTCGGGCGGCCTTTGTTCGTTGGTGTGATTCGAACCCTGTCTCTGGAGAAAAAATGGCGGTCTATAACAAGCTGGTCATCACCGTTGCACTCGGCATCGCGGCGAGCATCGCGCAGGCGGACACGACGCTGCTCAACGTGTCCTACGACGTGACGCGCGAGCTGTACAAGGACATCGACGCGGCCTTCGTCGCGGACTACAAGAAGAAGACGGGCGAGACGGTATCGGTGCGGCAGTCGCATGGCGCATCGAGCGCGCAGGCGTTGTCGGTGACGCAGGGATTGCAGGCCGACGTCGTCACGATGAACCAGCCCAACGACATCGACCTGCTCGCCGAGCGCGGGCAACTCGTGCCCGCCAACTGGCGCAGCCGCCTGCCCGATGCCAGCGCGCCTTACACGACGACGATGGTCTTTCTGGTGCGCAAGGGCAATCCGAAGAACATCAAGGACTGGAGCGATCTCGCGCGGCCCGGCGTGCAGGCGGTGATCGCCAATCCGAAGACATCGGGCAACGGGCGATACGCGTATCTCGCGGCGTGGGGCTACAAGAAGCAGCAGGGCGCAACGGACGCGCAGGCGCAGGACTTCGAGAAGGCCGTCTTCAGGAACGTGCCCGTGCTCGATACGGGCGGGCGCGGCGCGACGACGACCTTCACGCAGCGCGGCATCGGCGATGTGCTCGTCACCTTCGAGAACGAAGTCGGTCTGATGAGCGCGGGGCCGGGCGCGAAGGACTTCGAGGCCGTGTATCCGTCGGTGAGTCTGCTCGCGGAGCCGCCGGTATCGATCGTCGACAAGGTGGTGGACAAGCGCGGCACGCGCAAGGAAGCCCAGGCGTATCTCGACTTCCTGTTCACGCCCGCGGGGCAGGAGATCATCGCGCAGCATCATCTGCGGCCGCGTAACGCGGACGTGCTCGCCAGGCATGCGGCCGAGTTCAGGCCGATGAAGACCTTCACCGTCGAGCAGATGTTCGGAAGCTGGCAAAAGGCGCAGCAGACGCATTTCGCCGATGGCGGGACGTTCGATCAGGTGGTGGCGGAGAAGAACTGACGCGGGTTATGCGCACGGCTTCGGTCTCGTCATGGCGGGCCTTGCGGCATTTACCGCAGCCGTGCTGATCGCCCAATGCCGGGCATCGAAACAAATCCTTGCGGATGGTCGCCGCCGCAGCCATTGGGCGAGCATGACGTGAATGATGATGTACAGACCGACCGGGACGAGCAGCGTTGCCCACGGCACCGTGACCGACGAGCGCCCTTTCGATATCGCGGTGACAAAACCCAGGCGCGATGGCCGAGCTCTACTCGCGCGTCGCGTTATCGGCACGCGCGACGCTCGCACCCGGCGCAACGGACGAGCCCATCGCCTGAAAGAGCGCGGCGGTGTCGCTCAGGCGCGCGCTGCTCGCGCGGATCGTCGAGAGGCGCGCGTCGAGATACTGCTGCTCGCTGCCGCGTGCGGCGCGCGGCGGGATTGCGCCCAGCCGCACACGCGCCGCCGCATCCGCCGATGCATCGCGCGCCGCGTTGCTCGCGCTGTCGGCGAAGGCGAGCGCTTCGCTGTCGGTTTCGAGCGACGCCAGCGTGTTCGCGACGTTTTGAAACGCCGAGAGCACGGTCTGCTTGTATTGCGCGACGGCAGCGTCATACGTGGCGATGGCCGCGCGGCGTTGCGCGAGCAGCGCGCCGCCATGAAAAATCGGCTGCGACAGCGATGCGCCCACGCTCCACAACGCGCCCGCGCCTGACAGCGCGGTCGGCCAGTCGAAGCCGCCTTTGCCCATCGACGCGGATATCGAGAGGCTCGGATACATCTGCGCGGTCGCGACGCCGACTTGCGCGGCGGCGGCCTTCACTGCGGCATCGGCGGCCTGGATGTCGGGGCGTGTCTGCAACAGCGTAGATGGCAGCACGACCGGCACATCGGACGGCACGGCGAGGCTCGCGAGATCGAGATCGCCGGGCGCCTGATCGGGCGTGCGTCCAAGCAGCACCGCGAGCGCGTGGCGCGTCGCGAGCCATTGCGCGCGCAAGCCCGGCAATTGCGATGCGAGCGACGCAGCGTTCTGCTGCGCATTGAGCATCTCGGCACGCGACGCGGAACCGAGCGCATAGCGGCGCTGCGCATCATGCGCATCGTCGTTGGCGAGCGCGACGAGGCGTTCGGTCACGTCGATCTGCGCATGCAACGCCGCCGCGCCGATCGCGCCCGTCACGATGTTGGCCGCAAGCGCGCGACGTGCGGCGTCGAGCTGAAAGGCCTGTTGATCGACCTGCGCGGCAAGCGCCGCATTCGCAAAACGCGCTGCGCCGAAGAGATCGAACGTGTATTGCGCCTGAATCTGCCCGACGAAGAGGTTGTAGAGCACGGTCGGCGGGCCGGCTTCGGGAATGCCGAAGCCGCGTTGCCGCGTCGCTTGCGCGCCCGCGTCGATCTGCGGCAACAGCGACGAACCTACTTGCGCACGCAACTGTTCGCGCGCGGCGACGAGGCTCTTGTCGGCCGCCGCGAGATTCGGGCTCGCGCGCAAACCTTCATCGACGAGCGCATTCAACGCATCCGATCGATACAGCTTCCACCATGCGGGCACGGGCGGCGCGCCCGCGACGAAGCGCTGAGACGCGCCTTCGGCCGTGACGCTCGCTTGCGCTTGCGGCTGCGCGCCGTAATGCGCGGGTTGCGGCATCGCGGGCGGCTTGCCATCGGGTCTTAACGCGCATGCGCCGAGCGCGATGCACGCCGCAGTCATCACAAGCCGGCGATTCATGTCGATGCTCCTTCGCGTTCGTCGAGCTTCACGCGAAACCACGCGGCGTAGAGCGCGGGCAGATAGAAGAGGGTGAGCACGGTCGCGCTCGTGATGCCGCCCATCAGCGCGGTCGCCATCGGGCCGAAGAAGTTGCTGCGCAGAAGCGGAATCAGCGCGAGCACGGCGGCCGCGGCCGTCAGCGTGATGGGCCGGAAACGTCGCACCGTCGCGCCGATGATCGCATCGAAACGCTTGTGTCCGGACGCGATGTCCTGCTCGATCTGATCGACGAGAATCACCGAGTTGCGCATGATGATGCCGAACATCGCGATCACGCCGAGCATCGCGACGAAGCCGAACGGCTTGCCGAATGCGAGCAGCGTCACCACGACGCCGATCAGTCCGAGCGGCGCGGTGAGCACGACCATCATCACGCGCGAGAAGCTCTGCAACTGGATCATCAGAAGCGTCAGCACGACGATCACCATCACCGGAATCTGCGCGTTGATCGAAGCCTGGCCCTTGCCGCTTTCCTCGACCGAGCCGCCCACTTCGACGCGATAACCGACCGGCAGCGCGCGGCGCATCGCGTCGAGCTTCGTGTCGATGGCGTGCGTCACGTCGATGCCCTGCGCATCGCCCTTCACGTCCGATTGCACGGTGATGGTCGGCTGGCGGTCGCGTTCCCAGATCACGCCGTATTCGAGCGTATCGACGACGCGTCCCAGCGCGCCGAGCGGCACCGGCCCGTGCGGCGTCGGCATCGCGAGCGTGGCGAGCCGCGCGGGATCGACGCGCTCGGCACGCGGCGCACGCAAATCGACGCTGATGAGCTTGTCGCGCTCGCGATACTGCGTGACCGTGGTGCCGGTCAGCGTCATGGCGAGAAAGCTCGCGACGTCCTGCGACGAGATGCCCGCATCGCGCGCCTTCTGCTGATCGATCTCGAAGCGCACCGAACGCTCCGAAGGCTCGTCCCAGTCGAACTGCACGTTGGCCGTGCGCGCATCGGCGCGCATGTCGGCGGCAACCTGTTCGGCGATGTGACGCACGGTGCCGATATCGTCGCCGCTCACGCGAAACTGCACCGGATAGCCGACGGGCGGACCGTTCTCCAGCCGCGACAAACGCGTGCGCACGGCAGGGAAGCGCTCACGCAACATCGGATTGAGCCAGCGCGCGAGCGCCTCGCGCGCCTGCACCGACTTCGCGGTGACGACGAACTGCGCGAAGTTCGGCGTCGGCAATTGCTGATCGAGCGGCAGATAGAATCGCGGCGCGCCGGTGCCGACGAAGCTCACGACATGGTCGATTTCTTCGCGTCCCTTCAACGCTTCTTCGAGCCGCTTCGCTTCGCGCAAGGTCGCTTCGAACGATGCGCCTTCCTGCAATCTGACGTCGATCAGCAGTTCGGGACGGTCCGAGCTCGGGAAAAACTGTTGAGGCACGATCGTGAAGCCGGCCATCGCGATGACGAAGAGCACGACCGTGATCGCGAGCACGATGAAACGCCGCTTCACGCACCAGCCGACCCAGCCTCGCAGGCGTCCGTAGAACTTCGTGTCGTAGATATCGTGTTCGTGGTCGTCCGGCAAATGCGCTTCCTTCTTCCGTTCGGGCAGGAGCTTGTAGCCGAGCAACGGAATCAGCACGACTGCCGCGAGCCACGAAGCGATCAGCGCGATTGCCGACACTTCGAAGATCGAACGCGTGTATTCGCCGGTGCTCGATTTCGCAAGCGCGATCGGCAGGAAGCCCGCGACGGTGACGAGCGTGCCGGTCAGCATCGGGAACGCGGTGCTCGTGTAGGCGAACGCGGCGGCGCGCGCGCGGCTCCAGCCTTGTTCGAGCTTCACGGCCATCATCTCGACGGCGATGATCGCGTCATCGACGAGAAGACCCAGCGCAAGAATCAGCGTGCCGAGGGAGACCTTGTGCAGGCCGATGTCGAACAGATACATGAAGAGCGCAGTGACGGCGAGCACGATCGGAATCGAGATCACGACCACCATGCCCGTGCGCACGCCGAGCGAAACGAGACTCACGATCAGCACGATGACGACCGCTTCGGCGACGGCTTCGAGAAAGTCGTCGACGGAATGCGAGACCGCGTGCGGCATGCTGGAGACTTCGGTGAGCTTCAGTCCCGCGGGTAGTTGCGCACGCAACTTGATCATCGCTTCGTCGAGCGACTTGCCGAGACGCACGACGTCCTCGCCCGGCTGCATCGTGATGCCGATGCCGAGCACGGGCGTGCCCGCCGAGCGCATCTGGGTGGCGGGCGGATCGATGTAGCCGCGCCTGATCGTCGCGATGTCGCCGAGTCGGAACGAGCGGCCGTTCACGTTGATGAGCGTATCGGCGAGCGCGTCCACGCTTTTGAATTGCCCGCTCGGGCGCACGAACACGCGGTCGTTGGGCGTCGTCAGCACGCCTGCGGCCGAGACGGCGTTCTGCCCGTCGACGGCCTGCGCGATCTGCTGCGGCGAGATGTTCAGGCGCGTGAGCGTCGTGTTGGGAAGCTCGACGTAGATGCGCTCTTCCTGATCGCCGAAGTAATCGATCTTCGCGACGCCCGGCACGCGCAATAGAACCGTGCGCAAGGCATCGGCGTAATCGTGCAGTTGCGCGGGCGAGAAGCCGTCGCCTTCGAGCGCGTAGATGGTGGTGTAGACGTCGCCGAATTCGTCGTTGAAGAACGGGCCTTGCACGCCGGGCGGCAAGGTCGCGGCGATATCGCCCACTTTCTTGCGGATCTGATACCACTCTTCGGGCACGTCCTTCGCGGGCGCGGAATCCTTCATCTGAAAGAAGATGAGCGATTCGCCGGGGCGCGAATAGCTGCGCATGAAATCGGTGTACGGCGTTTCCTGCAGCTTGCGCGCGATGCGGTCCGTCACTTCTTCCTGCACCTGACGCGCGGTCGCGCCCGGCCAGAACGTGCGGATCACCATCACGCGGAAGGTGAAGGGCGGATCTTCCGACTGCGCGAGCCGCGTGTAGGCGAGGATGCCGAAGATTGTCGCCATCGCGATGAGAAACACGACGAGCGCGCGATGTCGCAGCGCCCACGCCGAGAGATTGAAGCGGCCTTCCTCGTGTCGATGCGCGTTGTCGTCTTCGCGAGTGTCGCTCATGACGCGAAGTCCTCGGGATGCAGCGGCGCGACGACGCGCACTTTTTCTCCCGCGGACACCGTATGCACGCCTTGCCACACGATGCGCTCGCCCGCTTCGATGCCGCCCGCGAGCGTCACCGTGCGCTCGCCGTAGCGCGCGACTTCGACGCGCCTCAGTTCGAGCGCATCGCCCGGCTGTTTGACGATCCATACGGCGGGATGGCCGTTGTCGTGGAACAGCGCCGTCGATGGAATGGTGAATGCGCCCTTCGCGCCATTGGACCCGGCGAACGCGATATCCGCGGTCATGCCAAGGCGCACGTCGGGTGTCGGTGCTTCGAGCGTGAGCTTCGCGCGCCAGGTGCGGCTTTGCGTGTCGGCGGCGGGCGAGAGCTCGCGCACGCGCGCCCTGAAGGTTTGCCCGGGCAATGCCGCGAGCCGCACGCTGGCCTCCTTGCCTATGGCGAACGCGCCGAGCGCGGCTTCGGGCACGTCGCAGATCACGTCGATATCGCCGCTCCAGGCAAGCGTGTAGATGGCCTGGCCCGCCGTGACGTTCTGGCCGGTGTCGGCCTGCTCGGCGGTGATGACGCCCGCGTGATCGGCGGCGAGTGTCGCGTAGCGGAGTTGATCGGCGGACAGTCCCGCCTGCTGCTGCGCCTGATTGCGCTGCGCGAGCGCGGAGGCATAGGCGTTCTGCGTCTGTTCGAGCTGCGCGGGCGCGATGAGATGCTCCGCGGCCTGTGCGCGATCGCGATCGAGTTGCTGCTTCGCATAAACGAGCTGATGTTCGGCGGCGTCGAGCTGCGCGCGGGCGCTCGCGTTGTTCTTCTCGACGTCGGCGGGATCGAGCCGGGCGACGACTTGCCCTGCCTTCACGCTGTCGCCGAGGCGCACGCGCCGCTCGAGAATCTTGCCGTTGATGCGAAAGGAAAGCGGCGTCGAATAGCGCGACTGGATCTGTCCGGGCAAGCTGGATGCATTCGCGTGACCGTCCGCTTGCGCCGCGACGGCGACGACCGGGCGCGGCGCGGGTGCGGGCGCTTCATGCCGCTTGCAGGCGAAGAGCATTACACAGACGATAGGAACGAATGCCGCGCGCGCCACGGCCGACGCGGGTGAGTGCAAGAGCTTCACAGGAACCTCGGCGCCCGCAAGGGCATGGTGCCGCGAGCTCGAAACGGCTGCGCGCGGCTCATGGGCGAAGCAAGGGAAAGGGTGATCCGGCGATAATTCAGAGAACCGAGCGGAAGCGGGGCGGTTCAAGACATCGACTTGTAAGCCCCGCCCGGCAAGGGTTTCGAAGACCCGGACGCGAATACGAAGTGAATTCTAATACAGCCATGTATTCGAATGCAAAGACGGATTTGTAAGGCGCGCGATGCTACACTTCGCGCATGAAACCTGTACGTCTCACTCGCGAGCAGAGCCGTGACCAGACGCGCCAGCGTCTGCTCGACGCTGCGCAGACGGTTTTCACGCAGAAAGGATTCGGTGCATCGAGCGTCGAGGATGTGGCTGCCGACGCGGGCTATACGCGCGGCGCGTTCTATTCGAACTTTTCGAGCAAGGCCGAGTTGTTGCTCGAAGTGCTCAAGCGCGATCACGACACCATCATGCAGCGCCTCTCCACGATCTTCGAGGATGGCGAGGCCTCACGCGCCGACATGGAAGCGCGCGTGCTGCAGTACTACAGCGAGTGCTATCAGAACAACGCGTGTTTCCTGCTGTGGGTCGAAGCGAAGCTGCACGCGAGCCGCGACGCCAAATTCCGCGCGAGCTTCAATGCGCTGATGCGCGAGCTGCGGCAGACCACGACCGATTACATCAGGGCATTCTCCGAGCGCGTGGGCACGCCGCTCACGATGCCGCCGGAACAGATGGCGCTCGGCCTCATCGCGCTGTGCGACGGCGTGCAGTTCTTCTATTCCTCCGACCCGCAATCGGTGCCGGCGCAATTCGCCGAGGACGTGCTTGCGCAGTTCTTCCGGCGCGTCGTGTTGAGCGCCGCAGCCGACTAAGACGGCTCGACTTGCTGGCGAGATCGCGATGAACGCGCTTTTTGCCAGCATGCATCGCCCGTGGCACGGATGAGCTCGATACGCTAATCTTTGCGCGAGAGCCGCAGAGGCCGCGCTTGCAGTGTTTCGAGTTCGCTTGCGATCTCGCGGAACGGGGATGACATCCTGGAGGGAATCTCCATGAGCGCATTCGCGCGGCGCGTAAGAGCGGGGCATGTCCTGACTGGCGCTCGAGCATGGATGATCGCGCTCGGAGTCTGCATCGGATGCGCGGCGTGCCCCTCGCCCGCAATGGCCGCGCCGCTGCCTGCCGCGATGCAAAAGTTCATCTCGCCACAGCCGGCCTCCGAAGCGCCGGCTGCCTCTGCGCCTTCACCCGCGAGTCAGGCCGAAATGGTGCGTTCGCTGAACAGCCTCATCGGCACGCTCGACAACGATGCGCAACGCAGCGCATTCGTCGCGCAACTGAAGATGCTGCGTGACGCGACGCAGAAGGCCGCGCCGGCCACGCCCGCACCCGCCAATACCGATCTGCTCGGCGCGATCGCATCGGGCATTGCATCGGTCGAAACGAATCTGAGTGGAGGCCTCACGCCCTTGCGTGCCTGGACGGTCCGTTCGAGCGCCGCTGCAAGCGAGTTGCGGGCCGTCGTCACGGGTGCGCGAGGCGAGAGCTTCGGCAAGATCCTTGCGGCAATGGGCGCGACGCTCGCGGGCTGGGGGCTGTGCGCGTTCGTGCTGATTCGCATTCAGCGGCGCATCTTCGCGCGCTTCGGCAGGAACGTCACGCTTGCGCCGAATCCTACGTCGACGCAACTGCTCGCTTTCGCGTTGCGACAGACCGGGCCGTGGTTCGTCGCATTCCTCGCGGTGCTGATCTTCGGGCACTCGATGCCCGATGCGCTCGGCCGCACGCTCGGGCTCGTCATTGCTTATGCGATCGTCGCGGGCGCCATCTTCTCGGCAATCTGCATGATCGTATTCTCGGTGTTCAGCACGGCGCATCGTCGCGTCGCCGTGCAGCAACTGCTTGCGCGCACAACCTGGCCGCTCTTCGTGATCGGCGCATGCGGCGCGCTCGGCGATGCGACCGCCAACGCCGATGTCATGCGCCAGCTCGGCCCGAATCTCGCGGGCATCGTGTCGACCTTCGCCAGTCTCGCCGCGGCGTTGCTCTCCGGCTATTTCGCGCTCGCTTACAGGCGGCCCGTCACGCATCTGATTCGCAATCGCCCGTATGCACGCAGACGCGATCATCAGTTCGCAACCGAAGCGCTCGATATCCTCGCGTCGCTGTGGCATATCCCGATACTGCTGATCGCGGTCGCGTCGGTCGTCGCGATCATCGACGGACGCGGTGCCGAAGGCGACGTGCTGCGGCCGTCGCTGCTCAGCGCGGCGCTGCTCGTGCTCACGCTGTTCGCCTCCGCGCTGCTGCTGCATCTGACGCGCCGGCGCGACACGCGTGCGCGCCGCCGCGCGCCGCATCTGACGCGGCTCCTGCACTTTGGGTGCACGCTGGTCGTGCTCCTGATCTGGCTCGCCTACCTGCGTTTCGAACTGGAACTCTGGAGCGGACCGATCGCGCGGCTCATCAAGCACAGCGCGATGACACCCGGTTTCAGACACGCGCTGATCGCGGTCGTTGCGACAGTGTTCGGCGCGTGGTTCATCTGGATCATCATCGACACGGTGATTCTCGAAGCGCTCGGCCCGAATAGCTCGCGCAACAAGGCGCTCAGTCCCGGCGTGCGCGCACGCACCATGCTGCCGCTCGTGCGCAACGCGATCTTCGTGACGGTCGCGAGCCTCGCGGCCATCGTCGCGGCCGCGAGTCTCGGCATCAATCTGACGCCGCTGCTCGCCGGCGCGGGCGTGATCGGTCTCGCGGTCGGCTTCGGCGCGAAGTCGCTCGTCACCGATCTGATCACGGGGCTCTTCATCATCGTCGAGGAGACGATCTCGGTCGGCGACTGGATCGATATCGACGGCGGCCATGCCGGCACCGTGATGGACCTCACGATCCGCACGGTTCGCCTGCGCGACGGGCAAGGCGCGGTTCACACCATTCCGTTCTCGCAGATCAAGATCGTGAAGAACCTGTCGCGCGATTTCGCCAATGCGGTATTCGAGGTCCGCGTACCGTTCTCCGCGAAACTGGACGACATCACGCGCATGATCGCCGAAGTTGGCGCCGATCTGAGCAGCGACTTTCGCTTTCGCAACGAGATACTGGCGCCGGTCGACGTGTGGGGCCTCGATCGTTTCGAGGCGAACTGCATCGTGGTGAAAGGGCAGATCAAGACGCGGCCGCTACAGCAATGGAGCGTGGCGCGTGCGTTCAATGCAAGGCTCAAGCTCAAGATGGATGAAGCAGGCATCGAAATGCTGTTGCCGCAGATGCAGCTTCATGCGTCGCCGGACGCACGCGACGCGCGCACACGCCCCGACGAGCGCGCTCAGGCGCAAGCCCGACATGCAACCGACGGCGCCGTGCAGCCGGAACTCCGTGTGCTCCGGGAATCGCCCTGAATCGGAACGGCCATAGCCATTGCGCGATTTCCGGCTTGTCGGTGCCGTGCGTATGCGCGCAATCGAGGTGACTCATTCCCGAGACACTATTTCTTCAATGACAGTATTGCCATCCAGTACGCCGTCAAATGAATTAAAATGATTTAACAACGCTGGGCTTTCTTACCACCGTAGCGTCTTGCAGGCATTCGATGACACGCCATATCAGTAGATATTGGGTCGCCGGCATCGTGGCTTTTCTAGTCGGCAACTTTGCATCAGCCAGTGAACAAACTCGATTGAACCCTATTCAGCGAGTCGCTGCGGATGTGCTGTTCTTTCCCTATCCGGCCGTCGTCTCGACCGCAGGCGCTCATACTGCCGCCAAGCCTCATCATTCGCGATATGGTTTCAAAGGCACTCAGGACGCGCTGGACGCCGTAACGTTGTCGAAGTACGACAAAAGCGTCCATCCTGATCTGAGTCAACTCGCCCGCGTTTCGCCGCTGCCCTCTTTGCCGACTTCGGTTCCTGTTCCGGTGCGTCCGCGCGACGACACCACGCCTGACGACGACTGGCATTTTTCCGCCAACCCGCAATTGGGTGTGAATCACGAGCACGAAAAGGCCATGACTTTTTCCGTGCGCCGCGATTTCTGAGCGTTCGCATACTTCACTTTCCCGCGCGAAATTTTGAGGTTGCCGGTTGCCGATTCAGTCGCATAAAGTGGGGGAAGCACTGCGTGTTTTCTCGTGATCGATGGAGCCCAGGCAAATGAACAAGTTGCTTATATCCGGCGCGACGACGATGTTCACGCTCGCCGGCGCGGCCCATGCGCAAAGCAGCGTCACGCTCTACGGTCTCATAGACGCGGGCATTACTTATTCGAACAGTCAGATCAACACGACCGGCAGCGGGCACAGCAACTGGGAATTGAAAAGCGGCCCGGTCCAGTACAGCCGATGGGGTTTGCGCGGCGCGGAAGATCTGGGCGCGGGATTGAAAGCCATCTTCAATCTGGAAAGCGGCTTCAACCTTAACAATGGCCAGTACACGTCGAGCAACCGCATCTTCAATCGTCAGGCCTATGTCGGTTTGTCGAGCCGCGATTACGGCGTGCTCACGTTCGGCCGCCAGACCGACGACATGGTGGACTTTGTCGCGCCGCTTTCATTGACGGGCACCGAGTATGGCGGCACGCACTTCGCGCATCCGTTCGATATCGATAATCTCAACGATTCATTTCAGATCAACAACGCCGTGAAGTATCAGAGCCCGGATTTTGCGGGATTCAAACTCGGGGCGTTATATGGATTCTCCAATCAGTCTGGCGGTTTTTCGAACAATCGCGCATACAGCCTCGGCATTTCGTATTTGTGGGGACCGCTCAATTTCGGCGCGGGTTTCCTGCAGCTCAACAGCGACGCCGCGACACCGGGACAACTCAACGCAAACGGCGCCGTCACCGATACGACCGGCTCCTCGCTGATCGGCGCGCTCACGACGACCGCCGTACCGCTGGGCGCGCTGTCGAGCCGCCAGCAGACGTGGGGCGCGGGCGTGAACTATGCGTTCGGCCCGGCGGTGGCGGGCTTCGTCTACACGCAAACCAATCTGACGCAGTTGTTCCAGACCGGTTTGAGCACGCACGTTCAAAACTTCGAAGGCAATTTGCGCTATGCGCTGACCCCGGCGGTCGAACTGTCCGCCGCCTACACGTATTCGCGCGCGGGCGGCCTCGCGGGCGCGGGCAATCCGCACTGGAACCAGGTCAGCGCGATGGCGGGCTATAGCTTCTCGCGACGCACCGATGTCTATGTGCAAGGTGTCTGGCAAGGCGTGAGCGCGAGCAGCAACTCGCCGTTGGGCGTCGCGTGGATCAACGGTCTCACGGCGCCGTCATCCACGAGCAACCAGGTCGAAGCGACGGTCGGCCTGCGCCATCGCTTCTGAGCGCCGGCGCTTTACCGTCGATCAGGCAGCAGGCCGAATGCCTTTGTCAGTCGCGTATGAAGGCGGCATCGACGCGCTTTCGACTGGCGCATCTTGCCGATGCCGATATTTGCGGCCCCATTCTGTCACGGCCAAAGCGCGTTCGTCGGTGCAGAAGTTTTCGAACTCTCGCCACGCCTCATCGTAGTCACCTTCGCGTGCGAGATCGAATTGCTTTCCGCCGGTCGCGCACGAAGCGAGCTTCATGAACCGCTTCAATATCGGCCGGCATGCGTGGCTGATGTAAGGGTCGGCTTCCTCTCTCGGCCACTCGTTCGCCGCAATGAGCATCTGACGCCACGCGAGAACGGTTTCGTGGCAGGCGTTGCATTGCGCGTCGCCCTGAATGAGCGCGCTCGCTTCGAGAACGGCGGTCGCGTGCTCTTCGAATTTCGACAGCTTGATCCAGGCGGCGCGGGCAAGGGAATCCGGTCTGCCGTCGTCGCCGTCGATGAGCGCGCCATCCATGGCCGATGGCGGCTCCAGCTTCATGACAATGCCTTCTTCGCGGAGCATCACGCGCACGCTGAAATCGGCGACGAGCATCGCGAGGCGGCATCGCCAGCGCATGCTCATGTCATGGAGCCACGTTTCATCGGACGTTCGAATCGCGGCGGCGATTTCCTCGCGCGCATCGGCGAGCCATCGGCTTTGCGCGAGTCGGTCTGCTGGTCTCATTGCGTCGTCTCGATGCGAACCGGAAGCGTCCGGCTTAACTCGCGCACCCGAAGTGCGCGTGACCCGGGGCGCCGGGCCGGCATTCGATCGCCTGCCACGTCCCGGGCGTGGACATGCGGACGCAATTGGCCTCTACTTAAGCCTTTCGTCGACGACAAGGAAGCGACATTGCCCAGCCGATATTTCGACAACGAGCAACGCGCACATGCCGTCGCTGCTCAGGCCAGTCCTTGCGATGAGCTCGTCATTCGCGCGCAGCCCGTCGCCGTCGCCGCACCGTGCCGGCGCAAGCGCCTCGCTCTGTCGGCGACGATCCTCGGTTCGAGCATGGCGTTCATCGACGGCTCGGTCGTCAACGTCGCGCTGCCGTCGATCCAGAACGAGCTCGGCGCGAGCATCGCGGCGATGCAATGGGTCGTCAACGCGTATCTGCTGTTTCTGGGTGCGCTCGTGCTGGTCGGCGGCTCGATGGGCGACAAGCTCGGCCGGCGCAAAGTGTTCATCGCGGGCATCGCGCTCTTCACGGTCGCGTCGGCGGCGTGCGGCTTCGCGCCGAATACGAGCTGGCTCATCGCGGCGCGTGCGTGGCAGGGCGTCGGCGCGGCGCTGCTCGTGCCGGGCAGCCTCGCGATCATCGGCGCGGTGTTCGAGGGCGAAGCACGCGCACGCGCGATCGGCACATGGGCGGGCGTCGGCGCGATCACATCGTCGGTCGGGCCGGCGGCAGGCGGCTGGCTCGTCGATGCATTTTCCTGGCGCGCGATCTTCTTCCTCAATCTGCCGCTCGCGGCCGCGACGATCGCGCTGGCAGTCGCCTCCGTGCCCGACAGTCACAACGCCGACGCGCCGCAGACGCTCGACTGGCCGGGCGCCGCGAGCGCGGCAGCGGGACTCGCCGCGCTGACCTACGGTCTCACCGAGGCGCCGTCGCGCGGTTTCGCCGATCCGCTCGTGCTCGGCACGATCGGCGCGGGCGTGGTGCTGCTCGGTGCGTTCGTCGCGATCGAAGCGAAATCCCGCGATCCGATGATCCCGCTCGACATCTTCCGCTCGCGCGATTTCAGCGGCGCCAATCTCGTCACGTTGCTGCTGTATTTCGGACTCGGCGGCGTGCTGTTCTTTCTGCCGTTCACGTTGATCCGCGCGTATGGCTTCAGCGCGACCGAAGCGGGCGCGGCGGTGCTGCCGATGCCGCTCATCATCGGCTTGCTGTCGCGCTTCACGGGAGGGTTGACGAGCCGCTTCGGCGCGCGGGCGTTGCTGATCGCCGGGCCGTGCGTCGCGGGTCTCGGCTTCGGGATGCTCGCGCTGCCGTTCGTCGCGGGCAGCTATTGGGCGGGGTTCCTGCCCGCGCTCGTCGTGCTCGGGCTCGGCATGACGATCACCGTCGCGCCGCTGACGACGACCGTGATGGCGTCGGTGGGCAGCGAACGCGCGGGCATCGCGTCCGGCATCAACAACGCTGTTGCGCGCGTGGCGAGCCTGCTCGCGGTCGCGGTGCTCGGCATCGCGTTCGTGTGGTCGCACGATGCGGCCTTGTCGGCGCGGCTCGATCGCCTGCACTTGCCGCACCAGCGCATGCGCGTGCTCGATGCGGATGAACAGTCCGCCGCGCCTTCGACGCCGCTCGCCCGCGCGCAGGCCGATGCCATCGCCGATGCCCTGCGCGCGGTCGCCGCGCTGTCCGCCGTGTGCGCCTTTGCGGCTGCGGGCGTCGCCGCGGCAACCATCCGTCGCAAGAAATAAAAAAATCCCGATGCCGGCCAGACCGGTCATCGGGATTGGAAAGTACGGCTTTCGATGCGCTTCTTATTGGCCGGCGTGTGCCGGTTGTCGTTCGATCGCCTTCGCGCGCTTTTGCAATTCTTCGGTCGTGTGGCCTTCGCCGTTCGGCAGCCAGCCCGGCGGACGCAGCAGGAAGCCGGCGGCATCCGACACGCTCTTCGCGTTGACCATGTCCTTCGCAAGACTGACCCAGTGCTCCATCTCGACGACGATCGGGTTATGCGAGGTCACCGGCGTCGTCAGACCGTACACACACGGCTCTTCGGCGCGTTCTTCCACGTAGGTGCCGAACAGCCGATCGAAGATGATCAGCACGCCGCCGAAGTTCGCATCGAGATACGTCGCGTTCGATGCGTGGTGCACACGGTGCGACGACGGCGTGTTGAACACATATTCGAGCCAGCCGAGCTTCGGAATCCACGTCGCGTGCAGCCAGAATTGATAGAGCAGGTTGATCGATACGACTGCGAGCACCACATCGGGCTTCACGCCGAACCACACGAGCGGGGTGAAGAAGATGGCCGAGCCCGCGATCTTGGTCAGCCAGCCGAGACGGTACGCGGACGACAGCGTCAACTGGTTCGGCGAGTGATGGACCGCGTGATTTGCCCAGAAGAAGCGGATCGTGTGCGACGCGCGGTGATACCAGTAGTAGCAGAACTCCTGTCCGATGAAGAGCAGAAAGAGCGTCAGCGCCGTATTCGTCGTGACAGTGTGAACGCGATGCTCCCACGCGAAGTTGAACACCGGCGTCGCGAGCGAGATCGGCACGAACGTGAGCAGTTTGCGGCCGATGAGATCGACGAGCGAGATCCACGTCTCGTGCCAGTCGAATGCCTTGTCGGTGCCCTTGTTTTTGAAATGCAGCACGACAGCTTCGATCATCGACGCGGTGAGAACGATGCCCATCGCGTACAGCGAGATTTTTCCAAGCAGTTCCAGTTCCATGATGGTTCGCCTTGGTGGGTGGTTGCGAATGAGCCCATTGTGGCGATCGGCCTGGTTAAAAACCACGCACAAACTATTTCATGGAATGTCACGAGCCGGCCGCAAAGCCTTATGGCGTAAGGGGCGGGCGATTCGCGGGAGTTGTTTCAAGGCATGTCGGCTCGAGACGGGGCTTCCGGACAAGACGCGAGGGCCGCTATAGGAAGTCGGGCCCCGCGCCGCTCGATTCACTCAATCGTGATGTAGGTAAGCAGCTTACGGCAAGCTTGTGCGTGCGGTCAGACGTCGATAGAATGCGAACAATTCCTATTTACGTGGCATCCAGAAAATGATCGCTGTTGCAAAAAACTGTCGCACCCAGGCATCGGCGGCATGAGGCCGGTTTTGGTTCGCCTGCATCGCTGGCTCGGTGTCGCGACGGCGCTCTTTCTGTTCGTTTCGGGTCTCACCGGCGCGATCATCGCGTGGGACCATGAAATCGATGCGCTCCTCAATCCGTCTTTCTTCCACGCGCGCACCGATGGTCCCGCGCTGCCGCCGCTCGAACTCGCGCGACGCGTCGAGGCTGCCGATCCGCGCATCGAAGTGACGTATATGCCGCTCGGCTTCGAGCCGGGACACACCGCGCAGATGATGGTGATGCCGCGCACGAACCCGGCGACGAACGCGCCCTACGAGGTGGCGTACAACCAGATCGCCGTCGATCCGGCGACCGCTCAGGTGCAGGCGCGGCGCATGTGGGGCGCCGTGTCGCTCGCGCGCATCGACCTGATGCCGTTCCTCTACAAGCTGCATTACACGCTGCATCTGCCCGTTGTCGGCGGCTTCGACATCGGCACGTGGCTGATCGGCATCGTCGGCATCCTGTGGTTCTTCGACAGCGGTATCGCGCTGTTCCTGTCGTTCCCGAGCGTGAAGGCATGGCGCAAGTCTTTCGCATTCCGCGTGAAGCGCGGCGGCTATGCGCTCACGTTCGACCTGCATCGCTCCGGCGGCGTGTGGATCTGGGGCCTGCTGCTCGTGATGGCGCTCACGTCGATTTCGATGAATCTCTCCGAGCCTGTGATGCGCCCGGTCGTTTCGATGTTTTCGAAGCTCTCGCCTTCGTTTCTCGATAACGCGGAGCTCGTGCGCGCCGGTCCGCCGGGCAGGCCGCTCGCCACGCGCGAGCAGATTCTGGAGATGGCCGCGCGCGACGCGAAGCACCAGAACCTGACCGAGCCGATGGGCGCGCTCTACTACGCGCCGATGTTCAAGGCCTACGGCGTCGGCTTCTTCGCGCCCGGCCACGATCACGGCGACGTCGGACTCGGCAACGCATGGCTTTATTACAACGCGCAGACGGGCACGCTCGCGGGCTCGTCGATTCCCGGCCGCGGCTCGGCCGGCGACATCTTCATGCAGGCGCAGTTTCCGTTGCACTCGGGGCGGATCGTCGGTCTCGGCGGGCGCATTCTCGTGAGCGCGCTGGGCGTCGCGGTCGCGGTGCTCAGCGCGACGGGCCTCATCATCTGGTTCAGGAAGCGTTCCGCGCGCCGTCATTCGGCGGCCGTTGCGAGCGCGCGCGCGGCTCGCGGAGGATCGTTATCGTCGTGACGAGATCGCGAACGTCGACCTCGCCGGGGCCGCATGTCGTATCGGCCGGCGCTTCGGCAAAAAATCACGACGAGGAAACGAGCCGAAACCCCGCATAGACATACTGATAATGCGCCTGGAACCAGTTGCGGAAACTCGGCCGCAACATGCACGCGGCGGTGCGCGGCGAGCCGCCTTTCATCACGAAGTGCTTGCCGTCGAAGAAATTTGCCGAGTAGCCGAGATAGAACGGAAACGGCTCGAAGCCTTGCAGCGGCCCGAACTCGGTCGACGTCCATTCCCAACCATTGCCGAATTGTCCTTCGACGCCGAACTCGCTTCGATTCTCCGGATGCGCCTGCACCGGCGACGGATCCCATCGGCGGAAATCGAAATTGCCCTCGGTCACGTGAGGCGTGCCGAGCGCGGCGCGCTGCCACTGCGCCTCCGTCGGCAGCGCCTTGCCTGACCAGCGTGCATAGGCCTTTGCCTCGGCATGGCTCACGTACACGGGCCAGTCGGGCGGCAGCGCGATTTCATCGAACATCGTGCGCAGCTTCCACGTGTCTTGCGCATCGGCGCCGGGAATCCAGAAGGCCGGATGCGCGATGCGCTGCTCTTCCTTCCACGCCCAGTCGGCGGCGTCCCAGTAATCTCGATTCCAGTAGCCGCCCGCATCGATGAACCGCAGGTACTCGCCGTTGGTCACCATGAAGCGGTCGATTTCGAACGCGGGCACGTCGATGCGCTCCTCGCCGAACTCGTTGTCCCAGCCGAACCGGCCGCTTTCGCGCGTCAGGCCGAGTGTCACGCTGCCGGCCGGCACGCGCACGGTTCCATGCGTCGGCACGCGATCGGAGGCGCGCTCCGAACGGGCATCGGATGGTGCAATTTTTCTATCGACCGGCAATTGATGCAGCATGTACGCAAGCGTTTCGGCATGCATCAGCCGATGCTCGATCGCCACTTCCAGCAATTGCGCGGGCGATTCGCCAGCGCGCACGGGCGCGGCGGCGACTTTGATCGGATCGAAATGCGCGTCGATCTCGGCGCGGACCGCGTCCCTGTATGCGCGCACTTCGTCGAGCGAGGGCCAGTCGGCCGGCTGATCGGTAGGCAACCCCCCGTCCACCGGATCGATGCCGAAGGCGAAGAGCTCGTCGTAGGCGGGATTCGGGCTCGGCAGGTCGAAGAGGCGCTGATCGAGAAGATTGCGGTCGAAGGCTTCGAGATGCCCGATATAGAAGACGATGCGATGGCGCTCGGCGATCGGCCTGTCGTAGAGATGCTCGGGTTTGACGACGTCGAAGAGTTCGTCGGTCACGCGCCGCGCTTCGGCGAGGCGCTCGAGCAGCGGATGACGCAGGGAAGGTTCGCGGTTCATGTCGCCCAATCTCCGTGGCTGGCCTGTTGGCTTCGCATTCGATCAAAGGGCGCCGAAGCGCCCGTTTGGCCGAACAAAAGAGACTAAACCTTAGCGAACCGCGTGCCAACCGAAATATGGAGGGCGATTATTTCCGCACGCGCAATAATCGCGGGCGCTGTTCCTTCAGACGGCGTGCAAGGCGTCGAAGTCGCGGATACGGATGAACTTGCCCTGCGTTTCGATGAAACCCGCCTTGTCGAAGCGCGACAGCGTGCGGCTGACCGTTTCGAGCGTCATGCCGAGGTAGCTGCCCATGTCGTCGCGCGTCATGCGCAGCGTGAACTCCGAGGACGCGTACCCGCGCTTCGATAGGCGCGACGACAAATCGAGCAGCAGCCGCGCGACACGCTCGTCCGCCCGCAACATGCCGAGCCTCACGACATGGTTCGCCTCGCGGTTCACGGCGTGGCTCATCATGCGATGCAGGCGCCTTTGCAGCGCGTCGGTTTCGCGGCACATGCGCTCGAAGAGCGAATAGGGCACGACGCAGACGGAGCTGTCTTCCAGTGCGATCGCGGCGCACGTATGCTCGCCTTCCTCGATGCCTTCGAAGCCGAGCGCGTCGCCGGCGAGCAACAGTCCCGTCACCTGCTCGCGGCCGCCGTCGTGCGTGATGACCGTCTTGATCGACCCGGAGCGCACGGCGAACAGGGAATCGAAGCGGTCGCCGGCGCGAAAGAGGGCGTCGCCGCGCTTGACCTTGCGCGTCACGGAGATGATGTTCTCCAGCTTGGCGATGTCGTTGGCGCACAGGCCTTCGGGCATGCAGAGATGCCGCATCGCACACGTCGAGCAATGTGCCGAGTTGCGACGCGCGCGGGAGTTGTCAGACAAGGCGGTCATTTGGGCTTCGTTTTGTTGATGAATGACAAAACGATTGTCCCATAGCCCCTCGGCCCGGCCGCGTGAAAAATTGACGCGGCCAGGGCATCCGTCAAGCTTTTTTACCTTATCGGGTTGATTTTTCCACGGCCTCGCCGGCTGCCGATGGAATCAACAGCACCGGCAGTGTGGCCTGACGAAGACACCGCTCGGCGACACTGCCGAGAATCAGGCGCTGGAAGCCTTTGCGCCCATGCGTGCCCATGATCAGCAAATCGGCGTTGAAGGCGTTGGCGGCGTCGATGATGAGCGTCGCGACGTCGTCGCTCGCGGTTGCCTCGACGGTCACGACTTCGCCCGTCACGCCGCGCGCCTTCATCTGCGCGGCGGCTTCGCGCGCGAGCGAGGCGCCTTGCTCCATCAGGCTCGCATGCAGCGACGAAGGATCGTAGCCGGGCAGGTCGAAGTACATCGGTCCGGACTCGACGACGTAATACGGCTGCACGATCGCCTGATGCGTGACGGCGAGATCCAACGCGGCGGTGAAGGCGCGCCCGGAAGTCCGGCTGCCGTCGATGGCGACGAAAATGCGTTTGAACATGTCGGTTTTCCCCATGAAACGATCGATTGGCGCGCGGCATGCGCTGTCATTCATGCGTTTGCATGATAGAGCCCGGGCCTTGCATCGCCGCGCCGCTCTTTGGCGATAAGTCGATCCGGCGCAAGGCAGGCCGTACAATTCGTGGTTCTTCGACATCAGCGTCCGCTTAAAAATTGGCGGCGCGACCTCTTTTTAGCACTTCTCCACCCAGCCCGCCCGACCGACCGTGACTCAAACGCCGCCTGCTTTACCGTTCAGAACAGCGCTCTACGCGATGCTTGGCATCGGTCTCGTCAACATGCTCGTCGCCCTCGACCAGACGGTGGTCAGCACCGCGCTGCCCTCGATCGTCGCGGAGTTGCACGGCTTCGAGTTCTACGCGTGGATCGCGAGCGCCTATCTGCTGGCGTCGGTCGTCACGGTTCCGGTATTCGGGCGGCTCGGCGATTATTTCGGGCGCAAGCCCTTCGTGCTCGCGGCGGTGATCACGTTCACGGTCGCGTCGGTGCTGTGCGGGCTCGCGCCCAGCATGTTGTTCCTCGTGCTCGCGCGCGGGCTGCAAGGCATCGGCGGGGGAATGATGGTTGGCACCGCGTTCGCGGCGATTCCTGATATGTTCCCCGATCCGCGCACCCGCGTGCGCTGGCAGGTCGTGCTCGCGGCGGCGTACGGCATCGGCACGGCGGCGGGGCCGTCGCTCGGCGGGTGGATGAGCCAGCACTGGGGCTGGCGTTCGACCTTCCTCGTGAATCTGCCGGTCGGCGCGGCCGCCCTCTACTTCATATGGGCGCATCTGCCCAACCTGCACCGGCCGCGCGAAGGCGCCGTGAAGATCGACTGGACGGGCGCTGCGCTCGTCGCGCTGGTCCTCGGCGGCTTTCAGGCGCTGATCGAGGCGTTGCCGAAGGATGGCCTGACGACCGCCAATCTCGCGCTCGGCGCGGGCGTGGCGGTGTGCGCCGTGGCACTCCTGATATGCGAGCGGCGTGCGACGCATCCGATCATCCCGCTCGACATCTTCCGCGACGCGCAGCTCAACACGCTTTTCACGCTGTCGTTCCTGGCGGGCTTCGTGATGTTCTCGCTGATCTTCTTTGCGCCGCTCCTGCTGCAGGGCGGCTTCGGCCTTTCGCCGCAGGCCGCGGGGCTGCTCGCGACGCCGATCGCCGCGTGCATCGCGCTCGGCAGCTTCATCAATACGCGCATCGTCATTCATATGCGCAAGCCGGTGAATATCCTTTCAATCGGCTTCACGCTGCTCCTGTTCGCGTCGGTCGCGCTGGCGTTCGCACGCGAGACGACGCCGCATCTGTGGATCGAGCTGCCGATGGCCGCGACCGGCATCGGCCTCGGCTTCGTCCTGAACAACATGAACATCTTCGGGCAGGAAATCGCGGGCCGCGAGCGCTTCGGCATCACGACGGCGCTCTTGCAATCGACGCGCATGGTCGGCGGCATGATGGGCACGAGCATCGTCGGGACGATCGTCGCGCATCACTATGCGAGCGTCGTGCAGCGCACGGTCAGCGTGCTCGGCGCGTCGGCGTCCACGCAATGGCTGCCGCGCCTCTCCGACCCGCGCATTCTCGTCGACGAAGCGCTGCGCGAGCGCATCCTCGCCGAACTGAACGCGGCCGGGCTCGACGCGCCCGCGCTCCTCGACGCCGCCCGCGACGCGCTCGTGCAGTCGATCCACATCGGCGTGATGCTGACGGCGGTCGCGGCGCTCGCGGCCGCGCTGCTGGTGCGGCGCATCGCGCACATTACCTTCAGGAAGCACGCGACGCCCGTCCCGAAGTCGTGACGCGGGTTCTTTGACAAGCGGTTTGTCGCGCCTATAGTTTTTGCGTCGCCGGACGGACAGCTTCGAGCCTGAAGCTGCCTTGTCCGCGACCGCGCACCGCGTTTGCTTCACTTCCCTCGACGGCGGTTCGCACGTCCTGCGCGGAACGCTTGCGCGGGCCGCGGGTCACTCGCTTGTGCGGGCGGCCGCGCGACGCGCTTGCCGCCCATCGCCAACAGAGATGAGGAGCTGACATGAAGATCACCGGAGACATGCTGATCGGCGCATCGGCCGTGCGGGGCACCGATGCCACGCTCCGCGCGTTCGACCCCGCGCGCAATGCCGATCTCGAACCCGCGTTCGGCGGCGGCGGCGCGGCGGAAGTCGCGCGCGCGTGCGAGCTCGCCGAAGCGGCGTTCGACGACTATCGCCACGCACCGTTGGAAACCCGCGCGCAGTTTCTCGAAGCGATCGCCGACAACATCACCGCGCTCGGCGACACGCTGATCGAGCGCGCGATGGCCGAATCCGCACTGCCGAAGGCGCGGCTCGAAGGCGAGCGCGCCCGCACGGTCGGGCAATTGCGCCTGTTCGCGTCGCTCGTGCGCGAGGGCCGATGGCTCTGCGCCACCCTCGATTCCGCGCAGCCGGACAGAAAGCCGCTGCCGCGTTCGGACCTGCGTTTGCAAAAGATTCCCGTCGGGCCGGTCGCGGTGTTCGGCGCGAGCAACTTTCCGCTGGCGTTTTCGGTGGCGGGCGGCGATACGGCGTCGGCGTTCGCGGCGGGGTGTCCCGTCGTCGTGAAATCGCATCCGGCCCATCTGGGCACATCGGAACTCGTCGGTCGCGCGGTGCAGAAGGCGGTCGCGGACAGCGGTTTGCCAGAGGGGACGTTTTCGCTCGTCGTCGGCGCGGGCAATGCAATCGGCGAGGCGCTCGTCGCGCATCCGGCGATCCAGGCGGTCGGCTTCACCGGTTCGCGGCGCGGCGGGCTGGCGCTCGTCGATATCGCGGCGAAGCGCCCTGTGCCGATACCCGTTTTCGCCGAGATGAGCAGTGTCAATCCGGTATTCGCGCTGCCGGGCGCGCTGGCGGCGCGCGGCGATACGCTGGCGGCGGGCTATATCGATTCGGTCACGCTCGGCGTCGGCCAGTTTTGCACGAATCCGGGCCTCGTGATCGGGCTCGCGGATCCGGATCTCGATGACTTCATCGACAACGCCGCGGCGGCGATCGAAAAGAAGAGCACGCAGACGATGCTCACGGCGGGCATCGCCGCGGCCTACGAGGACGGCGTCAAGCAACGCGATGCGTCCGCGAAGCGCATTGCGACGGGTGAAAAGAGCGAGGCGTCGAGCGGCGCGCTGCCGGCGCTGTATCGCGTGAGCGCGGAGGAGTTTCTGGCGAAGCCGCAACTGGCGGAGGAGATTTTCGGGCCGACCTCGGTGATCGTCGTATGCCGCGACGAGGACGAGATGATTCTCGTCGCGCGCGGTCTCGAGGGTCAACTGACGGCCACGCTCCTGATGGAGCAAGACGATGTAGAGCTCGCGCGGCGGCTCTTGCCGGTGCTCGAGCGCAAGGCCGGGCGGATTCTCGCGAACGGCTTTCCGACGGGCGTCGAAGTGTCCTACGCAATGGTGCACGGCGGCCCCTATCCGGCGACCTCCGACAGCCGCTCGACCTCGGTCGGCGCGATGGCGATCGAACGCTTTCTGCGGCCGGTGTGTTATCAGGATTTGCCGGCGGCGCTGTTGCCCGAGGCGCTGGCAGATGACAATCCACTGTCGCTCTGGCGCTTGCGCGATGGCCAGCTCGGACCGAATTGATCCGCGCAGCGAATAGAATGCGTTTGCAAAAAATCCATAAAAGGAGATGAACCCACATGACAAGCGACTCGCGCCGCTACCCCGACCCCTCAGTGCGCGTGCTGGACCCGCGCTTCAATGCGCTGCGCATCGCATCGGCGTCGGTGGAATGACTTTATCAGGGCGCGCGCTGGTCGGAAGGGCCGGTCTGGTTCGGCGACGGCCGCTATCTGCTCTGGAGCGACATCCCGAACAACCGCATCCTGCGATGGGACGAGGAAAGCGGTCAGGTCGGCGTGTTTCGCAAGCCGTCGAACAACGCGAACGGCAACACGCGCGACCGCGAAGGCCGGCTCGTGACCTGCGAGCATCTGGCGCGGCGCGTGACGCGTACCGAATACGACGGCTCCATCACCGTGATCGCCGACAGCTACGACGGCAAGCCGTTGAATTCGCCGAACGATGTCGTCGTGAAGTCGGATGGCTCGATCTGGTTCACCGATCCGACCTTCGGCATCGACGGCTTTTATGAAGGCGAGAAGCACGAAGCGCAGTTGAAGCCGTGCGTGTATCGCGTCGATGGCCGAAGCGGCGAAATCACGATGATGATCGACGCTTTCGTCGGTCCGAACGGACTCGCGTTCTCGCCGGACGAATCGGTGCTGTACGTCGTCGAATCGCGCGCGACGCCGCGCAAGATCTACGCGTTCGACGTGCTCGACGGCGGCCGAAAACTCGGCGAGCCGCGTGCGCTGATCGATGCGGGAGCGGGCACCCCCGATGGCTTTCGCCTCGACATTCACGGCAATCTGTGGTGCGGCTGGGGCATGGGCGACGCCGAGCTGGACGGCGTGCGCGTGTTCACCCCGCAAGGCGAGGCGATCGGCCATATCGATTTACCGGAGCGCTGCGCGAACGTGTGCTTCGGCGGGCGGCATCGCAATCGCCTGTTCATGGCGGCGAGCCATGGGCTCTATTCGCTTTACGTCAACACACAGGGCGTGAGGGGCGGCTAAGCCTTCGCGATCTTTTCCATGATGCGTTCGGGATGCCTGCTCGCGGCGAATCCGTGCCGCGCGTAGAGCCCGTGCGCGTCGGATGTGACGAGCATCATGCGGCGCAGTCCCTGCAGGTCGGGATGCGCCATCACGCACTGCATCATCCACTTTCCGAGGCCCGCGCCCTGATGCTCGGGCAGCACGAAGACGTCGGCGAGATAGGCGAAGGTCGCGGTGTCGGTGATCATGCGCGCGTAGCCGATCTGCGCGCCGCCGCGAAAAAGCCCGAACGCGAGCGAATGACGCGCGGCGCGCTCGACCTTCTCACGCGCGATGCCCGGCGACCAATACGCCACTTCGCTCAGGTAACGGTGCACGACATCGAAGTCGAACTCGTCGATGTCCGTGCTCAGTCGATATTCGTCCCGGGTCCACTGCATCGCGCCGCTCCAAGGCCTTCGTGATCCGCCGAGCATAAGCGATCGACGCGCCGCGCTCCATGCACACTTCGCGTCTGTCAGTGTCAGTGCACGTTGTAGATACGCCCGGTCTCCGCGCCCTCGACGCTGCGGCTGTACGCCAGCGCCACGCGCGCGCCGCTCGCCGCCTCGAAGCCGCGGAAATACGGACCGAAGCTTTCGCGCGCTTCTTCGAGCATCGTCGGGCTCACGGCGTTGATACGCAGGCCGCGCGGCAGCTCGATCGCCGCGCCGCGGACGAAGCCTTCGATCGCGCCGTTCACGGCCGCCGCGCTCGCGCCTTCACGGATCGGCGCCGCGCCGACGATGCCGCTCGTAAGCGTAAACGAGCCGCCGTCGTTCAGATAGTCGCGCGCGGTGAGCACGAGATTGACCTGACCCATCAGCTTGTCGTCGAGGCCGAGCCGGAACTGCTCGGGCGTCATCTTCATCAGCGGGCCGAAATGCACGTGACCGGCGGTCGCGACGATCGCATCCACGTGGCCGATTTCATCGAAGAGCCGCTTGATGCTGACGAGATCGAGCAGATCGACGCGATGCGCACCGCGCGTGGCGCCGATTTCGAAGACTTCGTGACGGGCTTTGAGTTCGGCGGCGACCGCCCGGCCGACCGTGCCGGTTGCACCGATGACAGCGATTTTCATGACTGGACTCGCAACGGTTGATGAACTTTGCATTGTGCGAGCGAGCGGACGCGCGAAAAAGGCGCGCCCGCTTCAAGGATTGCAAACGGGGCGTTTCGAATTGCCAGCGAAACGCTGCGGTATTGCTATCGGGGCGCGAGGCGCGGTGGCATCGGCGAAAGGAGATACAGCGATGCCGCGAACTTGCAGACGAGTCCCGCGCCGGACACGAACGCGGCCGCCGGGAACACATGCCATTGCAACGCGAGCGTGGGCGCAACGAGCGCGACCGAAACGAAACCGATCGCGATGGCAAGCCAGCGCGCCCATTGCAGCCGCGACGCGACGCACACGTAAAGCAGGCCGACCAGCACGCGCGACGCAATCGATGCCGCGAGCGGATGACTCGACGCATCGCCGGGAAGGCCAATCGCGAGCGTCAGCGCAAACTCCGCCCAGGAGAGCGCGTAGGCCGCACCGAGACATGCGATTGCGGATGTGAAGCGCTGTTCGGGCGTGACGATGTGGCGGGTCGTGGTCGGAAGCGGCGCGCCTTCATCGGATTCTGACGGACAGGCGTCGTACGCGTGAATGGTCGTCATTTTGTCTTTCCCCTTTTATCGATTCGAGACCTTGGTCGGTCGTCTTGTCGCCCGCAATCGCTTGTGCCGCAATGCGGCGCTTCGCTGGCGGTGCCTATGCGCATACGCCGTGCCAGGTCGGGGAACGCGTATTGCTGCGCATCATGTGAACGGGGCGCACAACCACAGGAGCGACAATGAGCAACGTGAAGGAACAGCATCCTCATTCGGAACGTGACGAAGACGATGTCGACAAGGCTGTCGAAGATACCTTTCCCGCAAGCGATCCGCCCGCGACGGGCGGCGTGACGCGCATCGAACCCGATCAGGACAAGGACGAAAAGAAGGAAGGCTGAAAGCAAGACTGAAAGCACTTTGAACAAAAAAGAGCCGCATATTCCATGCGGCTCTTTGCTTGATGTATGCGCGGCCCTCATACACCTCAGCCGCGCTTGAGTTCGAATAGCCGCGAGGGGCGCAAGTGATTGAGCGCATAGTGCTTGCGGCCGCGCAGTGTATGGCCGTGCGCGTCGCGTGCTTCGAAGCGGACCTTGTCTTCGACCTCGGGCACAGTCGGCGCAACCATGCCGCGATCGATCAGGTGATAGCCGCGCTCGAGCGCGAGCAGCACGCCGTTGCGCCCCGGACGGCTGTCGAAACCGCCGAGTCCGTCGCCGGGTTCGGGCACGAAGTTCACCGTCGTCGCATTCGAATTGATTACTGTGTCTGGCTCGCGTGCGAGCATTTCCCCTTCGCGCCTTGCATGAATGCTCTTCGCGTCGGCATCGACGGTGTCGTCGAGCCCGTCATCGTTGGCGACATCGACGCCGCGCGGGGGCTTTTCATAGAAACCCTGCGGACCCACATGCATGCCTTCCTTCGTCCTTTCCGTTTTCACGGCCGCGCCCGCGCCCGCGTGGGCCTCTCCGCCCGACGCGGCCTTCGTCGCGTCGCTCATCTTGACGTGCGCGGTTTCGGCAGCGGGCGTTTTGATCGGGCTCTCGGCGACCTGATCCTTTTGCTTCTCCTGCGTCTGCGTCTGGTTCGATTCAGCGTTGTTCATCGCGTTGCTCCGTTGGACATGAACTGACAAGCCCCGATGCAAGACTCGTTCCGGATATTTGGCGACGGAACCGCGAGCCTTGCCGGAGGGCGCCTTAACGGACACCCAAAATTTCGGGTTTTTTTTTCGTCCCCAAGCCTATTTCCTGCAAGTATTATTTGGAACCTGTCGGCGGCAAAGTGCAACTGTGGAGACGCGAGCAACAAGGAGGGCGCGTTTCGTTGCCGTCGAAGAAGAGCAATGCGATTCGAACGAGCAGGGCACTTTCACACAGGTGACTCATGCAACACGATGCAGCCTTTTCACATCGAGGCTACCTTCTAAACTGCGCGCCCGCCCGGGCCGGAGATGGCAGCTACCAGCCGTATGTGGTGATCTCGCGATCGAGCGATGGCGAGCTCGTCGCGAACCGCTTCTTTCCGTCCGACTTGCGATTTTGCAACGAGGGCGATGCCATCGCGCACGCGCGCGACTGGGCCGTGCGCTGGATCGACGCAAGCAACGTAACCGTCTGAGCGATGTCCCGATGAAACCGCGTGCACGCAAACGCACGGGCCGCCGGGCGGCAGGCTTCTGCAAAACCGGTTACTCTTGAAGTTTCCCCCGTCGTGCGCGAGTGCGACGGCCGCTTCTCTTGCTTCATGGCCGACATGCAGAACACGCCCACGCCCGGCATCGTACCGCCCCTCGAAACATCCCGAGACAATACACGTGACACGGCTCAGGAGTGGGGTCTCGCTCACATCGTCGCGGATCTGCGCCAGTCGCGCGAAGAACTGCATCGCACACGGCATCCGCTCGGCATACGCGAGTTGCCGTCGCGCGAGGCGATCGTGAAGATCGTCAACGGCTTGCGCTCGGCGCTCTTTCCCACGCATTACGGCGCGCCGGATCTGACCGACGAAAGCGTCGATTACTACGTCGGCCAGACGCTCGAAAGCACCTTGCGCCTGCTGCACGAACAGATTCGCCGCGCGCTGCGCTTCCTGCCCGAGCATCGCGATACCGACGATGCCACGCTCTCCGCGCAAGCCTTTGCGATCGCGCGTGAATTCGGCTCGCAGTTGCCGCAGATCCGCGCGTTACTGGTCAGCGATATTCAGGCCGCCTTCACGGGCGATCCGGCCGCGCAGCACGTCACCGAGATTCTGCTGTGCTATCCGGGCGTGTGGGCGATGACGCATCATCGCCTCGCGCACGCGTTGCACAAGCTCGGCGTGCCGCTGCTGGCACGCTTCATCAACGAGATCGCGCATTCGCTGACGGGCATCGACATTCATCCGGGCGCCACTATCGGGCCGAGTTTCTTCATCGATCACGGCACGGGCGTGGTGATCGGCGAGACAGCGGTGATCGGGCAACATGTGCGCGTCTATCAGGCCGTGACGCTCGGCGCGAAGAGCTTTCCATCGATGAGCGATGGCTCGCTCGTCAAGGGCAACGCGCGGCATCCGATCGTCGAGGACGATGTCGTCATCTACGCGGGCGCGACGATTCTCGGGCGCGTGACCATCGGCAAAGGCTCGGTGATCGGCGGCAACGTGTGGCTCACGCACAGCGTGCCGCCGGGGAGCAACGTGTCGCAGGGCAAGATCCGCGAGGGCAGCGGGCCAGATGCGCCCGGCAATGGCTTCGGCGCATAAATGACAAAAGGGCCGCGAGGCCCTTTTCTTTTTGCGTGTCCGTTTTGGCTGGCGGCCTTATGTATTCGACACGCTGAACGCGCTCTGATCGCTGACGATGGAAAGAAATTCGCGCCGCGTCGATGGATCGTCGCGAAACGATCCGAGCATGCGCGACGTGACCATCGACACGCCCGCCTTGTGCACGCCGCGCGTCGACATGCACTGATGCGCGGCTTCGAGAATCACGCCGACGCCGAGCGGCTGCAGCACTTCGTTGAGCGTATCCGCGATCTGCGCGGTCATCTTCTCCTGAATCTGCAGACGCTTCGCGAAGGCATCGACGAGACGCGCGAGCTTCGAAATGCCGACAACGCGCTTGTTGGGCAGATACGCAACGTGCGCGCGCCCGATGATCGGCACCATGTGATGCTCGCAATAGCTTTCGAAACGAATGTCCTTCAGGACGATCATCTCGTCATAGCCCTGCACTTCGGAAAACGTACGCGCGAGAATATCGTGCGGATTTTGCGTATAACCCGCGAAGAACTCTTCATACGCGCGCACGACGCGGCCTGGTGTGTCGAGCAGGCCTTCACGCCTCGGGTCGTCGCCGGCCCAGCGCAACAGAACACGCACGGCGGCTTCGGCTTCCTCGCGGGTCGGACGATCGGCTGGGTCAGCTGGCATGTCCGAGCCTGAAAGATGGTTTTTGCGCGGGGCGCTCATCGAAAGCTCCTGTCATCAAGGTGCAATTAGTGCATCTGGCACCCCGCCATTGTTCCACGTTTCCGAAGGTCGATATACGTGTCAGGTTTTTCCGCCTCCATCGATGCCTGAACCCGTGCGCCATGCCTGCTTGCCTTCCTCTGACAACTGGCCGCTGCTGTGATCCTTGTCGGGTTCCGTGCCGGGCTCGGCCATGGGCCCGCCCGGCTGTTCCTGCGAAGTTGGCTGCTTGCCCTTGCGCTGCGCGATGCGGTCTTCCTGAGAACGTCCGGCATAGTTGCTCATGTCACGGCTCCTTTCGAATTGATGCGGTGAAAGGCGCGCAAGACCCGTTCCAGACGGTGCTACAGTTGACGATCACGCGGGCTTGCCTTCCACGCCGCCGAGCACCATCCATGAAACGCCGAACTTGTCGGCCACCATGCCGAAGCGCTTGGCGAAGAACGTTTGGGTCATCGGCATTTGCACCTGCCCGCCGTTGGACAGCGCGTTGAAGTATTTCTCCGCCTGCTGTTCGTCGTTTGCCGTGAGCGAGAGCGATACGCCCTTGAAGTCCGGCTTGCCGCTGCACATGCCGTCGGAACCCATCAGCATGGAATCGCCGATGGTGAACGCCGAGTGCATGATCTTGTTTTCCGATCCCGGCGGAATGCCGCAGCCGCTGGCCGTCTCAGCCTTGCCGGCTTCCGGGTTTTCGCTGTAGCGCATCATCATGACGACTTGCGCGCCCAGACTCTCGCGATAGAACGTGATCGCCTCTTCGCAGCGGCCTTCGAAAAACAAATAGGGTTGCACTTGCATGTCTGCTCCTTGAGTTATGACTTCTCGTCAGGGTCCATATCCATCGTGAGCGGCACTGATGCGTGCTCGTGCACGACGCGCCAGTCACCGTCGATCTTTCTGAAGCACACGGTGGCGCGCACGATGTCCTCCTGCTCGCCCACGGCGACCCGGTTGACGGAGTGCGCATAAGCCAGATCGCCGCTCGCGGCCACTTCCACTTCCCGCATCTCGAACGCAAGCGGGCCTTTCATGCTGTCGAACCAGCGCTGCCAGTTCTCGCGATAGTGCGCGATGCCCTGGATAGACGCGGGCGGCACGACATCGAACACGACGACATCCGGCGCGTAGTGGCTCACGAGTGCCTCGACGTCTTTCGCGAGCACCGCCTGTCGCCACGCTTCGATCAGTTCGCGAATGCGCGCGACATTTTCATCCGACTGCGCACGATCGTTCGGCTTTGTCATGGCTGCCTCCTTCCGTATGACGACCCACATCGCACACGATGCCGCCGCGTCGTGACAATGCAACGGCAAGCACCGAAGCGGAATTATTTTTCTCGTTGTGGACACCGTCCACAAAAAGTAGCAGAGATAATGGACAGTGTCCACATATGGAAAGCCCAACGAATCGAAATGACAAATGGCAAGCCGCGCAGTACTTACCGGCATGGGGATTTGCGACGCGCGCTGATCGAAGCGGGCATCGAACTGGCGCGCGAAGGCGGGCCGGATGCGATCGTCCTGCGCGAGGCGACGCGTCGGGCAGGCGTCGTTCCGAACGCGGCCTATCGTCACTTCGAGAGCCGTCAGGAATTGCTATCGGCGGTGCGCTCGGCGGCGCTGTCGTTCGTCGCGCAGGCAATGGAAGAGGAACTGGCCGCGCGCCCAAAAAAGCGCCGCCGCGCCGATGCGGCGCGCGCGGGATTGCGGGCTATCGGCACGGGTTATCTGCGTTTTGCGCAGACGGAGACGGGTCTTTTTCGTACGGCCTTCGCAGCGCCGCAAGCGGAATGGGCGGAACATGATGAGCCGTATGGCGCAGGGCCGAGCGGACTCGATCCCTTTCAGTTGCTCAGCCGGGCGCTGGATGACATGGTGGACGCGGGCGCACTCGATGCGAAGCGCAGGCCCGAAGCGGAATATCTCGCGTGGAGCGCGGTGCATGGTTTCGCGCTGCTCGTGATCGAAGGCCCGTTGCAGGGATTGAAGCGCGCGCAGATCGAGCCGCTTGCCGGGCGCTTGCTCGATATGGTCGAGAACGGACTTTGAATGCGAGTCTGAGATACGAATCGCGCCGTATCAAGCGGCGCGATTCGTGTGATCGATACGATTACTTCGCGGACTGCGTCTCGCCGGCTATCGGCTCGACCACGCTGAAGAGCAACAACAGGCATAGCGTCGACGTCCCGACCATGTAGAGAAAAACGGCGGTCCAGCTATAGCTGTCGAGCAGCAGGCCGACCGCGAGCGGGGCGCATGCGCCGCCGATCTGCCCCAGCGAGTTCACGATACCGAACGCCGTCGGGTACGTTGCTTTGGTCGCGAGACCCATCGGATATGCGGAGTAACCCGCGAAGCCGATGCCTAGCATGAGGCCCGCCAGCATGAGGGCTGCACCGAGATAAGCGACGCTATCGGGCGCATCTATCAACAGGAACGTCATGATCATCGTGCCGAGCGCGCCGAGCATCATCATGGGCTTGCGGCGGCCGCCGAGCAGGCGGTCCGAGATGATGCCGCCAAGCATGTTGCCCGCGACCGCGCCGATGAAAGGCGCCGAGGCGAGAAAGCCCATCTTCACTGAAGCGAAGCCTTTCACGGTGACGAGATACGTGGGAATCCACGAGATGAAAATATTGCTGATGCCGATCATGCAGCCATAACCGAGCGCGATGCCGAAGATGTTCCACGAGCCGAAGACCTGGCGAATCGTCTCGAGTTGCGGCACGCGCTTCGTGCGATTGATCGCGTCGAGCCGGGGCATCGGCGTCATGTGCGCGCGGGACAGCGACTTGCCGCTATTGCCGCCGACGATTGTTTCATCGGCGATGTAACGGCGCTCGGCGGGCGAGCAGAAACGGTTCTCGCCGGGCGAGTTGGTGACGAAGAACATCCACACCACGGCGAGCAGAATCCCCGGCACCGCGAACACATAGAAGATCTCCCGCCATCCCCACAACTGAATCACGATGATGCATACCGAAGGCACGATCAGCGGCCCGAGCTTCGATGCCGCGATCCACAGGCCGGTGGCCGTGCCTTTTTCCTTCGCGGGAAACCAGCGATTGATGACGTTCGTGCAGCCGATGCCGAGCGGCCCTTCCGACAAGCCGAGCCCCACGCGATACGTCATCAGCAAGATTACCGACGACGTGGTGCCCATCAATCCGGTGAACACGGAAGTGAGGATCATGAAGACCGAGAACAGCAAGCCCGTCGTTTTGTTGCCGAGTCGCTTGTAAAGCAGTCCAACGGGAATCTGCACGAAGCCATACGCGAACGAAAACAGGCTGACGATCAGACCGGCTTCGGTATTGGTGATGTGATATTCCTTCTTCAGATACGGCAGCGCGATGCCGAAGTTGGCGCGGTCCGCACATGCGATGGCCCAGATGCAGAAGATCAGTCCCATCACGACCCAACGGTGTTTCGTGGGCTTCTCCGCGAAAGGTTCCGCCTTCGAGGGCGCAATGATGCCGTCAGCGTTGTTCATCGCGACGCCTCCCGTGGTGCATGCGCTGCGGCTTGAAGGAGGCGAATGAATGGGAAGCGGGTAGGGCGCAGGCTCACGCTGTTGTCTCCGATGTCATTTTCAAGGCTTTATTGTCGATATGCCTTCTTATGCTTCGAATTGTGGGGATGGTGCGCAAGAGCGTCCAATCTTTTATTGCTATTACCTGATTCCCGAATTGAATCGATAAGAACACTGCCGGTCATGCGTCGATACGTGGATCAATTGATAGCCTTTTGGGATTGGACGTGTCCGGCAAAAGCAGACATCATGCGCTCCACATCGGAAACGAACATCATGGAGCACGCGAATTGAAGCCGAGCATTCTGCAACTGAACCCGATCCTCGTACCGGCCATCAACGAAAAGCTGGATGCGCTCTATACGATGCATCGCCTCTTCGAAAAGGAGGATAAGGACGCGTATATCCGTGAGCATGGCGCCTCGATTCGCGGCGTGATCACCGGCGGGCATACGGGCATCTCGAACGATCTCATCGAGCGCTTGCCCGCGTTGCAGGTGATCGCGGTGAACGGTGTCGGCACCGATGCGGTCGATCTCGAATTCGCACGCTCGCGCGGCCTTCCAGTGACGGGCACGTTCGGCGCGCTGACCGAAGATGTCGCCGATCTCGCGATTGGTTTGATCCTCGCCGTGCTGCGCGAGATCTGCCCCGGCAACGATTTCGTGAAGACCGGCAAATGGGTGAAGAACCCGAACCCCGGCGCGATCCCGCTGTCGCGCCGTTTCAGCGGCAAGCGCGTGGGAATCGTGGGCCTCGGCAAAGTGGGTCGCGCGATCGCGCAGCGCGCAGCCGCATTCAACTGCCCGATCGCTTATACCGATATGCGCCGCATGGACGATAGCGACTATCGCTTCGTGCCGGATCTGCTCTCGCTCGCACGCGAAAGCGACATTCTCGTGCTGGCCGCCGCGGCCGATAAGGCCAAAGGCATCGTGAACGCAGCGGTGCTCGATGCATTGGGCAAGGAGGGTTATCTCATCAACATTGCGCGCGGCAAGCTCGTCGTGGAAAGCGACCTCGTCGAAGCGCTGTCGCGTGGCACGATCGCGGGCGCGGGCCTCGACGTGTTCGTCGATGAACCGAACGTGCCGGCCGAACTGTTCGATATGGACCGCGTCGTGCTGCAGGCGCATCGCGCGAGCGCGACGGTGGAATCGCGCACGGCGATGGGCGAGATGGTGCTCGCGAGTCTCGCGCAAGGTCTCGCGGGTCAGCGTCCCGATGGCAGCCTCACGACCTGACGCGTGCGCATGAAGCCGTCCGGGGCGAACATATAATGATCGGCTATCACTTCAACGTCGATTACGAATGCTCGATCTCGGACAAGTGCGTTGCTTCGTCGCTGCCGCGACGGAGCTGAACTTCCGGCGCGCGGCCGCATTGCTCAACATGACACAGCCGCCGCTTTCCAGGCAGATTCATCTGCTCGAAGAAAATCTCGGCGTGAAGCTGTTCGAGCGCGTCGGGCGCACGGTCAGGCTGACCACGGAAGGGCGCGTGTTTCTCGCGGATGCGACGCGCCTGCTCAATCTCTCCGAGCAGGCCGAAAGCACGGTGCGTCGTGCGAGCAAAGGCAAGACCGGGCGCGTGCGCATCGGCTTCACGGGCGCCGCGGGCTATGAGTTGATACCCGAATTGCTCGTCGCGGCGAAGCGGGATTTGCCGGATATCGACGTCGTCCTGCTCGAAATGATTTCCGTCGCGCAGATCGAGGCTTTCGAGGCAAACGCAATCGATCTGGGCTTCATGCGGCCGCTGCCGTCGCGGCAGAAAGTGCAGTTCCTTCTCGTCGACCGTGAGCCGATGATCGTCGCGCTGCCGGCGGGACACGCGTTGTGCCGCTTCGATCGACTCGAACTCGCGCAGTTGAACGAGCAGGCCTTCATCATGCATTCACCCACGCACGGCAAATACTTTCATGACCGCATCGTGAGCATGCTCGTGGCCGATGAAGTGAAGCCGCATTTCACGCAATACATCGATCAGACGCCGACCATTCTGTCGCTCGTTCGGGCGGGATTGGGCGTTTCGATCCTGCCCGCGTCATCGCAACGATTTCACTACGACAATGTCGAGTTCAGGAAATCGCCGGCAATACCGTGCAGGCCGAAATGAGCATGGCGTGGCGTTCCGATCAGGACAATCCCGCCGTCACGGCCTTCAGGCACATGGCGGCGGACCACTTCGCTACGCGGCGTTCCTGATTTGACGCGCCGTTGCGTCGATCGCGGCTCTGGCTTTGTCGACTATCTCGTCTATCTCGTCGTGCGTGACGACGAGCGGCGGCGACAACAACATCCGATCGTGACTCGCGCGCATCACGAGATTGCCCGCGAAACAGAAGTCACGGCATATCGTGCCGATATCGTCGCCATTCAAAAAGCGCTTCCTCGTCGCACGATCTTCGGCAAGCTGAATCCCCGCAACGAGACCCGCGCCCGCAATCTCGCCGACGATCGGATGATCGCCTAACGCCTCACGCAGGCGCTTCTGGAAATACGGCCCCGCATGGTGCTTGACGTGCGCGACGATGCCTTCGTCGCGCAACAGCTTCAGATTGGCCACCGCGACCGCGGCCGCAACCGGATGCCCCGAATACGTGAAGCCGTGATTGAACTCGCCGCTGTTCACGATGGCATCCGCGATGCGATCCGACAGCCCGACCGCGCCCATCGGCACATAGCCGCTCGTGAGGCCTTTGGCCATCGTGATGACATCCGGCTCGAAACCGAAATGCTCGTGCGCGAACCATTCGCCCGTGCGCCCGAATCCGCCGATAACCTCATCAGCGATCAGCAGCACATCATGCTTGCGGCAGATGCGTTCGATTTCAGGCCAGTAGCTCGATGGCGGAAAGATGACGCCGCCCGCGCCTTGAAACGGCTCGCCGATGAACGCTGCGACGTTCGCCGCGCCCAGTTCGAGGATCTTTTCTTCGAGCTGACGCGCACGCGCGATGCCGAACGCTTCCGCACTCATTGCGCCGCCTTCGCCGAACCAGTAAGGCTGACCGATATGCGCGACATGCTCCATCTTCGAGGGCATCTGCTCGTGCATGTAATTCATGCCACCGAGCGTCGCGCCCGCGATGGTCGAGCCGTGATACGCATTCGTGCGCGCAATGACATGACGCTTCATCGGCCGGCCTTGCACGGCCCAATAGCGATGCACCGCGCGCAGCGCGGTATCGTTGGCTTCCGAGCCGCTGTTGCAGTAGAGAAAGCGATTGAACTTCGCAGGCGTGAGCGCCGCGAGCAGCGCGGACAATTCGATCACCGGCGGATGCGTCGTCTTGAAGAAGGTGTTGTAGTAGGGCAGTTCCTGCATCTGCTTCATCGCGGCGTCGGCGAGTTCGCGTCGTCCATAGCCCACGTTCACACACCACAATCCGGCCATGCCATCGATGATGCGATTGCCCTCCGAGTCCCGGAGATACACGCCCTCGGCCTGTACGATCACGCGGCTGCCCGTTCGATTGAGGGCGCTCATATCGGAGAAAGGATGCAGATGATGCGCGGCATCGAGCGCGCGGTAATGTGCCGTCGAATCGATTCGATCGTTCATGTCGTCGTCTCCTTCAAACGTGCAGCAGCAGATGCTTGCGTTCCCACGAACTGATCACGCGGAAGAACGCTTCGTATTCGGTCTCCTTCAACGCGAGATAGGCGCGCACGAACTTCTCGCCGAACATGTCGGCGAGCGGCTCGCATGCACCCATCAACGTGAGACCCTCATCGAGATTGCGCGGCAACTGATACGGCTGGCGATAGCCGTCGCTCGCGAGCGGCTCGGTCGGCTCCAGATGCTGCGTCATGCCGAGATAACCCGCGGCCAGTGTCGCCGCGATCGCGAGATAAGGATTGCAGTCCACGCCCGGTATGCGATTCTCGATGCGCCGCGCCTGCGGCGACGCATGCGGCACGCGAAATCCCACGGTGCGGTTGTCGTAGCCCCATTGCACGTTGATGGGCGCGGCCATGAAGCGCGATAGCCTGCGATACGAATTGATGTAAGGCGCGAAAATCGGCATGAGCGCGGGCGTGTATTTCTGCAGGCCCGCGACGTAGCTATAGAAGAGGCCCGTCGGTTCGCCTTCTCGATTCGTGAAGAGATTGCGTCCGGTGTCTTCATCGACCACGCTCTGATGAACATGCATCGCCGAGCCGGGCTCGTTCTCCATCGGCTTCGCCATGAAGGTCGCATACATCTTGTGACGCAGCGCCGCCTCGCGCACCGTGCGCTTGAAGAGAAACACACGGTCCGCGAGATTGAGCGCATCGCCATGCATGAAGTTGATTTCCATCTGCGCCGCACCCACTTCGTGAATCAGCGTATCCACTTCGAGTTCCTGCACTTCGCAATACGCGTAGATGTCTTCGAAGAGCGGATCGAACTCGTTGACCGCATCGATCGAGTACGCCTGACGTCCCGTTTCCGCGCGCCCGGTTCTGCCCACGGGCGGCTGCAAGGGCAGATCGGGATCGCGGTTCATATCGACGAGAAAGAATTCCAGTTCCGGCCCGACGACAGGACGCCAGCCTTTCGCGGCGAATTTCCGCAGCACTTCACGCAACACGCGTCGCGGCGAAATTGCGACGGGCGTGCCGTCGAAATGCACGCAATCGTGGATGACTTGCGCCGTGGGATCGACGGCCCACGGAATCAGGCGGATCGTCGCGGGATCGGGCACGCACACCATGTCGGGATCGGTGACGCCGGTGAAGCTGCCATCGACGGGATAGTCGCCCGTCACCGTCTGGATCATCACGGCTTGCGGCAGGCGCATCGATTCGCCCGATTCGAACTTGCTGCGCGGAATGATCTTCCCGCGCGCGGTGCCCGCCATGTCGGGAATGATGGCTTCAACTTCAGTGATGTGATGCTTTCGAAGAAATTCGTCGATGCGTTCCATTGTCGTTCTCGTGTTTTAAAGGCGCGCATGCTTCCACGGCCTTCGCGATGCATCGCAAAGGCGCAAAGAAGGAAGGCGCGCGCATTCACGCGTGCAGACGCACGCGCGCGGACCCGTCAGTCAGGAAGGGAAGAACGGAAGAGGCGCTACGGCAGCAGCGAAGCGGCGCCGACGCAATGGACGGCGATGAACGCGCGAGCGGAAACGGCGTTGCGACGCCGCACGCAGCGGCGCGAGAGGACAGTCAGAACCGACAGGAAGCGGCGATCGGGAAGCTTGCCGCAGCGATCGGCGCAGGAGCCGCGGCTCCGACGTGCCAGAGGGCTTTGGACTTTCACGATAAGACTCGTTTGGCGAGTTGATTTGCAGAGCGATTGCAGATGCCGACAATTGCCCTTCAATGAGCATATACAAGACATAAACGCCGTCAATACGTTTTTTCCATTGGGCGCACATGTGGCGATTTTGCCGAGAAGGGAGCATGTTGCCCAATTCATCGATAATGTCGGCTCTTTCAGCCGATACGCCCACAGCGGCCCACAGAGCCCGATGCTCTCCAACCTGCTCGTCCAACTCGTCAACGGCCTCGCCGATGCCTGCGCGCTCTTTCTTGTCGCGTCGGGTCTCTCCCTGATCTTCGGGGTCACGCGCATCGTCAACTTCGCGCATGGCTCGCTCTACATGCTCGGCGTGTATGTCGCGTATAGCCTGACGAGCCGCTTCGGCGAAAGCGTCGCGGGCTTCTGGGCGTCGGTGCTGGGCGCTGCGCTTGTCGTCGGCGGGATCGGCGCGGCGATCGAAGTGAGCGTGCTCAGGCGCATCTATCGCGCGCCCGAACTGTTTCATCTGCTGGCCACATTCGCGCTGGTGCTGATCATTCGCGATGCGGCGCTCTATCTGTGGGGACCGGAAGATCTGTTCGGCCCGCGCGCGCCGCATCTGGAAGGGGCGGTGCAGATGCTCGATCATGCGCTGCCCGCTTACGATCTCGCGTTGATCGTCATCGGGCCGCTCGTGCTGCTCGCGCTGTGGTATGCGCTCACGCGCACGCGCTGGGGCACGCTCGTGCGCGCGGCCAGCGCGGATCGTGAAATGCTCGGGGCGCTCGGCGTCAATCAGGCGTGGCTCTTCACTGGCGTGTTTTTCGTGGGCGCGATGCTCGCTGGGCTCGGCGGCGCGCTGCAGGTGCCCCGCATGTCGGCGAATCTGTCGCTGGATATCGAAACCATCGGCAATGCGTTCGTCGTCGTCGTGGTCGGCGGCATGGGTTCGATTCCGGGCGCGTTCGTCGCGGCGCTATTGATCGCCGAGATCAAGGCGATGTGCATCGGCATCGGGCATGTGTCGATCGCGGGCATCGACTTTTCGTTGTCGAAGTTCACGCTCGTCGCGGAGTTCGTCGTGATGGCCGTCGTGCTCGTGCTGCGTCCGTGGGGACTTTTCGGCCGCGCACAGGCGATCGCACGAACTGCCGCGCCCGCGGACCGGCCTTTGCGTCCCGCCACGCGCAACATGAATATCGCCGCGGCTGTCGCTGTAACCGCGCTTGCGCTGGCGCCGCTCGCCGCCGATGCTTTCCCGTACATGCCCGTGCTGTTCGTCGAGATCATGATCGCGGTGCTGTTCGCGGCGAGCCTGCACTTCATCATGGGGCCGGGCGGCATGCACTCGTTCGGTCACGCGGCGTACTTCGGTCTCGGTGCATACGGCGCGGCACTGTTTCTCAAAGTATTCGCGCTGCCGATGGAAGCCGCGCTCGTGCTCGGTCCGTTGATCGCGGGCATCGGCGCGATCGTGTTCGGCTGGTTCTGCGTGCGCCTCTCGGGTGTCTATCTCGCGATGCTCACGCTCGCGTTCGCGCAAATCGTCTGGTCCGTCGTCTATCAATGGGACGCCGTGACGGGCGGGAGCAACGGCATACTGGGCATCTGGCCGTCGCCGTGGCTTGCGTCGCCTGTCGCGTTCTATTACCTCACGCTCGTGTTCGCGGTGATCGGCGTGTGGCTGCTGCGCCGCATGATCTTCTCGCCGCTCGGCCTCGCGATGCGCGCGGGTCGCGATTCGCCGTTGCGCGCCGAAGCGATCGGCATCGATGTCGCGCGCGTGCAATGGGCCGCGTTCGTCGTCGCCGCTCTCATCTGCGGACTCGCGGGCTCGCTTTACGCGTTCTCGAAAGGCAACATCTCGCCCGAAGCGATCAGCGTGGGCCGTTCCGTCGATGGCCTCGTGATGGTCCTGCTCGGCGGCATCCAGACGCTCACGGGCCCGATCGTCGGCGCGAGCGTGTTCACCTGGCTGCAGGATAGCGTCGCGCGTCAGACCGACTACTGGCAGGCGCTGCTCGGTGCCACGATCCTCGTGCTCGTCATCGCGTTTCCGCAGGGCATCGCAGGCTTCGTGCGCGAGCGCTTCTTCCCGGAGGCGCAATGACGCTGCTTTCGATCGCGCATCTGTCGAAGTCGTTCGACGGCGTGCAGGCCGTCGACGACGTATCGTTCGACCTTCAGGCAGGGCAGTTGCTCGCGCTGATCGGCCCGAACGGCGCGGGCAAGTCGACGTGCTTCAACATGATCAACGGTCAGCTCAAGCCGGGCGCGGGCGCGATTCGTTTCGACGGCCGCGATATCGCGGGCATGCGTCCGCGCGATATCTGGCGTCTCGGCGTGGGCCGCACATTCCAGATCGCCGCGACCTTCAATTCCATGACCGTGCTCGAAAACGTGCAGATGGCGTTGCTGTCGCGCGAGCGGCGCATCTATCGTCTTTTCGGGCGCGTCGCGTCATTCAGCGAAACCGAAGCGATGGCCTTGCTCGATCTCGTCGGCATGACGGCGCACGCGCAGCGCAGTTGCGCGGTGCTTGCATACGGCGACGTGAAGCGCGTCGAACTGGCGATCGCGCTTGCGAATCGTCCAAAGCTGCTTCTGATGGACGAACCGACCGCGGGCATGGCGCCGCAGGAACGCAATGAACTGATGGCGCTCACCGCGCGCCTCGCGAAAGAGCGCGACATCGGCGTGCTGTTCACCGAGCACAGCATGGACGTGGTGTTTTCGCATGCGGACAAGCTCATCGTGCTCGCGCGCGGCCGCCTCATCGCAGAAGGCGATGCCGAAGCCATCCGCAACGACGCGCGCGTGCGTGAGGTCTATCTCGGCACGGGTGCATCGTTCGCGCCGCGCACGGCGTTGAAGACGGGGGCAGCCACATGACGCTGCTGAAAGTCGACGCGCTCAACGCGTTCTATGGCCGCGCGCAGATCCTGTTCGACGTCGGCTTCGAAGTCGGTCGCGGCGAAGTGGTCGCGTTGATGGGCCGAAACGGCGCGGGTAAATCCACGACGATGAAAGCGGTGATGGGACTCCTGCCGCGCGTATCGGGCACGGTGTCGTTCATGGGCGAGAGCATCGCGGGCATGGCGCCTTATCGCATCGCGCGACGGGGCTTGGGGTATGTGCCGGAAGACCGGCGCGTTTTCGGCGAGCTGACCGTGATGGAGAATCTCGACACAGGCCGCCAGCCGCCGCGCGACGATGCGCCCTTGTGGACGCCAGAAAAGCTCTTTCGCGTGTTCCCGAATCTCGGCGAAATGCGCGGCCGCCGCGCGAGCCGCATGAGCGGCGGTGAGCAGCAGATGCTTACGGTATCGCGCACGCTGATGGGCAATCCGCGCCTCGTGTTGCTCGACGAGCCCTCGGAGGGTGTCGCGCCCGTCATCGTGGAACAGATGGCCGATATGATTCTCGAACTGAAGCGCGAAGGGCTCGCGATTCTTTTGTCGGAACAGAACCTGCACTTCGCGGAACTCGTCAGCGACCGCGTATATGTGCTGGAAAGAGGCCAGATACGCCATGAAGGCGCGATGAACGCATTCGCCCGCGACGATGCCGCGCGCCGCGAATTCCTTGGCGTATGAACGAATCGAATCTAAACAGAGAGGACAGAACCCGATGACGCCACTGCGCTTAACCCTCGCCGCCATTGCAGCGAGTCTCGCATTCGCCGCGCACGCCGACACCATCAAGATCGGCGAGATCAATAGCTACAAGGCACAGCCTGCATTTCTTCTGCCGTACAAGAACGGCTGGAATCTGGCGCTCGACGAGATCAACGCGGCGGGCGGCATCAATGGCAACAAGCTCGAAGTCGTCTCGCGCGATGACAACGGCAATCCCGGCGATACGGTTCGGGTCGCGCAAGAACTCGTCGCGCGCGAGCAGGTGAAGTTGTTGTTCGGCGGTTATCTGTCGAATACGGGCCTCGCGCTTGCGGACTTTGCGAAGCAACGGCGCATCTTCTTCCTCGCGGCCGAGCCGCTCACCGACAAGATCGTCTGGCAGGACGGCAACAAGTACACGTATCGTCTGCGCCCGTCGACGTACATGCAGGTCGCGATGCTCGTGCCCGAAGCCGCGAAGCTCAGGAAGAAGCGCTGGGCGCTCGTCTATCCGAACTACGAGTACGGCCAGTCGGCTGTGGCCACGTTCAAGCGCCTGCTGAAGGCGGCGCAGCCGGATGTGGAATTCGTCGCGGAGCAGGCGACCCCGCTCGGCAACGTCGATGCGGGCGCGGTGACGCAAGCGCTCGCCGATGCAAAGCCCGACGCCATCTTCAACGTGCTGTTCAGCGCCGACCTCGGCAAGTTCGTCCGCGAGGGCAACACGCGCGGACTCTTCAAGGATCGCGCGGTCGTGTCGCTGCTGACGGGCGAGCCGGATTATCTCGATCCGCTCGGCAAGGAAGCGCCGGTCGGCTGGATCGTCACGGGCTATCCGTGGTATTCGATCGATACCCCGGAGAACAAGAAATTCGTCGCCGCCTACGAGGCGAAGTATCACGACTATCCGCGCCTGGGCTCGGTCGTGGGCTATACCGCGATGATGTCGATCGCCAACGGCCTGAAGAAAGCCGGCTCACCCGATGCCGACAAGCTCGCCGCCGCATTCAAGGGCTTGCCCGTCGATACGCCGTTCGGCCCGATCACGTACCGCAAGCAGGACAATCAATCGACGATGGGCGCGTATGTCGGTGTGACGGGCCTGAAGGACGGCAAGGGCGTGATGACGTCGTTCCGTTATGTCGATGGCGCGAGCGTGCAGCCATCGGATGAAGAAGTGAAGAAACTGCGTCCGGCGGACTGACGCATCACGCCTTGGGAAAGGGCTTGCTGACGAACTTCGAACCGGCAAGCCCGAAACGCCAGGGTACGTCCATCGCCTTGGTGATGCCGATGCGCGGTCCGTGCACGATCGGGAAGTCTTCCTCGGGCGGCTCGATATGAAACGGCGCTTCGAGCAGCGACATGCCGTTGTTCCGGTGCGTGATGCCGAGCGCCTGCGCGGCGCGGCCCGGCCCCGAGCATAGAAGCTTGAGCGGCTCCAGTCCGCGCCGCGCACGCATTTCGTCGATGCCGACGAGCGGCTCGATCGCGCGAATCAGCACCCCGGCGCCGTGGCCGGCCTCGCGGCACACGAAATTCAGGCACCAGTGAATGCCGTAGGAACGGTAGACATAGGCATGGGCGGGCGGCCCGAACATGACCGCGTTGCGCGGCGTCGGCCCGGAGAAGCTGTGCGAGGCGGGATCTTCCCGGTCATAGGCTTCCGTTTCGACGATGCGGCCGCCGACACCGTCGACGGTCACGATCGCGCCGATGAGGCGTTGCGCGACGATCTCGGACGGCGCGTGAAAATCGACGGGTTTGGGCTTCTTGTTCACAAGCGGTATTCTAGCCGCGGCCGTGCCACCGCATTCAACCCGACCATCAGGAGACGCCGAATGAAGACTTCTTGGTTCCTCAAGTTCTCGAATGGGCTCGCGCAAGTGGCGGGGCACGCATCGACCTTCGTGACCGCGGTGGTGCTCGTCATCGTCTGGGCCGCATCGGGGCCGCTCTTTCATTTCAGCGACACATGGCAGCTCGTCATCAATACGTCCACGACGATCGTCACGTTCCTCATGGTCTTCCTGATTCAGAACACGCAGAACCGCGACACCGCCGCGATGCAGATCAAGCTCGATGAGCTCATTCGCGCGATCGACAAGGCGCATAACGCGCTGCTCGATCTCGAAGAGCTCGACGAAAAGGAACTCACCGTTTTTCGCAAGCGTTATGAAAAGCTCGCGCAGGAGGCGCGCGATGACTTGCGTTCGGCGAGCAAGGACATCGAGATGCCTTCATTCGACGAAGCGAAGCGGTAGCTGTCATTTCGTGAGACGCAGCACGCCCAGATTGCCGGCGATCTGCTGAAAGATGTTGTCGAGCGTCGTATTGTCCGGCGCGTGGTAATAGTTGCCCGGGCTCGCGCAGTTCTGCATCGTGACCTGTGCGCTCGAGCTGGATGCCGATGCGCCGAACGTAATCGAATAGATCGTGATGCCGCGCGCCTTGATTGCCGTGCAGATCGCCTGCTGGTAGGAGTTGGCGTCGTCGGGATAACCCGCGTTGTTGCCGCTCGAAGCGTCGATGGGACTGCCGCCGTGCAGCTCCGACGAGTCCGTGAGCGCGTTCGACATCGTGGTGCCGTCGGCCCGGATCACGGTCGGCGCCGACAGGCTGTTGGTGCCCACGCCCGAAAGGCCGTTGAAATACAGCGTGTTGGGAATCGAGCCCGCCGCGCCGATCTGGTTGAGGCCGTCGGTGAGGACGATCATCACGCGTTGAAGATTCTGCACGGAGCCGTCGGTGGGCTTCGGCAGACTCGGGTCGGACGAAATCCAGCCGTTCTTCGTGCCGGCTACGTTCTGCGACCACGACGGCTCCAGCATGCGCCAGCCCCACAGAAGGCCGACCGGAATGATCGTCGAGCCCGACGGCGTCATCTTGCTGACGGCCGTGGTGAGCGTGGTGGCGTTCTGCGTGAGGAAGGTCATCGAGGTGGCGAGGCAGCCGGAGTTCTGCGTCAGGTTCTGCCCGGTCGTGTTGGTCTCGTCGAACTGGGTGCCGATGCCGGTGCCCGTGCCGCCGCTCGGGCTGTTGCACTTGTTCGCCGACCCCGACGAGCCGATGGTGAATGGCACGTTCGAGACGGTCGACGACGAACTGCCCGACGTATTGCACGCGCTGTACCGCGTCGACGAACTATAGGTGACCACCTTGAGCTTGCTCGTCGGCACGTTGTAGTAGTAACGCTGGAACTTGCGCGTGTCGAGCGGCGAGTACGCCTCGGGCGAGAGATTGCCGCTGGTGCGCGGCTCGATCGGGCAGCCGCTCCACGCGCCCGTCGTCACGCCGCTCGTGTTGTAGCTCGGCAGCGTCGCGCTGAGCCAGCTGCCGCCGGACGGCAGGGCGCCCGTGGTGTTGACGGTGCTCGCGAACGGCACCAGGCCGATGAAGTTCTTGCTGGTGGAAGTGCTTCCGCCCGGCAGCAGGTCGCCGATCAGCGAGTTGGCCGCAGCCTGCAGTCCGCTCATCTTGGTCGCGCCGGACTTGCCGTTCGCGGGGTCTCTCATGGAGCCGGTGTTGTCGAGCACCATGACGAGTTCGAGCGTGCTCTGCGGCAGCCGCAGGGCTGTGTTGTTTGCCGATACCGTCGAAGTATCCGGCGGTGCCGTTCCGCCGCCGGAACCCGTGCCGGAGTCGCCACCGGATGTCTTGCTGAGAATCTTCGGCGCAAGCAAGGGCAGCGATCCCGACGCCGACAGCGCGATGGTCTGTCCGGTAGCGGGCGCGCCCGATACGGTCGCGGAAAACTGCCCGTCGGGCATGGTGAAGCCCATCATGCCGGAAGGACTGTTCGCGTCGTAGTACGCACGCGCGTCCTTCTGCCAGTTGGAGAGGCTCGTGCCGGTCGGCGTGTTGCCATAGCGCTGGAGATCGACGCCCGCCGACAACGTGGCGGCATCGAGCGCCATCTGCATGCGGCCCTGCGTCATCACGTAGTCGATCGCATCGAGCGCCACGCACATGGACCCGATCATGGTGCTCGCGCACATCGCGAACATCATCGCGACGCTGCCCCCTGCGCTTTGCGGCAGCCGGCTGCATGCGCGCAGCGTCGACGAAATCGTCATGAGCCTGAACCCTTTGCGTTTGAATTCCATGTGGACGTCCGTGACCACGCGAACGTCAGAAGAACGCTCTCGGCGCACGCGGCCGCACATACACGCGGCGGTACACGGTCTGCTGGCCCGGCAGCCCCGAGATCAATTTGGAGCTCATGGTGAACGGGTTGTACGACATGAATACTTCCACGATGATCGCCGAATCTCCCGTGCGAAAAGGCCACGAAGCGGGCAACGGACTCGTGCCCGAAATCCTCGACGCCATGCCCGAGCTCTTGCTGTTGGTCCATGAAGGCGGAGATGCCGACCACTGGACCTTCGGCGTGACGGTCGTCATGGAGTTATCCATGTCCTTGCATTTGCCGCTGGAATCCGGATCGCACACGAAGGTCACGTAGACCATGCCGTTGTCCTTCAACTGATACGGTGCGGCGAGCAGCAACGCGTCCTGCCACAGCGAGGCGTAGCTGTTCGCATCGGCGGTATCGTTGTTGTCGGCGATGATCGAGGTCATCTGACCGATGGTATTGGCGAGCGTGAAGGCCGTACGATCGACCGCGCTGACCGCGCGCATGTACAAGTAGACCTCGGTGAAGCCGAGCATCACGAGCAGCATGAGCGGCACGATGATGACGAACTCGATGGACACGCTGCCGCGATCCGAGCGCAGCACGCGGGTGAGCTTCCGGCAGATCGATCGCACCGTTTCGCTGGTCGTTCTCATTTTTCGTTCTGCACGATGAAATTGCGCTCGAAGATCAGTTCGTTCACGCCGAACATCGCCGGTATGCCGGTGATGCCGGGCATCCTGAGCTGTATGTTGTAGGCGACCACGTCGCCGTATCCGCCCATGTCCTGCGTCGGCGTGTAGGTCGAGCTAGCGACATTGCCGTAGCCGTAGCTGCCGTAGTTCAGTTCGGTGACCGTGATGGTCGCGTTTGCGTTCCTCCATCCACCCAGGATCGTCTCGACGATCCTCTGCGCCTCCTGGGCGCGGCTACCCGTGCTCGGCGCGGTCGTTGTCAGGCCCACACGAGACGCCGCCTGCGCGGCCGCCTGCACCGATGCATCGACGATCATTTCCAGCGCGATCTCGATCGTGCCGATGATGAGGATGACCGCGATAACGGCGACGAACGCGAATTCGATCGACGCGATGCCGCGCTCGTCGCGCAGGATCCGCGTCGCGACGCCCGGCGGTCGTGGAAGGCGGCGCGCGGCGGCTTTCATTTGAGGCGCGTCGTCTGCATCTGGGCCGTCGGAATCGCGGACGGCGCCGCGGGCTGCGCGGACGTGGGCCGGGACATCAGTTCGCGCTGAATGTCGTAGTAACGGAGATTGTCCTCGACCGATGCCTTCGGCAGATCGCGCGACAGGATTTCTGCGGCCGCTTCGCGGTTACCGAGCAGCCCGTAGGCGAGCGCGAGGTCCTGGCGCGCCTGCGGCGGCGCGGCGGGAAAGCGCGTCACGTCGAGCAGCACGTTTGCGCCTTCGCGCGGATCGCCGGAGAGCGTCAGCGACAGGCCAAGATTCACGGAGAGCAGCGGATCCCCGACATTCTTCCTGAGCGCCTCGCGCAGCACGGCCTGCGCGCCCGTGTGATCGCCGCTCAGGTCGAGCGCGGCGCCGAGCCCGGCCGAGGCGAGCGGGTCGTCGGGCGTCAGCGCGAGCAGACGCCGGTAGGTCGAGATGGCGTCGTCGAAGCGGCGCTGACGCATGGCGACGCGCGCGAGTCCGATGAGCGGCGCGGTCGCGTTCGCGTCGGCCTTGCTGGCGCGATCGTAGTAGACGCCCGCGCGCGTGAAGTCGCCGACCGTGTAGAGCGTGTTGCCGAGACCCGTGAGGCCCGCGACCGAGTGCGGGTCCGCCTGCACGGCTTTTTCATAGAGCGAGGTGGCAAGTTCGACATTGCCCGAATCGAGCGCGGTGTCGGCGATGCGCAGCTCGCTCATCGTGCTGGGCGCGGAATTGCGCATGACGGGACGGCTGTCGACGCTCTGGCGGGTGGTCGTCGTGCATGCGCCGAGGGCGATCACGAGCGTCGCACAGCACGCCGCGAGGCCGAGGCGGCGCATGCCGGGAAGTGACATCTGCGTTGTCTTCATTGCTTTGCAAAGACGCTCATGAGTTGTATGACGGCCGGGCCTGCGGCGATCAGCATCACCGCGGGAAGAATGAAGATCATCATCGGCACGGCCATCTTGGGTGCGAGCTTGGCCGCCTTTTCTTCGAGCGACACGATGTGCGCAAGCCGTTCGGTATGCGACAGCGTGCGCAGCGCCTGCGTGATCGGCGTGCCGTAGCGCATCGATTGCGTGAGCGTGGAGATCAGTGCGCGGATCGACGGCAGATCGATGCGATCGGCGAGCGCCTGCAACGCGCGCGTGCTGTCGCCGGACAGCTTCAGTTCGTCGGCGGTCAGCGAAAACTCGCCGGAAAGCGGCGGGCAGATGGACTTCAACTCGTCGGCAACGCGCCGGATCGAGACGCCGAGGCTGTTGCCCGCGTTCGTGCAGATGACGAGCAGATCGAGCGCATCGGGCAGGCACGACGCCATGGCCTTGCGCCGCCGCGCTGCGAAGAAGGCGATCACGTATTCCGGCAGGATCATGCCGACCACGAACACCAGCAGCATCATGATGCCCCGCACCGCCGGATAGCCGCCGACCACGGGAATGTGCGAGCCGAGCATCACCGCGAACGCGGCGCAGATGAGCCCGACGACGAACTTGATCGCAAGCAGCACGGACACCGCCGACTGGCTGCGATAGCCGCTGCGGACCATCTGCGTGCGCAGCTTCGCGCGGTATTTGGCATCGAAGAGCGGCAGCCGGTCGCCCAGGCGCGCGAGGCGCTGCGTGAGGCGCGCCACGGTGCCTTCGTCGTCGTCTTCTTCGGCGAGCGCGCTTTCATTGCGCTGCACGACGGCGGCCTGCCGCGTGCGCTCGGCGATGCGGCCGCGCGTCCCGCCATGCTTGGTCGCCCACCACAGCACGATCGCGACGACGAGCGCGAGCAGCATCAGCAGGTTGATGAGTGTTTCGAGTCTGTCCTGACTCATCGCGCGGTATCCAGTTTCGACATCTTGTGAACGAGGCTCAGTCCCACCGTGAGCGAAATCGCGGCGCACGTCAGCACTTTCTGGCCCGGGGGCGTTTTGAACAGCACCATCAGATACGGGCGGTTGAGCATGAACATGCTGCCCAGAATGAAGAAAGGCACCGCCGCGAGAATCTTGGTCGTGATGCGCGCCTCGCCCGTCAGCGCCTTGGTTTTCTGACGGATCTCGCGGCGCTTGCGCACGATGCCCGCGAGATTCTCGAGCGTTTCGCCGAGCTGCCCGCCGGTCTCGCGCTGCAGCAGCAGGCAGACGCAGAAGAAGGAGAAGTCCGCGATGCCGATGCGCGTGACCGCGGTGGCGAGCACCTCTTCCAGGTCGAGCCCCACCTTGATTCCGTCGCCCATCAACCGGAATTCGCTCCTGAGCGGCTCCGGGCATTCGCTCGACGCGACGCCCATCACGTGTGTCACCGGGACGCCCGCGCGCACGGCGCGCACGATCAGGTCGATGAGATCGGGAAAACCGTCCAGAAAACGGCGCTTGAATCGTTCGACGAGAAACCGGTACGCCTGGATCGCGCCGAGCACGGGCAGGCCGATCAGGAGCACCGGCGTTGCGAGCGCGGGCAGCGGCAGCAGCTTCGACATCACCAGCGCAAGGACCTCGGAAATGACCGCCGTGATGATCACCGCGCGCAGTCCGCTTGCGCCGGCCACCGTTTTGAGGCGCGCGATCTTCGGCGCGAACCAGCGGCTCACGACGTTGTCGTTGCGGCTGAAGGTGAAAAGGTCGGAGTGGTCATGACGGGTCTCGCGTCCGTTCGGGCCGGCCGCGGGGAAGGCGGCCTGCACCCGCGCCTGGATGCGCGCATCGGGGCGCTGTCTGCGCATGTCCTGCACCACGAGCAGCATGATGCCGAGCAGCAGGACGATGGCGAACGCGCAGAAGGTGATCAGATCGACGGAGCTCATGGCCGCATCGCCTCCAGCAGCGCATCTTCGAGACCGTAATAAGCGGCGCGCGCGGCGAAGGCCGGCCGCACGGCGCCCGTTTCGAACACGCCTTTGACTTCCTCGCTGTACGCGCTCGCATCGTAGCGGAAGGTGAAGAGATCCTGAGTGATGATGACGTCGCCTTCCATGCCCACCAGCTCGGTGATGCGCGTGACGCGCCGCATGCCGTCGCGCATGCGCTCGATCTGCACGATCATGTGCACCGCGCTCGCGATCTGCCGGCGGATCGACAGCAGCGGCAGGTTGCCGTTCGCCATCATCACCATCGATTCCAGACGCGTGATGCCGTCGCGCGGCGTGTTCGCGTGGATGGTGGTCATCGAGCCGTCGTGGCCCGTGTTCATCGCCTGCAGCACGTCGAAGGCTTCGGGGCCGCGCGTTTCGCCGAGAATGATGCGGTCGGGGCGCATCCGCAACGCGTTGCGCACGAGATCGCGCTGCGTGACGGCGCCGAGCCCTTCGGCATTTTCGGGGCGCGTTTCCAGACTGACGACGTGCGGCTGCACGAGCTGCAACTCGGCTGCATCCTCGATCGTCACGGTGCGCTCGCCGTGCCCGATGAAGTGCGACAGCGCATTGAGCAGCGTCGTCTTGCCCGAGCCCGTACCGCCCGAGACGATCACGTTCAGCCGGCACGTGCTCGCGAGCTTGAGCACGGTGGCCATCGCGGCCGACATGTTGCCCTGCTGCGACATGCGGTGCAGCGTGATGTTGCGCTTCGAGAATTTACGAATCGAGATCGACGCGCCGTTGATGGCGAGCGGCGGCAGCACGACGTTCACGCGGCTGCCGTCGGCGAGACGCGCATCGACCATCGGGCTGCTTTCGTCGACACGCCGCCCGACGCCCGCCGCGATGCGTTGCGCGACGTTGGTCACGTGCGTGTTGTCGCGGAACTTGCAGTTGGTGAGTTCGAGCCGCCCGTGCCGCTCGACATAGACCTGATCGGGACCGTTGACGAGCACGTCGGTGATGCTGTCGTCGGCGAGCAGCGGTTCGATCGGACCGAGGCCGAACATGTCGTTCAGCAACTCGCCGACGATCTGCCCCTGCTCCGCGATCGTGATGTTCAGCCGCTCGCGCTCCGCCACGTCCAGCACGAGCTGCTCGACGCCCGGCTTCATCTGCTCGCGTGTCTTGCCGACGGCGGCCGAGGGGTTCATCGCCGCGAACACGCCGTTGCGGATCACCTTGAAGAGGTCCGAGCGCACCAGCACTTCACCGCCCTCGGGCGCGTGCGCGCGCGGGGCCGGCGCGACCGGGGGCGGCGCCTCGGCTGCCGCCGCGGCTTCGGCGCCGGGCGCCGCGTCCGGATCGGGCGCGGGGCGGGGAACCTGCTTCTGTCCGAACATCAGCCTCTCCTGAGCCTGAGCTTCTGGAAGAACGAGCGCTCGGCGTTCATCTGCTGACCGGTGAGGTCGCCGCCGATGCGCGTGATCATCTGATTGAAGCCGTTCACCGCTTTTTCTTTAGGCGCTTCGCCGAGGTTCTCGGCGGTCGCGAGCGCCTTTGCTTCGAACGGGATTTCGTACAGCACGTTGCGGCCGATTGCCGTCATGAAGTCGTTCGCCTGCACCTTGCCGCCCGTCACGGCGTTCGGGTTGTTGAGCAGCAGCGAGGTCGGCGGATTGTTGTCGCGGTCCTCGATGTGGCGCAGCAGGCGGATCGTCTCCCGTGTGGAATGCACCGAGCGGTCCGCGACCAGATAGACCCGCGCGGCGTGATCGAAGGCTTCCTGCGCGAGCGGGTCCGTCACCGTGCCGATGTCCAGAATCACGTAGTGGAAGCTGTCGCACAGCAGCTCGAGCACGCGCGGCAACGCGCCCGGGCCGAACGGACGCGCGGCGCCGTAATCGTGTTCCGCCGACAGCATGAAGAGCCGGCTGCCCTTGGCGACGAGCGTGCGCTCCACGTATTGCGGATCGAGGCGGTGCACGTTCTGCAGCACGTCGATGAGCCCGTTGTTGCTCTGCAGACCGAGCATCGAATTGGCTGCGCCGCCGTGCAGGTTCAGATCGACATAGGCGACGCGCCGATGCGTGTCTTCCGACAGATGGCGCGCGACGTTGAGCGCGAGCGTCGTCACCCCGACGCCGCCGCGCGAGCCCGTGAACGCAATCGTCTTGCCGGCGCGCGCGAGCATCACCGGGCTCACCTTGCCCTCGGAGACGTTGACCGTGCGCTTGAGCAGCTCGACCGTGATGGGCTTGACGAGGTAATCTCGCACGCCGATCTTGAGCAGGCTGCGAAACAGGCCGACGTCGTTGCGCTCGCCGAGCGCCACGACCTGCACCGACGGCTCGCACACTTCGGCGAGGCGGCCGAGGTCTGACAGCGGCATCACGGAGTCCTGCAGGTCGACGAGCAGGAAGAGCGGCGAGCGGTCGACGCGGGCGAGATACGCGATCGCGTCGTCGACGCTGCCGACGACGATATGCGCGTGCGGCATCGCCTGCTCGAGCACGAAGCTCTTGACGATCTGCTCGGTCTTGCGATCGGACACGAAGGCGATGAAATCCGCGTTGCGCGTGCCGGACTTGCTCTTCGAGAAGGAGAACTCTGTGCTCATGGCTGGCCTTATGTGCTTCTGGCTGTGTTGCGTCGCATCACTTGCTGTCGCGCGAGGTCGATCTGTCGAGCGGAATCACGCGGCCGGTCTCGTAGCGCCGCACCGCGCTCGCCGCCACCGCCGCGTTCGCCGGGCCGAGCGTCTGCGGATGCACGGCGTCTTCGGGGTGGGCGAGTTGCGCGGCGAGATTCGTGTAGGTCGCGCAGCCCCATTGCATGCTCGGGCGGCGGATGCCGGCGTCAGTCAGCAGCGACGGGCGCGCGAGGCTGTCGCAATCGGGCGGCACGGCCGACGTGCCGTCGTAGCCGATCACCGTTTCGTTCGGCATGTTGCGCGGCGGCTTGAAGCAGCCGCCGGCGGCGACGGCGAACGAGCCGGCGAGAAGGAGCGAAAGCAGTCGTGTGTGTTTCATCGCGGGCTCAATAGACGTAGCCGGCCGCGCCGACGAGACGCGGCTGTCCGGCCTGAGCCGGCGCTCCGCCGTTCTGGCGCCGGAAGCTGTATTCGACATCGCTCGACGGCGAGATCAGCGAATCGAGCGGCGTGCGCAGTTTCGACGGATCGGTCGGCTCGACGAGATACGGCGTGACCATGATCACGAGCTCCGTCTTGTTGTTCTGGTAGTTCGTCGACGAGAACAGCTTGCCGAGGATCGGAATCGAGCCCAGGCCCGGCACCTGCGAAACGACGTCGCTCGTATTGCTCTGCAGGAGCCCCCCGATCGCGAAGCTCTGGCCGCTCGCGAGCTCCACGGTCGTGTCCGCGCGACGAACGGAGAGTCCCGGCACGGTGACGCCGCCGGTCGTCACGCTCGCGGTCGTGTCGATCTGGCTGACTTCCGGGCGCACCTTCAGGCTGATGCGCCGGTCCGAGAGCACGGTCGGCGTGAAATCGAGCTTGACGCCGAACTGCTTGAACTCGACGGTGATCGCGCCGTTGGTCTGCGAAACGGGAATCGGAAATTCGCCGCCCGCGAGAAAGCTCGCCGTCTGCCCCGACAGCGCGACGAGATTCGGCTCGGCGAGCACCGTCAGCAGGCCTTCCTGATTCAGCGCGTCGACGAGCGCGCGGATGTCCACGTTGTTCGTCCTGAAGGCGCCGAGGATCGAATAGGCGTTGTTGGTCGGCAGATTGACCGGATAGGTCACGGCGCCGTTGGCGCCGGTGAGCGGCTGGCTCAGGTTGTAGATCGGGCGGCCGCTGAAGATGCCGCCATAAAAGTTGCCGACCGCGTTGCCCATCGCCTGCCAGTTGATGCCGAGCTGCTGCGTGATGTTGCGATCCACTTCGGTGATGCGCACGCGCAACTGCACTTGCAGCGGGCGGTCGATCGTCATGCGGTTGACGAGCACTTCCTTGTCGGCGAGATAGGGCGTCACCGCCTGGACGACGGCGTCGGCATCCGCCGGCGTCGCCGCCTGGCCGCTCAGCATCAGCGAGCCTTGTCCCGTCGCGACCTGCACGTTCGTGTTCGGAAAGCGCGCGGCGAGCATGGCGCGCAAGGTGATCATGTCGCGCGACACGACGATCGTGCGCTGCACGAGCGGACGGTTGTTGGCGCCGAGCACGTAGAGCGTCGTCGTGCCGGTTTTCTTGCCGAGCACGAAAACCGCCCTGGGCGAGGGCACGTGCACGTCCGCGACGGCGGGATCGGCGACGAAGACCGAGACGGCGTTTTCGTTCAGTGGCAACACCGTGCCCTTGCCCGCGTCGAGCACGAGCGCGCCTTGGGCACCGGCGGGCGCCATCGCGTCCGTCATGCCGCCGCGCGCGACGTTCGCGGCGCGCACGGCCGAGGGCGCGCCGGCGTAGGGCGGCATGTTCGCCGGCTCCGCGGCATGCGCGGCGGCGCACCCGACGAGCGACACGCACGCCAGAAGCACGGCGACTGGCGCGCTATCCGCGCGACCCGCGGTGCGAGTCGGACTGAACTGCGTCTTCATGAATGTGAATCCTGGCGATGGCACGCTTTCGAACGGGGGCACGGTGTCAACGCTCCGCGGGCACGGAGGGCAGCGGCGGGACGCCCTGGCCCGAACCGCCCGCCTGGGCAACGCTCGACGTCTCCGACTTCTCGGAGCCGCGGTAGATGGTCACGGTGCGCGGCATGGCCGGCGCGGCGCTCGGCGCGCCCGACTGAGCGGGGCGCGTGCGCGGCAGCTCGCGCACGGCGCGGGAGATGTCGCCGGCCCAGAGAGGCTTGCGCTCGTCGGCGGAAGCGCCGGCGGCCGCCGCCGGTTCGCGGCTGACGGTCGCGAAGCTGCGCAGCGCGAGCGACAGGCTGCCGAGCCGCGCCGCGACCGCCACGACTTCGCCCATGCGCGGCGTGACTTCGAGCGTCACGGTGCGGGCGCGGACCACGGCGACGTCGGCGTCGCCGTCGTTTTTCGGCCGCTTGATTTCGGAACCGACGGCGAGCACGCGCACGTGCTCGACCACCGTCTCGCTCGATACCGCGAGATCCGGGGATTCGGTGCGCCGGTCCATTTGCTGCGTGAGGAGCAGGTCGACGTAATCGCCCGGCTGGATCAGCCCGGCGTTGCCGGACACGTCGTCGACGGCGACCGAGACCGCGCGCATGTCGGGCTTGAGCGTCGCGGCGAGGAAGCCGGGGGCGCTCGGCAGAAAGACGTCGTCGGATACGAGGACGGTGCCGCTCGCGACCGGATGGCGCAGCAGCGCGCCCTTCAGGTCGGGCGCACCCGCGACGCCCGCGACGATGGCGCTGGACGGAATGTCCGCCTTGGGAATGTCCTTCCAGGCGAGGTCCTCGTCGCGCAGCAACAGGCCTTGCGGCAGGTTCGCCGCGCTCACCAGCACTTTCTCGCTCGTCACGACGGGCTTTGCCGTGCGCGACGCGCTCGCAAGGACGACGCGCACGATCAGCGCGACCAGGAGTGCGCCGAGCAGCAGCACGGCAAACTTGATGATGTTGGACATGAGGACGTCGTCCTATCGCGTCGAGATGAGGTGCAGCAGGGCAGGCAGCACGATGACGAGACCGCCGCCGAAGGCGAGCGCCACGCCGTACGGAACGCCGCGCGCCGCGGAGAACATCGCGAGCGCGCGCAGCGGCACGAAGCGCTGAGACGGATTCATGTTGCGGGTGGCGAGACTCACGAGCGACACCACGGTCCCGATCACGGAGATGAGCGTCAGCGTGGCGAGCGAAAGACCGAATCCCACCCAGAGAAAGATGACGGAAGCGAGCTTGGCGTCGCCACCGCCGAGCATCCGCGCGACGAACAGGACCGCGCAGGCCAGAAACACGACGACTGCAAGCAGCAGATGCGAGATCACATCGTCGAGCGACATGCCGGCGATGAGCGCATCGACGAAAAAGAGTGCACCGATCGAGAGGACGATGCTCGTCGGCAGACGTCGGGTGCGTACGTCGATGACAGCGAGCCAGAGTAGGGCGCCCAGCACGACAAGACGAATGACGAGAGACGGTACGGTCACGATGGACTCGATTCGGTTAGGCGATACAGGGGTCCGGGCGTTTGACGGCCCGGACCTGATGCTCGACTGCTTAGGCGCCTGCCGCGCTCTTAACCTTGGTGGTCAGGTTGGTGAAAATGTCCGAGAGGTTGGTGCTGAAGGTCGAGCCGACCAAGGTCAGTGCGACCACGACGATGCCGGCGAGGATGGCGTATTCCATGGCGCTGACGCCACGTTCGTCGCGCACGAAGGCTTTCAGAAGTTTTTGCATATTGCTTCCTTGATGAGTGAGAGTCGGGTTTGCAGTGCCAGGGGGAAGTGCTTACCGTTTGGATCATATCCATGGCCGCCCAGGCCAAACGCGAGAACAAAAGGCAGAACAGGCCTCAATTTGAAACGACCTGGGTGATATGGATAAGCGCGTTAACGGCAAGGGCTTGACGGGCTTTAATCGATTCGAACAAATGCGCCCCGAACCGGACGATTTCGCGAAAAAAGCGCACTGTTTGTCCACCCGCAAGCGATTGCGCGGCATCCCAGACAGCGATGCGACCGGTGCACTCGCTGTTGCGCGCACAGGCCGCGATGTGGGCACGCACGTTGCTCGCGCGTCAAGGGCCAGTCCACTTCATATGGAGGTCCGACATGCCCGAAAAGAAAACCCTCGAGCGCGCAGCGAAGGCGAAGCGCGCAGGCAAGTCCCCGAGCACGCAGGCGGGTGCGTTCGTGAAGGAGCAGATCGATCACATTCGCGAAGGCAAGCACGGCGCGAAGTCGGCGAAGCAGGCCATCGCGATCGGGCTGTCCGAAGCGCGTCGCTCGGGCGTGAAGACGAAGGCGCCGAAGAAGGGCACGACGTCCGAGGCCACGCGCAAGAAGGCCGCGCAGGACACGAAGGCCGCGCATCGCACGAAGCGAAGCCCGAGCACCGAGTCGAAGGCGAAGCGTTCAGCCGTGTCCACGCGCGTGCTCAAACGCGAAAGCACCAAGGCCGCTTCGCACAAGTCCCTGTCGCGTCAATCGCACGCGGCTGCGAGCCGGCGCTCGGCGGCGGATCGGTCAGCGGCGGCGAAGAAAGGCTGGGCGACGCGACGCGCCCGTGCCGCCGGTGCATCGAAGGGCACGCGTCACGCGTCGCGTTGAGCGGGAAGCATCCGCGCGAACGAAACGGCCATCGTTGCCAGTTCTTGCGCCGCGGGCGTGAGAGGGACGCCCGCGCGCCGCAGCAGACATACCGGCGTTTTCGCGGCGCGCTCGGCGATAGGCACGATCTCGACGTGCTCCCGGAAGAACGGATGCCCGGCGAGGCTCGCGGGTTCCAGACCGATATAGTCGCTCGACGCAATGCAGTGCAGGGTGTCGAACACGGCTTCGGTCGTCGCGGCGATGCGCGGCGGCGCGAGCTTCGCGTGCTCGAAGAGCGCCGACAGCTTGTTGCCCAGCGCACCGCCGCCGCGTTGCCGCGTGCTGACCCATTCCGCGTCCTGGAGGGCGCGCAGCGAGCGCGCACGCCCGAGCGGATGCCCGCGCCGCGCGATCACCGCGACTTCGGTGTCGAAGAGCGGGGTGGCGTCCATGTCGTGGATGTCGGCATCGGGGGAGATCAGGGCGAGCGCGAAGTCGAGGCTGCCGTCGCGAACCCATGAAGTCAGCATCCGCGACGTCGCGCTCGTCAGATGCACGTCGATGCGCGGACAGCGCTCGCGATAGCTCGCGAGCAGCGCGGGAAAGAGGCGCATCGTCGCTTCCGCGGCGAGGCCGAGCGCAACGCGGCCCGTCAGTTCGCCGCGCAACTGGCGCATTTCTTCTTCGGTCTTTCTGCACTCGCCGAGAATCAGGTCGGCGCGCAGACGCAATCGCTCACCGACCGGCGTCAGGCGCGCGCCGCGCACGTCCCGCTCGAACAGCGGCCCGCCCGCGAGCGTCTCGAGCGTCTGCAATTGCTGGGTGATGCCGCTTTGCGCGACATCGAGCCGCCGCGCGGCCGCACGCACGCTGCCCGCCTCGGCAACGGCGACGAACATGCGCAATTGCGTCAGAGTCATATCCACGCTCGGCGTCTCCGTCGGGTGATCTCGAAAAGTGATCATGATAAGCAAAATGCGTCTTTTTGAGAGCGTCTTGCGCTCGTACCATCGGTGGCACCAAAACGGAGACGCCGCCTTCATGTACAGACTCAGCTCACTCTTCCTGGCCGCCGCGCTCGTCGCGGCCGCGCCGCTTCAGGCGAAAGATGCCGACGCCCTGCGCCTTGGCATCGATCCCGGCTATCCCCCGATGGACGTGAAGACGCCCGACGGCCACGTCGCGGGTTTCGACGTCGATCTCGGCGATGAAATCTGCCGCCGCATCGCGATGCGCTGCCAGTGGGTGGAACTCGAATTCTCGGGGATGATTCCCGCGCTGCAGGCACGCAAGATCGACGGAATCATGTCGTCGATGGCGATCACCGACAAGCGCATGAAGCAGATCGCGTTTTCCACCAAGCTCTTTCAGTTCCGCTCGCGCCTGATCGCGAAGCAGGGCACGCCGCTCACGGCGAGCGCGCAGGGCTTGCGGGGCAAGCGCATCGGCGTGCAGAGCGGCAGCCAGTTCGAAACCTACGCGCTGAAAAACTGGCAGCCGGGCGGCGTCGAGGTGGTGTCGTATCAGAGCATGGAAGGCGTGCTGAACGACCTGAGCGCGGGACGCATCGACGCCGCGCTGCTCGGTTCGGTGGAAGCGGAGCACGGGTTCCTGAAGACGCCGCGCGGCGCGGGCTTCTCGTTCGTCGGCGAGCCGCTTTCGATGGGCGATCACGGCGTCGGCATGGGCCTGCGCCAGGACGATACGGCGCTCAAGGCGAAAGTCGACAAGGCCGTGAACGACATGCGCGCCGACGGCACGTATCAGAAGATCGCGCGCAAGTACTTCGACTTCGACGTGTACGGCGACTGAGGATTTCTCGATGCAAACCAGACGCCATTCACTCGTTTCCACGACGCTCGGCACCTCGCGCGAGCTCGTCAGCTTTCATTTCGGCGACGCGAAGCGCGACGGCGAGAAGGTCTACATTCAGGCGTCGTTGCACGCCGACGAAACGCCCGCGATGCTCACCGCATGGACGTTGAAGAAGCGGCTCGCCGCGCTCGACGCCGAAGGCCGCGTGCGCGGTGAAATCGTGCTCGTGCCGGTGGCGATCCGATCGGTCTGTCGCAGCATGTGCTCGGGCAATTTCTCGGGCGCTTCGAGGCGAACAGCGGCCACAACTTCAACCGCAGCTTTCCGATGCCGCCCGCCGCGGCGTTGATCGAGCGCGTGGGCGCGCATTTATCGTCCGCGGATGCCGCGCACAACGCGCGCCTTGTGCGCGGCGCGCTCGTCGAGATGCTCGGCGAAATGACCGCGAAGAACGAATTCGAATCGCTGCGGCTCGCGCTGCTGACGCTGGCGTCACGAGCCGATATCGTGCTCGATCTGCATTGCTCGCTCGAAGCGACGATGCACGTTTATACGAGCCCCGCGAGCTGGCCCGCGATCGAGCCGCTCGCGCGCCATCTCGGCGCGAACGGCGTGCTGCTCGCCACCGATTCCGGCGGGCAGTCTTTCGACGAAGTTCACGCGCTGCTGTGGAACGAACTGCGCGAGCGCCTCGGCGAGAGGACGCCGCTCGGCGCGCCGAATATCGCGGCGACGATCGAACATCGCGGGCAGCGTGATGTCGATTACGACACCGCCGCGCATGATGCCGATGCCATCGTCGATTATCTGATCGCGCGTGGCGTGATCGAGGGCGATGTGAAGGACGCGCCGCCGCTTGCGCAACCCGCGACGCCGCTTGCGGGCAGCCAGCAGTTGATCGCGCCGGTGAGCGGGATCGTCGTGTATCGGGCGACGGTGGGCGCACTGCTCAGAGCGGGCGATCCGGTGTTCGATATCGTCGATCCGGTCACCGATGCGGTGACCACCATCGCCACGGATAACGACGGCGTCTTCTACATGCGCCGCGCGATCCGCTTCGTGTATGCGGGCGCGCCGATGGGGCGCGTGACGGGGAAGAAGGCGATCAGGAGCGGGGTGCTGATCGGGGCGTGAGGGTCCGGCGAGCCGCATCGCCAGCGTGTCGAGCGCGCGCTTGCCTTGCTCGCTAGAATGACTGCTCCCTTCCGCGTTCCCCTTCGAGGAGTCTCGCCATGCTGGACTTCGAACGCCACGCCCGCACGCCGACGCTCGATATCGCCTACGCCGATTCCGGTCCCGCCGATGGCCCCGTCGTCCTCCTGATTCACGGCTGGCCCGACGCGGCCCGCGCCTGGAACGCGGTCGCCGCACGGCTCAACGAAGGCGGCTATCGCACCATCGTTCCGGAACTGCGCGGCGCGGGCGGCACGCGTTTTCTATCCGCCGACACCGTGCGCGACGGCTCGGGGGTCGCGCTCGCGCAAGATGCCATCGATCTCGCCGATGCGCTCGGCATCGCGCAATTCGATGTCGTCGGCCACGACTGGGGCGCGCGCGCCGCGTACACCCTCTCCGCGCTGTTTCCCGAGCGCGTGCGCCGCATGGCCGCGCTCGCGCTCGCGTATCAGCCGCGCGGCGTCTTCAAACTGCCGGATTTCTCTCAGGCGCGGCGCTTCTGGTACCAATGGTTCATGTCGCTCGATGGCGGCCCGGACGCCGTCGCCGCCGATCCCAAAGGCTTCGCGCGCATCCAGTGGGACACGTGGTCGCCGCCCGGCTGGTTCGACGAAGCAGAATTCGCGGCGACGGCGCGCGCCTTCGAGAACCCGGATTGGGTGCCGATCACGCTGAACGCGTACCGGCGTCGCTGGCGCAGCGACCAGCCGTCCGATCCGGCGCTCGCGAAACTGTATGCGCGGCTCGCGACGATCGAGCGCATCGGCGTACCCGCGCTGATGATCCAAGGCGGCGACGATTCCTGCGATGAACCGGCGAGCTCGGAAGGACAGGACGTGTATTTTCCGGCGGGATACCGGCGCGTGATCGTCGATGGCGCGGGGCATTTTCCGCTGCGTGAAGCGTCGGACGCCGTTGCGGATGCCGTCATCGCGCATCTGACGTGACGGCGGATCAGGCGAGCGTCTTGCGCACGGATGCGGACACTCGTAGCACGTTTGGCGACAACTACTGTATGCGTGTACAGTACTGTTCGCTATGGCGGGCGCGCACATCCGAACACTCGTGCGACCTCGCCCACGGCTTTCAGCGAGCCGCCTAACCTATTGAACCGGTTGAAAAATTGGCATCGAACAACGCAATCCGCATTCGCGGCGCACGTCAGCATAACCTCAAGAATCTCGATCTCGACCTGCACACCGGCCAGATGACGGTCGTGACCGGGCCTTCCGGCTCGGGCAAGTCGAGCCTCGTATTCGATACGCTCTACGCGGAAGGCCAGCGCCGCTACGTCGAGACTTTCAGCGCGTACGCGCGCCAGTTTCTCGACCGGATGGACCGTCCGCAGGTCGATCGCGTGGACGGCGTGCCGCCCGCGATCGCCATCGACCAGACGAATCCGGTGCGCAGTTCGCGCTCGACCGTCGGCACGATGACCGAGCTCAACGATCACCTGAAGCTGTTCTACGCTCGGGCCGCCGAACTGTTCGACAGGAAGACGTCGCAGCGCGTGCGCCACGACACGCCCGAAACGATCTACGCCGAGCTGCTCGAACGCACGCGCGCCGACGATCCGCGTCTCGCGATCACGTTTCCGGTCGAATTGCCGGATACCGCGAGCGATGAAGAAGTCGAGCAATGGCTGTCCGCGAGCGGCTACACGCGCGTGCAGGCGAAGCGCCACGTACAGACGGAATCCGGCGCACGGCAGATGCTCGATGTCGTCGCGGATCGCTTTCGCCTGCAGAACACGGAGCGCTCGCGTGCGCTCGAGGCGATCGAAAGCGCGTTGCTGCGCGGCACCGGCCGCGTCGACATTTACGTGCTGAAGGACGAAGGCGAGCCGGAAATCTGGCGCTTCTCCACCGGCTTGCACAGCCCGGAAAGCGATCTGCGCTACGCGGACCCGCAGCCCGCGCTGTTCTCGTTCAATTCGGCGTACGGCGCGTGCGAAACGTGCCGCGGCTTTGGCCGCGTGATCGGCGTCGATTACGGGCTCGTCATTCCGGACGACAAGAAGACGCTGCGCGAAGGCGCCGTCAAGACGCTGCAAACGCCCGCGTGGAAAGAGAACCAGGACGATCTCGTGAAGTACGGCGCGAAGGCGGGCATCCGTCTCGGCGTGCCGTGGAAGGATCTCACGCAGGAAGAGCGCGACTGGGTCATCAAGGGTTCGCCCGACTGGACCGGCAAGTGGCAGAACCAGTGGTACGGCGTGCAGCGCTTCTTCGACTATCTGGAGTCGAAGGCGTACAAGATGCACATCCGCGTGCTGCTGTCGAAATATCGCAGCTATACGACGTGCCCGGTGTGCGCCGGCGCGCGCCTGAAAACCGAATCGCTGCTGTGGCGTCTGGGCACGAAGGAACAGGCCGATGCGGTGCTGTCGCCGTCGGATCGCTTCATGCCGGAAGGCGTCGACTGGACGCGCGCGCAACTCGAGGCGCTGCCGGGCCTCACGGTTCACGATCTGATGCTGATGCCGATCGAACGCATCCGCCGCTTCTTCGATTCGCTGACGCTGCCTTCGACGCTGCTCGACGAAGCGCTCAAGCTGCTGCACGCGGAAGTGCGCACGCGCCTCAAATATCTCTGCGATGTCGGGCTCGGCTATCTGACGCTCGATCGCCAGAGCCGCACGCTCTCGGGCGGCGAAGTGCAGCGCATCAACCTGACGACCGCGCTCGGCACGTCGCTCGTGAATACGCTCTTCGTGCTCGATGAGCCGAGCATCGGCCTGCATCCGCGCGATCTGAACCGCATTGTCGAGGCGATGCACCGGCTGCGCGACGCGGGCAATACGCTCGTCGTCGTGGAGCACGATCCGTCGGTGATGCTCGCGGCGGATCGTCTCATCGACATGGGACCGGGACCGGGCGAGCGCGGCGGTCAGATCGTCTACGACGGCGCCCCCGACGACATTCAAACCACCGACACCCTGACGGGCGCGTATCTCGGCGGCCGCAAGCATGTCGCGCATGCGTCGAACTGGAACCGGCGCGCCGTCGATGCGAACACGCCGCATCTCACGCTCGAAGGCGCGAGCGACCACAACCTGCGGGACGTGACGGTCGATATTCCGCTGCAACGTCTCGTCTGCGTGACGGGCGTATCCGGCTCGGGCAAATCGACGCTGATTCAGGACGTGCTCGCGCCCGCGCTGATGCGTCATTTCGGCAAGGCTACGGAAACGCCCGGCGCGTTTCGCGCATTGAAGGGCGCGGAGCATCTGAGCGATGTCGTTTTCGTCGATCAGTCGCCGATCGGGCGCACGGCGCGCTCGAATCCGGCGAGCTACGTCGGCGCGTTCGATGAAATCCGCAAGCTCTATGCGAAGGCGCCGCTCGCGTTGCAACGCGGCTACAGCGCGAGCATGTTCAGCTTCAATTCGGGGGACGGACGCTGCCCGACATGCGGCGGCTCGGGCTTCGAGCACGTCGAGATGCAGTTCCTGAGCGATGTCTATCTGCGTTGCCCGGATTGCGATGGACGGCGTTATCGCGCTGAAATTCTCGAAGTGAAGATCGAGCGCGGCGGCCGTCAATTAAGCGTCGCCGACGTGCTCGAACTGACCGTGAGCGAAGCCGTCGATCTCTTCGCCGGCGACAAGGAAGTGCTGCGCGTGCTGCAGCCGATCGTCGATGTGGGTCTCGAATACGTGAAGCTCGGTCAGCCGGTACCGACGCTGTCGGGCGGCGAGGCGCAGCGACTCAAGCTCGCGGGTTATCTCGCGGAAACGTCGCAAAGCAAAGGCAGCGAACGCCGCCTCTTCATGTTCGACGAGCCGACCACCGGTCTGCATTTCGACGACATCGCCAAGCTGATGCAGGCGCTGCGGCGATTGCTCGAGCGCGGGCATTCGCTGATCGTCATCGAACATAACCTCGATGTGATTCGCGCGGCCGACTGGATCATCGATCTCGGTCCCGAAGGCGGCGATGGCGGCGGTCAGGTCGTGTGCATCGGCACGCCCGACGACGTGGCCGCGTGCGAGCAGTCGCATACGGGCCGCGCCTTGCTCGATTACGAAGACGCGATGGCGCCCGGCGCGGCGCAAAAGCGCGCGGGCGTGCCGCTGCAACTCGCGGCGGAAGTCGCGAGCGCGCGCCGCGCGTTGCAGGGCGAGGACGTCGTGCGCATCGTCAACGCGCGCGAGCACAACCTGAAGTCGCTCGACGTCGATATCCCGCACAACAAGTTCAACGTCGTGACGGGCGTGTCCGGCTCGGGCAAGTCGACGCTCGCGTTCGACATCCTCTTTCACGAAGGCCAGCGACGTTATCTCGAATCGCTCAATGCGTATGCGCGTTCCATCGTGCAGCCCGCGGGACGTCCCGAAGTCGATGCCGTGTACGGCATTCCGCCGACCGTCGCAATCGAACAGCGTCTGTCGCGCGGCGGGCGCAAGTCGACCGTCGCGACGACGTCGGAAGTCTGGCACTTCCTGCGTCTTTTGTACGTGAAGCTCGGCATCCAGCATTGCATCCACGACGGCACGCCGGTGCAGTCGCAAAGCTCGGAATCGATCGCCGCGCAGATCATGCGCGATTTCAAGGGACAACATGTCGGCCTGCTCGCGCCGCTCGTCGTGAACCGCAAGGGTGTGTACACCGATCTCGCGAAATGGGCGAAGGCGCGCGGCAACACGCATCTGCGCGTGGACGGCGAATTTCTGCCGGTGAGCCCGTGGCCCAAGCTCGACCGGTTCCGCGAGCATACGATCGAATTGCCGGTCGCGGATCTCGTCGTCTCGGCGGATAACGAAGCCGATCTGCGCCGTCTGCTCGACGAAACGCTGGAGATCGGCAAGGGCGTGATGCACCTGTGCGCGCCGCTCGACGATCTGCATGGCTCGTGGCAGGACGGCGCGCGTCGGGGCAAGGAAGAAACCCGCGTGTTTTCGACGAAGCGCGCATGTCCTGTCTGCGGCACGAGCTATCCCGAGCTCGATCCGCGCATGTTCTCGTACAACAGCAAGCACGGCTGGTGCAATACCTGCGTCGGCACGGGCGTGAAGCTCACGCGCGAGCAGCGCGCCGCGTTCGATGACACATTGTTCGCGCAGGACGATCGCGGGCGCGAGCAGAGCATCGGCTCGGTGGAGCAGGAACCGGACGATATCGTCGATCAGCCGTGTCCGGACTGCGAAGGCACGCGTCTGAACGAGGTCGCCCGTGCCGTGACCTTCGGCAACTACCCGATCACGGAAGTCGGGCGCTGGACCGTGAGCGATACGCGTGAGTGGATCTCCACGCTCAGGCTGAAGGGCCGCGATGCGGATATCGCGCGCGACGTGATCAGCGAAATCGAAGGCCGTCTGCAGTTTCTCGAAGAAGTCGGGCTCGGCTATCTGAGCCTCGACCGCGCCGCGCCGACGCTTTCCGGCGGCGAAGCGCAACGCATTCGTCTCGCCGCGCAACTCGGCAGCAATCTGCAAGGCGTGTGCTACGTGCTCGATGAACCGACCATCGGTTTGCATCCGCGCGACAACCTCATCCTGCTTGCAGCGCTGAAGAAGCTGAACGACAAGGGCAATACGCTCGTCGTCGTCGAGCATGACGAGGACACGATTCGCCGCGCGGATCACATCATCGATATCGGGCCGGGCGCGGGCAAGCGCGGCGGCACGGTGGTCGCGCAGGGCAACGTGACGGACCTCGCGGCGCACAAGGCGTCGCTGACGGGGCAGTTCCTCGCGAACCCGATCGTGCATCCGTTGCAGCCGCGCCGCGAAGTGCGTGCCGGGACCGCGAAACGTCCGGCGACGCCCGGGCAATGGCTCACGGTCGAAGGCGCGACGCTGCACAACCTGCGCAACGTGACGGCGAGCGTGCCATTGAATCGCCTCGTCGCGATCACGGGCGTGTCCGGCTCGGGCAAGTCGACCCTGGCGCGCGACGTGCTGATGACCAACCTGCTCGATGCCGTCGGCCGCTCGGTGCTGTCGTCGCCCGCGGTGCGGCGCGCGCGCAAGGCGGCGCAGGCCTCGGACACCGGCAAGCCCGCCGCGAGATCGCGCGCCAGCGTGCTCGCGCGCGAAGCGCCGCGCCCGACGTTCGACGTCACGCACGCGTGGCAGGGCTGCAGCGGCCTGACCGGTTTCGAGACCATCGACCGCGTGCTCGAAGTCGATCAGACGCCGATCGGCAAGACGCCGCGCTCGTGTCCGGCGACGTACATCGGCATGTGGGACACCATCCGCAAGCTGTTCGCCGATACGCTCGAAGCCCGCGCGCGCGGCTATACGCCGTCGCGCTTTTCGTTCAACACGGGCGAAGGACGTTGCCCGGCGTGCGAAGGCCAGGGCGTGCGCACCATCGCGATGAGCTTTTTGCCCGACGTGAAAGTACCGTGCGACGTATGCCATGGACAGCGCTTCAATCCGGAGACGCTCGCGGTGACGTGGCGCGGCAAGAACATCGGCGAAGTACTGACGATGGAGATCGACGAGGCCGTCGAATTTTTTGCTTCGATGCAGAGCATCGCGCATCCGTTGCAGTTGCTGTGCGATGTCGGTCTCGGCTATCTGACCCTCGGCCAGCCTTCGCCGACGCTGTCGGGCGGCGAGGCGCAGCGCATCAAGCTCGTGACCGAGTTGTCCAAAGTGCGCGACGACATCACGCGGCGCGGCCAGAAGCCGCCGCATACGCTCTACGTGCTGGATGAACCGACCGTCGGCCTTCACATGGCGGATGTCGCGAAGCTGATCCGCGTGCTGCATCGGCTGGTGGACGGCGGGCATAGCGTGATCGTCATCGAACACGATCTCGACGTGATCGCCGAAGCCGACTGGGTGCTCGATCTCGGACCGGAAGGCGGCGTGAACGGCGGCACGATCGTCGCGGCGACGGACCCGGACACGCTCGCGACGCATCCGCGCAGCCATACGGGCGCGGCGCTGCGGCCGGTTCTGGGACGCTCGCGGGAGGCCGAGAATGCTGCGTGATCTCGATACGCTGATTGCGTCGATGCAGCCCGAGTTGCAGTCGGGCGTCTACGTGTTCGCTTCGCTGCCGCACGATGCGCTGACGAGCGGCGCGGGCATCGTCGCGACGTTTCGCGAGCGCGAAGGACTGACGGTCGTGATGGAGGAAAGCGCGGCGCAGGCGGCAGGCATCGCGCCGCTGTTTCGCGCGGCGTGGATCACCCTGACCGTCCATTCGGACCTGAACGCGGTCGGTCTGACGGCGGCGTTCGCGCGTGCGCTCGGCGAGGCGGGCATCAGTTGCAATGTGATCGCGGCGGCCTGGCACGATCACATCTTCGTGCCGGTGGACGATGCGGCGCGCGCCATGGATGCGTTATCCGCGCTGCAACGCACTGCTGGTAAGCTTTCGGCCTCTCCAAAACCATGATCACAACATAGATGGAAACGCAGGAAAAAGCGCAGGACAAAGCCGTTGCGCTCAGAAGAATGAAATGGTTCGCCGCTGCGTTGCTCGTCGCGGCGGGTTGCCTTTTTGCGCTCGCGAAGAGCCAGCACGACGCGGGTGTGTGGGCATGGGTATCGTCGTTCGCGGAAGCCGCGATGGTCGGCGCGCTCGCGGACTGGTTCGCGGTCGTCGCGCTGTTTCGCCATCCGCTCGGCGTGCCGATTCCGCACACGGCGATCCTGCCGGCGAACAAGGCGCGCGTCGCGGACAATCTCGCCGTGTTCGTGCGCGACCGGTTTCTCGGCACCGATGCGCTCGTCGCGCGCGTGAATGCGTTCGATCCGGCGAGCCGCCTGTCGATGTGGCTCGCGGAACCGAAGAACTCGGAGCTGCTCGGCCGGAAGGCGGTGACGGCGGTCGGCCAGTTGCTGTCTTTCGTCGACGATGAACGCGTCAAGACCATGCTCTACGACACGCTGCGCCGCCGCGCGGACGCATTCGATCTCGCGAGCGCGGCGGGCAGCGTGCTGTCGACGCTGACGTCCGACCGTCGTCATCAGTTGCTGCTCGATGAAGGCCTGAAGCAGATGGCTGCATGGCTCGACAAGCCCGAGGTTCAGGAGATGCTGGCGACGCGCATCGTCGCGGTGGCGGGCGAGGAGTATCCGAAGCTCATCGGCATGCTGGGTTTCGTCGGGCTGAACGCCGAGGATCTCGGCAACAAGTTCGCGGCTGGTCTGGTGCGCGGTGCGAATCAATGGCTGCACGACGTGAGCAGCGATCCGGAGCACGAGCGCCGCAAGGCCTTCGATGCGGCCGTGGAGCGATTCGTCGGGCGGCTGAAGACGGATGCTTCGTTCAAGGCGCGCATCGACGAACACAAGCGCGAATGGCTCGAGCGGCCCGAATTGCGCGGCTATGTGAACGGGCTGTGGGACGAGTTCATCGCATGGCTCGATGCGGACATCAGGCGGCCGGATTCATCGCTGCACGCGAAGGTCGTGGCGATGGCGGGCGGTTTTGCCGAAGCGCTCGGGAGCGATCCGGCGTTGCGCGATTCGATCAACGAGCATATGCGCGATGCGTTGAAGGCGCTTGCGCCGGAGTTGCGTGACGGGATCGCGAAGCATATCGCCGCAACCGTCAAGCAATGGGACGATGCGACGCTCGTCAGGGACGTCGAGCTCAATATCGGGCGGGATTTGCAGTTCATTCGCGTGAATGGGACGTTGGTGGGTGGGGCGGTTGGAGTGCTTATTCATGCTGTGATGGTTTGGGTGGGGTGAGGTTTTTTCTCTCGCCGGATCCCGTGTTCGTGTCGGTTTATTAGCACTGCCCCTGTGCGGGGCGGCAGTCACTTTCTTTGCTGCTGCAAAGAAAGTGACCAAAGAAAGCAGCTCGTTAAGCCCGCGGTCACACGCAGTTTGGCCACGCGTGCCATGTGATCGTGGGCTGCCTAAGTGTCGCCCTCACAAGACTAATCGGCTTGGCTCGCGCACGGTCTGTCGCCTCGCGCCGCATAGCGAATTGGTTCAGCACCAAAAGGCTCCGGCCCGCTTCGCGGCCGACGGGTCCATCGGGGCGGCGCACGGAGATTGAAACGTTTCTCGCGGTGGTAGAGGATCGCGAAGACGATTAGCCGCCTATCTCACTGCATTTGCCGCACGTCTGTTTCCCTCGCATGCCGGGCGGCAGCGCGTAGCGCTGTGCCGGATGTATGATTGCTGAGCCCACGTGGCAAAGTACTAGCTCGACAGACCGGGCGCGGTTCAAGCCCGGTTGGGCCTCTGAGGGCACTCGCTACCCAGCCCGCGATGGGCTGGCAAGCATGGCCGCTGCGTGTGGCCGCGCGCGTATCAAGCTGCTTTCTCCGGTTACTTTCTTTGCTGATCAAAGAAAGTAACTGCCGCCCCGCACAGGGGCAGTGCCGATAGACCGACACGAATCAGAATTCCACGACGCCAGGCACAAGAGGCCCGACAAGCAAAAAAAAGCACATGCCCAACGCCAACACCGACCTGATCGAACGCTTCTACAAAGCGTTCCAGAACCGCGACGCCGAATCGATGTCCGCCTGCTACGCCCCCGACATCCAGTTCCAGGATCCGGCCTTCGGCGTGCTTCGCGGCAAGGAAGCCGCCGACATGTGGCGCATGCTCCTCGGCCGCGCCGCCGATTTCACGCTCACCTACGACAACATCGCTTCGGTCGGCCAGACGGCAAGCGCGAAAGCCGTCGCGCGTTATACCTATTCGGCGACCGGTCGCCGCGTCGTCAACGAAATCGAGTCGCGCTTCGCGATCCGCGACGGCTTCATCGTCGAGCATACGGACGTCTTCGATCTCTGGCGCTGGAGCCGTCAGGCGCTCGGCGTGAGCGGCTGGCTGTTCGGCTGGACGCCGCCGATGCAGCGCGCGATCCAGCGCAAGGCGCGCAAGGCACTCAGGGACTATCGCCTGAAGGGGTCGACGGCATGACCCGAATCGATCGCCCCGACCAAAGCAATCTCGAAGACGAATGGCTCGAAGCCGATGCATACGGCGGCTTCGCCTCGGGCACCGTCGGCACCATGCGCACGCGGCGCTATCAGGCGCTGCTGCTCACCGCGACGCAGCCGCCCGCGGGACGCGTCGTGCTCGTCAACGGCATCGAAGCATGGCTCGACCTGGACGGCAGGCGCTTCCCTCTGACGATGCAGCGCTACGCACCCGATGTGCTCTACCCGGACGCATCCGCGAGCCTGCTGTCCTTCGACACCCAACCGTGGCCCACCTGGCGATATCGCATCGACGCGGACTCGGTCGTCGTGGCGGAAGTGTTCGTCGCGAAGGAGAGCCGCGAAACCGTGCTGCGCTGGCGTCTCGAGGGGGCATCGAGCGCGGCGAAGCTCGAAGTGCGTCCGCTTCTTTCCGGCCGCGATTATCACGCGCTGCATCACGAGAATCCGAATTTTTCATTCGATGCAACGCTCGAAGGCGAGCGCGTGCAATGGTTGCCGTACGGCGATCTGCCCACGATCTGCGCGACATCCAACGGCGCGTATAAGCACGCGCCCGACTGGTATCGCGATTTCTGCTATGCGCGCGAACGCGAGCGCGGGCTCGATTTCACCGAAGACCTCGCGACGCCCGGCGTGTTCACTTTCGACTTCACGCGCGGCGACGCCGTGATGATCCTGCACGCGCACGCGGGCCGCGAGAAGCCGTTCGAAGACAGCGCGATCGCGCATGCATCGCGTCTGGCGTCGCGGGAAGCGCAGCGCCGCGCGGCGTCCGGCTCGCGGCTCGCGCGCTCCGCGGACGCGTATGTCGTGAATCGCAACGTCGGGCGCACGATCATCGCGGGCTTTCCGTGGTTCACCGACTGGGGCCGCGATACCTTCATCTCGATGCGCGGCCTCCTGCTCGCGTGCGGCCGTCACCAGGAAGCGGAATCGATCCTGCTCGAATGGGCCGACACGATCTCCGAAGGCATGGTGCCGAACCGCTTTCCGGACAGCGGCGGTCTGCCGGAGTACAACGCCGTCGATGCATCGCTGTGGTTCATCGTCGCCGTGCACGACTTTCTCGCGACTGGTTTCGCCCACGCCGCCACGACGAGCCGCCTGCAGCGCGCCGCCGACGCAATCCTGCAGGGCTATTCGTCCGGCACGCGCTTCAACATCGCCGCCGATACGGACGGCCTGCTGCGCGCGGGCACGCCCGGCGTGCAACTCACGTGGATGGACGCGAAGGCGGGCGACTGGGTCGTGACGCCGCGCATCGGCAAGCCGGTCGAGGTGCAGGCGCTATGGATCAACGCGCTTCGGATCGCAAGCGCGTGGAATCCGCGCTGGCAGGCGTTGCGCGATCAGGCGCTGTCGTCGTTCGCCGCACGTTTCGTCGATCCGGACACACACACGCTCTTCGATGTCGTCGACGCCGATCACGAGCCCGGCAAGCTCGATCGCTCGATTCGCCCGAATCAGATCTTCGCGGTCGGCGGGCTGCCGTTTCAACTCGTCGATGGCGATATCGCACGCGCCGTCGTCGCGCAGGCCGAAACTGAGCTTCTCACGCCGCTCGGCCTGCGCACGCTCGCGCCGTCCGACCCCGCATACAAGCCGCACTATGCGGGCGATGTGCTGGGGCGCGACGGTGCGTATCACCAGGGCACCGTGTGGCCGTGGCTGATCGGTCCGTTCGTGGACGCGTGGGTGCGCGTGCACGGCGCGGCGGGCGCGCGCGAGCGCTTTCTGTCGCCGCTCTACGCGCATCTGGACCGCTTTGGCCTCGATCACATCAGCGAGGTCGCCGACGGCGACGCGCCTCACGCGCCCGGCGGCACGCCTTTCCAGGCGTGGTCGCTCGCGGAGCTTCTGCGCATCGAAAAACTGCTCGGCGCGCAGTAGGCGCGCCGCGCGCGGGCCGCCGCCAAAACGCGCTAAATTACGAGTCTTGCCCGCGGCTTCGCACGCCGCCAACGAGGAGAGGCCCATGCCGAAATCGCGCCCCGTCAATCAGATCGATACCGTCGAGGGTTCGAGGCTCCATTCGCAGGAATGCCCGCGCTGGCAGCGCTGGGGGCCGTATCTGAGCGAGCGCCAGTGGGGCACGGTGCGCGAGGACTACAGCGAGTTCGGCACCGCGTGGGAATACTTTCCGCACGATCATGCGCGCAGCCGCACGTATCGCTGGGGCGAGGACGGTCTCGCCGGCTTCGGCGACGACAAGCTCAACTGGTGTATTTCGCTCGCGCTCTGGAACGGCTGCGATCCGATCATCAAGGAGCGGCTCTTCGGTCTGACGAACCAGGAGGGCAATCACGGCGAGGACGTGAAGGAGCTGTACTTCTACATCGACGGCACGCCGACGCATTCCTACATGCGCATGCTCTACAAGTATCCGCATGCGGCGTTTCCATACGCCGATCTCGTCGATGAAAACGCGCGGCGCGGCGCCGACATGCCCGAGTACGAAGTGCTCGACACCGGCGTATTCGACGACGGGCGTTACTTCGACGTGCAGGTCGAATACGCCAAACACACGACCGACGACATCCTGATGCGCGTGACGATCGAGAATCGCGGCGACGTCTCCGCTGCGCTCGACGTGCTGCCGCAGATCTGGGCGCGCAATACGTGGTCGTGGAAGCCGACGCCGGTCAGGCCGTCGCTGAAAGTGGAAACGGTGCCGGGCGAGGGCACGTACGTGCTCGCGCAACAGGGCAATCACGAGCCGATGGTCGTCACCGCATGGTCGCCGGATGCCGCGGACATCGAATGGCTCTTCTGCGAAAACGAGACCAACGTCAGGCGTCTTTTTCACATGGCAGGCGAGGGGCCGTTCAAGGACGGCTTCAACGATTACATCGTGCAAGGCGACGAAGGCGCGATTCGCCGCGACACCGGCACGCGCGCCGCCGCGCATGCTCATCTCGAACTGGAGCCGCACGGCACCGCCGTGGTGTATATGCGCTGGCGCCCCGAGTCGGCTCCGGACGCCGTGCCGCTCGACGTCGAAGGACTCTTCGCGCGCCGCCTCGCGGAAGCGGACGAATTCTACGGCGCGCTGCAACACGATATCGCCGATGCCGATCAGCGGCTCGTGCAGCGCCAGGCGCTCGCGGGCATGCTGTGGTCGAAGCAGTACTATCAATTCGACGTGACGCGCTGGCTCGACGGCGATCCGCTCCAGCCGAAGCCGCCGAAGCAGCGCCGCTCGGGACGCAATGCGGACTGGCGGCATCTGTGCAACGCGGACATCGTGTCGATGCCGGACAAATGGGAATACCCCTGGTACGCGTCGTGGGACCTTGCGTTTCATGCCGCCGCGTTCGCGCTGATCGATCCGGAGTTCGCGAAACGCCAGTTGCTCCTGCTCGTGAAGGACCGCTATCAGCATCCGAACGGCCAGTTGCCCGCCTACGAATGGGCTTTCAGCGACGCGAACCCGCCCGTGCATGCCTGGGCGACGTGGCGCGTCTACGAGATCGACCGCGCGATCACCGGCCGTGGCGACCGCGATTTTCTGGAACTCGTGTTCCACAAGCTGCTGCTGAACTTCTCGTGGTGGGTCAACCGCAAGGACGCCGAGGGCAAGAACGTCTTTCAAGGCGGCTTTCTCGGGCTGGACAACGTGGGCATCTTCGATCGCTCGTCGCCGCTGCCGACGGGCGGCCACATCGATCAGGCCGACGGCACCGCTTGGATGGCCGCGTATGCGCTCGACCTCATGCGCATCGCGCTGGAACTCGCGTATGCAAACAAGGTGTTCGTCGATATCGCGGTGAAGTTCTTCGAGCACTTCCTGTATATCGCGGAGGCGGTGAGCTGCGAGGACAACTGCGATACCGGTCTCTGGGACAGCGAAGACGAGTTCTTCTACGACAAGCTGCGTCTGCCGGACGGGTCCGCCGTGCCGATGCGCATCCGCTCGATCGTCGGGCTGATTCCGCTCTTCGCCGTGCACGTGCTGGAGCCGAAGGTGTATCGCTCGCTGCCCGAGTTGCGCGAGCGGCTGCACTGGTTCCTCGAACATCGCACCGACCTCGCGCGGCTCGTGTCGCGCTGGAACGTCGCCGGGCAGGGCAACAGTGTGCTGCTCTCGCTGTTGCGCGGGCATCGCATGAAGGCGTTGCTCCGACGTATGCTCGACGAAACCGAGTTTCTCTCCGATCACGGTGTGCGCGCGCTGTCGCGCGTGCATCTCGACAACCCGTTCGTCTTCTATCACAACAGCGAGAGCTTCAGCATCCGCTATCTGCCGGCGGAATCGGACTCGCGGGTGTTCGGCGGCAATTCGAACTGGCGCGGTCCGGTGTGGATGCCGGTGAACTATCTGCTGATCGAATCGATCCACGAGTTCCATCGCTATTACGGCGACGATTTCCGCGTCGAGTATCCGACGGGCTCGGGTCAGAAGTTCTCCCTCGCGCAGATCGCCGATGAACTCGCGCGCCGCGTGACCACGCTCTTTTTGCTCGACAGGAACAGCGAACGTCCCGTGATGGCCGCGTATCCGTTGCTTCAGGCCGATCCGCGCTCACGCGATCTCGTGCTCTTTCACGAATATTTTCACGGTGACAACGGGCGCGGCGTGGGCGCATCGCATCAGACAGGCTGGAGCGGACTGGTCGCGCTGCTGTTGCAGCCGCATGCGACGGGGCCGTCCGGCGTCGTGCCGCTCGCGGGCGAAGCCGATGCCGACATTCAGGAGTTCGCCGGGGCGAAGTAGCGCGCCGCCGCGTTTTCCGCGTTTTCACGAAAGTCAATCACGTGGAACGCTGCAACAGAGGTTCGGAGTAATCTGGTGTTGTAGATCTCTCCGACTGCGTAGATTGGTGCAAACACTAATCGACGACAGTTCGGACATCGGAATGAATCACTCCATCGGCGCGTATTCCTTGAGCGGCTACCAGTTAGGCATGGGAGCCTGCAACAGCTCCCATATCGAACACGAGCATTGTCCGCCGCTCATGCTGGTCATGCTGGTCTTCGCCGCCGCCATGCTGGGCGGCGCATGGTTCAGCCACCAGTTCGAGAGTTTCGCCGCCGGATGGATTGCGTGGGTCGCGATCCTTGCCATGCTGGGCGCATTCGTCGATCGCCGGTTCAGCGGCGCGGCCGCGCTCGAACGTCGCATCCGTCATCGTCAGAAGGCGCGTCTTCACGCGCTCTGCAACATGTCGCCCGCGAGCAGTTTCAGGCAGCAATGGCCCGACTGGCGGACGTCAGCAACACGGGAATGGACTTCGACGTCGGCGTACCGGCGCCATCCGCGACCGATGACAACGGCACGAGCGGGTTGGTCTCCGGATAGTACGCACCGAGGCAACCGCGCGGAATGTCGTATTCCACGAGTGTGAAGCCGTTTACGCGGCGCTCGACGCCGTCGTCCCAGACGCTCGTGATATCCACGAGTTCGCCCGGCTCGAAGCCGAGCATGTCGATGTCGTCGCGGTTGGCAAACAGCACGTGCCGCTGTCCGTACACGCCGCGATACCGGTCGTCGAGGCCGTAGATCGTCGTGTTGTATTGATCGTGGGAGCGCGTCGTCATGAGTGTCATCAGGCGCTCGCCGTACAGCGCACGGGCACGGTGGATCGGCGTGTCGAATGCAATCTCGTGCACGATGAACTGGGCCTTGCCGCTCGGCGTGTTCCAGACGCGGTCCCGCGAGGCCACGCCCAGATGGAAGCCGCCGGGCTGCTTCAGACGTTCGTTGTAACGCTCGAAGCCATCGAGCACTTTCTCGATGCCGTCGCGGATCAACGCATAGTCGGCTGCATGCGCGCGCCAGTCGACCTTCTCCGAGCCGAGCGCCGCATGCGCCATGCGCGCGACGATCGCCACTTCGGAAAGCAGATTCTGCGAGGCCGGCTTGTTCATGCCGTATGAGATGTGCACCATGCTCATCGAATCCTCGACGCTCACGCCTTGCGGCACGCCGTTCTGAAGATCGATTTCCGTCCGGCCGAGCGTCGGCAGAATGAGCGCGTCGCGGCCGTGCACGAGATGGCTGCGGTTGAGCTTCGTCGTGATGTGCACGGTGAGATCGCACGAGCGCATCGCTTCCCAGGTGCGCGGCGTGTCGGGCGTCGCGATGGAGAAATTCCCGCCCAGTCCGATGAACACCTTCACCTTGCCTTCGAGCATCGCGTGAATAGTTTCGACGACGTCGTAGCCGTGCTCGCGCGGCGGTTCGAAATCGTAGGCGGCGCCGAGCCGGTCGAGAAACGCCTGCGTCGGCTTTTCCTCGATGCCCACGGTGCGGTCGCCCTGCACGTTCGAATGGCCGCGCACCGGGCATAGCCCCGCGCCGCGCCGGCCGATGTTCCCGCGCATCATCATGAGGTTCGAGAGCAGTTGAATCGTCGGCACGGAGTTCTTGTGCTGCGTGAGGCCCATGCCCCACGTCGCGATGACGGCGCGGCCTTTCCCGTAGATATCGGCGAGCTTGAGCAGATCGTCCATTTGCACGCCGGATTCTTCGAGGATTGCGTCCCAGCGCTCGGCGCGCAGGTCGTCGGCGAACGCGTCGAAGCCGACCGTGTGCTGCGCGATGAAATCGACATCGAGCACGCGTTCGCCGCCGCTCGCGCGGGCCTCGTCGTCCAGTTCGATCACGCGCTTCGCGACGCCCTTGATGAGCGCGAAGTCGCCGCCGACTTTCGGTCGGATGAACACCGAGCTGATCTTCACGCCCTTCGGCGAGAGCATGTCGAGCGTGTGCTGCGGACTCGCGAAGCGTTCGAGGCCGCGCTCCTTCAGCGGGTTGATCGACACGATGGTCGCGCCGCGTTTCGCGCAGTCGCGCAACTCGCCGAGCATGCGCGGATGATTCGTCGCCGGGTTCTGGCCGAAGAGCAGGAGCGTGTCGGCGTGCTCGAAGTCGTCGAGCGTGACGGTGCCCTTGCCGATGCCCACGGTATGCGGCAAGCCGCGGCTCGTCGCTTCGTGGCACATGTTCGAGCAATCGGGGAAGTTGTTGGTGCCGTACATGCGCACGAACAATTGATACAGAAACGCGGCTTCATTGCTCGCGCGGCCCGACGTGTAGAACGCGGCGCGGTCCGGATCGTCGAGCTTTTTCAGGTGCGAGGCGATCAGTTCGAACGCGTCGTCCCATTCGATCGGCACGTAGCGATCGCGCTTTGCGTCATAGACGAGCGGGTCCGTGAGCCGGCCGTGCTGCTCCAGCTCGTAATCGGATTGCGCCATCAGCGCGGAGACGGTGTGCGCCTCAAAAAAGGCCGGCGTCACGCGCTTGCTCGTCGCTTCGGCTGCGACGGCCTTGACGCCGTTCTCGCAGAATTCGAAGGTCGAGCCGTGCTCGCGGTCCGGCCACGCGCAGCCGGGGCAATCGAAACCGTCGGGCTGATTCTGCTTGAAGAGCGTCCGATAGTTTCCGCCCGCCACCTTCTCCTTGACGAGGTTAATGGCGACCTGCTTCAACGCGCCCCAGCCTGCGGCGGGATGCGTGTACGGTTCAATGCGTGGTTCCGGCTTCTTCATGGCGTTCGTTTTCGATCAGGCAAGCGACGACACCAAGATTACTGTGGCCCGAACCGCGCGCGGCGCACAGAAAATATGAAATACGAGGAGTACAGTTGCGGCGTTTTGACCTAGACTGCACGTCACATCCGAAATAAAACGAAAAGGGAGCGCGCGCGTTGAAGCTCTACGAGAAGCTCGCCGATGAAATCGAGGAAGCCGTTCGCCGCGGCGTATTCACGCCGGGCGAGAAGATCGCGTCCGTACGGCAGGCGAGCCAGCAGCACGGCGTGAGCATCAAGACGGTGCTGCACGCCTACGCCATTCTCGAAAGCCGCGGCATTCTGGAGACGCGCCCGCAGTCAGGCTACTTCGTGCGCGCGAAGCCGCAGGCGGGCGCGGCGCACAGCCAGCCGAAGCGCGTGATCGCAACGGCATCCGAAGTCGATGTCAGCCGGCTCGTGCTCTCGACACTGCGCAGCATCGGCGCCCACGACGCCGTGCCGTTCGGCTCGCCGTATCCCGATCCCGCGCCGTTTCCGTGGCGACGCATCAACCAGTACGCGAACGCGATCGCGCGTCGGCATTCGAGCTGGAATCTCATCGACGATCTGCCGCCGGGCAATCCGGAACTGATCCGCCAGATCGCGCGGCGTTACGCGGAAAATGGCGTGCCGGTCGATCCGGACGAAATCGTCATTACCGTCGGCGCGACGGAGGCGATCAACCTGAGCCTGCAGGCCGTCGCGAAGCCGGGCGACACGGTGGCGGTGGAGTCCCCGACTTATTACGCGATGCTGCACGCGATCGAGCGTCTCGGCATGCGCGCGATTGAAGTGCCCACGCATCCGGCCGATGGCATCGACATCGAAGCACTCTCGCAGATCATCGGGCGCGGCAAGATCGCCGCGTGCATGGTGATGCCCAACTTCCAGAATCCGCTCGGCTTCCAGATGCCCGACGAACGCAAACGTCAACTGGTCGATCTGCTGTCGGCGCACGAGATTCCAGTTATCGAAAACGACGTGTATCACGAGCTGTATTACGGCGATGCACGCCCGTCGACGCTGAAGAATTTCGATACCAAAGGCCTCGTGCTGCATTGCGCATCGTTTTCGAAGAGCCTGACGGCGTCGTACCGCATCGGCTGGGCGATGCCGGGCCGGTATCGGGCGCAGGTCGAAAAGCTCAAGTTCCTCAACACGCTGACGACGCCCTCCGTGCCGCAGGTCGCGATCGCGGATTATTTGCGGCAGGACGGCTACGACCGGCATCTGCGACGCGTGCGCAGGCTGTATCGGCAGCAGTCGCGCATCATGAGCGCGATGGTCGAGCGCTTCTTTCCGCCGGGCACGCGGACGTCCGCGCCGCAGGGCGGCTACGTGCTGTGGGTCGAATTGCCGGAACGCGTCGATTCGATGGTGCTGTATCGCGCGGCGCTCGACTGCGGCATCACGGTCGGGCCGGGTTATATGTTCTCGACGCGCAACGCCTTCAGTCACTTCATCCGGCTCAACTACAGTTATCCGTGGACCGCGCAGAGCGAGGCCGCCTTGCAGCGGCTCGGCGAGCTCGTCGGCGAGATCGGCGCGCGCGCGGGCAGGCATAGGAACATGGGAGAACGCGCATGAGCGATGACATCGATCCGGCGCTCGTCGCCGTGCTGGCGCAGTTGTGGCGTGCGCGCACGGAAACGCCCGGGCGCGCGTGGTCGTTCGCCAAGCTCGCGAAACAGGCGGGCTTGCCGATGAGCACGTTGCGGCGGCAGTTGACGGGGCTCGCGGAAAGCGGCCTCGTCGATATGCAGGTAAGCGAGGAAGGGACGGGAAGCGCCTCGCTGAGCGCGGAGGGCGAGTCTTTGTGTCAGACGGTATTCGGAAGCTAGGCGAACTGTCAAAAGGCGCTACGCTTAAGCACTTCCCGCCCGATGATCCGGGCGTACGGGTGCCAATCAACTGTAGTCATGTCGGTCGCTGCTGCCCTTGGACATTCACATCACCCTGCACGGCCGTCGCGATCTCACCGGCCAGATCTACGGCCAACTGCGCGCGGGCATCGTCGAAGGCCGGCTGGCCGCGAACACGCGGTTGCCGTCCACGCGCGATCTCGCCGTGCAGCTCGGCGTTTCGCGCAAGACCACGCTCGACGTCTTCGAGCGGCTCATCGCCGAAGGTTATCTGCGCACGCGCGCGGGCGACGGCACGTTTGTCGCCGATGGTCTCACGCGCCTGCCCTCCGCGCAGGCCGAACCGGTCTCGGCCCGCGCCCGTGCGACCGGCATCTGGCGCAAGATGCCCGAACGCATGGCGATGCCGATGCCGCCCGCCCACGAAACGCTCGACTGCGATTTCAAGGGCGGCGTGACCGACAAATCGCTCTTTCCCTACGAGGCGTGGCGGCGCTGCCTCTATCAGGCTTTGCGCACGCAGGCGCGCGCGGACGGCGGCGTGGCGGGCTATCGCGACCCGGGCGGTGAACAGGAACTGCGGCTCGGCATCGCGCGTTATCTCGGGTTCAGCCGCGCGGTCGCGTGCAACTGGCAGGACGTGATCGTCACGCAGGGCGCGCAGCAGGCGCTCGATCTGCTCGCGCGCGTCACGATCCAGCCGGGCGATGTCGTCGCGCTCGAGGAACCCGGCTATCCGCCGGCGCGTGCGCTGTTCGCGGCGCTCGGCGCACGGATCGCGCATGTGCCGGTCGATGGCGAGGGCATCGTCGTGAAAAAGCTGCCGCGCAATACCCGGCTCGTCTACGTGACACCGTCGCACCAGTTTCCGCTCGGCATGCCGATGAGTCTCGACCGGCGCGTCGAATTGCTCGAGTGGGCCGCGAAGCGCGGCGCGGTGATCGTCGAGGACGACTACGACGGCGAGTTCCGCTTCGAGGGCAGGCCGGTGGAATCGCTGAAAAGTCTGGATCGGGCGGGACTGGTCGCGTATGTGGGCACGTTTTCGAAGACGCTCTTTCCCGATTTGCGGCTCGGCTACGTCGTGCCGCCCGCGACGCTGTCCGAACCGATCTGGAACGCGAAGCAAACCTGCGACTGGCACAGCTGCATGCTGACGCAAACGGCGCTCGGCGCGTTCATGCTCGACGGCGAATACGCGAAGCACCTGCGCCGCATGCACAAGGCGTACGCACAACGCCGCGCGATCCTGATCGACAGCCTGAGCGACGAGCTTGCGCCCTGGTTCGAGCCGCTGCCGTCGACGGCGGGCATCCATCTCGTCGCGCGGCTTGCCGGATCGCTGCGAGAGGACGATGTGGTCGCGGCGGCGCGCGCGGTGTCGGTCGGGCTGTATGGAATCCGCGCGTTCTACGCGGGCGAGCCGGCGCAACAAGGCGTGCTGCTCGGCTATGGCGGAACGGACGCCGCGGCGATCGAACGCGGCATGAAGCGCCTCGCCGCGCTCATGCCGACGCTCGCCCGCTAGCTTCGCGGCATCACTGATCGCACAGCAGCAAGAGCTTTTCCTGTGCGCTGCAACTCGCCTTCTTGGGCTTCTGCGCGGCCGCTTCCGCGTCGCGCGCGGCGACCCTGCGCGCCGGCGCCTGCGATTGCTCCGCCGCCGTGCGCTGCGCGATGCACGCGCGCAGGTGCTTCTCCATCGGCGGATAGTACTTCCAGCCGCGCGTGAGCGGCGGCAGTTCGAGGTGCACCTGTTTCCACTTCGGATGGCCGTTGGCCTGCAGCGTGTCGAAGTTCGTGCACAGCGAATCCGCGAATTTCGACAGCGCGCCGACCGTGCCGCGCAAGCCATAGTCGTAGGTCACGAGGAAGGCCTTCACGGTGAGCGTCGGCGTGTCTTCCTGAATCCAGTTCGGATAGCTCGACGTGCGGATCGTCGCGGGGAAATAGGTCTGCTTCGCGCGCGCGGTTTCGGGCGCGCTGGAATCGAGGCGCAGCAGCTTGATCTGTTTCAGCAGTTCGGGATTCATGTCCTGAAAGAGCTTCGCCGGCTGGCCCGCGACGATCACCGCCACGTCGATCTTGCCGACGATCAGCCGCGCGAGCGAATCCTCGTTGTTGAGATGCTGCTCGTTCGCATCGGCGATCGGCTCGCCGAACATCAGCCGATACAGCGTCTCGGCCGATTGCGCCGTGCCGCTGCCGATCGGCCCGACGCTGATGTTCTTGCCCTTGATCTCGTGGATGAACTTCATCGGCGAGTCCGCGCGCGTCACGAAGTAAATCTCCTCGTCATAGAGCGGCATGATGAGCCGCAACGGCTTGATGATCTTGCCCGCGTCTGCATTGCCGGAGGTCGCCATGTCCATGTACGCCTGATACACGTCCGACTGCACGAGCGCGAACTTCACGCCGGGCTCGTAGCGCATGCGCTGCACGTTTTCAGCCGATCCCTTCGACGGCAGCACTTCCAGCTCGATGCCCGCCGGTTCGGCCACATACTTCGACAAGTCCTGGCCGATCTGGATATACGTGCCGCGTTCCTGACCCGTCGTGATCTTGTAGGGGATCGGATCGGCGGCGAAGCTCGACCCCGCGCCGATCAGCCCGGCGATGGCAAGGAGCGCGAGCGCACCCCGTGCGGCGTTGCGCATGCTTTTTGTGGTGAACATGATTGACCCTTGATCGTAGTTGGACGGGTGCTTTTGAAACTCGCGCGACGCGGATCTCGTCAGCGAAGCGCGCAATTCGCTCATGCCCGGTCACTCACATGCGGCTCGGCGCAAAGGTGCGGGTCCGCGTGCTTGCCGTGCGTGGTTGTTGTCTCTGCGTGTTCTTGTACTTGGGTCGTTCTTTCGGTTTTTTCAGCGCGACGGCTTCGAAGCCGGGTCGCCGCCGCTCCAGCCGTATTGCTTGATGGCGCGCTCGAGCTCCTCGGACTTGTCGGAGTCCAGACGCGAACCCGCCGGCGCGGTGGCGAACTGGGGCGACGCGCTGGCGCTCGCCTGCGTGCCGCGCGGCGACGCGTTCGTCTGCGCGACGGGCTGGCCCACGGCCGGCAGGACGCGCTGCACCGCCGGAGTCTGCGTGACGGGTTGCGCTGCTGCGGCCGCGGGCGGGCGCGGCACGGCGGCTTGCATCGTTGCCGCGGAAGGCGGCAGCGCGCTGCTCTGGTTGCCGGATTGCGGCGGCCGCGGCACGGCGGCCCGCGCGGCCGGCGCCGAAGGTTGCGGCGGATCTTCACCGAGGTAATACGCGCCACGCGGATTGGCCGGGCGAGCGGCCTGCGCGGGCGGCTCATCGCCGAGATAGTAGGGCGCGCGCGGATTTGCGGAACGCGGGCTCGCCGCGGCGGACGGCTGCGCGTCTTCGTCGCCGAGATAGTAGGGCGTGCGCGCCGCCTGCGTGACGGGAGCCGGAGCGGTTCTCGCCGCCGGCTGCGATGGCGCGGGCGCAGCGGCCTGCGTCGTCGCCTGCGCCGAGGGCGCGGGCGCGGCCGCCTGCGTGGGCGCTTGCGCGGCGGGCGCGGGCTTTGTCATCGTCGTGGCGACGGTAGGCGCGGCGGGCGGTGCGATCGTCATCGCGGTGATCGCGGCGGTGGCCGCCTGAGCACGCGCGATCTTCTCGGCACGGGATTCGTAGGCGGCTTCGTCGTCGGTCTGGCGCGCGGCGGCGCTGCGTTGACCCGCACGCCGCTCCACGGGGGGGCGCTGCGCGAAGATGTTCGGCTTCGTCGTTGGCGCGCCCGCTGCAACGTTTGCCTGTGCGGGAAGCGGCGCGGGCGGGGCGGCGGCCGCTGCCGTGTTCGTCGCGTCGGGCGTATTCGCGGCGGCCGGCGGTGGCGTCGTGCCCGGCACCTTTTTGGCGAGCGCCGCCGCTGCCGTCGGCGCGAGCCATCCCGCGTGGGAGACCACGCGTTCGAGCATGGTCTGGGATTCCATGTTGCTGCCGTCGAGCGCGAGTGCCTCGCCCGCGTTCTGCTGCACGCAGGCCCACGCCGAGGTCCGCTCGCAGGCGCGTGCGAGCTGCAACGCGGCGTCACGCTGCGCTTCACGCTTGACCAGTTCGTCTTTCAGGCTTTCGTAGTCCGCACGCGCCTGTTGCTGCGCCGGAAGAACTCTGAGGCGCGCGCGGGCGGTAGCGAGATCGTGTTGATCCAGCGCGGCGCGTACGCCTTGCAGCGTATCGCCGGAGGTGAGTGCGCGCGCATCGGCCAGGACGCGATGTTCGGCGGCAGCCGGCGCGTCCGTCGCGCCGCGCATGAGCGAACCGACCTTGGAGTCGATCGCGCCCGAGACGCTGTGATCGGCTGACGGCGTGCCGCCGCCGTCGGAATCGCCGAGCTGGTAATAGAACATGGCGCCGAGCAGCAGTACGAGCCCGCATGCGCTCGCAATGACCGTCTTCTTCGTGTTCCAGCGCTCGGAGCCGGGCAGGGCATCGGGATCGTTGCCGGAGTCGGCATAGGCGTTGCGTGCCGACTCCTCGGCGCGGCGCGCGCGATATTCCGCCGCCTTCTGAGCGATGCGCTCGCTCGCGCGCTCGGTCCAGCGAGGGCGCAGGCCCGGCTCGACACGCTCGGTGCCATCGGAGCCGATCGCAGAAGACGCCGATGCCGATGCCGATGCCGATGCCGATGCGAGCGGCGCGGCCGCTTCTTCGAAAACATTCTTGCGCGGCTTGCCCGAGGCGGTCTCGCGCTGCTGGCCGAACGCGGCGTTGCGGTCGGCGCCGCAATTGGGGCAACTGTCGGCGTTTTTGCGCACCGTGCTGCCGCACCGCTGGCAGACGACGGAGAACATGGATGCGGGGAACGTCAGACGCGTGGTCATGCTGGAGCCCTCGAAGGACATGTGCGTGAGGTTGCCAAAATCGCGTGGCCGCCAATGCGCGCCGGGTCGTCGCGCCTGTACGCAGGAACGCAGTCCCGCAACAGCAATCCTTCGTATTCTCTCACCGCGCGCCATGCGCGCCGGCGGGAACGAATTCCGACTATGGTTCAAGCGCTATCGGACGTCAATTGCCTTTCGCACCTATTTCCGGCCCCCACGACTTAAGCGACTACACCATTGTGTCGTGCCTCGTAGGCCGTCTGGCGCATGCGACGCCTGACCGGGCCGCGCAAAGCGTCTCGCTTCTCTCGCTCACGATATTTCTGACATTTTGGGATCGCGCCGGCGGTTTTGAACCGCCAATCCTTAGCCGTTAGCCGACAAGGCCGCGCGATGGCCGGATAACCCACTGATGCCAAAGCGTTTCCCGCGCTCGCCGAAGCGTTGTTCCGCGCCCACGCCGGGCGTTTAAACACGATTTGATCGAATCGACGGATGCCGATAAGCCATTGATAAGCTATCCGAAGTATTGCGAAAAAATCCGCAGAGTCCGCAAACGACGAAGGCCGCGACGCGAATGTCGCGCCGCGGCCCTCGTCAGGCTGACCGGAAGCCGAAGCCTTACTCGGCCAGTTGCAGCTTGCCGTCGATGCGGCGGTTCAGGCCGAGCGGATTGTCCGTCTTCAATGCGTCGGGCAGGAGCGCGTCAGGCAGATCCTGATAGCTCACCGGACGCAGGAAGCGGTTGATCGCGAGGCTGCCGACGGAGGTCGAGCGGCCATCGGCCGTGGACGGGAACGGGCCGCCGTGAACCATCGCGTGGCCGACTTCCACGCCGGTGCCGAAGCCGTTCACCAGCAGACGGCCGGTGCGGCGTTCGAGCGCGGGCAGGACGCGCTTTGCATCGGCGTAGTCCGCCTCGTCGATGTGCAGCGCCGAGGTCAACTGGCCTTCCAGCGATTCGACCAGATCCAGCATGGTTGCGAGATCCGGGCAACGCACGACGAGGGACGACGCGCCGAAGATCTCTTCCTGCAGTTCGTGGCTTGCGCGGAACGCGTCGGCGGTGGTGACGAACAGCGCCGACTGGCCCTGATTCTCGCCTTTCGCCTCGACGCCGCGCGCGGCGGTCGTCACGCCCGCATGTTCGGCGGCGCGCTCGACGGCGCCCTGATAGGTCTTGCAGATGCCCGGCGTGAGCATCGTCTGCGCGGCGGTTTCCGAAAGCGCTGCTGACGCCGCCGCGATGAACTTGTCGAGATCCGGACCGTCGACGGCAAGCACCAGGCCTGGATTCGTGCAGAACTGGCCCGCGCCGAGCACGAGCGAACCCACGAACGCCTTGGCAATGGCTTCGCCGCGGTTCTTGAGCGCCGCCGGGAACAGCAGAACCGGGTTGATGCTGCTCATTTCCGCGTAGACGGGAATCGGCTCGGTGCGGGCTGCCGCGAGTTTCATCAGCGCCGTGCCGCCGCCGCGCGAGCCGGTGAAGCCGGCCGCCTTGATGCGGTTGTCCTTGACGAGGCCCTGGCCGACGTCACGGCCGCTGTCGAACAGGAGCGAGAACGTGCCTTCGGGCATGCCGCAATCTTTCACCGCTTTCTGCACCGCGCGGCCGACCAGCTCCGCCGTGCCAGGATGCGCCGAGTGCGCCTTGACGATGACGGGGCAGCCGGCTGCGAGTGCCGAAGCCGTATCGCCGCCCGCGACCGAGAATGCGAGCGGGAAGTTGCTCGCGCCGAACACGGCGACCGGGCCGACGCCGATGTGGCGCAGGCGCAGATCGACGCGCGGCAGCGGCTTGCGCTCGGGCTGCGCGGGATCGATGCGCACGCCGAGGAAGTCGCCGTTGCGGACCACGTCCGCGAACATGCGCAACTGGCCGACCGTGCGGCCGCGCTCGCCTTCGAGGCGCGCACGCGGCAGGCCGCTTTCGATCATGCAGCGCTCGATCAGGTCGTCGCCGATCTCGAGGATGTTCTGCGCGATCGTTTCAAGAAACTTCGCGCGCGCCTCGGGCGCGGTTTCGCGATAAACGTCGAACGCGGCCCATGCGAGGGCGCACGCGCGGTCGAGATCGGCGAGCGTCGCGCCGCCGAAAGCCGGTTCGATGGCCGCGCCGGTCGACGCGTTGACGGCCTTGATCGAGCCGTTCGAGCCGAAAACCGATTGCTGACCGATGAGCAGGTTGCCAGTGAGTTGCATGTTGTCTCGTCCTTCCTTTGAATGATCGTGGCGGCCAGTTGTACGATGACTGCCTCATGCCCGACTATACGGCGTTGCGCGTGGCCCGTATACTGAAACCTTTCCATCGCTTGATCGCTTTTAGGAATCACCTCGCGCGCTCCCGCAGGCCGACGAATGAAGAACACGCTCGATGTATTGATGTCGCGGCTGCGCATGAAGCAGTTGCAGTTGCTGATCGCGCTGGACGACCACAAATCGCTGCACAAGGCGTCGAGCGCAATGGCGATGACGCAATCCGCCGCGAGCAAGGCGCTCGCCGAACTCGAATCGATGCTGGAGGCGCCGCTCTTCGAGCGCGCGAAGAGCGGACTGATTCCGAATCCGTTCGGCCGCTGCGTGGTGCGCTACGCGCGCGTGCTGGCCGCCGATCTGAACGCGCTGTGCCAGGAAGTCGCGCAAATCCGCGCGGGCACGGGCGGGCGCCTGACGGTCGGCACGATCATGGGCGCGGTGCCGGGCGTCGTCGCGCCGATCGTCAATGAGATGCACGCGAGGCACCCCGATCTCGCCATCGAGATCGTCGAGGATACAAGTGCGCGCATGCTGCCGATGCTCGACGACGGCCGCGTCGATCTCGTGATCGGCAGGTCGAGCGTGTCGGATCAGCCGTCGAAATATCACTATCAGCCGCTCGCGGACGAGCCGCTTTGCATCGTCGTCGGCCACGCTCACGAGCGCACGGGCGAAGAGGACGTCCGTTTCGCGGATCTCGCCCGTTACCGCTGGGTCACCTATCCGAGCTACATGCCGATGAGCGCGCTGCTCGAGCGCGAGCTCGATCTCGCCGGCCTGCCGATGCCGTCAAACCCGATTTCTACCGCCTCGCCGCTCATGACCGTGACGCTGCTGCAGGAGAGCCCGGAACTCGTGTCGATCCTGCCGGCAAGCGTCGCGAAGGTTTTCGAGCGTCACGGCATGCTGCGCATCCTCCCGGTGCGCATGAAATCGAAGTCGCAGACCTACGGCATCGTCACGCGCAAGGGCGGGGAACTCTCGCCGGCCGCGCGCCAGTTCGTGCAGATGCTGCGCGAGCAGAGCCGGCCGCATTGAGATTCAGCGCGTCGCGACGATGAAGATGCGCGGGAAGGGCAGCAGCACCGTGCCGTCGTCGAGCACCGCGTAGGCCGCTTCCAGCCCGGCGCGATAGCGCTCGAGGAACGCGGTCGTTTCCTGTGCATCGAGCTTTGCGAGGAACGGCCGCAGCCCGCTGCCCTTGAACCATTCGATGACAGCATCGACGCCGCCCGCGAGCGGGTGATGGTACGTGGTGCGCCACACGTCGACGCCCGCGCAATGCGGTTTGAGCAGCGAGTAATACGCATCCGCCCGATAGCGCGCGGTGCGTTCCACGCCTTTCAGCTTGTCGCGCCACGGACCGTCGGCGGCGGTTTCGCGCATCAGCCGATGCGCGGGCTCGTCGAGGTTGTCCGGCATCTGCACGGCCAACTGGCCGCCCTTCGACAATTTGCCGACGAGCGATGGAAACACCGTCTCGTGATCGGGCACCCACTGCAGCGACGCGTTCGCGAGGATCAGATCGAACGGGCCTTCGCCCTGCCACGCGGAAATATCGGCGAGTTCGAATTCGACGTCCCGGAGGCGCTTTCTCGCCGACTCGATCATGTCGCTGGAATTATCGACGCCGACGACGCGCGCGTGCGGCGCGTAGTCGACAAGCGTTTCGGTCGAGTTGCCGGGGCCGCAGCCGAGATCCACCGCCGTGCGCGCCGCCTTTGCCTGCGTCGCGTTCAGGAGGTCCCGCACGGGGCGCGTGCGCTCCGCTTCGAAGAGCGTGTACTGGCGGGCCTGCCAGTCGGCCGAGGATGTCGTCATATCGGGCTCCGGTCGATTGTGTGAAGGGAACAGGCGCAATTCTGCACGTTCCAGCCGATCTGTCGATCGTATGCGTGCCGAAACCTCGTGGCGGAATTTGAAAGGAACACTGAATCCAGTGCCCGATCGAGGCTTCAGGGAAAGTCTCGGAAAGTTCAAGGGAAGACTGGGATATGCACCATCGGCGCGGGCATCGCGCCTATACTGGCGAAGCATTCGCGTGCGGCCGCGGGCGACACCGGGACGTGCTTTCGACTGCATATCACGATCACCGCGCGCCGTCCTCCGGCGCCTTAAGCAATCGGGGGCTCGCAGATGAACGACACGTCGGTCGGCTTGAAGGGTCTCGTTGCCGCGCTGCGCGAGCAACAACACGCACTCACCGAGCGATGGATGAAGCTCGTGTTCGGCGATCAGGAAGTCGAACATTCCGATCAACTCACCTACCGGCAGCTCGCGGATCATCTGCCGAGCATCTTCGAGGAAATCTGCGTCGTGCTGGAATCGCGCAATCTGCGCGACCAGGAAGGCGCGATCGAGCGCGACGCGCGCCAGCACGGGCAATGGCGCTGGCAGCAGGGCTATCGTGTGGACGAACTCGTGCGCGAGCTCGATCTGTTCCGTCAGGCGCTGCTGCTCGCGATCGGCGAGTACGCCAGCACGCACGAGGATTTGTCCCGCGCCGACGAGGAGCACGCGCGCCTCATGACCGACGAGGTGGTGAGCTTCGTCACGCTCGCGTCGATACGCGAGGCGATTGGCGAGCGCGATCGCAAGATCGACGAATACACCGGCATGCTGGAGCGCGCGAACTACGAACTGACGCTGCGGCAGAAACTCATCGGCGATCTCTATGAGACGCGCATGCAGATCGCGCGGCGCGTCGCGCACGATCTGCGCAACTTCCTGAACGTGTTTTCGACGGCGCTGCAGCTCGCCGGGCGCTCGCCCGCGAAGCGCGATACGGCGCTCGGTCTCGCGAACCGGCAGGTCGCCGACATGGCGACGCTCGTCGACGAAATGGTCGAATATTCGAAAGTGCTCGGCGACGATTCGCTGTTCACGGTCGAGCCGTTCGATCTCGTCGGCCTGTTCGACGAACTGATGCAGGCGTGCCGCGTCTCGACCGAGGCGAAGGGGCTCAAGCTCATCGGCCAGTTCGATCCGGCGCTCGGCGCGGTGACGTCGAACCGGCTGAAGGTCAAGCAGGTCGCGCTGAATCTGCTGACGAACGCGATCAAGTACACGTCGTCGGGCGAGATCGTCCTGGCGATCGCGGCGGCGCCCGATGAGCAATGGAAGCTGCGCGTCGCCGACACGGGCGTGGGCATCGGCGCGGCGGATCAGGAGCGCGTGTTCCAGGAATTCGAGCGCGCCGCCGATGACGACATTCCCGGCGCGGGACTCGGGCTTGCGATCGTCAAGGAATTGTCGCGCACACTGGAAGGCGAGTTGCGGTTCCAGTCGGCGAAAGGCCACGGCAGCGTGTTCGAGGTGACGTTCCCGATGGTGCTGAAGCCGAAGCCCGCGCAAACCAGATAAAAAAGGCGAACGGGTTGCCCCGTCCGCCTTCCGGTCACTACGACGCCCGCTACGCTCAGGCCGCCGCTTCTTCTTCGACCACTGCCTCGTCTTCCACCGACGCGCGGATCAGATGATCGAACGCCGACAGCGATGCCTTCGCGCCGTCGCCGGCCGCGATCACGATTTGCTTGTACGGCACCGTCGTCACGTCGCCGGCGGCGAACACGCCCGGCAGCGAGGTCGCGCCCTTCGCGTCGACGACGATCTCGCCGTGCTTCGACAGTTCCACCGTGCCCTTCAGCCATTCGGTGTTCGGCACGAGGCCGATCTGCACGAACACGCCTTCCAGCTCGACATGCTGGCTCACACCTGTCGCGCGCTCCGTGTACGTGATGCCGTTCACTTTCTTGCCGTCGCCGGTGATTTCGGTCGTCTGCGCCTGCGTGACGATGGTCACGTTCGACAGGCTGCGCAGCTTCTTCTGCAGCACTGCATCGGCGCGCAGCTCGTTGCCGAACTCGATCAGCGTGACCGCCGAGACGATGCCCGCGAGATCGATCGCCGCTTCCACGCCGGAATTCCCGCCGCCCACCACCGCGACGCGCTTGCCCTTGAAGAGCGGGCCGTCGCAGTGCGGGCAGTACGCCACGCCGCGGCCGCGATACTCGCGCTCGCCCGGCACGTTGATCTCACGCCAGCGCGCACCGGTCGACAGAATCACCGTCTTCGCCTTCAGCACCGCGCCGCTCGCCAGATGGATCTCGTTGATGCGGCCCGGCACGAGCTTTTCGGCGCGCTGCACGTCCATCACGTCGACTTCATAGCTTTTCACGTGCTCTTCGAGCGCGGTCGCGAACTTCGGTCCTTCGGTCTCTTTCACGGAGACGAAGTTTTCGATCGCCATCGTGTCGAGCACCTGGCCGCCGAAGCGCTCCGCGACGACGCCCGTCGCGATGCCCTTGCGCGCCGAATAAATCGCCGCCGCCGCGCCTGCGGGACCGCCGCCGACGATCAGCGTGTCGAAAACCGGCTTGTTTTCCAGTTCCTTCGCCGCGCGCGCCGATGCACCCGTGTCCAGTTTCGCCAAGATTTCCTTTACGCCCATGCGGCCTGAACCGAAGCTGTCGCCGTTGACGAACATCATCGGCACGGACATGACCTGGCGGTCTTCCACTTCCTTCTGGAACAGCGCGCCGTCGATCGCGACGTGCTTGATGCGCGGGTTGATGATCGCCATCACGTTCAGCGCCTGCACCACTTCCGGGCAGTTCTGGCACGACAGCGAGAAATACGTCTCGAACGCGTAGTCGCCGTCGAGATTGCGAATCTGCTCGATGGTGGCGTCGTCGAGCTTGATCGGGTGGCCGCCGGCTTGCAGAAGCGCAAGCACGAGCGACGTGAATTCATGGCCCATCGGAATGCCGGCGAACCGGATGCCCGCGGGCTTGCCCGCCTCGCCGATGGTGAAGGACGGACGACGCACGCTGGCGTCCTCTTTCTCGACGACGCTGATCTGGTGCGACAGCGAGGCGATTTCGCCGAGCAGGCTTTTCAGCTCGCGCGATTTGTCGCCGTCGTCGAGGAAGGCGACGAGTTCGATCGGCCGGGTGACTTTTTCCAGATACGCTTTTAATTGATTCTTGAGATTGGCGTCGAGCATGGCGATGTCCGTTCCTTGACTTTGGGTGGTGCAGACGCACCTCGCCGCGACGCTGCGTTTATCGCAGCGCCGGACGAAGGCGTCTTTAGGGGTGAACCTGCCGCTGAACCGCGGCAGATCCGATGCAGCGCTCGTAAAAAACGAGACTTAGATCTTGCCGATCAGGTCCAGCGACGGGGTCAGCGTTTCAGCGCCCGGCGTCCACTTGGCGGGGCACACCTGGCCCGGGTTCTTCGCGATGTACTGAGCAGCCTGAACCTTGCGGAGCAGTTCGCCGGCGTCACGGCCGATGCCGTTGTCGTGCACTTCGCACAGCTTGATCTCGCCTTCCGGATTGATCACGAACGTGCCGCGCAGCGCCAGGCCTTCTTCCTCGATCAGCACGTCGAAGTTGCGCGAGATCGCGAGCGTCGGGTCGGCCACCATCGGGTACTTGATCTTCTGGATCGTGTCCGACGTGTCGTGCCATGCCTTGTGCGTGAAGTGCGTGTCGGTCGAGACCGAGTAGATTTCCACGCCCAGCTTCTTGAATTCTTCGTAGCGGTCAGCCAGGTCGCCCAGTTCCGTCGGGCACACGAACGTGAAGTCGGCCGGGTAGAACACGAACACCGACCACTTGCCCTTCAGGCTCTCATCGGTGACGGTCACGAATTCGCCATTGTGATAGGCGGTTGCTTTGAACGGCTTGACTTGGCTGTTGATGATAGGCATTACCAGGTTCCTTTTGGAGTGGTGTTGAAGAAGTAGGTGAACTATACAGGAAAACTATCGCTCCTGCGAAGTGGATTGATTTTATTGTCGGGATAGCTCGGAGCTATCGGCGCCATATTTGTCGTTTTCCCGCATGAGGCATTCTGATTGCGCGCGTCCCTTGCAGGTTCCTCGAGGGCACTTCGTCGCTTCACTTTTATCCAGGAGGCAGTATGAAAATCGGAATTATCGGCGCCGGGAATATCGGTTCCGTGCTCGCGCTGCGGTTCAGCGAGAACGGCCACGACGTGCGCATCGCCAATTCGCGCGGACCGGCGTCGCTCGCGGACATCGAACGCGAGACCGGTGCGACGGCCGTGCAAGCGCGCGACGCGGTGAAGGATGCGGACGTCGTCGTCGTGACGATTCCGCAGGCAAAAGTGCCGAATCTGCCGAAAGACCTGTTTGCGGGCGTGCCGGCGAGCGTCGTCGTCATCGACACGGGCAACTATTATCCGCAGCAGCGCGACGGTCGTATCGATGGCATCGAGAAGGGCACACCGGAAAGCCGCTGGGTCGAGCAGCAGATCGGGCGGCCGGTCGTGAAGGCCTTCAACAATATCTACGCGGATCATCTGCGCAATCGCGGCAAGCCTCCGGGTACGCCCGGGCGCATCGCGCTGCCGGTCGCGGGCGACGACGCGAAGGCGAAAGCCGTCGTGATGAAGCTCGTCGATGAAATCGGCTTCGATCCCGTCGATGCAGGCGAAATCGACGATTCATGGCGACAGCAGCCCGCAACGCCCGTCTATACCGGCGATTTCGACGCAGCCGGCGTGCGCGCTGCGCTGCAAAAGGCCGACCCGGTGCGCAAGCCCGAATGGCGCGCGACGGATAGAAGTCCCGGCAATTTCGAGAATCCGGCGTGACAGAGGGCGTGAGAGCGGGAGTGAGAGAACGCGTTCGATAAGCGGAACGCCCGTACGGGAAAGCGGGGGAAGCGGCGCGTGCCGTGAGACAATCTGCAAACTTTCCCGATGGGCTTTAACATGACCAGCCGGGCTGGCGCGATGAGCACGATCCATCGGGCCCGCGTCCGGCGTCGTGGACTCGCAGATTGACCTATGAAAACCGCTTCTCCCCCGCAGGACGTGCAGGACCCGCAACACCGCTTCGGCGAGTGCGACGAGTGCGCGGATGTCGAACTCGTGGCGACCGCCACCATTCCGACGCGCTACGGCACCTTCGATTCCTACGTCTATCGCGTGAAGCACACGGATGTCGAACACATCGCGTTCGTGATGGGCGACGTGAGCAACGGCGAATCGGTGCTGACGCGCCTGCATTCCGAATGCGTGACCGGCGATGTGTTCGGCTCGTACCGCTGCGATTGCGGGGAGCAACTCGATCTGGCGCTGCGTTATATCGCCGCCGAGGATCGCGGCATCCTGCTGTATCTGCGCGGCCATGAAGGGCGCGGCATCGGCCTCGCAAACAAGATCCGCGCGTATGCGCTGCAGGAGCAGGGGCTCGATACCGTCGATGCGAACCTGCATCTCGGCCTGCCCGACGACGCCCGCGAATACGATTCCGCCGCCGCGATCCTGCGCTCGATGAACGTGAAGTCGGTGCGCCTCATGAGCAACAATCCGTCGAAGTTCGACACGCTGCTCAAGCACGATATTCCCGTGTCCGAACGCGTCGCGCTCGCCATCCCGATGCGCGAGGAAAACGAGCGCTACATCAAGACGAAGCAGGCGCGCTTCGGGCATTACTTCGACGAAAACGAATAACGCCTGCGCTCACTGCGCGTCGTGAAAGATCACGCCGAGCATATGCCGCCGCCCCGATCTCAGGCGGCTCACGCCGTGCTTCATGTTCACCCGGTACGGCCCGCGCGTGCCCTGCACCGGCCGATGATGCACCGCGAAAAACACCGCATCGCCTTGTGAAAGAGGCACGGCTTCTACACGTGACTGCATTCTCGGACGCTGCTCCGTCATCACGAACTCGCCGCCGGTGAAATCCCGGCCGGGCGCGGAAAGCAGGACCGCCATCTGAATTGGAAAGACGTGCTCGCCGTAGAGATCCTGATGCAGGCAGTTGAAATCGCCGGGCACGTAACGTAGCAGGAGCGGCGTCGGCCGTGTCTGCCCCGCGCGGTGACAGCGCTCGATGAACGCGGCGTGCTCGCGCGGATAGCGCGTTTCGACGCCCATCACCTCATTCCAGCGATTGGCGATCGGCGCAAGATGCGGATAGACCGCGCGGCGCGCGCGCTCCAGCGTTTCGGGCAGCGGATAGGCGAAGTACTTGTATTCGCCGCGCCCGAAGCCGTGGCGTTCCATCACGACGCGGCTGCGAAAGATGCCGTCGCGATCGTATAGCGCGGCGAGCGCCTCGCATTCGTCGCGCGAAAAGAGCGCGGGCGCGGTGGCGCAGCCGAAGCTATCGAGTTGCGCTTCGAGATCGGCCCAGTCGAGCGCGTCGATGCGTTCGCCGATATCGTCTGCCGTCGCGCGTTCGAGCACCTTCATGTCGTTTCTCCGGATGGGCGTTAATTGCCTGCAGTGTGCGCCACGCGCGCTGCGCACGCACTCCGGGTCTTGCTGCGCAATTCGGAACGACGCGCCTTCAATGCGCCGTCGCGGTCTCCGCGATGCGCTCCTTCAACGCGGCCTTGCGCGCCGCCATCCTCGCGCCGAGCGCGACGAGATCCATTTGCGTCCTGCGCACTTCGGGGAACAGCGTCGTTTCCTCTTCCTCGATGTGATGCGTCGCGTTCTCCTTGAGTACCTTGAAAGTCGCATCGAAACCGTCGTCGCCCGCCTTCAGGCTCGCGAACCGTTCGATCAGCGTCTTGACCAGAAAATGCTCGACGTAGGCTTCGTCCACATCGATGCGCTGATCTGCGCCGAGCGCCTCCTGGGCGGCGGGATACAGCATTTCTTCTTCGACGATCGCGTGGATCGTGAGCAATTCGCACGCGCGCTGGGCGAGCGTGTTCTTGCGTTCGAAATCGTTGCGTTCCGCGCGCTCGAACGCATCGAACAGTTGTTCGATGGCGCGGTGATCGGCTTCGAGCACGTCGAGCGCATCGATGGGTCGCGGGGTATGAGCGGCAGACATGTGGGTTCTCCTTTAATGGGCTCTCTCGACCCTGCCGGGACATCTTCGTGTCCCTGAGGCGCCTGAGAGCAGCAAGACGAATGCCCGCGATAGACCCGTTAACGGCGGCACCGTGCGCGTCTAGATAGTCGGATTTCCCGATACGCCCAGGTCACGTTGCCGCAGCACTTTCACCTGCCACCACGCGGGTAGCAGGCGCCGGACTTCCGCGCGCGCGAAGCGGTCGTCGATCAGATAGAGCACGCCGCGATCGAGCGGCCCGCGGATCACACGCCCGGCCGCCTGCACGACTTTCTGCAAGCCGGGAAAAAGATACGTGTATGCGTAGCCCTCGCCGAACGCCTCGTGCATGCGCGCTTTCATTTGCTGATTGACAGGATTGAGCTGCGGCAGACCGAGCGTCGCAACGAACGCGCCGATGAGCCGCGTGCCGGGCAGATCGATCGCTTCGCCGAACGCGCCGCCGAGCACCGCGAAACCGACGCCGCGCCCGCCGGCCACGAAACGCGCGAGAAACTCGCGTTGCGCCGCTTCGCTCATCGCGCGGGATTGCTGCCAGCATGGAATCGACGGATGACGGAGCGCGAGCGCCGCCGCGACTTGCGTCAGATACTCGAAGCTGCTGAAGAAGCTCAGGTAGTTGCCCTCGGCGCTTTCGAGCTGCGCGGCGATGAGGTCGGCGATACGGTCCACCGAGCGCGCGCGGTCGCGATAGCGCGTGGACAGGTCGGCGATTGCGCGCACGTCGAGTTGTTCGGCGCAGAAGGGCGATTCGACGTCGATGCGTACGCTCGACTCCGGCAGGCCGAGCGTATCCGCGTAGAAGTGCGCGGGCGTGAGCGTCGCGGAAAAAAGCGCGACGCTGTGGGCGCGCGCCAGACGCGGCGTGAGATGCGGCGCGGGAATCACGTTGCGCAGGCACAGCACGGCATTGCGTTTTTTGGCGTTTGCACCCACCCGGCCAAGCGTGATGTCGAAGATCGAATGCGAACCGAAGCGTTCCGCGATGCGCGTGAAATGCATGGCATCGAAATAGAAGCGCAAGATTTCGGGCGTGAAGACGTCGGGCTGCTCGCCGAGCGTTTCCGTCATCAGCGAGACGGCTTGCCCCAGCGCCGTGAGCAGGCGCGCGGGCGGTTCCGCATGTGCCGCGTATTCGATGTTCGCCGCGTCCTGTTCACGCGTCACTTCGCTCCAGCTTCGCGCGACGCGGCCGAGCGCCTGCTTCAGCAAAACGGGCGCGCCGCGACGCATCGCATTGAAGGCGGCCTGATCGAGCGTCGCGGAATACATGCCGCGCGCCCGTTCGACGAGGTTATGCGCTTCGTCGACGAGCACCGACACGCGCCAGCGATTCGCCTCCGCGAGCGCGAAGAGCATGGCGCTCGTATCGAAGTAATAGTTGTAGTCGCCGACGATCACGTCGCCCCAGCGCGACAGTTCCTGGCTCAGATAGTACGGACAGACTTCGTGCTCTCGTGCGACCTCGGCAACCGACGCGCGGTCGAGCTGCGCGCAGTCGAGGGCGGCGGCACGCGCCCCGGGCAGGCGATCGTAGAAGCCCCGCGCGAGCGGACACGACTCGCCGTGGCACGCGCGATCGGGGTATTCGCAAGCCTTGTCGCGCGCAACGAGTTCGACGACGCGTAACGGCCTGGCGGCGAGCGTCGTCAGCGCATCGAGCGCGAGCTGCCGTCCCGCGCTCTTCGCCGTGAGAAAGAAGATCTTGTCGAGCCGCTGGCCCGGCCACGCCTTCAGCAGCGGAAAGAGCGTGCCGACCGTTTTGCCGATGCCGGTCGGCGCCTGCGCCGCGAGACAGCGGCCGGACACCGCCGAGCGATACACCGCTTCCGCGAGTGCGCGCTGGCCGGGCCGAAAATCCGCGTGAGGAAACACGAGTGCTCTGAGCGCGTCATCGCGCGCCGCGCCGTGCGCCAGCTCCTGTTCTGCCCACGCGATGAAGCGCTCGCACTGCGCCGCGAAATGCGTCGCGAGCGCTTCGGCGGTCTGCGTTTCGACGAGCACGCTCTCGGTCTGATCGACGATATCGAAATACACGAGCGCGACCTCGATGGCGTCGAGCCCGAGCTTGCGGCACATCAGATGCGCATAGACACGCGCCTGCGCCCAATGCAGATGACGATGATTCTGCGGCATCGATTCGAGCTTGCCGCGATGCGTCTTGATCTCTTCGAGACGGTTGAGCGCGGGATCGTACCCGTCGGCGCGGCCGCGCACGAAGAGCGGCCCGTAGGTTTCCGAAAGCGATATTTCCTTCTGATATCCGGCCGGCCGGCGGCTCGTCACCGCGACGTGGCCCGCGACGCCTTCCTGCGCGCTTGGCGTGGGCGTGAAGCGCAGATCGAGGTCGCCCTGTTTCGCGGTGAACTCGCAGAGCGCGCGCACGGCGACGGTGTAGGCGGGCTCGGATACTGTATGCATGTACAGCAGTCTAGCATGGGCGAATCGGCCGCAAAGGCCTTCTACGACGCGGCGCGCAGAAGTTCTCCGAGCGTTTTCACGGCGCCCTCGACCTGCGGCGACCACGGATGGCCGAAGTTGATGCGCACGTAATTCCCGAACGCGTGACGCGCGGAGAAGATCGGTCCGGGTGTCACGTTGATGCCATGTTCGAGTCCGCGCTTGTGCAACTGCATCGCGTCGACATGCTCGGCCAGTCGCAGCCAGAGGAAATAGCCGCCCTCCGGCTGCTGATGCGCGACCTCCGGCGGCAGCCAGCGCGCGATGGCGTGTTCCATCGCACCGCGCTGCGTGAGAAGCGCGCCGCGCAGCTTGCGCAGGTGTTTGTCGAAGCCGCCGTGCTGAAGATAGTCGGCGATGCCCGCCTGAACCGGGATGCTGGTCGAGATGCTCGTCATCAGCTTGAGCCGGCGGATCGCGTCGGCGAAGCGGCCCGCCGCGACCCAGCCGAGCCGGTAACCCGGCGCGAGCGTCTTCGACAGCGACGCGCAATGCATCACGAGACCTGTCGTATCGAAGGCTTTCGCGGGCGGCGGACGATCCGGCGCGAAATGCAGCTCGCCGTAGACATCGTCCTCGATGAGCGGAACGTCATGCTTCGTGAGCAAGCCGACCAGCGCGCGCTTTTTCTCGACGGAGAGCGTCACGCCCGTCGGATTCTGAAAGTTGGTCATGAACCAGCAGGCGCGCACCGGATGCTTGACGAGCGCTTCGGCGAGCACGTCGAGATCGAGCCCTTCTCGCGGATCGACGGGAATCTCGACCGCGCGCAGGCCCAGATGCTCGACCGCCTGCAACGCCGCGTAGAAGCAGGGCGATTCGATGGCGACGACATCGCCCGGCTTGGTGACGGCCATGAGGCTGAGCGTGAGCGCTTCCATCGCGCCGTTCGTGACGATGAGTTCCTCGACCGGCTGCGCGATGCCCATGCCGATGTAACGCAGTGCGATCTGCCGCCGCAGTTGCTCGTTGCCCGGTGGCATGTCGACGACCGTGCTCCACGGATCGAGCATGCGCGCCGCGTGGCCGAGCGACTTCGCAAGACGTGCCAGCGGAAAGAGTTTCGGCGACGGAAACGCGGAGCCGAGCGGCGCGACGTCCGGACGCTTGACCGCATCGAGCACGGAGAAGACGAGGCTGCTCACGTCGATGGCCGCGGGCTCCGCGAGCGGCGTGGGCGAAGTAGCTTGCGTCGCTACCTTCGCGCCCGGTGCGACGTAATAGCCGGAACGTTCGCGCGCGCGAATCAAGCCCCATTCTTCGAGCAGGTAATACGCGCGAAAGACCGTCGACTGGCCGACGCCGTATTGCGTCGTCAGATGCCGCACCGACGGCAGGCGCGTGCCGACGGGCAGCCGGCCCGCGCGAATCTCGGCGGCCATCGTGTCGGCAAGGGCTTGGTAGCGCTTCATCGCGTGACGTGGGTGAAAGTGCGCGCGAGGGCTTTGCGCGGCGCGAAATTGTCTCATACGGCCTCGCGAAGGAATATCGGCACACCGCCGCGCGTTTAATGGACAAGCGGCTTAATCGCCGTGTCCGCTTTTCAAACCTTTCGGAGGTGCTTCCATGAAGCTCGCCAGAATCGCAACAGTCGTGCTCGCTCTGCTCGCCGGTTTGCTCGCGGGATGTCAGACCGATGGCAGTTCGACATCATCCGGCACGACGTCCGGCAGCGGCAGCAGCGGCGGATATTGAGCGCGACGCCGCTGCCGCCGGGCTTGTCGGCGGCGCAGTTCCGGGCGGCGCTCGCGGCCTTCGCGGCGGCGCTCGGCAGCGACGCGGTGTCGTACGATCCGGCTTCGTATCTTGATCCATTCGCACCCGGCGATGCACTCGCGCACGCGCCGTCCGCTGTCGTGCTGCCGAAGGATGTCGAAGGCGTGCGCGCGGCGCTGGCTGTGGCGAACCGGTATCAGGTGCCGCTCTGGACCGTATCGACCGGACGCAACTTCGCCTACGGCGGCGCCGCGCCGCGCATGCGCGGCTGTGTCGTGCTCGATTTGCGCCGGATGAACCGCATCATCGAGATCGACGAAACGCTGGGTTATGCGCTGGTCGAGCCGGGCGTGACGTATTACGAGCTGCATCGTGCGCTCGGGACACCACGGCGGTTCTGGCTCGATCCGCCTGCGGCCGGCTGGGGCAGCGTGATCGGCAACACGCTCGAACGCGGCTATGGCACGACGCCGTACGGGGACCACGCGGCGCATCAGTGCGGCATGGAGGTCGTGCTTGCAAACGGCGATGTCGTGCGCACCGGCATGGGCGCGATGACGTCGAGCCGTGACTGGCAGGTTTTCAGGAGCGGCTTCGGGCCGTCTTACGACGACATGTTCAAGCAGTCGAACTTCGGCGTCGTCACGAAGCTCGGCATCCGGCTCATGCCCGCGCCCGAGGGCTACATGATCTGCCGCTACGCGTTCGCGCGCGAAGACGATCTCGAACGCGTCGTCGATACGCTGCGTCCGCTCAGAATGGACGGCACGATTCAAAGCAACGCGGTCATCGAAAGCGCGGTGCGCTGGGCCGCGGGCGTATCGACGCGGAAAACCTGGTACGACGGCGAAGGCGCGATGCCCGACGACGCCATCGACGCCATGACGCGCAAGATCGGCATCGGGCGCTGGAATCTGCGCTTCTGTTTATATGGACCGCCGTCGCTCGTGAAGGCGCGGCGCGATATCGTGCGGGCGCGTTTTCAGCCGATCGCGGGCGCGACGCTCTTCGAGATGCCGTATCGCGATGCATCCCTCGAACCCGAGGGCGGCGGCGATCGTGCGCAAGTCGGCATTCCCGGACTCGAAGCGTTCAATCTGCTGAACTGGCGCGGCGGCACAGGCGCGCATATCGATTTTTCGCCGATCTGCCCGCCGATCGGACGCGATGCCGTCAAGCAGGTCCGCATGGTTCGCGAGCGCGCCGCGCAATTCGGCTTCGATTACTACGGCGGTTTCACGGCGGGCGAGCGCGCGATGCATCACATCTTCGCGGCGATTTTCGATCGCGACGATCCGAAGCAATCGCACGCTGCCGGCGCGCTGATCGAAACGCTGATCCGCGAGGCGGGCGCGGCCGGCTACGGGCAATATCGGACGCATCTCTCGTATATGGATCTGGCCGCCGCGCAATACGACTTCAACGATCACGCGCTGATGCGACTGTCCGGCACGATCAAGACGGCGCTCGATCCGAACGGGATTCTGTCGCCGGGCAAACAGGGCATCTGGCCCGCGAAGCGTTCGGACGTCGCAAAAGGAGAAGGGCGATGACCACGACGCGGCGCGCGTTTCTCATCGCGGCGGGCACATCGGGATTGCCGTGGATTGCTTTTGGCGGCGCGACGCGGACATCGGCGCGCATCTGGGTCGTCGATGAAGCGTTGCCGCAAAGCCGCGTCCTCGTGCGGCGGGCGCGTCTGACGAACGGGCGCGTCCAATCCCTGTCGGGCGATGCGGGCTGGCTGTGGATCGAGCGCTTGTCTGAAGAAGCGATCTCGTCGCCGCACCCGATCGGCGGATTGACGCGCTTCGCCGACGCGTTCGTGTTGTCGCGACTCGGCGCGGGGATCGGCATGCGCACAACGCACCATCGCGCGTTCGATGACGGCGCCGTGCTCTGGACGCTCGAACGTTGCTGAAACGCGTTCGGTAGAATGAGACGTGTCTCAATATTGCCGCGCACGGATGAAACGATGAACGCCACGGACACCCGCACGATCGCCGACTGGCACGCGCACGTGTATTTCGACGCCGCGAGCCGCGACGCGGCGTGGCAGCTTCGGCTCGTCATCGAGCAACAGTTTGCGACGGAATTGCAAAGCGGCGCATTGCGCCTGGGACGCTTTCACGAACGTCCGGTCGGACCGCATCCGATGTGGTCTTTCCAGTTGGGTTTCGGCGGCGAACTGCTCGCGCCGATGCTCGCCTGGCTCACCCTCCATCACGGCACGCTCGATGTTTTCATGCATCCGAATACGGGCAATGCGCTCGTCGATCATCGCGACTCGGCGGTGTGGATCGGCCGCTCGCATGAACTGGTGCTGAAGAGTCTCGCCGCCTGACACGGGAAAAGAAAAAGGCGGAACGTGTCCGCCTTTCTTCCCGGCATTCGCGAGATTTACTTCTTCGCGCTCGCCGGTTTCGAGGCTACGGTGCGCACGGCCGTCTGGCCCGCGATGGTGGCGTCGTTCTGCGCCGCTTCGACCACTTGTTTCGCAGCCTTTTTGGCGGCTTCGTAAGCCGAATTCGCCGATTGCGTCGCGGCATCGATCGCGTTCTTCCACGCCGAAACGACCGCTTCGCTGCCGACGGGCGCGTTGCTCACGAGGCTTTCAAAGAATGCCTGCACATTACGCTGCGATTTCTCGAGCTGATCCTGCGCCGCTTCCATGTAGCCGCCGCGCACGCCTGTCGTGATCTCATAGACGCTCTGCCAGTACGCCTGCACCCGCTGGGCGCTGTTTTGCAGATGCTGGTTCTGGAGGGCGAATAATTCCTGCGGATCGCGCACGGAAAGCGCTTTGGCGACGAGTGCCTGTTGCTCGTCAAGTGCCGTCCTGGCGGTGCGCACGTTCAGGTCGATCAACTTTTCGAAGCCCCCCACGGCTTGTGCGGCGAGACCGAAAGTCGTGTCGACCCCCGCCTTCTGTGACGCGACTACATTTTCCGGCGCAAGACTGCTCATTCTGGACTCCATTGGGAAGTTGCCAATTGATTTTGCAATTGATTGTGCAGTGCAGCGATTGGTCTATTTTAAGGAAAGCGTGTGGAGTGTCAATTACGTTTTCCCCGCTTGACTTTAAACCATATCGCCCATCATTCAAAAATCAGAGTGGCAATAAGTAAATAAGCAGGCTCATTTAATCCGACAACCTGATCACACATCACATCATACGAACGGTCATTTAGTTTTCGCTGACGGTATTGCGGCAAGCGCATAGATCCCGATCAGGACTGTTATTTTCCATAAGATGAAAGCGCTCGCGGGTGCGCTGTCATTACGACCTATCGTAAACACCTAAGCCAAAACTTGGCTTATGCGTTGTTTCCCCACTTGACGCCTTGATGCGTCAATTGAAAGAATGTCGCACTGCAACACGCGCGACGGAGCACCCAGCGGGGCGAGAACGTAGTCGGTATTTTTGTCACTGCTCCGTCATCGTAAATCCGTAGGATTCACTTTCGCGCGAATGAGCCGGCGCTGAACGGCATAAAGATATAAATCTGAGAGAATTGAAGAAAATGGGGCGACATTCCCAAACCCTTGGCCATCTTGAACGCAGTCACGAAGACAACGCCTTGCGGCGCGCCATGGCCGCACGACTCGACCGCGCCTTGCAAAAGGCGAACGTCAGTTCCGCAAAAGCCGCTGGCTGGCTCGACGTGAGCGAGCACGACGTGCAATTCTGGCGGCGCGGTATCACGGTTCCACCATTCGCGGCATTCAACCGCATCGCGCGGGTGCTGGACATTGATCCGCACTGGCTCTGTACCGGCCAGGCGCTGCACGCGCATTCCGCCAACTGATCGCGGGCGCTTCGGGCGCCCGTTTGTCGCGCTTCCCTGTAAGTCAGACTTCGGTCGATACGGCCGGTGCCGTCTTGCGTCCATGCAGGAGCACGGTGCCGATGCCGCTCGCCGCGATCACGCACATGCCGATCGCCATCCAGACGTCAGGCGCCTGCCCGAACAGCAGCCAGCTGAAGAGCGCCGCGAACGCGAGCTGGCCATAGGAAAACGGCGTCAGCACGGAAAGCGGGGCGCGTTTCAACGCCTGAAGCATGAACCCGTGCCCGACGGTTGCCATCGTCGCCATGAAGACGACGAGCAGCCAGCTCGCCGCCCGCACCTGTGCGAGCGCGGGCAAGGTTTCGGCCTGATCCATCCATACGAGCACGCATAACAGGATGGTGGCGACGAGCGCCGTGAGGAAGTTGGTTGTGATTGCATCGTCGACGCGCGAGAGATGGCTCGACACCACCTGGAAGCACGCGAAGGACGTCGCGGCGCCGATCGGAAAGATAACGGTCCAGCTGAACTGGCTGCCACCCGGGCGCACGACCAGCAACATGCCGATGAAACCGAGGACGACCATCGCCCATTTGCTGCGCGGCACCTCGTCCTTGAGCACGAGCGCGGCGAGCAGCGTGGAGATGAGCGGCGCGAGCATCGCAAGCGACGTCGTGACCGGCAGCGGCAGATGGCGCAAGCCCGCGAACGTGCAAGCGGAGTTGATGAGCAGCAGCACCGCGCGCACGACCTGGAGCCTCACGCTGCCGGAACGGAAGAGACCGAATGCGCGGCGCCGGACTTGCCAGATCCCCATCACGATCATCTGAAACAGATAGCGCACCCAGAGTAGCGCCAGTAGAGGGACTGCGTTGCCGATCAGCTTGACGGTGGAATCGCTTGCCGCGAAGGTCGCTGTCGTCAGGATCATGATCGCGATACCGGCGCCGGTGTTATCGGTATCAATCCGGTATCGCGCCTTGCCCTCTAAGGTTGCCATCGAGTTCTCGTGATGCGCCGTCGCGTGCAGCAAACCGTTGCCCGGCGTTCATGCTGACGGCATGTGTGAAGGAACGGCTTGCAGGCCGTTGCTTCGATTCTCCCGGCATCGCAGACCGCTGGCAAGGCGACAGTAAAGTTCTTTTCCGCCGTGTTGTGCACAGGTCACGATGCGGCAAATGTACTAGACGGTTCGGATAATCGCGTGCGGCTGCGATCGGCACGATCGGTCGGGCGTGCTTTTCGGCGTCATCGCGTCTTCCGAATTAAGACGCAGTTTAAGTTCTTTATTCTCGCCGCCGCCGTCATGTGCGTTGTCGGTCAGCAGTGCCTCTGCGGCGAGGTCCGCGTTATGCCAACGGAATATGAAGCGGCAAGTTGGTGTTGACAAACGAAGCAGTGACAAGAAACCCGGACATCTGCGCAAGCAGTCGCCCGGCTTCAAATGCGCGCAAATAAGGGAAAGCCTGCAAGCCATTATTTCGTGCGAACGCCTTGCGCCTGAGGATTTGCCGCCTACACTTAAAGTAGTTTCTCAACTGCTTCGAGGGAGGCAACAATGAGAACGAGAACTCGCGAAGTCGTGCGCATGCTCGCGGCATTCCGCCATTCGGCGCAGTGTCGAAGGCTGCGCGCCGCGGCGGCGGCGCAGGAAGCACGCGATCTGGCGGATGAGGCGTCCTCCGACGACACGCCCGAAGACGACGAGCGTGCCGAGGCTGAAGCGCATCCCGCCACGCGCAAGCCGCATCCCGGCCTGCACTGACTTGTGCGCGTTCAGACGCCTGCCGGATTTCGGAACGGCGAAAAGCGCCAGTGTCCGCTCGCGTCTTTCACGGCGATCGCGCCATGCTCGTGCAGCACTTCGCCGATGGCGCCAGGTTTGATGTCGTCAGAGATGCGAATGACGAGCAACGTGCGCTGCGGCGTCGTGTCGTCGCTGGACGGCGGTGCCGATGGTCGCTGCGGCAAAGGATCTTGCGGCACGAAACGGTTGCGGGCGCCGATCACGCCCTGATGTTCGCCATGCGCGACGTACTCCGCGTCGTCTTCGTCGTGCGTGGGTGGCAGGAGCGCATCGATGTCGATTTCGCCGCGTCCCGCGCGATACAGATGCGCATCGTCGCGTCGCAAGCCCGCGAGCTGCAATGCGCGAAGCGCGTCATGCCCGTCCCTATAGCAGCCGAACACTCCAACTATGACCTGATTCATCGTCGCCCCCTCTGTCGGCCCGCATCGTTTCACGAACCAAGCAACAGATGTATTCGTGCGCGGTTTTCGATCCATCTCTCGCGCTGTTCGATTCGTCAGATGATCATCAGCAACACGCGTTCCCGCATGAATGTTTTGAAAGGAAGCTTGGCAAACACGGTCTTGCGCAGGTTGCGACCCCAACCCGTATCACCTAAAGTAGCTGAACTTATTTGCCGGATTCGCGCGTCACGCAACGCGCTCTTCGCGAGGTCCGAATGATTGCGAAAGCCTGTGCTTGGGTACTGGTACTGATGGCAGGCTCCGCAGCGGCGGCGCCTTGCTACAACGACGGCGATGTCGTCACGCTCGAAGGCACGGCGACGCGCCAGGCCGCGCACGAGGGAGATGCATCCGCGAAATCCGCGTGGGTGCTGTCGCTGCCAGGCCCCATCTGCGTGCTGAGCGCGAATACCGGCCAAGGCGCGGGCCAAGGCGCGGGCCAGGGCGGGCGGCAGCAGTCGAACGTGTCGGCGGTGCAGATCATCGATGCGACGCCAACCGAGAACGCGCGTATACAGGTAACCGGCAAGCTCGTCACCGGCAATGTCAGCGGCTACTACGCAGTGCCGACTGCGATCTGGGTGCTCAAGCAGCGGGTGCTTTCGGGACAATAGCGCTCCGCGACCCGCACAGGCGAGCGTAAAAACCAGCGAGAAGGACGAACGATCAGGCCGCTTTCGCGTGCGCCTGATAGCGCCAGTATTCGGCGACGACGATATGCAGCGGTTGATCGTCGAGCTTGCGTTCCTCAGCGAATCGCAATATGGCGTCAAGTTGTGCGCCAGTGCAACGGAACGCTCCGCGGCGCGAGGCCGTCTGTTTATTCTTGTGCGTGGTCATGGCAATCCTTTTTAGGACCTTCCCCGACAGGGCAGGATCGTTCGACGGGGCGGCCCATGCGCGCGAACACTGCCTGCTGCTTTCACATTAAGCCGGAGCCGCACAAGCGGCACCGGCTGTTAGCGCACATAGCCGTCAAGACGTGACAGATAGCGCAAGGCGCGGACCCGAATATGTGCTCGGGTTTTCCCTTCGCCGCTGGAATAAACCTTTCGGTCTTGCCGTTTAGCATGTGTGAACCCGCGCGGGAATCCAGATGCGGGACGAGGGAGGAGACGCCTGTGAGCGCCGATCAACATGCGCAAGAGGAACTCGCACACATTGGGCGGATGATCGCGGAACTGGAGCGTGTCGCGACGGAAGGGCACGGCGAACCCATGCGGCATGCCGTCATGCGGCCCGAGTACTGGCAGCGGCGCATCGATGCATTGATCGTCGCGTCGACGAACGAGCCGTTGCGGCGCGATGCGGCTGCGCTGCGCGAGCGCCTGGCGGAGCTGTTCGCCAATGCGCCCGAACGGGACACGGGGCACGCGGGAGAAGCGGCGCGGGAGACCGGCAGCAGAAAATGAAGCGAAGCGACGCGCGTGGCGGCGCGTGTGACGATCACATGCGCCGCCGCAGCGTCAACCCGTCTGCTCGACGGGCGTCACGTCGATATCGAGCTTCTGCGTGCCGCGCAGCACCGCGATCTTCACGGGCTTGTCGATGCGCGATGCATCGAGCGTGCGCTGCAAGCCATCGACGCTGTCGACGGCGATACCATCCACCGCGACGATACGATCGCCCGTGCGCAATCCGCCGAGCGCGGCCGGACTGCCTTTGACGATCTCCATCACATGCACGCCGCTCGCCGAGGCGAGCTCGAAGAAGCGCTGCACGCGCCGCGAGATCGGCGTCGTCGTGCCCGCCACGCCGATATACGCGCGCCGCACGCGCCCGTACGCGAAGATCTGCATGATGACCCACTTGGCCGTATCGATCGCGGTGGCGAAGGAGATGGCCTGCGCGCCGGAAATGATGGCGGTGTTCACCCCGATGACGTGCCCCGCCGAGTTGATGAGCGGCCCGCCCGAGTTGCCGGGATTGAGCGCGGCGTCGGTCTGGATCACGTCGTAGATCATGCGGCCGGAAGTAGAACGCAGCGAGCGGCCAAGCGCGGACACGACGCCTGTCGTCACGGTCTGCGCAAGCCCGAGCGGATTGCCCACCGCGATCGCGATCTGCCCCACGCGCAGACTGCCCGAATCGCCCAGTTCGACATGCGGCAGCGGCTCCGGTGAACCGATGCGCAGCACCGCGAGATCACTCGCAGGATCGTCGCCGACGAGATCGGCATCGAAGCGCGCGCCGTCGGCGAGCGTGACGACGATATGCGTCGCGCCATGCACCACATGGCTATTGGTCAGCAGATAGCCATCCGGCGTAAAGATGAATCCCGAGCCCGTGCCGCCGACGTTACGGCGCGTGCCGCGCGCGTCGGCGAGCTGGCGCTCGACAGAGATGAACACCACGGCTTGCTGCACGCGCTCGAGCGCGCCGATGACCGTGCGCGAATAGGCGTCGAGCAAGGCGGTATCGTCGAGCGGGACGGAGGGCGCGGCGTCCTGCGCCCCGCGCGCAAGATCGTCGATGAATTGAGGCCGGCTTCCCATGTTCGTTGGACTCCCGATGTCTGGATGCGGACATGCGGGGCGCTGCCGTGGTTTTCAAGAGATAGTTGCGTCTGCCAGTAGTTTCATCGGCCCGAGTGTTTCGACGACGTTGCGCTGTGCATCGTCGCGCACGAACAGCGAGCCGGCGAAGCCGAGCGCATTCACCGCGACGCCTTCGACATGCGAGACGCTGCGCGGCACCGCGAGCATCCAGCGGCGCGTGACGAGCAGGTTGTAAGGCGCGCTCTGGTGCGCGACACCGGCGACGTCGAACGGCTGCACGCCGATCGCGTTCATCAGTTGCAGATAAGTTGCGTGCAGGTTTGCGGCGGCATCGTCATCGAGCCATGCTGCCGCGTGCGCGAACGCGAGTTGCGGCGCGCGAAAAACGCCTCTCGTATGCGCGGCTTCGATGAACGGTTCGACGGGTAACGCGTGTCCATCGAGCGGCAGCGGCACGATTTGCAGATGCTTGTGCGGCTGGCTCGATCCGGCGACCGTGCCGCCGTTGTAGAAGCCGAGACCATCGAAGCGGTCGAGGCAGGAGAAGAGCGCGGCGAAGTCATCCTCGCCGACAAGCGAATCCTGCGGCTCGAAGTCCTTCGTCACGATCAGCAGATGATGCGCGAGCACGTTGAACTTGTTGAGCAACAGGAAGTGCCGCTCGCCGATATCGCCCACACGCAACGCTTCTTCGCACGGCGAGAACGGATCGCGCCATGCGCTCGCCGCATCGGCCGCGGACTTGGCCGCGAGCTTCGACGCTTCCTCCTTTCGTACGAGGTTCGCCGCTTGCCGCACGAGGAAGGGCACGCCGCCGTCTTCGATCACGCTTTGCACGGTATCGAACGAACGCAGCGCACCGCATGCGAGCGCGCGTTCCGTTTGCGTGACGACGTCCTGCCACGAAGGGGCGTTCATTCGCGCCATGCTTCTCCTTTGCCGAACTCGTATCGATCGAGCGATGCCGCGTGCATTTCGATGCTGTAGCCGGGTGCTTGGGGTGGCATATAGCGTCCGCTTCTAATGACGACGGGATCGAGAAAATGCTCGTGAAGATGATCGACGTATTCGAGCACACGACGATCGAGCGAACCCGACACGCAGATGTAATCGAACAGCGAAATATGCTGCACATACTCGCACAAGCCGACGCCGCCCGCATGCGGACACACCGGCACGCCGAACTTCGCAGCCATCAGAAGAACGATGAGCACTTCGTTGAGGCCGCCGAGACGGCAGCTATCGATCTGACAGAAGTCGATCGCTTCCGCTTGCAGCAACTGCTTGAAGATCACGCGGTTCTGGCAATGCTCGCCGGTCGCAACGCCGATCATCGGCGCAAGGCGCCGGCGGATCGCGGCGTGGCCGAGCACGTCGTCGGGACTCGTGGGTTCTTCGATCCACCATGGATCGAACTCCGCGAGACGGCGCATGTTCGCGATGGCTTCATCGACTTCCCAGACCTGGTTCGCATCCATCATCAGCTTGCGGTCGGGGCCGATTTCCTCCCGTAGAATGCGCGCGCGCCGGATGTCTTCGTCGAGATTCCCGCCGACCTTCTGCTTGAAATGCGTCCAGCCCGCGGCGACGCCTTCACGCGCGAGCCGGCGAATCTTGTCGTCGTCATAGCCCAGCCAGCCGGCGGATGTCGTGTATGCGGGAAAGCCCTGAGCGAGCATTTCCTTTTCCCGTTCGCCGCGTGTCGCATGCAGGCGATTCAACAAGGCGAGCGCTTCGGATGGCGTAATGGCATCGGTCACATAGCGGAAGTCGAGGCAGCGCACGAGCTGTTCCGGACTCATATCGACGAGCAGCTTCCACACGGGCTTCTTCTCGCTCTTGGCCCAGAGATCCCACACGGCGTTGACGACCGCCGCCGTCGCGAGATGAATCGCGCCTTTCTCCGGGCCGATCCAGCGCAACTGACTATCCGATGTGAACGCGCGCCAGAAGCCGCCCATGTCGGCGGCGATATCTTCGATAGTCCTGCCGACGACGAGCGGCGCAAGCGCCTCCACCGCCGCGACGACGACTTCAGTGCCGCGTCCGATGGTGAAGGTGAGGCCGTGTCCCGCGAGTCCGGGCGCATCGGTTTCGAGTATCACGTAGGCGGCGGAATAGTCGGGCGCGGCGTTCATCGCGTCCGAGCCGTCGAGCGAACGCGAAGTGGGAAAACGGATATCGCGCACGGAGAGCTTCGTGATGCTGGTCATGTTCATCTCCTCGAAAGGTGGCGTGACGGCGATGCTCAGGGTTTGAACGGAGGCTTTTATACAGGCCTGAATATGCTGCGATGCACGCAAGCGAACGACATTGACAACGCGTGTTCGACGTCCTAGCCTGCTAGCATGTTAGTGCGAAATCAAGGGCGGCGTGAGCTCATCGACGAATGAAAACAGTCTTGCCGCCGACCCTTACCGCGCGTTGCCCCGATTGCACGGTTCAGAGCGCGGCAGCCTCACCGACGCAGTCGAGGAGGCACTGCGCGCGGCCATCGTCAACCTGGCGATGGAGCCCGGCATGATGATCGACAAGCTCGCGGTATGCGAGCGCATGGGCGTGTCGCGCTTCCCGGTTTCGTCGGCACTGGCCAAGCTCGCGGCTGTGGGGCTCGTCGAAGTCTTGCCGCAGCGCGGCACACGCGTCATGCCCATCGTCATGCACGACATACGTCAGCATCTCTTCATTCGCAGCGCGCTCGAAGTGGAAACCGTGCGCACGCTGGCCGCCGCATGTGATGCAGCCACCCTCGATGCGCTCGACGCCAACCTCGAGCGCGAGGCCGACGCAGTGCAGCAAGGCCTGCGGCGCGAGTTCCATTTGCTTGATCTCGCATTTCATGAACTGCTGCTCGATGCGATCAACTTGCCGCGCGTGAAAGAGATCGTGGCGGCGTCGCGCAATGCGCTCGATCGTGCGCGCCGTCTGATGGCGAGTCCCGAGCGCCACGCGCATACGCTCGCCGAGCATACACGCATCGCCGGCGCGATTCGCGCACGCGATGGCGATGCCGCCGCGCGCGCGATGCACGATCACCTGGATGAAGTCGTCGCGGAATTGCGGCGCTTTTCCGCTGAAAGACCGGACCTGTTCAGGGAGTAGGAGACAAGAAAGACAAGCGACACATGTGGTCAACCGCAATGGAGGAGACACACAATGAACCTGTTCAAGCAAGTGGGCGCCGTGGCGGCGCTCGCGGCGGCGTGCCTGGGTGCATCACCGGCAATGGCGGCCGAGGACTTCAAGGGCGTGACCGTCAACGTGATGACGTTCGTCGGTCCGCAGATCGCCGAGCCGCTGCAACGCCGCGCGCCCGAGTTCGAGAAGCTGACGGGTGCGAAGGTGAACGTGTTGACGGTGCCGTTCTCTGATCTTTATCAGAAGCTTTTGACGGATTGGGCCTCGGGCACGAATTCTGTCGATGCGGCGGTCTTCGCGCCGCAATGGATGGTCGATTACACGAAAGGCGCCTTCCTCGAAGACCTCACGCAGCGTGTCGCGAATGACAAGGCATTGAAGGAAGACGACGTGATGCCGTTCTTCGTCGACTTCTCGCAGAAGTACAACGGCAAGACCTATCTCGTCGCGCTCGATGGCGACTTCCAGATGGTCTACTACCGCACGGACATTCTTCAGCAGCTCGGCAAGCAGCCGCCGAAAACCTGGGACGATTACCTCGATATAGCAAAAGCCGCGAACGGCAAGGTCTTCGGCGGCGACGGCAAGCCGGTCGCGGGTTCGTGCATCTCCAAGAAACGTAACGCGCAAGCGTATTGGGCGATCATCTCCATCGCGGGCGGTTATCTGCAATCGAAGGGCACCGCGCAAGGCGCGTTCTTCGATCCGCGCAACTTCAAGTCGCTCGTGAACAACGACGGCTTCAAGGAAGCATTGCGCATCTACAAGGAATCGACGACTTACGGACCGCCCAACGAAATCAACCTCGATGTCGGCGACACGCGCAGCGCGTTCATCTCCGGACATTGCGCATTGACGCTCGACTGGGGCGACATCGGCGTGCTGGCGATCGATCCGAAGCAGTCGAAGGTGATCGACAAGGTCGGCGCGGTGATTCTGCCCGGCTCGCGCAAGGTGGTCGATCGCGATACCGGCAAACTCGTGCCGTGCGACAAGACCACATGTCCCTATGCGATCGACGGCGTGAATCATGCACCGTTTGCGGCTTTCGGCGGCTGGTCGGGCGGCATCAACGCAAAGGCGAAGCCGAAGGTGAAGGACGCCGCTTATGCGTTCCTGTCGTTCATGAGCCAGCCGGCGCAATCGAACGTCGACGTGACCATCGGCGCGTCGGGCTTCAATCCGTATCGGCGTTCGCAATTCACGGATATGTCGGCATGGAAGAAGGCCGGCATGAGCGACGCGGCGGCGAAGTCGTATCTCGGCGCAATCCAGCAGAGCCTGCAAAGCCCGAACATGATCATCGATCTGCGCATTCCGCAGAATCAGCGCTATGAGCAGGTCGTGCTCGATACGGCGGTCGCGCGCTTCGTCGCCGGCGAAATCGATGCGGACGCGACGATGAAGGCCATCGACAGCGGCTGGAGCGAGATCACCGACGATCTCGGCAAGGACGCCCAGTTGCGCGCGTACAAGGCGTCGATCGGCGCGAAGTGATGACGAAGGCGGGCGCGTTCGTTCGTGACGCGCTCGCTTCGCAATGGAGACTCGATGAATACGCCGTCGCATGCATCGTCCGTGGCCGCGAACGAGCCCGGCTCGCGCGCGCGCGTCGCCAACTGGCTCGACCGGCAGGCGCCGTTCGTCTTCGTGCTGCCTACCGTGCTGCTGATTCTCGCGTTCTCGATCTTTCCGCTCGTGACGTCGGCCTATCTTTCGCTCACGCGTTTCGAGCTGGGCGAGGGCGGTTATCAACTGACCTTCACGGGCCTGCGCAACTACGTGCGGCTCTTTTCCGGCAGCCAGCAATATCACTTCACCGGCGTGTTCCGCGCGCCGGGGATAGTTAGCATTGCAACTATCGTGATCGCCGTGCTGGCGGTGATCGTGTGGTTTTATCGCTACTTCAGAAGCGACGGCCGCTCGATCATGGGCACGCTCGGCCGATCGATCAGCGCATCCGCGTTTCTAGCGCTCGTGTGGCTCGCGGCGAACACGCTCGGCGGCGGCGGCGCGCTCGGCAGCCTGATGGTGACGATCTTTTATGTCGTCCTCGGCGTTGCGCTGCAATTTTTCGTCGGGCTCGGGCTTGCCTATCTGTGCACGCTGCCGCTCCAGGGCGGGCGCTTCTTTCGCCTTCTGTTCTTCCTGCCGCTCATGGTGACGCCCGTCGGCATCGCGTACATGTTCCGCATGATGGCCGATACGTCCATCGGACCGCTCGCGCCGGTATGGTCATGGCTCGGCCTCGGCCAGATCGCGTGGGCGGCGGACCCGTGGCTCGCGCGGCTCGTCGTCGTTATCGGCGATACGTGGCAATGGGTGCCCTTCATGTTCCTCGTGATGCTCGCCGCGCTCGAAGGCACCTCGCGCGAGCAGATCGAAGCGGCGCAGCTCGACGGCGCATCGGCGTGGCGCGTGTTCCGCGATGTCACGTGGCCGTCCATTGCGCCTGTCGCCGCGAGCGCGGTGCTGATCCGTCTGATCGAAGCGTTCAAGATCGTCGACTTGCCCAACGTGCTGACGAATGGCGGTCCGGGCATCGCGACCGAATCGATGACGCTGCACGCGTTCATCGAATGGCGCGCGTTGAATCTCGGCGGCGCTTCGGCGGTGGCGTACATGCTGTTCTTCGTCTCGACGATCGCATGCGTGTCCTTCTTTCAGTTCGTCGTGCGGCGCGCGCGGGGAGATCAGTGATGAGCGCGTTGAAACGCTGGTTCGTGCCCGCGCGTCTGGATGAGTTGCCGATCGGCGCCAAGGCGATCGCGTATCTATTGCTCGGATTCTGGTCGCTCGTCGTGCTGTTTCCGCTTTACTGGATGGCGATCACGTCGTTCAAGCTGCCGGTGGATGTATCGACGGGACCGCTCTACATTCCCTTCGTCGACTTCGAGCCGCATCTGGATGCGTGGCATTACATCTTCGTCGATCTCGGGCCGGACACGTATCGCCCTTATATGAATTCGCTGATCGTCGCGACCTGTGGCACGGCGGCTTCGGTGTTTCTCGGATCGATGGCGGCGTATGCGCTCGCGCGCATCGAGTATCGGCCGCCGGTTGCGGCGGTGGGCCTTGGCATCCTGCTGATCGCATTGCTGATCGCGGCGGTCGCGTGGGGGCATGTCGATCTGCGCATCGCGCTGGCCGTCGCGCTCGCGTTGTTCTTCCTCGTATTGCGCCCGATCGTGCGGCGCGCGCGCAAGCATCTGAACAACGACGACATTCTCTTCTGGGTCGTATCGCAGCGCATTCTGCCGCCCGTCGTCACGGTGATCCCGATCTATCTCACCTTCAAGGACGTCGGCCTGCTCGACACGCATCTCGCGCTCATCATCACGTATGCGACAGCGAACCTGCCGATCGTCGTATGGCTGATGTTCGATTTCTTCGACGGCGTTCCGCGCGAGATCGAAGAGAGTGCGCAGATCGACGGCGCGACGCGCTTCTCGATACTCTTCGGCATCGTGCTGCCCCTCGTCGCGCCGGGTCTCGTCGCAACGGGTCTGCTCGTGCTGATCCTCTCGTGGAACGAGTACCTGTTCGCGCTCTTTCTGACGACCGCGAAGGCCCAGACGATGCCGTTGCTCGTCGCCGCGCAGAACGCGACGCGCGGCCCGCAATGGTGGAACATGTCGGTGCTGATACTCATCATGATCCTGCCGGTGATGCTGCTGACGCTTACGCTGCAGCGCTTCATCGTGCGGGGCATTCTCGTAGGAGCCGTGAAAGGATGACGGTCATGGAAAGCGAGGCGGTGAAGGTCGACGACGCCCGCCTGACGAAGATCGCGGCGGCGCGCCAGTCGAAGAGCGTGTCGTTGAGAAGCGTCGGCAAGACGTTCGGCGACACGCGCGTGCTGCGCGATCTGTCGCTCGACGTGCAGGCGGGCGAATTCCTCGTGCTGCTCGGCGAATCGGGCTGCGGCAAGACGACGGCGCTGCGCATCGTCGCGGGACTCGAGTCGGCGACGGAAGGCGCGGTGTTCGTCGGCGATACCGATGTCACGCACCAGTTGCCGCGAGACCGCGATGTGGCGATGGTGTTCCAGTCGTATGCGCTCTATCCGCACAAGACGGTGTTCGAGAACATCGCGTATCCGCTCATCGTGCGAAAGCGCCCGAAAAGCGAGATCGATGCCGCCGTGCGCGAAGTGGCCGCAAGCGTGCAACTGGCGCCGTTGCTGTCGCGTTTTCCGCGGCAGCTGTCCGGTGGACAGCGTCAGCGCGTGGCGCTCGCGCGCGCGATCGTGCGGCGGCCCGCCGCGTTCCTGATGGACGAGCCGCTTTCCAATCTCGATGCCAAGCTGCGCGGCCATATGCGCGCGGAACTCAAGCACATGCAGCACGAACTCGGCATCACGACGATTTATGTCACGCACGATCAGATCGAAGCGATGACGCTCGCGCACCGCGTCGCCGTCCTCGACAAGGGCGCGCTGCAGCAACTCGATACGCCCGCGCGCATCTATTCGGACCCGGCGAATCTGTTCGTCGCGGGTTTCATTGGTTCCCCGCCGATGAATTTCCTGCGCGGCAAGCTCGCGCAAGGGCGCTTCGATGCGCCCGGTATCTCGCTCGCGACGGCGGTTCGTCATGAAGGCCAGGCGACGCTCGGCGTACGCCCCGAAGAATGCTCGCTCGTGGCGCAAGGCGAAGGCGAACTGGAGGGGCGCATCTATTCGGTCGAACTGATCGGCGATCATTCGCTCGTCACGATGAACGTCGGTGAGCAGCAGGTGGTCGTGAAGGTGCCGAATACGTTCGCGGGCGAGATCGGCGGGGCTGCGGGTGTGCGCGTGAATCGCGAGCGCATCTATTTCTTCGAGGAGAGCGGCGCACGCATTCGTTCGAGCGTTTGAAAAACGTAAGCCTTCACGCGTGCCGCAAAGCGTTCTCGTGCGCGTCGTCTATATTGGATTTATGACGATCCGATAGGGAGGTGCGAGATGAGGCGCATCTATTTTTTGCTCCCCAGTGTGGCGAGCGCAAAGGGGATCATCGACGAACTGCTGCTCAAGCGAATCGAATGGCGGCATATTCATGTGCTCGCGCGGGCTCACGAGCCGCTTGAGGACTTGCCGCAGGCGACACTCGTTCAACGCACGGATTTGTTGCCCGCACTCGCGCGCGGAACGGCTGCCGGCGGCGTGACGGGCGCGCTCGCTGGACTTGTGGCAATGGCGTTTCCGCCCGCGGGTTTGACGATTGCCGGCGGCGCAGTCGTTTGCATGACGCTCGCGAGCATGGGCTTCGGCGCATGGGCCGCGACGATGATCGGCGTCGGCATTCCGAATACGCGCTTGCGGCGCTTCGAGCATGCGATCGAAGAAGGCGAATTGCTGATGATGGTGGATGTGCCGAAGGATCGCGTCGAGGAGATCGAGGCGCTCGTGAAGAGTCATCATCCGGAGGCGGATGTCGAAGGGGCCGATCCTACGATTCCTGCGTTTCCTTGATCTCTGTCGATCCAGCGTAAGGCAACGATCTGCTTTGAAGGCGCCACGCGCTTCATCGTAGAACTCGGCGGAGTTCCGTTCAGCCCGGACAGCATTGGAAACGCTTCGCTGGCGCTGAGGTGACGGTCGAATTCGACAGCATGCGGTCGCCGGAAGTCGCCTGGGCAACCGGATCCGGCAGTAGGTAAACAAACCCGAAAGCTCCGTCATTTTGATGCGCTAAGATCACATCCCGGGAACCGATCTACCAGACAGACAGAACGCATAAAAAAACGAGCGTTCATAAACCCAGGATGAAAAACCCGATGCGCCGTGTGGTCTTCAATCAAAAGGGTGGCGTTGGCAAGTCCACCATCGTTTGCAATCTCGCCGCGATCAGCGCCTCCCGCGGCCTGCGCACACTGGTCATCGACCTCGATCCACAAGGCAACGCGAGCCAGTACCTGCTCGGCGCCGAAGCCCGCGACGCCCAGCCGAATCTCGCGAGCTTCTTCGAATCGGCATTGAGCTATAGTTTTCGCGAGCCGGCGTTCGAATCTTTCATCCATTCGACGCCGTTCGACAATCTCGACATCGTGCCGTCGCATCCGAATCTCGAGGGGCTGCAAAGCAAGCTCGAATCGCGCTACAAGATCTACAAGCTGCGCGACGCGCTAAAGGGGCTGCAACAGTACGACGCCGTCTATATCGACACGCCGCCCGCGCTGAACTTCTTCACGCGCTCGGCGCTGATCGCGGTAGAGCGCTGCCTGATCCCGTTCGATTGCGACGACTTCTCGCGTCGCGCGCTCTATTCGGTGCTCGATAACGTGCAGGAAATTCGTCACGATCACAATCCCGACTTGAGCGTCGAAGGCATCGTCATCAATCAGTTCCAGCCGCGCGCGAGCCTGCCGCAGCAACTCGTCGACGAACTGCGCGGCGAGGATCTGCCCGTGCTCAATTCGCATCTGTCGCTCTCCGTGAAAATCCGCGAGAGCCATCAGCACGCGCGCCCGATGATCTATCTCGAACCGCGTCACAAGCTCGCGCAGGAATATGTCGCGCTGCACGAGGAATTGAACGGCTGACCCGGCACGAACAGACCATCGCGCCATGCCCGTCACGTCGAAAGTTGCGATTGCAACCATCGTCGAAGCGGCGGTGTTCATCGCGCTGCTGTTCGGTGCGGCGGGCACGCTCGAATGGGGCGCGGGCTGGGCGTGGATACTCCTGATGTTCGGCGGCGGCGGCGCGGTCACCGTGCTCATCGCGCGGCGCGACCCCGCATTGCTAGCCGAACGCATGCGCTCACCGATGCAGCCCGGCCAGCCGCTTTGGGACAAGGTGTTTCTCGTCGTGATGGGCGCGCTGTGGTGCGCGTGGCTCGTATTGATGGGTTTCGACGCCGTGCGCTTTCGCTGGTCCGTCATGCCGCTCTGGCTCGCGTCGGCCGGCGCTGCGCTCGTGGCCGTGTCGTTCTGGCTCGTCGCGCGCGTGTTTCTCGCGAACACGTTCCTCGCGCCGGTCGTGAGGATTCAGACGGAGCGCGGGCATCGTGTCATTTCGAACGGGCCGTATGCGGTCGTTCGTCATCCGCTCTATGCGGCTGCCTGCATCATGATCCCGGCGAGCGCGCTCGTGCTCGGCTCGTGGTGGGGCCTCGCGTGCTCCATGCTGCTGCTCGCGGGGCTCGTCTGGCGCACGGTGATGGAGGAGCGCGAGCTCGTCGCGCATCTCGAAGGCTATGCCGATTATGCGCAACGCGTGCGCTTTCGGCTCGTGCCCTTCGTCTGGTAGGCGTCCGCCGCACGCAATTTCGGGAATAAAACAGCGTGGCGGACGTTCATGCAGGAGACAGGCGCATTCCGTCGCGCCTCACTTCTCGCCAGATCATGAATATGACGACCGTTCCATCGCAGGCTCCGCATGGATCTCTTGCCCGGAGTTCACCAGGCGCGCCTCCTTCGACAGAAAGTCTCTCCGGCATGGTCGCCTTCGTGCGTGCGGCGGAGTCCGGCAGTTTCGTGGCGGCGGGGCGCGCGCTCGGGCTCTCGGCGTCGGCGGTCGGCAAGAGCGTGATGCGGCTCGAAGCGAAGCTCGGCGTGCAACTGCTCAATCGCACGACGCGCAGAATAGGACTCACGCACGAAGGCGCGCGCTTCTTCGCACGTTGCAAACGCATGCTCGCCGATCTGGAAGAAGCGGAGAACGAACTGTTCCATTCGACCTCTTCGCCGCGCGGCCGGTTGCGCATCAGCGCGCCGTCGCTCGGCAGCCGGCTCCTGATGCCGCTCGTGCCCGACTTCAGGCGGCGTTATCCGGACATCGAACTGGATATCGATTTCAGCGATCGCGTCGTCGATGTCACGCAGGAAGGCTATGACGCCGTGATCCGCACGGGACGTCTCGCCGATTCGCAGTTGCTCGCACGGCCGCTCGCGCAATACGGGCCGGTGGTGGTCGGCTCGCCCGCCTATTTCGCGGGACACGGCGAGCCGGTGACGCCGACTGATCTCGAAGGCCATGCGTGCATCCGTTTCCGTTCTCCGACGAGCGGCCGGTCCGAGCCCTGGCGTTTCGCGCGCGACGATCACACCTTCGCCATCGATCCGCACGCGACGCTCGCATTCAACGACATGGAAGCGGTGCTCGCCGCCTGCATCTCGGGCTTAGGCCTCGCATGCGTGCCGGATTTCGTCGCGAAGAGCGCGCTGGAAGCCGGCTTGCTGCGGGCGGTGCTCGGCGCGCATATGCGTACGGAAGGCGTGTTCCAGATTCTCTGGCCGCCGAGCCGTCACGAAGCGCCGCGACTGCGCGCGTTCATCGATCACGTCGCGCAGCGTCTGGGCGGACTGCCATCACACGAGCTCCGCTTCCGCGCGGCGTGAGGATCAGCTTTTCTTGGTGGTCTTCGCGACGAACGGTGCGGGCGCGTGCGCGACTTTCTCGCTGCCGCACTTGGGGCATTTGAGCTGCACCGTCGCATGCTCGGCGATGTGCTCCGCGTGCTCGAAGTTTTCGCCGCAATCCTGACAACGGTATTGATAAGTCGGCATGTCATCCTCCGCGCGCGACCGGTGATCCGGCGCGAGGCCGCGCCGGTTCAACCCATTCTAGTTCAGCAATGGAGCGTGAAAATCGGGTCGACGATGATCGCGCCAGTAATCGCGGGTCGATCGCTCATTGCGTAACGATCAGGTCCATTCTGCTTCGTCGGAGTTCTGATCGGGCAGGGTAAGCCCGGATGCGGGCAGCGGCAGCGCGGTCTTGTAACGCACCTGTTTGAGCGCGAAGCTCGAACGAATGTTCGAAACGCCCGGCATTTTCGTGAGCCGCTCCAGAATGAAGCGCTCGAGCGCGGCCACGTCGGGCAGGACGACGCGCAACAGGTAATCGGCGTCGCCCGTCATCAGATAACACTCCATCACTTCGGGGCGCTCGCTGATCGCCTGCTCGAAACGCGCGAGCGCATCCTTGATCTGCTTTTCCAGACTCACCTGAATGAAAACATTGATGGAAAGCCCGAGCGCTTCGGGATTGAGCAACGTCACGTGCTGCTTGAAGAGCCCGGCTTTTTCCAGCGCGCGCACGCGGTTGAAGCAGGGCGTCGGCGAAAGATTCACCGCGTGCGCGAGTTCCGAATTGGTGATGCGCGCGTTTTGCTGAAGCTGATTCAATATTCCGATGTCGGTGCGGTCGAGCCGTTGCTTCACACTGGCCGTCATAGTCGAAAGATTCCGGTTTTTGGCATTCTGGAAGAATAAACACACTACCGCAAAGCGCGGCCGCAGCCAAATAAGACGCACATTCTGCGCGTCAATGGATATGCTTGAATCATCTTTCAGCCACAGCGGAGTCGCACCATGACCGACTTATCGAGCGGAACCAACCAGCTTCTTTCTCTTGCCAAGGGACGTGAGGACATCGATCCCGGCGAAACCGCAGAATGGCTGGAGGCACTCGATGCCGTCGTCGCGCATGTCGGGCGGGAACGGGCGCAATATCTTTTCGACAGGCTCGCGGAGCACGCGCTGTCGGTGGGCATCGAATCGGCGCGGGCGCGCGCGACGCCCTACACGAACACGATTCCCGTATCGCAGCAGCCACCTTATCCCGGCAATCTCGACATCGAAGAAAGACTCGCCGCCGTGCTGCGCTGGAATGCGCTCGCGATGGTCGTGCGCGCGAATCGCGCATACGGCGAACTGGGCGGCCATATCGCGAGCTATGCGTCGGCGGCGGATTTGTTCGAAGTCGGCTTCAATCACTTCTTCAAAGCGGCCGATGCGAACAACGGCGGCGATATCGTCTATTTCCAGCCGCATTCGTCGCCGGGTGTGTATGCACGCGCTTATCTCGAAGGCTTTCTCAACGAAGAACATCTGAAGCACTATCGGCGCGAGATCGAGGGACCGGGTTTGTGCTCGTATCCGCATCCATGGCTGATGCCCGACTTCTGGCAATTTCCGACGGGCTCGATGGGCATCGGCCCGATCAACTCGATTTATCAAGCGCGCTTCATGCGCTATTTGCAAAACCGCAATCTGCTGCGCACGGAAGGGCGCAAGGTGTGGGGCTTCTTCGGCGACGGCGAAATGGACGAGCCTGAATCGATCGGCGCGCTGTCGCTCGCGGCGCGCGAACAACTCGATAACCTCGTGTTCGTCATCAATTGCAACTTGCAGCGGCTCGACGGTCCCGTGCGCAGCAACGGACGCATCGTCGATGAACTCGAAGCGCAGTTTACCGGCGCGGGCTGGAACGTGATCAAGGTGCTGTGGGGATCGGACTGGGATGGCCTGTTCGCGCGCGATCGCACGAATGCCTTGCTGCGCGCCTTCGCGCATACCGTCGATGGTCAGTTCCAGACCTTCTCGGCGAACGACGGCCGTTATAACCGCGAGCGCTTCTTCGGCCAGAATCCGGAACTCGCGGCACTCGTCGCGCATATGTCGGATGAAGATATCGACCGCTTGCGCCGTGGCGGCCACGATGTACGCAAGCTGCACGCTGCTTATGCGAAAGCGCTGTCGCATAAGGGCCAGCCGACCGTGATTCTCGCCAAGACGATGAAAGGTTTCGGCATGGGCACGGTGGGACAGGGCCGCATGACGACGCATCAGCAGAAGAAGCTCGATCTCGACGATCTCAAGCAGTTTCGCGATCGCTTCCGTTTGCCGCTCTCGGATGAAGACGTCGAACAAGTCAGGTTCTACAAGCCTGCGGACAGCGCACCCGAGATGCGCTATCTGCATGAGCGCCGCGCGGCTTTGGGCGGTTATCTGCCGCGCCGTCGCGCGAAGGCATCGCAAGGCATTGCGCCGCCCGCGCTCGATTCGTGGGGCCAATTCGCGCTCGACGCATCCGGCAAGGAGATGTCGACGACGATGGCCTTCGTGCGCATGCTCGGCAGCCTGTTGAAGGACAAGACCATCGGGCAGCGCGTCGTGCCGGTGGTCGCGGACGAGGCGCGCACCTTCGGCATGGCGAATCTCTTCAGGCAAGTGGGCATCTATTCGCCGCTCGGCCAGTTGTACGAGCCGGAGGACATGGGCTCCATGCTCTACTACCGGGAAGACACGCGCGGGCAGATTCTCGAAGAAGGCATCTCGGAGGCGGGCGCGGTGTCGTCGTGGATCGCGGCGGCGACGTCCTACAGCGTGCACGATCTGCCGATGCTGCCGTTCTACATCTACTACTCGATGTTCGGCTTTCAGCGCATCGGCGATCTGATTTTCGCGGCGGCGGACCAGCGCTCGCGCGGCTTTCTCATCGGCGCGACGGCGGGGCGTACGACGCTCGGCGGCGAAGGCCTGCAGCACCAGGACGGCACGAGCCATCTCGCGGCTTCGACGATTCCGAACTGCCGCGCCTACGATCCGGCGTTCGCTTATGAAGTCGCCGCGATCGTCGATGAAGGCATGAAAGACATGATGGAGCGCCAGAACGACGTGTTCTATTACGTCACCGTGACCAACGAGAATTACGCACAGCCTTCCGCGCCCGGCGGCTCACTGGATGAAGAAACGCGCGAAGGGATTCTGCGCGGCATCTATCGCATCGGCGGCGACGCAGCCGAAGCCCAGGTTCAATTGCTCGGTTCCGGCGCGATTCTCAACGAAGCGATCGCTGCGCGCACGATGCTCGAGGACGACTGGAACATCGACGCCGCCGTGTGGAGCGTGACGAGTTATACCGAATTGCATCGCGACGGCGCGTCATCCGAACGTCTTGCCCGCCTGAGCGACGACGATGTGAACACGCCGTTCGTCACGCGTGCGCTCGAAGGATCGCGTGGTCCCGTGATCGCGGCGACCGATTACGTGCGCGCGGTGCCGGAACTCATTCGCGCCTACGTGCCGCGCCGCTATGTCACGCTCGGCACGGATGGCTTCGGCCGTAGCGACACGCGGCAGGCATTGCGCGCGTTCTTCGAAGTGGATCGCGTGTCGATCGTCATCGCCGCGTTGAAGTCGCTCGTGGACGAAGGCGTCATCGATAAATCAGTCTTGAAGACCGCGCGCGTGAAGTACGGCAAGACGCAGGAAGCGCACGACGCGCCCTGGATGCGCTAGGCGGCCTTGCGCGCGGCGTCGAGCAGCTCGCGCACTTCGTCGTCGCTTGTCTGATCGAAGTCGATATAGAACTGCCCGACGCCGTAATACTGATGCGGGCGCAGCACGCAGACGAATTCATCGACCACTTCGTCCACGCGCGCTTCGGAATCGAGCGGCGCCACCGGCAGCGCCGCGACGATCTTCGACGGATGCGCATGACGCAGGGACATCGCCGCGGCCTTCATCGTCGCGCCGGTCGCCATGCCGTCATCGACGATGATCGCGACGCGTCCTTCGACATCGAGCGGCGGCTGCGAGCCGCGATACAGCTTCTCGCGCCGGGCAAGCTCGGCGCGTTCTTTCGCGATCACGCGTTCGAGATCGTCCTTCGCGACCCCCGCGTATTGCACGATGCGCTCGTCGAGATAGAAAGCATCGCCGGATGCGATCGCGCCCATCGCGAGTTCGGGTTGCACCGGCACGCCGAGCTTGCGCACGACGAGCACGTCGAGCGGCGCGCCGAGCGCGCGCGCCACTTCATACGCAACCGGCACGCCGCCGCGCGGCAGCGCGAGCACGGTGACGTCGGCGCGGCCGTGATAAGCGCCGAGATGCTGCGCGAGCGCGCGGCCCGCGGCTCTGCGGTTCTCGAATACTGAGTTCATGTTGCCTGTCCTTTCGGACTCGACGCGCGCGAGAGAAAACGCGACGCGCCGTCGAGACCTTCATCGAATATCGAGCGATATCCGTTCGCGCCTTCTCGCTGCAATGCCCGGGCGATGTCGGCGTCGAACGCGTTCTCGTGCACCGAGCGCAGGTCCGCACGCAATGCGGCCTGCGGCAACGCGGCCAGTTCGCACGCAAGCGCTTCCGCCACGCCGCGCGCTTCGCCCTGCGGCGCAATGCGATTCGCAAGGCCGAAGGCAAGCGCTTCCGTCGCGTCGACCGCTCGTCCGGTGAGGATCAGATCGAGCGCACGCGACATGCCGATGAGACGCGGCAGCCGGATCGTGCCGCCGTCGATGAGCGGCACACCCACGCGCCTGCAGAACACGCCGAGCACCGCGTGTTCCTCGACGACGCGCAAATCGCACCACGCCGCCAGTTCGAGCCCGCCCGCGACCGCATGTCCCGCGATCGCCGCGATCACGGGTTTGTTCAGCGCGAGCCGCGTCGGTCCCATCGGGCCGGGGCCGCTGCCGTCGGAATGGATCTCGTTGCGGCGCGCGTCGTCCTCGAGTGCGGAGAGATCGGCGCCTGCGCAGAACGTGCCGCCCGCGCCCCACAGCACGGCGACTCGCAGCGCATCGTCGGCGTCGAAGCGCTCGAACGCTTGGCGCAGCGCATCCGCGATGTGGCGATCCACCGCGTTACGCCGCTCGGCACGGTCGAGCACGACCGTGACGACTCGCGGATCGAGCGCGTGCGGTTCCATGCGCACATGCTCGCCCAGATACTCGATGTGAGAAGACATCGACGGCTCCAGTTTTTCGCGGCTACACACGTCAGGATACTCGCGGCACGACGCATCGGTGCGCCACGTGAAATGCTTTCGTTCACCATGCTAAAAGCTGTCGTGATGAAATATCTGGCGCATATCCGGTGCATGAGATGCAACACGACGGAGCATTGCACCAAGTTCGAGCGATGCGAAATGACCATTCGCGGCGCACGTTGCACCACGCTTTACCGCGCCAACGCCCATTGCGCACCGTTCCGATGCTGTTTGCGCCAACTTGGCCCGGAACTTGCAAAACCAGCGCCTCTTTCAGACGACCGTTGAAAAACATGCAGGCACTCCAATCCGGAACCAACACTCTTTTTCTGCTGCTGGGCGCCGCAATGGTGCTTGCGATGCACGCGGGCTTCGCCTTTCTCGAACTCGGAACCGTGCGCCGCGAGAATCAGGTGAATGCACTCGTGAAAATCCTCGTGGACTTCGCGGTTTCGACGCTCGCGTATTTCTTCATCGGCTACAACATCGCGTATGGCGTGCAGTTCATGCACAGCGCCGATATCCTCGCCGAGCACAACGGCTACGCGCTGGTGCGCTTCTTCTTCCTGCTGACCTTCGCCGCCGCGATTCCGGCGATCGTGTCGGGCGGCATCGCCGAGCGCTCGAAGTTCAATCCGCAACTGTTCGCGACTTGCGTGATCGTCGGCTTCGTTTATCCGTTGCTCGAAGGGGTGGCGTGGAACGAGCGCTTCGGCATTCAGGGCTGGTTGACGCAGGCATTCGGCGCGCCGTTTCACGACTTCGCCGGCTCGGTCGTGGTCCATGCGTTCGGCGGCTGGGTCGCGCTGCCGGCGGTGCTGCTGCTCGGGCCGCGTCACGGGCGCTATCACAAGGATGGACGCATCGCCGCGCATCCGCCCTCGAGCATTCCGTTCCTCGCGCTCGGTGCATGGGTGCTCGCGGTCGGCTGGTTCGGCTTCAACGTGATGAGCGCGCAGACGGTCGACAAGATCAGCGGCCTCGTGGCGGTCAACTCGCTGATGGCGATGGTCGGCGGCACGCTTGCCGCGTGGTTCGCCGGCCGCAACGATCCGGGCTTCACCTACAACGGCCCGCTCGCGGGTCTGGTCGCGGTGTGCGCGGGCTCGGACCTCATGCATCCGCTTGGCGCGCTGATCGTCGGCGCGGTGGCGGGCGTGCTCTTCGTGCAGATGTTCACGTGCGTGCAGAACCGCTGGCGCATCGACGATGTGCTCGGCGTGTGGCCGCTGCACGGCATGTGCGGCGCGTGGGGCGGAATCGCCGCGGGCGTCTTCGGGCAGAAGGGCTTCGGCGGCATCGGCGGTGTGTCGATGTGGTCGCAGGTCATCGGCACGGTCGGTGCGGTGGCGCTCGCGCTCGCGGGCGGCGCGGCGGTGTATGGCGCGATCAAGGCGACGGTCGGGTTGCGGCTCGATCGCGAAGAAGAATTCAATGGCGCCGATCTCGCGATTCATCGCATCTCGGCAACGCCGGATCGGGAAATGGCGGGGTGACGCGGAGAGCAGCCAGCGCTTTCACGCGCTATCGGAGGTCACAGGCGGCGCTCGCATCGTGATGCGTCGCATCGAATGACGGCAGGAAGGCGAGTGCGATCGACGCACTCGCCGCGCCAAAAGAGCATGCCAGGTCCGGCACGGTCTTTATTCCTCATATCGCTTCCAGCGCGCGCCGGGTAGGATATACCGGTCGATTCCCTCGGAGGCGCATCGCTTGGACTCCACAGAGACCGCGACATTCGATCTGCCGCTGCCCGTGCGCAATTTCGCATCGATGCGAAGGATGCTACTGCTCGTGCTGGGCGCGTCCATCGTGATCCCGCTCGCGTGCCTTTGCATTTATGGCTATTACGATCATCAGCGTCGCTTTGCTGAAGCACAGGAACTGATCGAGCGCCTCACGCGCATTGCAGACGAGCATGCGCTGAAAGTGATCGACCTGAATCAGCAACTGGAGACGCGCATCGTCGATCTGCTCGGCGACAGCGACGACGCGCTCATCAAGCGCCGCGAGGAAGGTCTGCACCGCACGCTCGACGACATGAGCGGCACGCTCGCGCAGATCGCCGCGATTTCCGTCTTCGGCGAAAACGGCGCGCTGCTCGCGAATAGCCGCTGGTATCCGGCGCCGGCCGTGTCGATTGCGGAGCGCGACGATTTCCGGTCCGCGCGTGCCGTCGCGCCCGTCACGTACTTCTCGCTGCCGTTGCGCGGCAAGGTGGCGAGTTCAGATGTGTTCACGACGACGATGGGCCGCATCGCGCGCAACGGGCAGTTTCTCGGCGTCGTGTCGATCGCGTTGAAGCGCGGCTATTTCACCGATTTTTATCGCGAGATCGCGGCGGGCGATCGCGCGCTCGTCATCGGGCTGTATCGCCGCGACGGCAGCGTCCTCGCCCGCTTTCCGGAGAGCGCCGGCAGCACGCAACCGGCAACCAATACGGGCTTTACGCGCGCGTTTCGCAACAACGAACTCTACGGCAGCATGCGCATGCGCTCGAGCATCGATCACGTCGATCGGCTGCTCGCCTTCAGGCGCGTGGGCGACTCGCCGCTCTATGTATCGGCGGGCTACGCGACATCCGTGGTTGAAAAGCGCTGGCGCGACAATCTCGCGCTCGTCGCGGCGATCGCGCTGTTGCCGTGCATCGCGGTGTGGCTGCTGATTGCGTTCTCGATTCGCCGGCTCGATGCCGAACAGGCCGCATGGGAGCGATGGCAGGCCGAAGTCGCGACGCGCCTTTCCATCGAGGCGTCGCGCCGGCAACTGCGGCGCATGGGCGCGCTCGGCAATCTCGTCGCCAACGTCGCGCACGACTTCAACAATTTGCTGATGGTGGTCGGAGCGAACATGGAGCTCGCACGGCGCAAGCGCTTCAACGACGTCGAAAGCGAAGTGCTCGCGGTGGAGCGCGCCACCGCCGGCGCCGAGTCGCTCGCGCGGCGGCTCATGAGCGTCGCGCGCAAGCAGCCGCTCAGGCAGGAATTGATCGATCCGGGCGCCTGGCTGCGAAACGTGCTCGATCTGGTGAAGAAATCGGTGCATCCGTCCGTCATGGTGACGCTGGAGCTGTCGCCCGATCTGTGGAACGTGATGGCCGATCCGGTCGAGCTGGAGCTTGCGCTCGTGAATATCGCGGTGAATGCGAGCGATGCCATGCCGCATGGCGGACGCGTGCTGATCCGCTGCCAGAATGCCCGCGTGCGCGGCGCGGAAACGGATATTCCGGATGGTGAGTACGTGCTCGTCTCGATCACCGATAACGGCGAAGGCATGACCGAGCAAGTCCGGCGGCGCGCGTTCGAGCCGCTTTTCACGACGAAGCAGCGCGGCGCGGGCGCCGGTCTCGGCCTCACGCAGGTGCTCGCCGCGTGCGAGCAGGCGGGAGGCACCGCGCGCATCACGAGCGTGACGGGCTCCGGCACGACGGTGCGGCTCTATCTGCCGCGTCATCATGGGCCGATGCCCGAGGCGTCCAAGGCATGCGTGCCACCCGATGTAACGACGCCGCCGCTCGTACCCGCGACGGACGACGAGGGAGAGCCGCTGCGCGGCACCACGGTGCTGCTCGTCGAGGACAACGCGGATGTCGCGGCGGGCGTGAGGGCGGTGCTCGAAGTGTTCGGCTGCACGGTGCATCACGAGGAAAGCGCGGATGCCGCGTTCGCGCTGTTGGGCGAAGGCTATGGCTTCGACCTCGTGCTGTCCGATGTGCAGATGCCTGGCCGCATGAACGGCATCGATCTGGCCGAGCAGATCATCAAGCGTCTTCCTTCGCAAAAGCTCGTGCTGATGACGGGCTACGCCGACGAACTGGAGCGCGCGAAGCATCTCGGTGTGCCGATCCTCGCAAAGCCATTCGACATGGACGATCTGCTCGATCTGATCGCGCCGGGCGTCCCGCACTGAACGCGTTCAGCGCTTGTCGTGCCCCGGTACGGCACGCGCGCCGACGAGCGGATTGAAGGCCGCGCGCTTCGGCTCCGGTGCTTGTTCGCTTTTCTTGGCGGGACGGGTCTTGGAACGCGATGACGTATCGCCGCCTAGCTGACTGAGCAGGTCTTCGTCGTCTTCCGCTTTCGGTTCTTCGTCGTCTGCCGACGACGATTCGCCGCCCGCAAGATGCGCGACGACCGACATGAAGTCCTTCCTCGCATTCTTCAGCGCGCGCCCCGGCATCATGACGAGCACCACGGCTTCGTGCACGGAATGGCCATCCACGGTTCGCAGCGCGGCATCCTCGTTCCAGTCGATGCCGCTATCCGCATAAGCCGCAACCACGTGATGCAATACGGCAGGCGACATCACACCTGCGTCATAGAGACCAACGATCTGCCGTTCCGCGAGCGCAAAATAGCTCTTTGCTTCCCGAGTCGGCTTCTTCGCGGCCATTCACTTCGTGGCGGGCGCGACCCGCCATACCGTGTTGCCTACATCGTCGGCGACGAGCAACGCGCCTTTGCGATCCACCGCGACGCCGACAGGCCGCCCGAGCGCATGGCCATCCGACGATAGAAAGCCCGTCAGGACATCTTCGGGCGGACCCGAAGGCTTGCCGTTGTCGAACGGCACGAAGATGACCTTGTAGCCGCTTCTCGGCTTGCGATTCCACGACCCGTGCTGACCGATGAACGCCCCGTTGCGATAACGCTCCGGAAACGCGTTGCCGTCGTAGAACGCGAGCCCGAGCGAAGCCGTGTGCGCGCCGAGCGCATAGTCGGGCACGATCGACGATTGCACGAGATCCGCGCGCTGCGGCTTCACGCGGTCATCGACATGCTGGCCGTAATAGCTGTATGGCCAGCCATAAAACGCGCCATCCCTTACCGACGTCAGATAGTCCGGCACGAGTTCGTTGCCGAGTTCGTCGCGCTCGTTCACGACCGTCCACAGCGCGCCGCTCTGCGGCTGCCACGACATGCCGTTCGGATTGCGCAAGCCCGTTGCGAACAGACGCGCCTGTTTCGATTCGATATCCACTTCCATGATCGCCGCGCGGCCGTTCTCGGCGTCGATGCCGTTCTCCGCCGCGTTGCTGTTCGAACCGACCGTCACATACAGCTTCTTGCCGTCGCGGCTCGCGAGGATGTTCTTGGTCCAGTGATGATTGATTTCGCCCGCTGGCAAGTCCATGAACTTCTCGCCGGGCGTCGAGATTTGCGTCGCGCCGTTTTCGTACTTGAAGCGCAGGATCGCATCGGTATCCGCAACATAGAGTTCATCGCCGACGAGCGCCATGCCGAAGGGCGAATGCAGTTTGTCGATGAACACGGTGCGTGTTTCGGCGACGCCATCGCCGTCGGCATCGCGCAGCAGCATGATGCGATCCGGACTTTCCACGCCGGCGCCGGCGCGTTTCTGCACCTTTTTCATCACGAAACCCTTGATGCCGGCGTGTTCGTCGTGCTGGGCGGGTGCGTTGCTTTCGGCAACGAGCACGTCGCCATTGGGCAAGGTCGCGACCCAGCGCGGATGATCGAGGCCCGCGGCAAAGGCGGTGACGTCGAAGCCCGCGGCGGGAATGGGCTTCTGTCCTTGCGCCCACGGCCTCGCGGGCGCGATGTTGACCGTGGGCATCATCGATTTGTGCGGCGCGGGCAGCGTCGGATTCGGGCCGAACCCCTGCGCGTAATCGCCGGCGGTGGTATCGGCGGTGGCCGCGCCGCTCGCGATCATCAAGGCGAGCGCCGTCGCTCGCATAAGTAGCTTTGTTTTCGTTTTCAAACCTGCGCTCCTGACGAGTCGAACGTCCGGTTCAGCCGCCGCCGATGCCTTGCGTCACTTTGCCCGTGCCGCCGCAGGTCTCGCAGTCGGCGCCGTCGAGCTTGCCCGAGCCGTTACAGTCCGGACAGAGATCTTCGCCCGTGCCAGGCGTGCCGGGTTCGGCTTCATCGCCGGGATTGAGAGGGGGTTCCTGAGCCATCGATGTCTCCTTGGGGTTGCGTCATGCGTAGCGGCAGCAAGCGCCGTTCCTCATGACCTTGCAAGGCTTGCATTCGTCTGGCAGTTTTTGCACGCCCGCAGCGTACATCGCGCCGCGCCACCTTCGTACGCGCGGCTGCCGTGTCTGGTACGCGTGATGCTCGAATGTCGATGCGGCGCGAGCCGCGGCTTTCACCACTGCAACGTCATTACGCGTCTTCGATGCGCGATGACACAGCCAGGAGGGCTTTTATGAGCGGAAATCAAAAGCAAACGGGCAATCAGCCGTCTACGCCCAATCAATCGAACCCGTCACACCGGCAGCATGGCCAACAGGAAAAATCGCCGGGGCAGCCGCAACAGGATCAGCAATCCGGTCAGCGGCAGCAGAACCAGCCGTTGCCGCAGCATCAGGGCGGCCAGCGGCAACCTTGATCGTTCTGGAGAAGTGGCAGGAAGCAATGCGCGCGGTTTCGTTTCGACGAGGCCGCGCGCGATCGTTTTCGGGCCTCTTTTTCAGGGCTTGCGTCCGAATGCCTCGCGCAGACGTTTTTTTGCGCGCTCGAGCGTGCTCTTGCGCGACTTGGGCAGATTGCGTCCCGCGCGATTGATATAGAAGTTGAGCATCGACATGGCCGATTGAAACGGCGAGCCTTTGCGTCGCGTACTGCGTGTCGATGACCGTTTGAGCGAATCCGCGATTTCCTGCGCATTGCCTGTCTTGAAGATATCGCGCTGAATATCCATTGCATCGCTCGTTTCCATCACATGATGTGACCAGCGATGCGTGGAACGCGCCGGCTTCTTGCGGGCACTCCCGAGCGAATGCCTTTGCCGCGTGCTGGGCCGCTTGCCGCTGCTTGTCTTCTTCGATGGGGTTTTGCTCGTTGCCATAGTCATACCTCAACGCTCTTTCCGATGATGCGTGGCGAGTCTATGCGCCTCGCGCAACGCGTCGACGATAGCCACGTAGGCGCGCTCGCGCGTTTCGGGATCGGGCGCCCGCAACGCGAACGAAGGGTGATAGGTCGCGACGATTGCATGGCCTTCGTGCTCGATCGCCTGTCCCATCGACGCCTGCAATGTCGCTTTCGAATCGCGCATCACGGACTTGAGCGCGGTCGAGCCGAGCGCGACGATCACCTTCGGCCCGACATCACCCGTCTCGCGATCGAGCCAATAGCGGCATGCGTCGATCTCGCGCTGCGCGGGTGTCTTGTGCAATCGCCGCTTGCCGCGCGGCTCCCACTTGAAGTGCTTCACGGCATTCGTCACGTAGACCTCCCTGCGTGCGACGCCGGCTTCTTCGAGCGCACGATCGAGCATCGCGCCCGCCGGCCCGACGAAAGGCTTGCCCTGCAAGTCCTCCTGATCGCCGGGCTGCTCGCCGACGATCATGATCGGCGCGTGACGCGGGCCTTTGCCGGGGACCGCTTGCGTCGCATGTTCCCAGAGCGCGCAGCGGCGGCATTCGTCCAGCGACTCGGGAGCCTGATCCGGTTCGACGCCGGGCTGCTTCGTGGCCATGTCGGTTTCTCAAGCGTTCGCGACGCGCCGCGCGTCATCGAGCGTGAGCGGCTCGCGCATCGCTTCGGCGAGACGGCATACCGCGGTTTCGTGTTTGCATGCGATCACCGCGCCCACGCGTCCGTCTTTCATCAGGTAGGCAATGAAATGCTGCGCATCGAGATCGCCGTCTATTTTAATGCTATCCGGCTTCTCGACATGCCCGAGATAGTCGAAGGTCTTCTCGTAGTGGAACGTCCAGAAGTAGGGCACGCCGACATATTCCCGCGCGCTGCCCGCCATGTTGTAGGCGGCGACACGCGCATGTTGTTGCGCCACGCGCCAGTGCTCGATGCGCAGTCGCTGATCCGAGCGCGGCAGGGGAAAGCGCGCGATATCGCCGGCGGCGTATAACGCGGGCGCGGCGAGCATGGTTGCGTCGACGTCGACGCCTCCATCGTCCGCGAGCGCGAGGCCCGACAGAAACGACGTCGCCGGCTCGACGCCCGTGCCCGCGATGACGACATCGGCCGCGACCTTGCCGCCCGAATCGAGGATCACTTCGCTGACTGCACCATCGCCTGCGAATGCGCTGATGCGCGCATTCATATGAAACGTCACGCCGTTCTTTTCGTGCAACGATCTGAACATCTCGCCGATGCGCTCGCCGAACTGCCTGGCAAACGGCGTCTTCCCCGGCGCGACGACGGTCACGTCGATTTCGCGCTTCCTCAGACACGAAGCCACTTCCAGCCCGATGAAACTCGCCCCCACGATCACCACGTGCTTGCATCCTTCGAGCGATGCGAGAATCGCGCGTGCATCCTCGCGCGTGCGCAGCAGATGCACATGCTCGAGTTCTGCGCCGGGAATATCGAGTGGCTTCGGAACGCCGCCGGTGCACACGAGCGCAGCTTCGTATTCGATCTTCTGTCCGTTCGCGAGCTCGGCGCGCTTCTCCTTCGGATCGAGACGAACGGCCTGCGATTCGATGCGTTCGATATCGTGCTTCGCGAAGAAATCGTCGTCGAGCAGCGGCGGGACTTCATCGGGCGGCATGTCGCCTGCGAGTGTGAACTTGCTGAGCGACGTGCGATCGTAGGGCTCGCGCGCGTCGTCGCCTGCAAGCACGATGCGTCCGTCGAAGCCCGCTTCGCGCAGCGCCGAGCATGCGGCCGCGCCCGCTGCGCCCGCGCCGACGACGAGCATGGTCCGGCTCGCGTTCGTCTGCTTCTTCGAGACGTCACCGCTGTCGATGGCTTGCGCGGACACGTACACGTCGCCGTCCCTTATCGTGGCTTCGTAGCGTGTCAACGCTTTCAGCGGCGGCGGCTCGACGAGACTGCCGTCGCGCACCTCGAACGTGCCCTTGTGCCAGGGACACACAATGCGCCCGTTGCAGATCGCGCCTTCATCGAGCGGGCCGCCCGCATGGGGACATTGCGCGGTATAGGCGCGCACGTCGTCGCCGTCGCGCACGAGCAGGATGGGGATTTCCTTCGCGTCGTCGCCGGCTTTGACGCATACGCGTGTGCCGCGCTCGATGGAAAGATCCTCAAAGCGCGCGACTTTATTCAGGGTGGGGGACATCGCACTCTCCGGTGGCTGAAGCAACAGGCCATGCGAAGAGCGCGAAGCAATTATCGGACCGCGAGAAAACGCGTGATCAAAGCGCTTCGGTCACCGCGCGCAGAAACTGCCGCGTGCGCTCATGCTGCGGCGCGGAGAAGAACTGCTGCGGCGGCGCCTGCTCGATGATCTTGCCTTGCGAGAAGAAGCACACGCGATCGGCGAAGTCTTTGGCAAAGCCCATCTGGTGCGTGACCATCAGCATCGTCAGACTATGTTCTTCGCCGAGCCGGCGAATCACAGTGAGCACTTCGCCGCACAGTTCAGGATCGAGCGCGGAGGTCACTTCGTCGAAGAGCATGATCTTCGGGCGCATTGCGAGCGCGCGAGCAATCGCTACGCGCTGCTGCTGTCCGCCCGACAACTGCGACGGATAGTGATCGCACTTTTCGGAAAGACCGACCATCGAAAGCAGGTCGCGCCCTCGCTCGGTCGCTTCTTTCTTCGATAATCCGAGCACGCTCATCGGCGCTTCGATGACATTCGCAAGCGCGCTCATGTGCGGAAAGAGATTGAAGCTCTGAAACACCATGCCGATCTTGCTGCGCACCTGGCGAACATGTCGCGGCGATGCGGGCACGAGCTTGCCGCCGCGCATTTCGTGCGTGAGCGGTTCACCGTCCACGTCGATGACGCCATCGGTGAGCGGGTCCAGCGTCATCAACACGCGCAAAAGCGTGGACTTGCCCGAGCCGCTCGGCCCGATGATCGCCACCTTTTCGTTCCGGGCGACATCGAGGTCGAGGCCGTCGAGCACGGTGAGCGCGCCATAGCGCTTGGTGACGTTGCGAAAGCGCACCATGGGCGTGGTCGCGCTGGCGTCGGCCGCTGCGCCGAGCGCCGGGTCGAGGTCTCGTTTCATCTGCTGCTCCTGGAGTTGCATTACCGTGCGCCGTCCAGCGGGGTCTGAGTGGTCGATACGCGATGCTGAACCATCATGGCAGCCTCACGCGCCGTTCGAGATGACGCACGCCCGAAGCGAACGTCACGCTGATGATGAGAAAGAAGATCCCGGTCATGGTGATCGGCTCGAGATAGCGGAACGTCTCGGAGCCGATGTTCTTCGCCTGCTGCATCAGTTCGACGACGGTGATCGCGGAGAGCACCGGCGTGTCCTTGAACATCGCGACGAGATAGTTGCCGAGTGCGGGAATCACCGGGCGAATCGCCTGCGGCAGAACCACGCCGGTATATGTGCGCCACGGCGAGAGCGACAGCGCGCACGATGCTTCCCACTGTCCGCGCGCGACGCCGTTGAGCCCCGCGCGATACACCTCGGACACGTAGCACGCATAGTGCACCGCGATGCCGAGCGTGCCGGCCGTCAGCGCGGACATCGTAAAGCCATAGAGCGGCGCGACATAGAAGAGCACGTACACCTGGATCAGCAGCGGCGTGCTGCGAATGAACTCGATGAAGAACGCGGTCGTCCTGGCGAGCGGCGCGAATTCGCTGCGTCGCATGATCGCGAGCACGAGGCCGAGCACGAGCGCAATCGCGAAGCCGACAAGCGTGATGCCGATCGTGTAGGTCGCCGCGCGCGCGAGTTCGGGCAGGATATGCAGCGCGTATTTCACATCGAAGAGTTGACCCAGCGATGTCATGATGCAGCCCCCGGGACAGTGCGGCGAATGGCGACATGACTGCTTACGCGCCGTTCGAACACGCGCATGACGGCGACGATCACCTGCGCAAGCACGAAGTAGATGAGAAGCGTGAGTCCGAAGACTTCCGCCGTCTTGAAGGTCGCCTCGTCCAGCTGGCGCGCGCGGAACGTGAGGTCCGAGAGCGTGATCAGCGAGACGAGCGAGGTGCCTTTCAGAAGCTCGATCATCAGGTTGGTCGCGGGCGGCAGCGCGTTGATCATCGCCTGCGGCAGCACGATGCGGCGCAGCCGCGCGGCCGCGGGCATGTTCAGCGCCAGCGCCGCTTCATATTGCCCGCCGGGCACGGAGCGCAGCGCGCCGCGCAGGATCTCCGAGCCATAGGCGCCGTAGTGCAGTCCGAGACCGACGATCGCGACGGTGAAAGGCGTCAGTTGCACGTTGAAGGGCGGCAGCGGCAGCACGAAGAAGAGCCAGAATAGCTGCACCAGCAACGACGTGCCGCGAAACACCTCGACATAGACATTGCCGGCCCAGCGCACGGCGCGGTAGGGCGCGGCGCGCAACGCCGTCGCGACACCCGCCATGACGATCGCAAGCAGGATGCTGATGACGGCGATCTGGATCGTGACGAGCGTGCCCTTCATCATCAGGGGCAAAAGCTCATTGAGGTCACTCATGACGGTTCCTCGCGAATGGATGGACGCTGCGCGTCGCTATTGAAGCCCGCTCAACCGGCGCACAGCTCCGGCGCTTTCTTGGTCGTCACGTTGGACTTGTCGAAGCCGAAGGGCGCGACCGTCTTCAGGTGATCGTCGGTGCCGAGCCACTGATGCAGTTCCTTGTTGACGGCGTCGCGAAGATCCGTGTCTTCGGGGCGAAACGCGAGCGCGCCGTAACCGGTGTGCTTCGGATCGTCGTTGAACTGGCTGATCGCTTCGACCTGCGGGCCGCCTTTTCCGGCGAGACCTTTCATCGTCAATGCGGTGCCGACCGCTGCGTCGGCGCGGCGCGCGCGCACGGCCTGCAATTGCGCGGTGGTGTCCGGAACCTGCAGGATCTGGTCGTCCTTGATGCCGGCCTGGCGCGCATAACCGAGTTCGGCCGTCCCTGCCATCACAGCAAGTTTCGTGTCCGGTTGCTTTGCGACATCGGCATAGCTGTGCAGGTTTTTCGGATTGCCCTTCATCGTCAGCAGCGTGTCGGGAATCTGGTATTGCGGATCGGCGAACGCCACTTGCTTGCAACGTTCCGGCGTGATGTACATGCCCGCCGCGATCACATCGAAGCGCCCGGCCTTCAGGCCCGGTATCAGCGCGCCCCATTCGGTGAGCACCGCATCGACCTTCTTCACGCCGAGCTTGGCGAACACTTTCTTCGCGATCTCGGGCGATTCGCCGGTCACGGTGCCATCGGGCGTCGTGTAGGCGAAAGGCGTTTCGTTCGCATAGCCGATACGCACCTCGCCGGTGCGCTGGATGCGCTGCAACGTGGTTTCCGCGCTCGCGCTCGTGGCATAGGCGGCAAGGCTAGCTGCCGCGACGCACGCTGCTGCCAGCATTCCAGACAGTCGCTTCGTGTTCATATCGTTCCCGTAGTGATGGTTTTTCAAGCGTGATCGAGTAGGCCATCCGATGGCGCGAATGCGCGAATCACCGAGAAAACCCTTATCCCGCAGGGCTTTGAATCGACTCGCAGCGCAGCCACCGACGCAGAATACAAAGCCATATATTTGTTCCGATTGCTCTAGGACAATTATTTTCACGCGCGCTTTTGCGCCACTATTGCGCATGGAACCAGGCATGCGAGGAGCAGGCACGTGAATGAAAGATGGCGCGACGCCGTGCGCACGGTGCAAGGCGTGCAGTCCAAATACAAGCGGCTCGTCAAGGCGATGGCGGCCGACATAGAAAGCGGCGCGCTCGCATCGGGCGCACGTTTGCCGCCGCAGCGCGAAGTCGCGTCGGATCTCGCGATCAGCGTGCAGACCGTGACCAACGCGTACAAGGAACTGGAGCGGCAAGGGCTGATTCGTTGCGAAGTCGGGCGCGGCAGCTTCGTCACCGCGCGCGTGACCGAAACGATGTCCAATTACATGCTCGACACGGCCGAGCGTTCGGTGGTCGATTTTTCCATTGCGCGCATCGTGCATACGGCCGAGCACGACGCGATGTGGCGCAAGGTCTGCGCGACGTTGTCGACCATCGACGATCAGCCGTGGATTCGCGCAATCAGGCCGATAGCGGGCTTCGACAGTCATCGCCAGGCGGGCGTCGAATGGCTCGCGTCGCTCAACATGCCCGCGAAGGTGGAGACCCTGCTCGTCACCAATGGCGCCGCGCATGGCATCTTCCTCGCGCTGGCGAGCATCGTCGGGCCCGGCGATACGGTGCTGTGCGAAAGCCTCACGGATCACGGCGTGATCGGCTCTGCAAATGTGTTGGGGTTTACGCTCAAAGGCCTGGAAATCGACGAGCACGGCATTCGCCCGGAGCACTTCGAGGAGGTCTGCGACAGCGAGCGCGTGAGCGCGCTCGTGTGCACGCCGACACTGAACAATCCCACGGTTGCGCTGATGCCCGATTCGCGCCGCCGCGCCATTGCTCGTATCGCGGAGCGCTATGGCGTGTATGTAATCGAGGACGATGTCTACGGTGCGCTGCCCGCCAGGACGCAGACACCCATTGCGAGCCTGATTCCGGAACTCGCGTTTTACTGCACGAGCATGACCAAATCGGTGCTGAGCGGCCTGCGTACCGGCTTCATGACGGTGCCGCGGCGTCTTGCATTGCGCGCGGAAAGCGTGCTGCGCGTCAGTTGCTGGATGGCGACATTGCCGATTGCGGAAGTCAGCGCACGCTGGATCATGGATGGCACGGCGCAACGTCTCGTGCAGATTCAGCGCGAGCGGCTTGCCGCGCGCCAGGGCGTAGTGCGCGAAGTGCTCGGCGACTATGTACTCGGCAGTCATCCGAACGCGCTGTCGGTCTGGCTGCGCGTGCCCGACGAATGGGAAGCGGATCGCATCACGCGCGAGCTGCGCAATCGCAATATCGCGGTGACATCGCCCGATCCGTTTCTCGTGCGCGGCGCGGACCGGCCCAATGCCGTGCGGCTGTGCGTGGGCGCGGAAGTCGGCGAGAGTACGTTCCGCACGGCCGTGGAAACCATGCGCGAGGTCTTCGGCCAGTACCCGCACGTGCACGACTTCAACTAAATGAACTAGGACAATCGAAAACGATTTTTTAGGACATTAGACTGGGTTGCATCGTTACCCAACACGCGACCCAGTCACTCATGTCCGCACTCACGCTCGCCGATGTCTACCGCGCCCGCCAGCGCATCGAAGGCCGCGCGCTCGTCACGCCGCTGGTTCATTCGTTGTCACTCTCGCGCATCGCGGGGGTGCCGGTCCATTTGAAGCTGGAAACGTTGCAACCCACGGGCAGCTTCAAGTTGCGCGGCGCGACCAATGCGCTCGCGCAACTCGCCGAGCAGGGATGCAACCGTGTCGTCACGGCATCGACGGGCAATCATGGCCGCGCGGTCGCGCACGCGGCGCGCGCGCTCGGCATGGAAGCGGCGGTGTGCATGTCGTCGCTCGTGCCGAAGAACAAGGTCGATGCGGTGGCGGCGCTCGGCGCGCGCGTCGTCATCCACGGCAAGAGTCAGGACGATGCGCAGGTGCAAGCGCAACGTCTCGTGCGCGAAGAAGGCTATGCATTCGTGCCGCCTTTCGACGACGAACGCGTGATCGCGGGACAGGCCACCATCGGCCTCGAAATTCTCGAAGCGCTGCCGGATACGGCGAGCATCGTCGTGCCCTTGTCGGGCGGCGGGCTCTTCAGCGGCATCGCGTTCGCGGCAAAGAACATCCGTCCCGGTACGAAGCTGATCGGCGTGTCCATGCAACGCGGCGCCGCGATGCACGCGAGTCTCGCGGCGGGCAAGCCGGTTTTCGTCGATGAACTGGAGACGCTCGCCGATTCGCTCGGCGGCGGAATCGGCCTCGAAAACCGGCATACCTTCGCGATGACGCGCGATCTCATCGACGACGTCGTGCTGCTCGATGAAGTGTCGATCGCGCGCGGCATCGTGCATGCGTATCGCGAAGAGCGGCTCGTCGTCGAAGGCGCGGCCGCGGTGGGCATCGCGGCGCTGCTCGATGGCGCGATTGCGGTGCAGGACGGGCCCATCGCCATCGTCGTGAGCGGCAGCAATATCGATATCGAAACGCATCGCCGCCTGATCGGAGCGGCCTGAACCCATGTCCAACATCGATACCTCCACCGTGCTGCTCGGGCAGGCGCAATTGCGCAAGCTCGTGCCGCTCGACCTCGACGCGATCGAGCAAGTCGAAGCCGCGTTCAAATCGCTCGCGACCGAAGCGGTTGCGATGCCGCCGATCCTGCGTCTCGACATACCCGAGCACGAAGGCGAAGTCGACGTGAAAACCGCTTATTTGCCGCGCTTTCCGAGCTTCGCGATCAAGGTCAGTCCGGGCTTCTTCAACAATCCGTCGCTGGGTTTGCCGAGCCTGAACGGGCTGATGCTGGTGCTGTCGGCGCGCACGGGCCTCACCGAGGCCGTATTGCTCGACAACGGCTATCTCACCGCGGTGCGCACCGCGGCCGCGGGCGCGGTCGCGTCACGCTGGCTTGCGCGCAAGGATGCGAGGCGCGTGGCGATCATCGGCGCGGGCGAGCAGGCGCGTCTGCAATTGAAGGCGTTGCGTCTCGTGCGCGATATCGAGCACGTCACCGTATGGGCGCGCGATGCCGAAAGCGCGCATCGATTTGCGCGTGACTGCGAAGGCTTGCCATGCGATGTCGCGGACAGTGTCAGTCAGGCGCTCAAGCATGCGGATATCGCCATCACGACGACGCCGAGCCGCGAGCCCTTGATTCACGCGCGGGATCTGCATCCCGGCCTGCATATCACGGCGATGGGCTCCGACGCCGAGCACAAGAACGAGATCGCACCGGATGTCTTTGCGAAGGCGCGCTATGTATGCGATCGCGTGCAGCAAGTGCGTGTGCTGGGCGAATTGCATCACGCGATCGAGGCCGGCGTGATCGCTGCCGATGCGTCTTTCCCGGAGTTGGGCGACGTCATCGCGAAGAAGGCGCAGGGCCGCGTAAACGACGATGAAGTGACCGTGTGCGATCTGACCGGCACCGGCGCGCAGGACACCGCGATCGCAACGCTCGCCATTCAGCGTGCGCGCGCGGTCCAGGCAGGAACCATTTTTCACAACGATGTGACCGCTTGATAGAGGGGACGATGTCCGAAATCATGCAACAGAAGAAAGCGGATGAACGCAGGGCGCCCGTGGTACGCCTGCCGTTCGAGCGCGGCGAGTACGACGCGCGCATCGCGAAGACGCGGCGTGCGATGGAGAAGGCGGGCATCGATCTCATGATCGTGACCGACCCGACCAACATGGCATGGGTCACCGGCTACGACGGCTGGTCGTTCTACGTGCATCAATGTGTGCTGCTCGCGATGGACGGCGACCCTGTCTGGTACGGCCGCGGGCAGGACGCGAACGGCGCGAAGCGCACGGTGTTCATGTCGCACGACGATATCGTCGGCTATCCGGATCACTATGTGCAGTCGCCGGTGCGCCATCCGATGGATTACCTGTCGACCGAAGTGATCGCCGCGCGCGGCTGGGACAAGAAGCGCATCGGTGTGGAGATGGACAACTACTACTTCAGCGCGAAGGCGTATGCGTCGTTGACCCAGCATCTGCCGGACGCGAAGTTCGTCGACGCCACCGCGCTCGTCAACTGGCAGCGCGCGGTGAAGTCGGCGCGTGAAATCGAGTACATGCGGGTGGCGGCGCGCATCGTCGAGAAGATGCATGCGCGCATCCTCGACAAGGTCGAGCCGGGCATGAAGAAGAGTGACCTCGTCGCACAGATTTACGAGGCCGGCATCACGGGCGCCGACGGTTACGGCGGCGACTATCCCGCGATCGTGCCGCTGTTGCCGACCGGTGCCGATGCCGCCGCGCCGCACCTCACATGGGACGACTCGGTATTCACCGCGAATGCGGGCACGTTCTTCGAAATCGCCGGATGCTTCAGGCGTTATCACTGCCCGCTCTCGCGCACGGTGTATCTCGGCAAGCCTCCGCAGCATTTCATCGAAGGAGAGAAGGCGGTTGTCGAAGGCATCGAAGCGGGCCTTGCGATGGCGAAGCCGGGCAACAAGACCGAGGACATCGCCAATGCATTCTTCGCGGTGCTGCGCAAGTTCGGCATCGAGAAGGACAGCCGTTGCGGTTATCCGATCGGCGCGAGCTATCCGCCCGACTGGGGCGAGCGCACGATGAGCCTGCGTCCCGGGGACGAGACCGTCCTCGAACCCGGCATGACGTTTCACTTCATGCCGGGCCTGTGGCTCGACGACTGGGGCCTCGAAATCACGGAGAGCATCCTGATTACGGACACCGGCGTCGAGACCTTCTGCAACACGCCTCGCAAATTGTTCGTGAAGGAGTAGCACGATGCGCGCGTCACCGATCAGCCCGACCGTCGACTTCGACGCCGATGGAGAACAGCACGGCTTCCTGAAGCTGCCGTATTCGCGCGACGATTCGGCGTGGGGCGCGGTGATGATTCCGGTCACCGTGATCAAGCGCGGCGACGGACCGACCGCGCTGCTCACGGGCGGCAATCATGGCGACGAGTACGAAGGGCCGATCGCGCTGGCGAAGCTCGCATCGACACTCAGGGCCGGCGACGTGAACGGCCGCGTGATCATCGTGCCGTTCATGAACTATCCCGCGTTTCGTGCGGGTTCGCGCACCTCGCCGATCGATGCGGGCAACCTGAATCGCAGCTTTCCCGGCAAGCCGGACGGCACGGTGACCGAGAAGATCGCGGATTACTTTCAGCGTCATCTGTTGCCGCTCGCCGATTATGTGCTCGATATCCACGCGGGCGGCCGCACGCTCGACTTCCTGCCGTTCGCGGCGATTCACGTGCTGAGCGACGGTACACAGCAATCACGTTGCGAAGCTGCGATGCGCGCGTTCGGCGCGCCGTATTCGATGCGCATGCTCGAGCTCGATAGCATCGGCCTCTATGACAGTGCAGCGGAGGAGGCGGGCAAGGTGTTCGTATCGACGGAACTGGGCGGCGGCGGCTCGTCGACGGCGAAGAGCGTCGCGGTCGCGGAGCGTGGTGTGTACGGATTTCTCGCGTATGCGGGCATCATCGAGAAAGATGTGACGCATGATCAGGCGCGCACGACGACGCTGCTCGACATGCCGGATGGCTCCTGCTACACGACGAGCGAGCATGCGGGCCTGCTCGAAATGTGCCGTGATCTCGGCGACATGGTGAAGGCGGGCGACGTGCTGGCGCGCGTGTACGACATCACGCGCACGGGGGCGGCGCCGGTTGAATATCGTGCGAAGCGTGACGGGTTGCTGGCGGCGCGGCACTTTCCGGGCCTTGTACAAACGGGCGATACCGTGGCCGTGGTCGCGGATATCGTCGAGCGCAACATTGCCGTGAGCGTGTGACTTGATCAAGCTCGACCGCTACGATCTGGCTATTCTGCGGATTCTTGCGCGGGATGGCCGCATTACGAAATCGCGCCTTGCGGAGGAGGTCAATCTGTCGATCTCGCCTGCGTGGGAGCGCGTGAAGAAGCTCGAAGACAGCGGACTCATCAGGGGGTATCGCGCGGATATCGACTGGACCGGTGCGTTCAAGGGCAGCCGCATCGTCGTCGAGGTGACGCTATCGCGTCATACCGCGCAGGATATGCGGCGCTTCGAGGAGCGCGTCGCGGCGGCTTCCGAGATCGTGCAGTGCTATGCCACCGGGGGTGGCGTGGATTACGTGCTGCAGGTCGTGTCGCGGGATATCGATCACTATCAGCGGTTCATTGATTCACTGCTCGTGGAGGAGTTGGGGATCGAGAGGTACTTCACCTATATCGTTACCAAAGTCGTGAAGGATGTGGCTAGTGGGCCGCCGGATTGGGCTGATGATGTGATGTGACTTTGTGGTTTCGCCGGATCCCGTTTCGTTATTGGTTTATTAGCACTGCCCCGCACAGGGGCAACGCTAATAAACCAACGAGAAAACAGGATTCCACGCAAATGCCCCGCCCCAAAAACCCCCAAAAACCCTCAACCCAGACAGAAAAAACAACAACACGCCCAGCCGATAACAAAAAATCCCCCGACCGCACGAACCGTAGACTAGATGCATCGAATCAATCAAGCGAATGCACGCTTCGAGCAAGGAGACGAACATGCTGCTGGGTCATCCCGTTCTATTCAAATCGCTTTGTTATATCGACGGCCGCTGGGTCCATAGCGACAGCGCCGCATCCATCGCAGTGACCAATCCCGCCGATCAAAACGTCATCGGTCATGTGCCGATGCTCGATCGTGCGCAAATCGTCGGCGCAATCGACGCCGCCGATCGCGCATTCCAGTCCTGGCGCTGGATGCCGCAGCAAAAGCGCAGCGCACTGCTGTTGCGCTGGCATGAGCTCATCATGCGTCATCAATCCGACCTCGCGGGCATTCTGTCTCTCGAACAAGGCAAGCCGCTTGCCGAATCGAAAGGCGAGATCGCGTATGCGGCAAGTTTCATCGAATGGTTCGCGAACGAAGCGAAGCGTCTGACGGGCCGCACCATTCCGACCCATATCGACGGCGCGCATCTCGGCACGGTGATGGAGCCGGTCGGAGTCGCCGCGCTCATCACGCCGTGGAACTTCCCTGTGGCGATGATCACGCGCAAGGCCGCCGCCGCCATTGCAGCGGGCTGTTCCGTCGTCGTGAAACCAGCACACGAAACGCCGTTCTCCGCGATCGCGCTGGCGCAACTCGCCGAAGAAGCCGGCTTTCCCCCGGGCGTGTTCAACGTCGTCATCGGCGAACCGCAAATGGCGATGGAAACGCTCGTCAGCGATACGCGCGTGCGCGCCGTGAGTTTCACGGGTTCGACGCGCGTCGGCACTCTCGTCGCGAAGACGGCGGCGCAGGCGGGCATCAAGAAGCTCGCGCTCGAACTGGGCGGCAATGCGCCTTTCATCGTGACCGAAGATGCGGACCTGGAGCACGCCGTGCGCGTCGCAGTCGGCGCGAAGTTCCAGACCTCGGGCCAGGACTGCTGCGCCGCAAATCGCATTCTCGTCGCGCGTTCGCTTTATGAACGATTCGTCGAACGCTATACGGAAGCGGTTAAGGCGCTGAAAGTGGGGACGGCATTCGAAGCCGATGTCGATGTCGGCCCGCTCATGCATCAGGCCGCTTTCGATGCGACCGTCGCGCGTGTCGAGGATGCGAAAGCGCAGGGCGCGCGCATCACCGCAGGCGGCAACGCCCATGCGCTCGGCGGCTGGTTTTATGAACCGACCGTCGTCGCCGATGCCAAACCGGGCATGCGCATATACGACGAAGAGAACTTCGCGCCTGTTTCCGCGATTTCCGCGTTCGATACGCTCGACGAAGCCGTCATGCGCGCGAATGACACGGAATACGGTCTCGCCGCCTACGTGTGCGCGAATCGCATCGACACGATCTTTCAGCTCGTGCGTCGACTCGACTTCGCAATGGTGTCGGTGAACGGCGTGAAATTCACCGGCGCGCCGATTCCCTTCGGCGGCATGAAAGCATCGGGTCTCGGCCGCGAAGGCGGCGCGGAAGGCTTCGAGCCCTTCGTCGAAACGAAATATTTCTGCCTCGGCAATCTCGGCCTGCCGCTCACGAGCGCGGCCTGAAAGAACTATCCTCAAAGACACGCATCATCGAATCAAGGAGAAGCACATGACCCAGCACAATCAATCGCTCGAGCAACTGTTCGCCGAAGACCGCGCGCACTTCATGCATCCGTCGACGCATGCGCACGATCATGCAAGCGGCGCGCTGCCCGGCAAGATCGTCACCGGCGCGAAGGGCATCCGGATCCAGGATCATCAGGGCAAGAACTATATCGATGCGTTCGCGGGTCTCTATTGCGTGAACATCGGCTATGGCCGCACCGAAGTAGCCGAAGCGATCTATGAGCAGGCGAAGAAGCTCGCGTATTACCACACGTATGTCGGTCACTCGACGGATACGATCATCGAATTGTCCTCACGCATCATCGGCTGGTCGCCCGAAGGCATGAAGAAGGTGTATTACGGCATGTCCGGGTCGGACGCGAACGAAACACAGATCAAGATCGTCTGGTACTACAACAACGTGCTCGGCCGCCCGAACAAGAAGAAGATCATTTCGCGCGAGCGCGGCTATCACGGCTCGGGCATCGTGACGGGCAGTCTCACGGGACTGCCGAGCTTCCATCAGAACTTCGATCTGCCGATCGATCGCGTAAAGCACACGGTTTGTCCGCACTGGTATCGCAAGGCGCCGGCCGGCATGAGCGAAGCGCCGTTCACCGCATATTGCGTGGAAGAGTTGGAAAGGCTGATCGCGAAGGAAGGTGCGGATACGATCGCCGCATTCATCGCGGAGCCGGTGATGGGCACGGGCGGCATCATCGCGCCGCCGCAAGGCTATTGGGAAGCAATCCAGGACGTGCTCAGGAAGCACGACATCCTGCTGATTTCCGATGAAGTCGTGTGCGGCTTCGGTCGTCTCGGCTCGAAGATGGGTGCGCAGCATTTCGGCATCAAGCCGGATCTCATCACCGTCGCGAAGGGGCTCACGAGCGCATATGCGCCGTTGTCGGGCGTGATCGTCGGTGAGAAGGTGTGGGATGTCATCGAGAAAGGTTCGCAGGAGTTCGGTCCGATGGGCCACGGCTGGACCTATTCGGGGCATCCGATCTGCGCGGCCGCGGCGATCGCCAACCTGGATATTCTCGAGCGCGAGAACCTCACGCAGAATGCCGCCGATGTCGGCGGGTATTTGCAGCAGCAACTGCATGCAGCGTTCGATGCGCATCCGCTCGTCGGTGAAGTGCGCGGCGCGGGCATGCTCGCGGCGCTCGAATTCATGGCCGACAAGGGCGAGCGCAAGCCGTTCGATGCGGCGTTGAAGGTCGGCCCGAAGGTATCGGCGGCGGCGCTTGAACGCGGCGTGATCGCGCGTGCAATGCCGCATGGCGATATCCTCGGCTTCGCGCCGCCGCTTGTCACGACGCGTGCAGAAGTGGACGAAATCGTCGGCATCGTGAAAGAGGCCGTGGATGCGGTGGCGAACGAAGTGATCGGCTCGGCACTGTCGACGCAGGCAATCTGAGCTTCTCACTGCAGTGGTGCTAACGGAGGCCCGCAGCAGATGCGGGCCTCTTTGTTTTCGCGTAGTGGTACGCGCGTTGCTCTCGTATCTTCGACGTAACAAGCGAACGGAGACTTACGATGAGCGATAGCGAAGAGAAGCGCCATGAGCAACCGCATTCCGCTCCCAAGCCGAATGCAGCGGAAATCGAGCCGGAGAACCGGCGGCTCGATCAACACCCGCATCAGACGGCGGAAGTGCCGTATGGGTCGGGCAATGAGCCGGAGGTCCCGGGCAAGGGCGGGCTCGATGCGCAGAACGCGGATCTTCCCGATCCGGCGAATAAACATACCGAACCGTTACAGCGCAAATGACGGCTATCCGATAAGCTGAAAAACAAAACGGCCATTTTTATGGCCGTTTTGTCATTTTCGATTTAGCGTGTGGCGATATACATCGTGATTTCAAAGCCAAAGCGCATATCGGTGAAACTCGGGGTTTCCCACTTCATAGAGCCTCCGTGTGCAATGATTGGCCAGACGGATGCCGGGCCATTGCGCGGTTCAACTGCTGCGGGCGCCGTGCAAAGCCGCGCATCCCAAATCGACGCATTCTCATCCTAGCGCGATAAAGACATATGCACGATTGGAAATTGCACCGGCGTTCATTTAATTTATTTATAGCGGTGATGGAAACCCTCGAACACCGTCCGGATGAGGGATAACCCTGTCGGACCTGCCAAGAATAGCTATTGCTCAGACAAGTGTCGGTCGCGCGATGCAACACGATGGATGCCGCATCGCGGAGTACATTTGAAAGCCGCGCATATCACTCCGCACGGGCTGCTTCACGCAGCACGGCGTCTGCGCTATCAAAATTACGATCGGTCATTTTGTTGAGTACGGCGATAACTTCGCCGTCCGCGCCATTGCTTTTGGCCAGCGCCATAAGTTTCTCCTTGCCCATCGGATACTCGGCGCCCTTGAGCGCGCGGGCGATTTCTTGGGGTGGCGGCTCGTCCGGATGCCGATGATTCTGCGAATGCGCGGGATGCTGTGCCATTTACGCCTCCTGTTCGACGCGACGATAACGCTTACGAATCAGCAACGGCTGTACCCGTCCTCGGCGCGCTTGATGCTGTCTCGTCGGCGCGACTCAACGAAAATGGAGGCAGCGCAACATGACTATCTCAGCAGACCGCGTGTCCGACACAGAAATAAAGGTCGGCGACACTATCTATACCTTCGACGCCAAGGCCACCGCCGACAGCTTTCAGCAATGCCTCGGCAACGACAGCGTCGAGACCTGCGCGAAGAATCACGCGCCCGTTTCGACACGCGCCGCGTTCGATGAAAGCGGCGAGCCCAAGGGCGAGCCGGGCAGCATCATCTCGCCGTCGCTGGGCGGCATGCCTTGAAGCGCGGTGCACTCATAGCGCCGCGCTTGCCGTCGTCGAGCGCGGCGCAAGCGATGCGCGTGTGAGCGCGTCGAGCGGCAGCGGCTTGTCGAAGAAATAGCCTTGCGCTTGCGCGGCACCCATGTCGCGAAGCACGGCAAGCGTCGCTGCGTCCTCGACGCCTTCGGCAACGAGCGTCAGATCGAGCGATTCGGCCATGCGGACGATTGCGCGCACGATCGCACGGCTGCGCGGACTTTCGGTGAGTTCGAGAATGAACGACTTGTCGATCTTCAGGCCCGTGAACTGGTACTGATGCACGTAGCTCAACGATGAGAAGCCCGCGCCGAAGTCATCGAGCACGACGGACATGCCGTTGTCCGCGAGGCGCTGCATGGTGCGGCGCGCAAGCGCAGGTTCGGCGACGAGCGCGCCTTCCGTCAACTCGAGACACACGCGCGACGGCGACACGCGATAACGCCGCAACAATGCAAGCACGTCGTCGGCGAATTCCGGACGCGTCATGCTGTAGCTGGAGCAGTTCACATGCACCGGCGGCCAGTGCGCAAAGCGCGCATTGGAGAGGATGGCCGCGACACGCTCCAGCATATACAGATCGAGCCTGCCGATGAGCCTCAAGCCTTCGACCGAAGGAAGAAATTCACCCGGCCCGACGAGGTGACCATCGGGCTGACGCCAGCGGATCAATGCTTCGAGCGCAACGACTTCGCCGCTTTTCACATCGACGATAGGCTGGAAGTAGGGCACCAGTTCGTCGTCGCGTTTGATGGCGTTGCGCAGCGCGCCTTCGCGTTCCACCTGATCCGACACCTGACGTCGCAGTTCCTGATTGAATACGACGAAGCTGTCGCGGCCCGCGTTCTTCACGCGATACATCGCCGTATCGGCATCGCGCAACAGATCGGCGGGCTCGGTATGAAACTGACTGTCCGCACTCACGATGCCGATACTGCACGACGAGAACACGACATGCTCTTCGATATGAAACGGCAGATCGAACGCGGCCAGGATGCGCTTGGCGATCGATACCGCGTCGCGCACGTGCGCATTCGGCGAGAGCACGGCGAATTCATCGCCTCCCAAACGCGCAAGCAGATCGGTCGAGCGCAGGCAGTCGCGCAGACGCGCGGCCGCCTGCACGAGCAGCATGTCGCCGAAGTGATGGCCGAGACTGTCGTTCACGACCTTGAAGCGGTCGAGGTCGATGAACATCACCGCGAGCTGGTCGCCGCGCGTCTGATAGTCGCGCCATGCGCAGCGCAGCTTTTGCATCAGATGGCTGCGATTGGGCAGGCCCGTCAGTGAATCGTGCGAGTTCTCGTAGAGCAGGCGCGCGTTGACATCGTCGAGTTCGCGCGTGCGGGCCTGCACGCGCGCTTCGAGTTCCAGATTCGCGGCATGCAGCGCTTCGGCATCGCGACGGCGCGAGAGCGCGGTGTCGATATGGCGCGACACGAAGGTCAGCAACTCCTGATCGCGCAGCGAATAGCGCACGAGCGGCGAATAGCTTTGCACGGCGAGCACGCCGCGCACGACGTCGCCATCGAAGAGCGGAATGCCGAGCCACGAACGCAGGCGCACTTCGCGATGCTCGATCTCGAATGCGCCTTCTTCGATGAGACGCAACGCTTCCGAATGATCGATGAGGCGGGGACGCCGCTCGTGTATCACGTATTCCGTGAGGCCGCGCTGACCGCGTCGTGGCGCGGGGCGCTCCTGCACGATCTCGTCGACGTAATACGGGAACGACACTTCGCCCGTTTCCGTTTCGAAGAGCGCGATGAAGAAGTTTCGCGCATACAGCAACTCGCCGACGATGCCATGCAGGCTGCGAAAGAATTCCATCATGTCGCCCGGACGGCTCGACAGCTCGGCGATCTGATACAGCGCCGCCTGCAAGTGCTCGGAACGCTCGCGCTCCGCGATGCCATGACGCAGCGCCGCGTTGAGCTTCGACAGTTCGGAGGTGCGGCGCGCGACCTGCTCTTCGAGATCCGCGCGGTGCAGGATTCGGTCGAGCGCCATCGCCACATGGCGCGCGACGACGAGAAAGAGTGCGCGGTCCTCGGCGGTGTAAATGCGCGACACGTCGTAGACCTGCATCGCGAGCATGCCGAACACTTCGTCGCTCGCATTCTTGAGGGGCGCGCCCATCCAGAACTCGGGGCGATCGCCGATACAGTAGAAACGGCCCGCGCGCTCGGCCGCGCGGATATCGGCGGCGGTGATGAAAAGCGGCTGCGCGCTCGTGAGCACTTGGCCGGTCATCGACAGGCGCGCCGGATTCAGAATGTCGTAGTTCTCGGCCGCGACGACATCGGTATCGATCACATCGACGTAATACGGGTACGTGATCTTCCCCGACTTGCGATCGTAGAGCGCCAGATAAAAATTCTCGGCGTCGATGAGCGTGCCGAGCCGTTCGTGCACGCCACGCAGAAAATCGGCGCGCTCGGGCACCGAGCTCGCGAGATAGGCAATCTCATAGAGCACGCGCTGCGTGAGTTGCGCGCGCGCGAGCGCGTCGGCCTGCACGCGCTCGCCGAGCGTGCGCGCGAGTTCGATGAGATGCGCGTCGTCGCGATGCGCGACGGGCGCAAGCAGCCAGCCGAGCACGCTTTCGCCGCGCCCGGTCGGCCAGCAGTGCCAGCCCTGCGCGCCGCAGATCTCCGCGAGCCGTTCCTCGGCGATGCTATGCGGCCATGTCTGCGCGCCGGGCAGCGGCGTATCGCCGCGCCGCTCGAGATGCAATTGCTCGCCCGCGCGATACCACGCCCACTGTTGCGGGCAGCCCATCGCGGCGGCCTCGTGCAACAGGGCGTCGATCGATGGCGCGACGCTGGCGAAGACCTTGTCGTCGGTCGCCGTTACGGCTGCAGGTTCGACCGCGGTTGCGCGGGCAACCTGCGCGTCGTACGCGGGAAACACACTCATCGGCGCTCCAGGCCATTTTGTCGCCACGGCGGGCGGTTCTCGTTCAGCGACTGCGCTCGCACGCCGCCCGGGGCGCGCGCCTCAAGCAAACGTTCTTAATGGGGTAACGGCAGCGAGCTTACAGCCTTGAGTACGCAGGACAAAAAAAGCCGTCGCGCCGGCACGTGCGGGCGTTCATGCGGGTTGCGCGGCGTCGGCGCGGTCGTGCCCGGTGAATCTCTCGCGATAAGCCTGCGGCGACACGCCGAGCGAACGCAGAAAACCACGGCGCATGGTTTCCTCGGTGCCGAAGCCGCAGCGCGCGGCGACGCGCTTCACGGGCAGCGCCGTATCGCCGAGCAGGCGCCGCGCGGCTTCGAGCCGCATGCGTTCGATCGCGCGCGCGGGCGTCGTGCCTTCTGCGCTCGGTAATGGCGCACGAAGCTGCGCTCGCTCATGCCGACGCGCGCAGCCAGCACGCCGACCGACAGATCCCCCGCCAGATTTTCGGCGATCCACGCATGCAGTTCGCCGAAGCGTTCGCCTGATTTCTGCAGCGACAGCGCCGCGCTGAACTGCGCCTGCCCGCCGGGGCGCTTCAGGAACACGACGAGCTGGCGCGCGACGTCGAGCGCGAGCGTGCGCCCGAGATCGTCCTCGACCAGCGCCAGTGACAGATCGATGCCCGCCGTGACGCCGGCGGAAGTCCACACGTCGCCGTCGCGGATGAAGATGGGATCGGGCTCGACGTGGACCGACGGGAAGCGCGTGGCGAGTTCCGCGCAGCGCGTCCAGTGCGTGACGGCGCGCCGCTCGTTCAGCAGGCCCGCCGCCGCGAGCAGAAATGCGCCGGTGCAGACCGACGCCGTGCGCCGCGCGTGCGCCGAGCGCGCGCGCACCCAGTCGACCAGTTCGCGATCGTGCACCGCTTCGTGCACGCCCCAACCGCCCGCGACGATCAGCGTGTCGCACGCTTCGTTCGGCGCGGGCAGCGCGTCGCCGACGAGCCCCAGTCCAGCCGAGGCGCGCACCGTACCGCCTCGCGCGACGACGCGCGGACGATACGGCGGCGGCAAGCCCGCAGCCTTTGCAAGATCGTTCGCCGATGCGAAGACCTGCAACGGACCGGCGACATCGAGCAACTGGACATCAGGGAAGGCGAGCACGTCGATGGTGCGTGGGGCGTCGGCCGGCATGGCGGTCTCCGGAAACGAAGTTGGCGGAAAACGTGGGGCGTGTGTCAATTTCGCCATAGCCTAGCGGCGTAGCATCGGTTCGTCCACTGCACACACCATCGACCAAGGAGAAGACCATGACGCTACATATCGGCCTGTTGCTGTTCCCGCGCCTGCAGCAACTCGACATGACCGGCCCCTACGACGTTTTCGCGCACATGCCCGACGTGAAGGTGCATCTCGTCTGGAAGAGGCGCGAGCCGGTGAAATCGAGCGCCGGCATGATCCTCACGCCCGACGCGACCTACGCCGATTGCCCCGCGCTCGATGTGTTGTGCGTGCCCGGCGGCTCGGGCGTCGGAGATCTGATGGAAGACGAGGAGACACTCGCGTTCCTTCGCGAGCAGGCGGCGAGCGCGCGTTACGTGACGTCGGTTTGCACCGGTTCGCTCGTGCTCGGCGCGGCCGGCCTGCTGCGCGGCAAGCGTGCGACGACGCACTGGGCCTACCACGAACTGCTCGCGGAGCTGGGCGCCATGCCGGTGCACGAGCGCGTGGTGCGCGACGGCAATCTGTTCACGGGTGGCGGCATCACGGCGGGGATCGATTTCGCGTTGACGCTCGCGGCGGAACTCGTCGGCGAGCACGAGGCGCAGGCGATCCAACTGCAGATGGAATACGCGCCCGCGCCGCCGTTCGACGCGGGCGATCCGGCGCATGCGCCCGCGGCCGTCGTCAGCGATGTGCGCGAACGTTGCGCGCCGTCGCTGGCGGCGCGCGGCGCGATCACGGCGCGCGCCGCAGCGCGACTGAAATTGAATGCGTAATACAAAACGCATCATGCAAGAAGGCTCAATGAATGCAGAATGCAAAACGCCGGGTGTTCAGAATCGCTTCTGCATGAAATAGCGCGCCTGGCCCGCGTGAAAATCGGCAAGCTCGCCGAAGGTCTCGTAACCGCAGCGCGCGTAGAGCGCGCGCGCCGCGGGGTTGACCGTATCGAGCCACGCGGCGCGGCAGCCGCGCTTTCTCGCCTCGTTTTCGGCGGCTTCGAGCGCGCGTGCGCCGAGTCCGGCGCCGCGCGCGTCCTCGCGTATCCACAGCCATTTCACGAAGAGCCAATCCCACGCGGTGTAGCCCGCGAGCCCCCCGAGAAAATCGTCATCGCGATACAGCGACACGGCGAGATCGCGCTGCTGGCTCGGCCCGAGCCGCGCGCGATTGAATGCGGCGAGGGCGCCCGCGACGTCTTGCTCGAAAGTCGCGTCGATCCAGTCGGTCACGGCGACGGTGACGTCTGCGCTCATATCGGATCGCTCAGCTCTGCGCGGCCGGCGCGACCGACGCGCCCTTGATGCCGTGCCGCGCGAGCGCCTCGGCGACGAAGCCTGAGCGTTTGACATCCTCCACGAATTCGCTCAGATAGCGCGCAGCTTCGTCGCTGCGGGTCTTCGACAGGCCCATCGCCTGCTGGATCACCATGAAACGTCCTTCGAGCAGGCGCAAGCCGGGCGTGCGCGCTGCATCGGCTTCGAGTTGCTGCTTCACGCCCGCCGCGACTTCCAGGTTGTCGCGCAAAAACTCATCGACGACGGTCTGCGACAACGCCGTGCGCACGATTTGCGCATGTTTGATCTCGCGCGTGAGAAAGAGATCGTATGCGCTGCCCTTGCCGACCATGATGCGGTTGCCTTCGCGATCGACATCCTCGTTGCGCGTGAGCGGCGACGCATCGCGCACGAGGTAGCAGCCTTCGATCAGCACGTAGGGTGCGGTGAACGCGATGCCCGCGCCGCGCAGCGGATCGATCGCGAAGAAGCCGATATCGGCGCCATCGTTCGTGACCGCTTCGACCGACTCCGCGGCCCGGTCGAACGACGTGAAGGCGACAGGCACGCCGAGCCGCGATGCGAGCTCGCGCGCGATATCCACCGATACGCCGCCCGGCTCGCCGCTGTCGGTTCGATGCGCGAGAATCGGATTGCCGAGATTGATCGATGCGCGCAGCGTGCCTGTCGGCGCGAAGGCGTTCAGCAAGGAAGAGGAGAGAGTCATGGTGTCCGTCGCTTGAATGAAGGAAAGTATTCACACGGGCAATCCGATGCAGAATACGCGAACCACGACCGCTCTGGCAAAGGAACGACATGCAGCGCACACGCATCGACAGCCGGGAATTGATCGCGCGGCTGAAGCTCGAACCGCATCCTGAAGGTGGGTTCTTCCGGGAGACCTATCGCGCGAGCGGCAACGTCACGCGCGAAAGCGAAGGCGAATTGCGCTCGGCCTCGACCGCGATCTATTTCCTGCTCTGTGACGGCGGGCATTCCGCATGGCATCGCATCCGCTCCGACGAAGTCTGGCATTTCTACGCCGGCGATCCCATCGACGTCCATGTGCTCGATGCGAACGGCACGCTCGTCACGCATCGCCTCGGCAACGCGCTCGAGCATGCGGATACCCTGTTTCAGGCCGTCGTCAAAGCGGGCGACTGGTTCGCGGCCGAATGTCACGATGAAGAAGGCGCGGCGCTCGCCGGCTGCACGGTCGCGCCGGGCTTCGAGTTCAGCGAGTTCGAACTCGCCACGCCTGGGACGCTGGAAGCACGCTATCCGCAACATCGCGAGTTGATCGCCAGGCTAGGCCTCAAGCCGTGACGATGCGGTTATCATCGCGCGCATCATCGACAACAACAGAAGGTCAGGCATGAGCGGAGTGCGCCGCGGGATTCAATCGATCGAAGTCGGAGGCGCGCTCTTGCGTGCGCTGGTGGATCATGGCGGCCCGATGCTGCTCGGCGATCTTGCGAGAAAGGCGGGCATGCCCTCGGCGAAGGCGCATCCGTATCTCGTGTCGTACGGCAATCTCGGCCTGATTCAGCAGGACCCCGCAACGGGCCGCTACGAACTCGGCCCGTTCGCGCTGCAAATGGGGCTGATCAGCCTGCAGCGCGTCGATCCGGTGCGTCTCGCGATTGCGGAAGTGGCGAACATGACGCCGCGCATCGAGCATACGGTCGCGCTCGCGAGCGCGGGTAGTTATGGACCGACCATCGTTCACATCCAGCAGGCGAGCGTGCCCATCCACGTGACAATGCGCACGGGCACGGTGATGTCGCTGCTGCAGACCGCGACGGGCCGCGCGTTCGCCGCCTACCTGCCGCCGATGACGGTCGATGCGCTCGTCGCGATCGAGCGCGCGGGCGCGTTGCAGACCGGCGCCGAGCGTCGCGAGTACACGCGCGCGCAGATCGACGCGATGCTCGCCGAAGTGCGCGAGCACGGTATCGCGAGAGCGATCGACGAACCCGTCGCCGGCATCAGCGCGATCAGCGCGCCGGTGTTCGATCACACGCGCCATATCGTGCTCGCGATCACGGCGATCGGACCGAGCGGCTCGTTCGACGGCGCATGGGATGGCGACATCGCGAAGGGACTGCACGCGTGCGCGCAGCGCGTATCGAAGATGCTCGGTTTCGTCGCTGTCTGATTCGGTGCGTTCCGAGCGTCCGTAGGTGGTTCCTCTCGGTTTGACGCCGGATCCCGTTTTGTTATTGGTTTGCTAGCGTTGCCCCTGTGCGGGGCGGCAGTTACTTTCTTTGCTGCTGCAAAGAAAGTGACCAAAGAAACAGCTTCTCCCATCCAAAGTGCTTCATGCCGGCCGCCGCACAGGCGATTGACTTAATGGCCCGGCAATAGCGAGTGCCCCCACAAAACGCCCGGGGCTTGGATCGCGCACGGTCTGTCACCTTGCGCTGGACGACAAACGGGTTCGGCGCGAAATAGCTCCGGCCCGCTTTGCGGCCGATGGGTCAACCGGGTCCGCGTGTGCTCCCTTTTGATGGTTTCCCCCGCGTATCCCTCGGCAGCGGCGCGGTCCTAAAGAAAGTAGGTGCTGCCCCCACAGGGGGAACTATTAGACCGACACGAAAACGGGATCCAGCCGAAAGTTTGCAATCGTCAAGAGCCAGCACCGGTCGACATACGGGTAAACCTAAATTCAACCATATAAAACGACTTGTACAATGATGAACAGATAACCGAGAGCGAAGAAATTCGCGCGTGAGCCGAGCCAGGCTCGACGATGGAGACGATCGAATGTCCGTAAATTACGCCAGTCTGCGCTTTGAATACGAGCGCGCGCCCGAGCACGATGCGCCCGCGTCCTCGCCTTATCCCGTCGCCGTGGTCGGCGCGGGCCCGGTCGGTCTTGCAACGGCCATCGACCTCGCCCAGCAAGGCGTGCGCACCGTGCTGCTCGACAACGACGACACGGTGTCGACCGGCTCGCGCGCAATCTGCTTTGCCAAGCGCACGCTGGAAATTTTCGATCGCCTTGGCTGCGGCGACAGGATGATCGAGAAGGGCGTGAGCTGGAACGTCGGCAAGGTATTTCTGCATGACGACCTCGTCTACACGTTCAATCTCTTGCCGGAAACAGGACATGCGCGGCCCGCGTTCATCAACTTGCAGCAGTACTACGTCGAAGGCTTTCTCGCCGAACGCGCGATGGAGCTGGAGCAACTGCAATTGCGCTGGAAGAGCACTGTCACCGGCGTCACGCAGCATGACGATCACGTCGAATTGCAGATCGAAACGCCCGATGGAAACTATTCGCTCAAGGCGCAGTATGTCGTGGCCGCCGATGGTGCCCGCAGCCCGATGCGCAAGTCCCTCGGTCTCGACAGCCACGGGCGCACGTTCAAAGATCGCTTCCTGATTGCCGACGTGAAGATGAAGGCGCCGTTTCCCACCGAGCGCTGGTTCTGGTTCGACCCGCCGTTTCATCGGAACCAGTCTGTGCTATTGCATCGTCAGCCGGATAACGTATGGCGCATCGACTTTCAGCTCGGCTGGGACGCGGACCCCGTCGCTGAAAAAGCGCCCGAGCGTGTGATTCCGCGCGTGAAGGCGCTGCTCGGCGAAGACGCCGAATTCGAACTGGAATGGGTGAGCGTGTACACGTTCTCGTGTCTGCGCATGGACAGCTTCAGACACGGGCGCATCATTTTTGCGGGCGATTCGGCCCACGGCGTGTCGCCATTCGGCGCGCGCGGTGCGAACAGCGGCGTGCAGGACGCGGACAATCTCGCGTGGAAACTCAGGCTCGTCGCGAACGGCGATGCGCCGCACACGCTGCTCGATACCTACGCGTCCGAACGCGAATACGCCGCCGACGAAAACATCCTCAACTCGACGCGCGCCACCGACTTCATCACCCCGAAGAGCGCGGTATCACGCCTCTTTCGCGATGCGACGCTCAATCTCGCGAAGGATTGCGCATTCGCGCGGCGCATGGCGAACAGCGGGCGTCTTTCGGTGCCCGCGGTGCTGCGCGACTCGACGCTCAATACACCCGACGCGGATGGCGATGCCTTCGATTGCGCGATGATTCCCGGCGCGCCGTGCGTGGATGCGCCCGTGCGCGTCGATGACCGCGACGCATGGCTCTTGCCTCAGACTCACGGCGGCGCGTTCACGGGCATCTATTTCTGCGGACTCGGTCACGGCCCGGAGGTTTGCGCGCAAAGCCTCGCGGCGTTGTCGAAGGCGCCGTTGCCCGTGCGTGCGCTGATCGTCGTGCCGAGAGGCATGACCTGCGCGGTGCCGGGCGTGACCGTGATCGAAGACGTGGAAGGCATGGTCGCGCATCGCTTCGATGCACGGCCCGGCACGTTCTATCTGCTGCGTCCCGATCAACATGTGTGCGCGCGCTGGCGCGCCTTCGATGCCGCATCGGTCGCAGCGGCGGTCAAACGTGCAACCTGCAACGGATGATGAATCGTATGAAGCTCAATCTCGAACTGAATATCGCAGATCACGATGCGTTCTACGAGCGCCTCATCGACGCGCACAACGGACTCTCCGACGAAGCGAGCCAGATGCTCAACGCGAAGCTCGTGCTGCTGCTCGCGAACCATATCGGCGATAACGACGTCTTGAAAGAAGCACTCGCGATGGCGCGTCACGGCCTCGCCGAAAGCTGATCTTTCAGCACGATGCCCACGCGCTCGCAAATGAACGCGCCGATGCCCGCGATGTCATTCAGATCGAGTATCGGCAAGCTCGATTCGATCGCGGCGGCATCATCGGTTGCAATTGCAACGATCTCCACATCGGTCTCGTAAAGCGGATCGCGGCCCGCCGAGGGCCGCACGACTTCGAGCCGCGGCATCGCTTCACGCGCGAATCCCTCGACGATCACGAGGTCCGCGTGAGACAGCCGTGCTGCCAGTTCGGCAAGCGGCGGCTCCGCGTCGCCGTTCAATTCGCGCACGATCGCATACCGGTAAGGCGATGCGATCAGCACTTCCGCGGCGCCCGCGCGGCGAAAGCGCGCACTGTCCTTGCCCGGCGGCTCGAGTTCGATCGAGTGATGACTGTGCTTGATGACATTGACCATGAGGCCGTGTGCGCGCAGCCACGGCAGCAGCGCTTCGATCAACGTGGTCTTGCCCTGGCCCGAGCGGCCCGAAATGCCGAAGAACGGCGGATGACGCGAATTCATGCGTATGGTCGGCTGATTGAACTGGTTTCGATCAGACGAGTTTAACGGGTCGATGGCGAGCGTCGAGAAATCGCGCTATCGTCGGGCATTGCCTTTGCGGCAGTTCATGCCAAGCGCGCGCAACGCCTTTCCGACCCCATCGCGCAAGGCTCAGCAATCAAAGGATCTCCGACATGGCTGAAGACAATCCCAGCACCGCTCTCGCACCGCAGCAGTTCTCCGTCGACGTGATGCTCGAAAAATATGCCAAGGGCGACGAGACGCGCGTCGAGGATATTTACCTGCGCGTGGCGCGCGGTGTCGCGCTTGCCGAGCCGAAAGAGTCGCGCGCGAAGATCGAAGCGGAGTTCGTCGATAACTTCAAGCGCGGCGCGCTCGGCGCGGGGCGCATCATGAGCGCGGCCGGCGCGGGCATCGACGCGACGCTCATCAATTGCTTCGTGCAGCCCGTAGGCGATGCGATACAGAACGTCGACAGCAACGGCTTGCCGGGTATTTACGTCGCGCTGCTGCAGGCAGCCGAGACGATGCGTCGCGGCGGCGGCGTCGGGTATAACTTTTCGGCGATCCGTCCGCGCGGCGCGCGTGTGCATTCGACGGGATCGGCGGCATCGGGTCCATGCAGCTACATGGACGTGTTCGACGCATCGTGCCGCACGGTCGAAAGCGCGGGCTCGCGGCGCGGCGCGCAAATGGGCATTCTCGATTGCTCGCATCCCGATCTGCTCGAATTCATCGCGGCAAAACATACGAAAGGGCGCTGGAACAATTTCAATGTATCGGTCGCGGTGACCGATGAGTTCATGCAGGCCGTCGCCGACGACGCCACATGGCAGCTCGTGCACAAGGCCGAACCGTCACCGGCGCAGCGTGCCGCCGAGGACATGCACCAGCGCGAGGACGGCCTTTGGGTCTATCGCGAAGTGCAGGCGCGCGAAGTATGGAACACGATCATGCGCTCGACTTACGACGTCGCCGAGCCGGGTGTCGTGTTCATGTCGCGCATGAACGACGATAACAATCTGCGCGCGGTCGAATCGATTCGCGCGACCAATCCATGCGGCGAACAGCCGCTGCCCGCATACGGCTGCTGCAATCTCGGTCCGCTCAATCTCACGCGCTTCGTGCACGATCCGTTCGCGCAGATGCGCGGCGGCGCGCCGTCCTTCGACTGGGACGGCCTTGCACGCACGACGCGCACGCAAGTGCGCTTTCTCGACGACGTGCTCGACGTCACGCTCTGGCCACTCGAAGAGCAGGCACGCGAAGCCGCAGCGAAGCGCCGCATCGGCGTGGGCTTTACCGGCCTCGGCGACACGCTCGTGATGCTCGGGCTTCGCTATGACGCGCAGGAAGGGCGCGACTTCGCCACGCGGGTCGCGCGCACGATGCGCGACGAGGCGTACCGCGCATCGGTCGAACTCGCGAAAGAGCGCGGCACGTTTCCGCTCTTCGATGCGAAGCATTATCTGGCAGAGGGCACGTTCGCCTCGCGCCTGCCCGACGACATCAAGCGCGCGATACGCGAGCATGGCATTCGCAACAGTCATCTGCTGTCGATCGCGCCGACGGGCACCGTGAGCCTCGCGTTCGCGGACAACGCATCGAACGGCATCGAGCCGGCGTTCTCGTGGACCTATCAACGCACGAAACGCATGGCGGACGGTTCACGTCAGACCTTCCCCGTCGAAGATCACGCGTACCGGCTATATCGCGAGATGGGCGGCGACGTGAACGCGCTGCCCGACTATTTCATCAGCGCGCTGCAGATGTCCGCGCACGATCACATGGAGATGATGGCCGCGGTGCAACCGTTCGTGGATACATCGATTTCGAAGACCGTGAACGTGCCCGCAGATTATCCATTCGACAAGTTTCAGGATCTCTATTTCGAGGCATGGCGGCGCGGACTGAAGGGGCTTGCGACATATCGGCCGAACGAGACGCTGGGCGCGGTGCTCTCCGTCACGCCCGCCGAGACGCCGAGCGATTCGCCCGACCCCGAACTCGATCTCGATCCGTTGCGCATTGCGATCGATCATCGGCCGAGAGGCGAGTTGCCCGCGATCATCGAGAAGGTCGAGTATCTGACGCAGGCGGGAAAGAAGTCGCTTTATCTCGCGGTCTCGTTCATCGAAGTGACGGGGCGTATCGGCGGCGAGGACGTGACGATCGAGCGGCCCATCGAGTTCTTCATTCCCACGGGGCAGCGCGACGAATCACAGCAATGGATCACGGCGACGATGCGTTCGCTGTCACTGGCCGCGCGCGGCGGTTTCGCGGCGCGCACGCTGCAGGACATGCGAAAAGTGTCGTGGGACCGCGGACAGGTGCGACTCGGCGATGTCGAACGGCTCGACGGACATCGCAGTCCGCGCTGGCACGATTCGGAAGTCGCCGCGTTAGCGTATGCGATCCAGCAGATTCTTTATCGTCGCGGTTTTCTCGACGCAGAAGGAAACCAGGTACCGTCGCGCGTGCTTGCGCGCAAGCGTGCCGATTGCGCGCCGCATCCGGTAGCTGTAGCCGATGAACGCGAGGAGGTATCCGAGGGTATCGCGGGAGGTGAGATCGATCCGCATAGCCTTTCCCTGATGCACGGCCGGAAATGCGCGACGTGTGGTGCAAATGCAGTGATCCGCAAGGACGGCTGCGACTTCTGCACGGCATGCGGCGAAATCGGCGCGTGCGGTTGAGTTGAATAAAAAAGGCGCGGGCTTTTGTCCGCGCCTTTCATGTCTCGCTCAGTGCGAGCGTTCAGTGCTCTCCTGCTTCGTCTCTTGCGCAACGGCCGGCGCATGCGCAGCGTGCTGCGTGAACGGGTGCCACACCGGCGTGAGTGAAGGCAGTTCGTCGAGAAGCGAGAACTGATCGAGTGACGTGTTTTCGAACATGATGGCCTCTTGAATCCTTTCTGACGCGACGATCAGCGCGTCGTCACATTGCCTTGCGCCGCCGAGCCATTGGCGTACTCGACGATCTCGCGGTTGCGCGCTTCCGCCTGCGCCGCATCGCGTGCGCGTTGCTCGCTTTGCGCAGCGACGGCATCGCCCCACATGCCGCGTTCCGGATACGAGTTGCGATTCAATGCCGGCAGGGAGCCGTTCGAATACGCTGCAACGAGTTCGGCACGCACCTGGGCGCGCGTCTTGGGCGTATCGCTCGAGGTCGCTTCCGTCTGCGTCTGGACCTGATACGTGCCTGCGCGGCCGATGCCTTGGCCGCCTTCCGCGAATGCGGTAGTCGTGACGACAGCGGAGATGGCTGCGAGAGAAAATCCCGTGATGAGCTGTTTCATGCTTGCGACTCCTTTCATTCCGATTGCGGCGTGCGGGCAATTGCGAATTGCAATTGGAAAATGAGCACGCTGCGTTGGGAGTGAATGTAGTCGCGCGGCACACGCGGATAAATGCCGTATCCGCGAATAGATTTATCGATTTCGGCGAATAATGGCGCGAGGGCTTGTTGGGCGGGCGTTTGCACCGCCCCGGAAGATAATCGGCTATGCGACGATATCTTCGGTGCCCGCGACTTCAGGCGTGCCGTGCCGCACGATGGTCGGCGATGACGTGCTCGTAGGAAGGCAGCGTTCTTCCGCATCCTTCTGGCCTTGCAGAAGCGGGCAGCGTTCGAACAATTCGGCTGCCCAGTCGACGAACACGCGCACCTTCGGCGACAGATGCCGGTTATGCGGATACACCGCGGAAATCGGCATTGGCAGCGGATTCCATTGCGGCAGCACTTCGACGAGCTCGCCCGCCCGCAGATGCGGCAACGCCATGAAACGCGGCACCTGAATGATGCCGACGCCCTTCAGCCCGCAACTGAGATACGCTTCCGCGTCGTTCACCGCGATCATGCCGCGCATCTTCACTTCGATGGTTTCGTCGTCGATGACGAAATCCATATCCATGACGCGCCCGGTGCGGCTCGAAAAATAATTCACCGCCGTGTGATTCTGCAAATCCTCGATCGTTCTCGGCGTGCCGTTGCGTTCGAGATATTGCGGGGCCGCTACCGTCACGCCCTGAAACACGCCGATACGGCGCGCAACGAGACTCGAATCCTGCAGCGTGCCCACGCGAATCACGCAATCGACGCCTTCCTGAATGAGATCGACCGGCTTGTCGCCAAAGCCCATCATCAACTCGATCTCCGGATAGCGCGTATGGAAATCGCATAGCTGCGGCATCACGATGAGCCGCCCGATCGCCCCCGGCATATCCACACGCAACTTGCCGTGCGGACCCTTTCCGTTGTTCGAGAACGAGCCTTCGGCTTCCTCGATGTCCGCGAGGATGCGCACGCAGCGCTCGTAATACGCGGCGCCATCGGGTGTGAGATTGAGCCTGCGTGTCGTGCGCTGAAGCAGACGCACGTTCAGATGCGCTTCCAGATTCTGAATGATCGTCGTGACGGAGGCGCGCGGCAGATTGAGCGTATCCGCTGCGCGCGAAAAGCTATTGGTGTCCACGACGCGGGTGAATACCTGCATTGCTTGTAGCCGATCCATGTTCTCTCACCTTCTTTACTTAGCGACGCAACTATTTAAGCGAGCGCTAAAAAATAACGGAATGAACGATCGCAAGGGATAACCACGATTGTTCGGTGCGACCGAATTGTGTTGCCGGATTATAGGCATTTATTAAAAAAGGCGCGGACTCCAGAATTCGCAGCATCGCAACTTATGCGTGCAGGCCTTGCAGCACAGGCCTTGCACCGGAAATAACCATGGCATCACTGTTGGATCTGGAGTCGAGCCCCCGCTTGTGCATCGAAGATGTGCACATCACGGGACACACGCAACCCATCACGCTGCGCAGCTATCGTCCCGCATCGGATGGCACGGTGTTGCCCATCGTTCTTTACTTCCACGGCGGCGGTTTTATTCGCGGAGGGCTCGACGACGCGGATATTGCCGCCGCGACGATCGCACGCGATACGCCCGCGTGGGTCGTATCGGTCGGCTATTCGCTCGCGCCGGCGTTTCCGTTTCCGGCCGCGCCCGAGGACGGCTATCGCGCGGCGCAATGGGCCGTCGCGCAGGCCCGCGCGCAGCGCGCCGATCCGCAGCGTATCGGCGTCGCCGGTCATGACGCGGGCGGCAATCTCGCGACTTGCGTCGCTGCCATCGCACGTGATCGCGGCGATATTCGCATGTCCGCGCAAGCGCTGCTCGCGCCGCTGCTCGATCCGAGCATGACGCGTCTCGCCGACGAACGCAAAGTGCTGTGCCCCGATTTCGAAGCATGCGAATGCGCGCAGTGGTATCGCGCGTATCTGCCAAATGCTTCGCAACGCCTGCATCCGTATGCCGCGCCGCTCGAGTCGCGCCGTCTCGGCGGCTTGCCGCCAGCGATCATCGCGAGCGCCGAGCACGACCTCCTGCATATCGAAGCGGAGAAATACGCGGGCGAACTGATCGCGGCGGGCGTGCCGACCGAGGTTACGCGTCATGGCAAGACGTCCCATCAGGCGCTCGCCGCGCATCCCGATGCGCTCGCCGACGTCGTGACGTTCTTCAGAAAACGGCTGGCGCGCGCGAAGTAAATACGGAAGCAAGCGCAAGAAACGGCGCGCATCGCACGCAATACACAACAACAATCTCAACGCAACCGGAGCTCTCACCATGTCTTTCACTCGCAAACGCATCTACGCCGCGCTAGGCGCGACGCTGATCATCGTGGGCGCGGGCGGATATACCGCCTGGCGCGGACACGGCGATTCAGCAATAAACGAAGCCAAGGCTGCCGCTCACAGTCCGACCGCGACGGAAGTCGACGTCGCGGCCGTGGTGTCGAAGACCATCACCGACTGGCAGAGCTATTCGGGCCGTCTCGAAGCGGTCGATCACGTCGACATTCGCCCGCTCGTGCCGGGCACGATCGTCGCCGTACATTTCAAGGATGGCCAGCTCGTGAAGAAGGGCGATGCGCTCTTTACGATCGACCCGCGCCCTTACGAAGCCGAAGTGGATCGCGCACAGGCGCAGCTCGCGGCGGCGCAGGCGCGCAATGGCTACACGTCGACGGATGCGGCGCGCGCAGAGCGGCTGCTCGCCGATAACGCGATCGCCAAGCGCGACTACGACGAAAAGCAGAACGCCGCGCGCGAGGCCGTCGCCAACCTGAAGGCCGCGCAGGCTGCGCTCGAGACCGCGAAGATCAATCTCGCTTACACGCATATCGTCGCGCCGGTGGCGGGGCGCGTGTCGCGCGCGGAGCTCACCGTCGGCAACATCGTGTCTACGGGCGCGAATGCGCCGTTGCTGACGACGCTCGTGTCCGTGTCGCCGATCTACGCATCGTTCGATGTCGATGAACAAACGTACTTGCGCTATCTCGGCCGCGATGCGGGCAGCGCGGTGCCAGTGTCGCTCGGTCTCGCGAACGAAGACGGCTATTCGCGCGAGGGCGTTGTCGATTCCGTCGATAACCGGCTCGATACGACCTCCGGCACGATCCGCGTGCGCGCGCGCTTCAGCAACCCGGACGGCACGCTGGTGCCGGGCCTCTACGCGCGCGTGAAAGTGGGTGGCGGCACGCCGCATCCGGCCGTGCTCGTGGAAGACGAAGCCATCGGCACCGATCAGGACAAGAAGTACGTGATGGTCGTCGACAAGGACAACCGCGTGCAGTACCGCGAAGTGACGCTCGGGCAGACGCATGAAGGCTTGCGTGTCATTTCGAAGGGCCTGCAACCGGGCGAGCGCATCGTCGTCAACGGCTTGCAGCGCGTGCGTCCCAACGACATGATCAAGGCCAACAACGTCGCCATGAACGACAGCGGCGCTGCGCCCGCGCCCGCCGTGAAGACCGCATCGGCACAGTGATGCGCGTCATCCGCAACACACAGAACCCGTCATGAACATATCCAAATTCTTCATCGACCGCCCGATCTTCGCGGGCGTGCTATCGGTGGTCGTGCTGCTGGCAGGCATCATCGCGATGTTCAAGCTGCCGATCTCCGAGTATCCGGAAGTCGTGCCGCCTTCGGTCGTCGTGCATGCGCAGTATCCTGGCGCGAACCCGAAGGTGATCGCGGAGACCGTGGCCTCGCCGCTGGAAGAGCAGATCAACGGCGTGGAGGACATGCTCTACATGCAGTCGCAGGCCAATAGCGACGGCAACCTCACGACCACGGTCACGTTCAAGCTCGGCACCGATCCCGACAAGAACACGCAGCTCGTGCAGAACCGCGTGAATCAGGCGTTGCCGCGTCTGCCGCAGGACGTGCAGCGCCTGGGGGTGACGACGATCAAGTCATCGCCGACGTTGACGATGGTGGTTCACTTGAACTCGCCCAACGGCCGCTACGACATGACGTATCTGCGCAACTACGCGCTGATCAACGTGAAGGACCGGCTCGAACGCATTGCGGGCGTGGGCGAAGTGCAGCTATGGGGCTCGGGCGATTACTCGATGCGCGTATGGCTCGATCCGCAGAAGGTCGCGCAACGCGGCATGACGGCGACGGATGTCGTCAACGCGATCCGCGAGCAGAACGTGCAGGTCGCCGCGGGCGTGATCGGCGGTTCGCCGACGCTGCCGAACGTGCCGCTGCAACTGAACGTGAATGCGCGCGGCCGCCTGCAGAACGAGTCGGAGTTCCGCGACATCGTGCTGAAGACATCGCCGGATGGCGCGGTGACGCATCTGAGCGATGTGGCGCGCGTCGAACTCGCGGCATCGGAATATGGCTTGCGCTCGTTGCTCGACAACAAGTCGGCGGTTGCAATCGCAATCAATCAGCAGCCGGGCGCGAACTCGCTGCAGATCTCCGACGAAGTCCGCAAGACGATGAAGGAGCTGAAGGCCGACATGCCCGCGGGCCTGGAATATCAGATCGTCTATGACCCGACGCAGTTCGTGCGTTCGAGCATCGAAGCGGTGATTCATACGCTCGCGGAAGCAATCGCGCTCGTGGTGCTCGTGGTGATCGTGTTCCTGCAGACGTGGCGCGCGTCGATCATTCCGTTGCTCGCCGTGCCGGTGTCCATCGTCGGTACGTTCTCGCTGCTGCTCGCGTTCGGCTTCTCGATCAACGCGTTGTCATTGTTCGGGATGGTGCTCGCGATCGGTATCGTCGTGGACGATGCGATCGTGGTCGTGGAGAACGTGGAGCGCAACATCGAGGCGGGCTTGTCGGCGAGAGAAGCCACGTATCAGGCAATGCGCGAGGTGAGCGGGCCGATCATCGCGATCGCATTGACGCTGGTTGCAGTGTTCGTGCCGCTCGCGTTCATGTCGGGTCTCACGGGCCAGTTCTACAAGCAGTTCGCGATGACCATCGCCATCTCGACGGTGATCTCCGCGTTCAACTCGCTGACCTTGTCGCCCGCGCTCGCAGCACTTCTGCTGAAAGGCCACGACGAGCCGAAGGACTGGCTCACGCGCGGGATGGACCGCGTGTTCGGCGGCTTCTTTCGCGGCTTCAACAAGGTGTTTCATCGCGGCTCGGACGCGTATGGCAAGGGCGTAAAGAGCGTCATCAATCGCAAGGCCTTGATGATGGTGGTGTATGCCGTGCTGCTCGCCGGCGCCGTGCTGATGGGCAAGGTCGTGCCGGGCGGCTTCGTGCCCGCGCAGGACAAGGAGTATCTGATCAGCTTCGCGCAACTGCCGAACGGTGCATCACTGGATCGCACCGAAGGCGTGATCCGTCAGATGTCGGATATCGCGCTGAAGCAACCGGGCGTGGAAAGCGCGGTGGAGTTTCCGGGCTTGTCGGTGAACGGCTTCACCAACTCGTCGAGCGCGGGCATCGTGTTCGTCACGCTGAAGCCCTTCAAGGAGCGCGTGCATGACAAGGCGCTGTCGGCGAATGCCATTGCGGGTGCGCTGAATCAGAAGTACGCGGGCATCAAGGGTTCGTTCATCGCCGTGTTCCCGCCGCCGCCGGTCCTCGGTCTCGGCACGCTCGGCGGCTTCAAGATGCAGCTCGAGGATCGCGGCGCGCTCGGCTATGCGGCACTTGCCGATGCGACGCAGGCGTTCATCAAGCGCGCATCGCAGACGCCCGAGCTCGGACCGACGTTCTCCAGCTATCAGATCAATGTGCCGCAGTTGAATGTCGATCTGGATCGCGTGAAGGCGAAGCAACTCGGCGTGTCCGTGACGGACGTGTTCGACACGATGCAGGTCTATCTCGGCTCGCTCTACGTGAACGACTTCAATCGCTTCGGACGCGTGTATCAGGTGCGCGTGCAGGCGGATGCGCCGTTTCGCGCGAACCCGGAAGACATCGGCCTGTTGAAGACGCGCAACGCGAATGGCGACATGGTGCCTTTGTCGTCGCTCGTGAAGGTCACGCCGACGTATGGCCCTGAAATGGTCGTTCGCTACAACGGCTATACCGCCGCGGACATCAACGGCGGCCCGGCGCCGGGCTATTCGTCGGGCCAGGCGCAGGCGGCGGCGGAACGCATCGCGGCGGAAGTGCTGCCGCGCGGGATCAAGTTCGAATGGACCGATCTCACGTATCAGCAGATCCTCGCGGGCAATGCGGCACTGTGGGTGTTCCCGATCAGCGTGCTGCTCGTGTTCCTCGTGCTTGCCGCGTTGTACGAAAGCCTGACGCTGCCGCTCGCGGTGATCATGATCGTGCCGATGAGCATTCTGTCGGCGCTGCTCGGCGTATGGCTCACCGATGGCGACAACAACATCTTCACGCAGATCGGCTTGATGGTGCTGGTGGGCTTGTCGGCGAAGAACGCGATCCTGATCGTCGAGTTTGCACGCGAGCTGGAGATGCAGGGCCGCTCGATCGTGCAGGCCGCGATCGAAGCGAGCCGCCTGCGTCTGCGCCCGATTCTGATGACGTCCATCGCGTTCATCATGGGCGTGGTGCCGCTCGTGCTCTCGACGGGCGCGGGTTCGGAGATGCGTCACGCAATGGGCGTCGCGGTGTTCTTCGGCATGCTGGGTGTGACGCTCTTCGGTCTGATGCTGACGCCGGTGTTCTACGTGATCCTGCGCAAGCTGTCCCGCACCGAGCATGTGACGGACAAGCACGGCTCGCATCCGCAGATGCGCGGTATCGGTGCCTCCTACGAGGCGCAATGAGGTCGATGATGAATAAGCTACATGTGTTATCGAGTCTGATGGCTTCGCTGTTGCTGGTGGCGGGCTGCTCGCTCGCGCCCACTTACGAGAAGCCGGACGTGAATGCGCCGTCCGCGTACAAGGAAACGCCGCAAAAGCCGCTCGATGCATCGGAAGCGGGCACCTGGAAGACCGCGCAGCCTTCGGAAGAGATGATGCGCGGCGAATGGTGGACGATCTTCGACGACGCCGCGCTCAACGATCTGGAGAAGCAGGCGCAGGACGCGAACCAGAACCTGAAGGCGGCAGCGGCGCGCGTGAAGGAAGCGCGCGCGATCAACCAGACGGCCCGCGCGGGCCTCTTTCCGACGCTCGACGCGGGTTTCGGCCCGACGCGCGAGAAGCTCTCGCCGGCATCGCAGTTCCTGCCGGCCGATGGCAACGTGCCCGCGCAGACGTTGTGGCGCGCGCAGGCGAGTGCGTCGTATGAAGTGGATCTGTTCGGCCGCGTATCGAACTCGGTGCAGGCCGCGAATGCGGACACGCAGCAGAGCGAGGCCTTGTTCCGCTCCGTGCAATTGGCGTTGCAGGCGGACGTCGCGCAGAACTACTTCAATCTGCGCGAGCTCGATGCCGAGACGGATGTCTTCACGCGCACCGTGCAGTTGCGCGAGGAAGCGCTGAAGCTCGTGCAACGCCGCTACACCGAAGGCGATATCAGCGAGCTCGATGTTGCGCGGGCGAAGTCGGAACTGGCGACGGCGCGCTCGGATGCGATGACGGTGCAACGTCTGCGCGCGGCATCGGAACATAGTCTCGCCGTGCTGCTCGGCAAGGCGCCCGCCGAGTTCTCTATAGCCGCGAACCCGCTCAAGCCGGTCACGGTGCGCGTGCCGCCGGGGCTGCCCTCGGCGCTGCTCGAACGTCGGCCGGATATCGCATCGGCGGAACGCGCGATGGCGGCGGCGAACGCGCGCATCGGCGTGGCGAAGGCGGCGTTCTTCCCGTCGCTGACGCTCACGGGCTCGGGCGGCTTCGAATCCGCGACGCTCGGCGATCTCTTCAAGTGGTCGAGCCGCACGTTCCTGCTCGGGCCGTTCGCGGGCACGGCGCTGAACATCCCGATCTTCGATGGCGGCCGGCGCAAGGGCAATCTCGCGAATGCGCGCGCCATTTATGAAGAGGATGTCGCGAGCTATCGTCAACAGGTGCTCGTTGCGTTCCGCGAGGTGGAGGACAACCTTTCCGATCTGCGCATCCTCGAAGACCAGACAGCGACACAGGACGATGCCGTGAAAGCATCGGTGCGTGCCGCGCAGCTTTCGCGCACGCAGTACACCGAAGGCGCGGTGAACTACCTCGACGTGATCGATGCGGAGCGTACCGTGCTGCAGACGCAGCGCGCGTCGGTCCAGCTGCGTGGGACACAGGCGGTATCGACGGTGAATCTGATCCGCGCACTGGGCGGCGGCTGGGGCGATGCAAAGCCCGCGCCGGTGCCCGAACCGAGTCTCGCTCAGAAGTGACGTGAATATGGCCCCGCATTGCGCGGGGCCAATTCGTTAGTGTTCGCTGAAAAGAAGGATCGGAGAGACGCAGTGGATTGTTCGTCTCCCGGAACATATGTCTTCACCTGGGCGGCGTTTATCCGCGAGGCTCCATTCCTTAGAATTCTGATCATGGGATAGGGAGCCGATGATGAAAGACTTGATCGCAAGACAACTGTATCAGCCGGCGGTGGTGCTGCCACTGCTACTGTTGACGCGCCTGATGGTCACGCTCGACTTCAATCTCGCGCAGGTCATGTTCGTGATGGTGCTCAAGGGTTCGCAGCACGCATATCAGTTCGCGCTGCGTCACACCGTGGCGCGTCAGCGCGGTAATGTCGCCGTGAAGCGCGTTCCCTGCAGCAACTGCTGCTGACGCGAGCCGTATCATCGAACGTCAATACACCTCAGGAACGTACATTTCATCCGGCACGGGTTGCCGCAGATAATCGGGATTGAATACGCGCTCGGGCAGCTTGATCGGCTCATGCTCGATCTCGTGATACGGCACCTGGCTCAACAGGTGATGAATGCAGTTCAGGCGCGCACGCTTCTTGTCGACGGCCTGCACGACCCACCACGGCGCTTCGGGAATGTGCGTGCGCTGGAGCATGACTTCCTTCGCGACCGTGTACGCTTCCCAGCGGCGTCGGCTCTCCAGATCCATCGGGCTCAGCTTCCACTGCTTGAGCGGGTCTTCGATACGCGCCTCGAAGCGCACTTCCTGTTCGTCGTCGGTGATCGAGAACCAGTACTTGATGATCTGGATGCCGCTGCGCACCAGCATCTTCTCGAACTCGGGAACCGAGCGGAAAAACTCCTCATATTCTTCGTCGGTGCAGAAGTTCATCACGCGCTCGACGCCCGCGCGGTTGTACCAGCTTCGGTCGAACAGCACGATCTCGCCCGCCGCGGGCAAGTGCGACACGTAACGCTGGAAATACCACTGCGTGCGCTCGCGATTATTCGGCGCAGGAAGCGCCGCCACGCGGCACACACGCGGATTCAGGCGCTGCGTGATGCGCTTGATCGCGCCGCCTTTGCCCGCCGCATCGCGTCCCTCGAACAGCACGACCAGACGATGCCCCTTGTTCACGACCCAGTCCTGCAGCTTCACGAGCTCGCCCTGCAGACGGAACAGCTCGCGGAAATAGGTTTTGCGCAAGCGCCGTTCTTCTTCCGAGAAGGTCGATTCGCCGTCCAGGAAGCGGTCGTCGACTTCCATCTCGAACTCTTCGTCGTAGCTGTCGATGATGTCGGCGTGGAAGCGGCGCTGTTTTTCCGTCTGATTCATGAAGGGCTCCGTGGGCGTTCCTGGGCTGCCGCCGTCGCGTTTGACCGGTCGCGGCGCGGGCCGGGCGATTATGACGGTATTCGATGGCATTCATACGACAACGGTCGATTCAAACATTGTAGAAAGCCGCGCGTGCGGCCTCAAATCCGGCGCACGGCTTTGTGACACGGCGCCGCGCGCCGTTAGAATGTTCCGGCATTTCGATGGCATGCCAATGGCATTGTCGACCTCATCTCAACATCTACCGCGAGCGAACACGATGACCGCAACGATCCAGAGTTTCGACGAAGCCCAAACCGCGCGCCTCGTGCCTTATGACCGGCTCGTGGACACGCTCGCCGCAACGATGCTCGACTACGCGGCGGGCCGCATCGTGAGTCCGGAGCGCATGGTCGTGCCGATCGAGGGCGGCGTCATGCTGTCGATGCCCGCGAGCGCCGCCGATATCGCGATGCACAAGCTCGTCAATGTATGCGCCGGCAATGGCGCACGCGGCTTGCCGACGATCCACGGTCAGGTCACCGCGTACGACGCCACGACGGGCGTGCCGCAATTCATGCTCGACGGTCCCACCGTGACGGGGCGGCGCACGGCGTCCGTGTCGATGCTCGCGATCCGCGCCCTTCACGTCGTCGCGCCGCGCGAGGTGCTCGTGATCGGCACGGGCAAGCAGGCTGCGTATCACGTCGAGGCGCTCGCCGCCGTTTATCCGGATGCGCGCATTCGCGTACAGGGCTCCCGTCCTGAACGCGCACGCGATTTTTGCGCCGCGCATGCGTCGGCTTCGGGCAATCTCGCCGTGCTCGAAGACACCACGATTCCCGATTCGGTCGATGTCGTCATCGCCGCCACCACGAGCAAGACGCCCGTCTACACGATGCCCGCGCGTGCGGGGCGGCTCGTGATCGGCGTGGGCGCCTTTACCGCCGATGCCGCAGAGATCGCCGCCGCGACCGTCCACGCGAGCGAGCTTTATGTCGATGACCTCGCGGGCGCGCGTCACGAAGCGGGCGACTTCATTCTCGCGGGCGTCGACTGGAACGCGGTGCATGCGCTCGCCGAAGCGCTCGCCGCTCCGAAAAAGGCCGAGCGGCCCGTCGTGTTCAAATCGGTCGGCTGTGCGGCGTGGGATCTCGCGACCTGTCGCGTGGCGCGGGCGGTTTTGTCGGAGGAAAGCTCGCAGGTGCGATAGACCGCACGAGGGAAATGCTGCTTGGAACGCGACTTGCTAATTGTTTGTCTATTGAAAAGAGGGGCGACAGCGTCCCGAGACTAACGGCGCGCAATGTGCGCCACAGCAATCAAGCCAGCGAACTGACCCATGACAAGTCGATATGACAGCAAATGGCACCCGTGGATTCCGGCGCAAGGTGACGGGCGCGAAAGCGCTAAAGGGAAGCGCCCGGCGGCTCCCCAGGCGAGCGCCGCGCCGCCCGCGGGCTACTTCATCTCCGTGCTGGAGCTTGCGACAGGCGAAAAGCTCGGCAACGACGAGCGTCTGCGCGCCGTGGCCATGCTCGAATCGCAGTTCGGCGAGGGCCGGCCGCGCACGCTGAAAGAAGCGGTGCGCATCTGCGCCGCAGCGATCGATTCGTCGACGTTGCAGCGCATGGCACGCGGCGCAAAGGCCTGACGAGAGTTCGCTGAACGCGCGTTTTTTCACATCAGTGTAAAACGCGCGTGCTCACGGAAAAGCGCCCGGTCGTTCGAGGGCACGCTCGGAGCGCTTATTTGACGGTCTGAATCACTTCGAAGCCTTCGAATTCGGGGTGGCCGAGATAGAGTTGGCGCGTCTCGCCGCCGGCGTTGCGATGCGCGGCGCGAAACGCGTCGGATCGTGTCCAATTCTCGAAGGCCGCCTGGTTCGCCCAGATCGTATGACTCGAATAGAGGACGTGGTCGTCCTTGACCGGTCCTTTGAGCAGATGAAACTCGACGAACCCCGGCACATCCTTGAGATGCGTGTCGCGGCTGCTCCAGAGGCGTTCGAAGTCGGCTTCGGCGCCGGGCACGATCTTGAAGCGGTTCATGGCGATATACATGTCGAAGCGTTTCCTTCTCGTCAGGTCAAAAACATAAGAATCAGCTACGCCCCAGTTCCACGAGCGTCGTGAAACCGCCGAAGAACATGCGCTGCGGATCGAATGGCGGATCGCCGGATTCCATCATCGCCTTGAGCCGCGGGTCTTCCATCACCTTCGCGTTGACGCTGTCGCGCTGCTCGCGCGACGCGTAGACGAATACGAGAACGCCACGGTCTCGCCTTCCTTCATTTGCACGCTCTGCGGAAACGACGTGAGCTTGCCGGGCTTGACGTCGTCGGCGATGGTCTCCACGAACTGCAGTGCGCCATGCTCGAGCCAGATCTTGCCGGCGGCCTCGGCCATGGTGCGGTAGGCGTCGATCTTGTCGATCGGCACGGGTACGACGAATCCATCCACGTAATGCGGCATCTGAGTCTCCTGAATCGGTTCGAGAGCGGACCGCGCGTGCGATGCGCTGCTCGTTTGAGCGATGTGTCAGCAACGAAGTTCAGGCCGCTTCATGCGGCGATTCGGCGGTCCATGCGTCGGCGGGCGAGGCGCGTTTGAGCACCGTCGATGAAAGCGGCGCGAAATTCATTCCGTACACGGACTGGAGCGGCATGCCGAGCATATGCGCGAGCGCCACTTTGACGACGATCGCATGCGTGACCACGATGCAGCGCTCGCGCGCATTCAGGCGATCGACGAATGCAAGCCCCTGCGCGACGCGCGCTGCGAGCATGGCAACGCTCTCGCCGCCGTGTCCGCGCGCTTCTGGATCCGCAAGCCACGCGGCGACCTGCTCGGGCTCGCGCTCGGCTGTCTCGCGTATCGAGTGCCCGCGCCAGCGGCCATAGTCGATATCGTCGAACGCGGGCGCGATTTCGAAAGCATCGGCGATCCATTGCGCGGTCTGGCGCGCTACGCGCGCCGGGCTCGCGATCACGCGTGTATCCCGCACGGAGCGCGGCCCCACCCGCAGCGGCGCGAGTTGAATGCGTGCATCATGCTCGGCATGATCGTCGCCTCCGGGAAAGTGGCCGGTTTTCATCGCGCGCGTAGCGGCGTGGCACAACAGAATGAGTTCCAAGGGAGTCGCCGGGCGAATCGGAATCGTTTTACTTTGCCGCCGATCATCATAGAATGGCAAGCTTGCAGTGCGAGGAAGCCGGTGCAAATCCGGCACGGTCGCGCCACTGTATGCGTTCGTCAGCGTGAAAGCGTTGCGCCGCGAGTCAGACCCCGCTGCATGCTCTTCGTCAATCGGGACGCGCTTTTCCCTGGAGAACCACCATGAATGCTTCCAACACGCCGGCCTTTTCCGCTCCGGTTTCCCCGTCGCTCGACGCACCCGTGCCCCTTCCGGTGCGCGAAGTGCTCCCGTGGGCCGTTTTCATCGGCCTTCTTCTGTTGATCGCAATCTATTTCGTCGGCGCGGAGCAGGGCGCGACGTCGATCTTCTCGGGCATGTACGTCCACGAGTTCGTTCACGATGGCCGGCATCTGCTCGGCTTTCCGTGCCACTGAGGACGCGTCATGATTCGCACTTTGCTGATACGCGGCATGATCGCGGGGCTGATCGCGGGCCTGATCGGCTTCGGTTTCGCTCGTGCGTTCGGGGAGCCGTCGGTGGCGCGCGCCATCGCGTTCGAGCAACATCACGAGCAGGCGCACGACCATGAGCATGCCGATGCCGCGAGAGGCGCCGCGCATTCGCACGATCACGGCGACGAAGAACTCGTCTCCCGCGATACGCAAGCGGGTCTCGGCCTCCTGACGGGCGTTGCGGTGTTCGGCACCGCATTGGGCGGTCTCTTCTCGCTCGTGTTCGCGTTTGCTTATGGGCGCCTCGGCGCGTTGCACGCGCGCGGCACGTCGGCGCTTCTGGCGTTGTTCGGCTTCGTGAGCGTCGCCATCGTGCCGTTCCTCAAGTACCCGCCGAATCCGCCGGCGGTCGGCAATCCCGACACCATCGGGCCGCGCACGGCGCTCTTCTTCGGCATGGTGGCCATTTCCATCGCGGCGGCCGTGTTCGCGCTGTGGCTCTGGCGGCGCATGGCGGCGCGACATGACGGCTGGAACGCGACGCTTATCGCCTCGGCCGCGTATCTCGTCGTGATCGTGGTGGCGCAGCTTGCACTGCCGCGCATCGACGAAGTGCCCGCCGATTTCTCCGCGTCGCTCTTGTGGAACTTCCGCCTGGCCGCGATCGGCATTCAGGCGCTGATCTGGACGACGCTCGGTCTCGTGTTCGGCGCACTCGCCGCACGTGAACTGGACCGGCCGGCTGTCAGGAGAATGGCGGCGGCTTGACGCTTCTTGCAGGCTCGATTGTCCGGCCCACGTTTCGATCGAAGCGTGGGCTTTCTATTTCGCGCTTGCCGCACGCCGTGCGAGCAACGCGTCGAATAAATCGAGCTTCGCGGCTTCGTCCATCGATTTGAAGGTCTTGATTTCTTCGCGGCTTCTGAAGCATCCAAGGCATAAGCCCGTTTCCGGATCGAGCTTGCAGACGTCGGTGCAGGGCGAGCCGATGGGTTCCTGCGTCTTTGCGCGCTCGATCGTGAATGCGAGATCGAGCGGCGTGCGAATGTCTTGCGTCGTCGTCATAGTGATTCGCCGCGAAAGAGCGCGGCAGCGGCGGCCGGATTCGACGGCCAGTAAGCGTGCATGTAAGTGGCCGTGACCGGCCCGTGTCGATAGAGCGCTTCGCCCGATGTGCCCGTCGTCGCGTGTTTCGCCTCGAGGACGGCCTGCATCGGCGTGTGCAGAGTCGAGTAATGGAACGTGTGGCCCATCATCGCGCCGTGCGTCGTGTCGATACGCTGCATCGCGAGGCGCGACAGCTTGCGTTGCATTGCGGCATCGCCCGGAAGAATGCCGAGCATCGCGTGCCGTGTGCCTTCGATGTCCGTCAGCGTGTCGAGCAGATAGAGCATGCCGCCGCATTCCGCGACGACCGGCTTCGCTTTTGCAACGTGTTCGGCGATCGACGCGCGCGCGTTCGCATTTACCGCGAGACTTGCCGCATGCAGCTCGGGGTAACCGCCGGGAAGATAGAGCGCATCCGCATCGTGGGGCGCGGATTCGTCGGCGAGCGGCGAGAATGTGCTGATGCGCGCGCCCATCTCGGCGAGCAGATCGACGTTCGCCGGATAGACGAACGAGAACGCTGCGTCGCGCGCAATCGCGATATGCATCCCGTCGAGCAGACGCGGGGGCGCGGGAAGGGTCGTATCGTCGAAATGAACGGGCGGCGGCAGATCCGCGAGCGCGGTTTGCGCGATCGCGTCGGCGGCGCGATCGAGGCGCGCGTCGAGGCCCGCGATTTCGTCAGGCTGCGTGAGACCGAGATGACGCTCGGGCAGCGCGATATCGTCCGCGTTCGACAGATGGCCGCAATAAAGCAGCCCCTCTGGAATGGTCTCCGACAGCATCTGCGCATGGCGCGCCGACGCGACGCGATTGGCGAGCACGCCATGAAACGGCACGTCCGCGCGATAACGCGCGAGCCCGAACGCGATCGCGCCGAAGGTCTGCGCCATGCCGTGCGCGCCGATCACCGCGAGCACGGGCACGTTGAACGCGGCGGCGAGGTCGGCGCTGCTTGGCGTGCCGTCGAAAAGACCCATCACGCCTTCGATGAGAATGAGATCGGCCTCGCGGGCGGCCTGTGCAAGCAAGGCGCGGCACGCGTCGAACCCGACCATCGAGAGATGCAGCGAATACACGCTCGCGCCGCATGCGCGCTCGAGGATCATCGGATCGAGAAAATCCGGGCCGGTCTTGAACACGCGCACGTTCAGGCCACGGCGCGTGTGATGGCGCGCAAGCGCGGCCGTCACCGTGGTCTTGCCTTGATGCGACGCGCTTGCGCCGATGAAAAGAGCGGGGCAGTCGGGCATTGCGTTCAGAACTCGACGCCGCGTTGCGCCTTCACGCCCTGCTCGCGATAGGGGTGCTTCACGAGCCGCATCTCGGTGACGAGGTCGGCGAGTTCGATCAGCGCATCGGGCGCATGCCGGCCGGTCACGACCACGTGCAGCATCGCGGGCCGCGCCTTGAGCACGTCGAGCACTTCATCGAGCGGCAGATATTCATACTTGAGCACGGTGTTCAGTTCATCGAGCACGACCATCTGATAATCGCCGCTTTCGATCATGCGCCGCGCCTCGTTCCAGCCTTTGCGCGCAGTGGCCATGTCGGCCTCGCGGTTCTGCGTGTTCCAGGTATAGCCGTCGCCCATCGTGACGAAATCGCAATGCGCGATCGCGCCGAGGAAATCGCGCTCGGACGTATGCAGCGCGCCCTTGATGAACTGCACGACGCCGAGCTTCATCCCATGACCGAGCACGCGCACGGCCATGCCGAACGCCGCCGTGGTCTTGCCCTTGCCGTTGCCGGTATTCACGATCAGCAGGCCTTTTTCATGATCGGCGGCGGCCTGCTTTTTCTCGTGACCTTCCTTGCGACGCTGGGTCATGCGCAGATGCGATTCGGTATCGGTTTTCACATCGACTCCATTCGAATGGGGTTGCAGCGGGTCTTTGCATGACGAAAGACGGCCGTATCGTACATCAGCAGCGGCCGCGTTTTCGGCTTAATTCTGCGCTAACAGACGGTGGGCATCATGCAGTCACGCAATCACCGACTTCAGGAGCAAGGAAATGGACGCGCTCTATCTCTATCTGGAACTCGTGGCGCTGGCCGTTCTCGTCTGGCTTTGCCGCGATAAGTTCAAGCCACCCGTTGCAAAGCCGCTCGCCGAAACGGCGCGCCCGCGCACCACGGCCAAACCGGTGTTCATGTTCCGTTCGCATCGGGTTCATGCGCCATTGCGACCGCGACAGTTACGCCGCAACCGATCGTCTTTGGCACGATGAGCGTGTGCGCGTTGCCTGCAAGCAGCGCGCATGGCTCGCATACGCCATCGACGTTCATATGTTTCGCCGCGTGATGTGACATCGCCGTGCGAGGCGTGCGCGCGATCTCATCGGCGGTATAAAAGCGCAGCGGCAGGCCATGACGTGCGCAGAAAGCGAGCAAGCCCGCTTCGTTTCGCTTCGCATCGATGCTCGCGACGATCGCGATGTCGCCGAATTCGAGCGTGCCCAGCGCGACGCGCACCGCATGTTCGATCGCATCGGCGCTCGTGTCGCGCCTGCAGCCGATGCCGACGGCGAGCCGCATGATTGCAGGCACATTCATGCGAACGATCGAAGATTTCATGGTGAATGACGAGAGTGCGCTGCGTGGGCCGACATTATGACACCGCGCGAGCGGCGTCATTTCTTGACGCTCGCGCGCGCCGGGCCTAGACTTTCACGCAGTTTTGGTGCTCGCGCGCGGATTCTCTCGTGCGCAGTTAAACGGGAAGCAGGACACGTTCCTTTCGACCGATCGAGCGGACGTCAACCTGCGCTGCCCCCGCAACGGTAAGCGATTCCCCGCGCGCGCGATGTTTTCATCGCACGATCGGGAAGCCGGCTTCGAGGCCACTGCGCGTAGTAACGCGCGGGAAGGCGAAGCGGCGCGGTCGTCAGCCCGGATACCGGCCAGACTTTCACGGAGGATCGCTGTCGCGGGGATGCGGCGCGGCCCATGTTCATTCAAGCGTGTGCTTTCCTTTTTCATGCCGCAGCGTTGCCACGCATCGCGCGACACGAAGCGCACGCATACGAAGCCACGGAGCTACGATGCAAACCCGCAAGATCCCCGTCACGGTCGTGACCGGCTTTCTCGGCAGCGGCAAGACCACACTGATGCGCCATATCCTGTCCAACGCGAAAGGAAAGCGCATCGCGGTCATCGTCAACGAGTTCGGCGAGCTCGGCATCGACGGGGAAATCCTGAAGGGTTGCGGCATCGGCTGCGACGACGAAGCCGGCTCAAAAGACCGCAATCTGTATGAACTCGCAAATGGTTGCCTGTGCTGCACCGTGCAGGAAGAGTTCTATCCGGTGATGGAGCAGCTCGTCGAGCGGCGCGATGGCATCGATCACGTGCTGATCGAAACATCGGGTCTTGCGTTGCCGAAGCCGCTCGTGCAGGCGTTCAACTGGCCGTCGATCAAGAACGCGTTCACGGTCGATGCGGTCGTCACCGTGGTCGATGGCCCCGCTGCCGCAAGCGGCCAGTTCGCGTCGAACCCCGTCGCCGTCGATGCGCAGCGCAAGGCCGATCCGAATCTCGATCACGAATCGCCGTTGCATGAGTTGTTCGAAGATCAGCTTTCGTCGGCGGATCTCGTCATCGTGAACAAGACCGACCTCATGGACGAGGCAGCGCTGCACAAAGTCGAAGCGCTCGTGCGCCCCGAGATCCCGCCCGAAGTGAAGATCGTGCCCGCGCAAATGGGCAGGCTCGACGTGCATACGCTGCTCGGCCTCGGAGCTGCATCGGAAGAAACGATCCATCTGCGGCACGATCATCACGGCTCGCCCGACGAAGAAGGCCATGCCGATCATCATCATGACGCGTTCGATTCGGTCGTCGTTCATGGCAGGGTCGAATCCCGCGAGCAGGCCATCGCGGCGTTGCACACGCTCGTCGAGCATCACACGATCTATCGCGTGAAGGGTTTCGCGGCATTGCCGGGCGCGGCGATGCGGCTCGTCGTGCAGGGCGTAGGACGTCGTTTCGACAGCTATTTCGATCGCCGGTGGCAAGCCGATGAAGCGAAGACGCAAAGCCGCTTCGTGCTGATCGGCGAAGACCTCGATCGCGACGCGCTGCAACGTGCCTTCGACGCGGCGCTCGCAAGCGCCTCCGTGCAGGCGTAACAGCCATGCATCTGCTTCGCACGACACCGGGAGGCTTCGTCGACGATGCGCAAGGCGTCATGCGCATCGAGCAGACACGTGCGCCGATCGTGGTGCTCAGTTCCGCCGACACGACGCTTGCGTTGCTCGCGAGCGTCTTTCCGCGACTCGAAGCGGGCTTTCCCGACGTGCGGCTCGCGAATCAATCGTTTTTACGCCAGCCGGCATCGGTCGATTTCTATGTCGACGACGTGTTGCGTCACGCGAGGGTCGTGATCGTCGATCACCTCGGCGGCGAATCGTATTGGCCCTATGGCATCGAGCGGCTCGTCGCGCTCGCGAAGCAAGAGCAACAGATGCTCGCTATGTTTTCAGGCGATCTCACGGAGGATCCGAATCTCATCGGCAAGAGCACGGCGGATGCGGAGTTTTGCCGCGAGCTGTCGCGCTATCTACGCGAAGGCGGCGCGCGCAATGCGGAAGAATTCCTGCGCTCGATTGCGCATCGCGCGTTCGGTTTCGGGCGCGAACCGCAACCGCCGAGGCCGCTGCCCGCGGTCGCGATCTATCATCCCGAACGCGATACCGCCGCCATCGAAGACTGGCAGGCACGATGGACAGAAGGCGCACCCGTCGCCGCGATCCTGTTCTATCGCGCGCACTTGCAGTCGGGCAATACCGCCGTGTTCGATGCGCTCATCGAAGCGCTCGAGAAAGAAGGCATGAATCCGCTGCCGATCGCAATTTCATCGCTGAAGGAAAGCGTGAGCCGCGAAGTCGTCGAACGTTTATGCGCGGAGCATCGCGCATCGCTCGTGTTGAATACGACGGCCTTCGCCGCGAGCGTGATCGGGCAAGACGAAACGTTCGAAGTCGCGGGCGATGCGCCTGTGCTCCAGGTCATCCTGAGCGGCGGCAATCGCGACGACTGGCAAAAGGACAATCACGGCCTGAACTCGCGCGACGTCGCGATGCATGTGGCGCTGCCCGAAGTCGATGGCCGCATCATCACGCGCGCGATCAGTTTCAAGGGACTCGCTTATTACTGCAAGCATACGCAGGTGGACGTGGTGCGCTATCAGGCCGATGCGGAACGCGTGCGCTTCGTCGCCGAACTGAGCCGCCGCTGGTGCAGGCTGCGCCAGACGCCGAACGCGCAGAAGCGCATCGCGCTCGTGCTCGCGAACTATCCGGCAAGCGAAGGGCGCATCGGCAACGGCGTGGGACTCGACACGCCCGCATCGACCATCGGCATTCTGTCGATGCTCGCGCGCGAAGGCTATCGCGTGGGCGACATTCCAGAGACTGGCGATGCGCTCATCGCCGCGCTGACCGAAGGCGTCACGAACGATCCCATCGTGCGCGACTTGCGGCCCGCGCTGCAAAGTCTTTCGGTCGATGAATATCTCGATGCGTACCGCACGCTGCCCGCCGATGCGCGCGCCGCGCTGGAAAAGACCTGGGGCGCGCCCGAAGACGACCCTACGGTGAGACGCGGCCGCTTCATGATCTCGGGCTATCGTTGCGGCGAAGTCTTCGTGGGGATTCAGCCTTCGCGTTCGCGCGAACGCAACGATTACGCGAGCTATCACGACGCCGAACTCGTTCCGCCGCATTCGTATCTCGCGTTCTATTTCTGGTTGCGTCTGCGCTTTCAGGTGGATGCGCTCGTGCATGTCGGCAAGCATGGCAATCTCGAATGGCTGCCGGGCAAGAGCATCGCGTTGTCGTCGTCGTGCTGGCCCGATGCGATCCTCGGACCGATGCCGCATCTTTATCCGTTCATCGTGAACGATCCGGGCGAAGGCAGTCAGGCGAAGCGCCGCGCGCAGGCCGTAATTATCGATCATCTGATGCCGCCGCTCACGCGCGCCGAGAACTACGGGCCGTTGCAGGATCTGGAGCGTCAGGTCGACGAATACTACGAAGCGCTGATGGTCGATGCGCGCCGCGCGAAGCTGTTGCGCAAGTCGATCCTCGCGACCATCGTCGAGAACAGGTTGCACGAAGAACTTGGCCTCGATGCGCCACGCGACGTCACGAGCGAAGACGCCTTGCTCACGCGCGCCGATGCGTATCTGTGCGAGTTGAAGGAAGCGCAGATTCGCGACGGGCTGCACGTGTTCGGCGTATCGCCGCAAGGCGTGCAGCGCCGCGACACGTTGCTCGCGCTCGGCCGCTTTCCGATCGGCGATGGACAGGGCGCGAACGCGAGCCTCATCACGGCGATCGCGCGCGATCTGCAACTGCCCGATCACTTCGATCCGCTCGACGCCGACTGGGCGGCGCCGTGGAGCGGGCCGCGCCCGCGCGCGCTCGTCGAAGTGAACGATGCGCCGTGGCGTCATCAGGGCGATACGCGCGAACGCCTCGAATCGTTAGCGACGCAACTATTGTCAACTGACGATGCCGCCGCGCCCGGTTCGCATACATCGCTCGTGCTCGAACGCTTGCGCGGCGACGTGCTCGCACGCCTCGACGCATGCGGCCCGCAAGAGCTTTTGCAACTCAAGCGCGGCCTCGAGGGGCGTTTCGTGCCGCCGGGTCCGAGCGGTTCGCCATCGCGCGGCAGGCCCGATGTCCTGCCCACGGGCCGCAACTTCTATTCCGTCGATACACGCGCATTGCCGACGCAAGCGGCCTGGTCGCTCGGGCTCAAGTCGGCGAACGCGCTGGTCGAGCGTCATGTGCAGGATCACGGCGATTTTCCGCGCGCGATCGGCTTGTCGGTGTGGGGCACGGCAACGATGCGCACCGGCGGCGACGATATCGCGCAGGCGTTCGCGCTGATTGGCGTGCGGCCGAAATGGGCGGCGGGCAGCCATCGTGTGACCGACTTCGAGGTTCTGCCGATATCGATCTTCAACCGGCCGCGCATCGACGTGACGCTGCGCGTATCGGGCTTTTTCCGCGATGCGTTCGCGAACCTCATCCATCTCTTCGATGCCGCCGTGCAGGCCGTAGCCGAGCTCGACGACGAGACCGACGACGTCAACCCGATCCGCGCGCGCATCCTGCGCGAACGCGACGAATTGATCGCACGCGGCATCGAAGGCAAGGAAGCGCGGCGGCGCGCGGGCTGGCGCGTTTTCAGCACGAAGCCGGGGGCCTATGGCGCGGGTTTGCAGGAACTGATCGACGCAAGACAATGGCAATCCGACGCGGATCTTTCCGCGGCTTATCAAAGCACGGGCGGTTACGCGTATTCGCAGACGGGCGATGGCGTCGAAGCGCGCGCGACCTTCGGCACGCGGCTTTCGACGCTCGATGTCGTCCTGCAGAATCAGGACAACCGCGAACACGATCTGCTCGACTCGAACGACTATCATCAGTTTCAGGGCGGCATGGTCGCGGCCGTGCGTTATTTATCGGGCTTGCAGCCGCAGGCGTATAACGCGGATCACAGCAATCCCGCCGCGCCGCGCGTGCGCACATTGAACGAAGAGATCGCGCGGGTGGTGCGTTCGCGCGTCGTCAATCCGAAGTGGATCGATGGCGTGAAGCGGCATGGCTACAAGGGCGCATCCGAACTCGCCGCAACCGTCGATTATCTTTTCGGCTACGACGCCACCGCGCGCGTCGTGTCGGATCATCAATACGCGCTCGTCACCGACGCCTATGTGAACGACGCCGACACGCGCGACTTCATCACGCGACACAATCCGCACGCGCTGCAATCGATCTGCGAGCGCCTGCTCGAAGCGATGCAACGCGGCCTGTGGCAGGAACCCGCCGGCTACCGCGAGCAGATAGAACGGCATCTGCTCGATGTCGAACAAAGCATCGAGGGCCGACACAATTGAACCCGCTCACTTTTCCCTTCACCGCGTTAGTCGCACAAGCGCCCTTGCAGCAAGCGCTTTTGCTTGCGGCAGTCGATCCCTCGATCGGCGGCGTGCTCGTCAGCGGGCCGCGCGGCACGGCAAAATCCACGGCGGCGCGCGCACTCGCGGAACTGTTGCCCGAGGGAAAGCTCGTGACCTTGCCGCTCGGCGCAAGCGAAGAGCAGTTGATCGGCACGCTCGACATTCAAAGCGCATTGCGTGACGGCGGCGTGAAGTTTTCGCCCGGCCTGCTCGCGAAGGCGCATCTCGGCGTGCTGTATGTCGATGAAGTGAATCTTCTGCCGAATCCGCTCGTCGATCAGTTGCTCGATGTCGCGGCGAGCGGCGTCAACATCGTCGAACGCGATGGCATTTCGCACCGGCATGACGCGCGCTTCGTGCTGATCGGCACGATGAATCCGGAAGAGGGCGAGTTGCGCCCGCAACTGCTGGATCGTTTTGGTCTGGCTGTGGAGATGAGCAATTGCTTCGATGCGCTCGTGCGGCAGCGCATCGTCAAGTCGCGGCTTGCATTCGATACCGATCCCGATGCGTTTCGCGCGCGGCACGCGACCGAACAGGCGTCGCTGGCCGAGCGCATTCATGCGGCGCGCGCGGCGCTCACGCAATTCGATTTCGACGATGCGGTTCATGCGCGCGTGAGCGAGCTTTGCATCGAGGCGCATGTGGACGGCTTGCGTGCGGACATCGTGATGCTGCGCGCGGCGCGGGCGCTGGCCGCGTTGGAGAATGCAGCGAACGTGGCCGTAACGCATGTCGAGCGTGTCGCCGATGCGGTGTTGAAGCATCGCCGGCGAGAAGCCGGATCGCCTTCACGCGAACCGGCCGGACGTGAACCCGCGCCGCGGGATGCGAGCGCGGCGGAATCCGACTGGGGCTACATGCCGCCGGAGCCGGCCGGAACCGCGAAGGTCAAGGAAGTGAGGTCGCTCGCCGCAAAAAAAGCCTGATCCATCGAAGGCGAGACGCGGATGCCCTCGACGCAGGGCGTCGCCCTCGATGGAACGAATCGCGCACGAAAGGCCGCTACGCTGGGCGCGAGGGTGACGCGAGCGCGTCGATCGACTGGCTGTCCACGTTGCGCGCGAAGCGGTCGATGCGTTTCGAGGCGCGGCATCTTCGCTATCGACGCACGCAGGGCGAGGGCGCGGTGCTGCATTGCTTTCTCCTCGATTGCTCCGGCTCGATGCTCGCGGGCGAGCGGCTTGCGCGCGCGAAAGGCATGCTCGTTGCGTTGTTCGATCGGGCCTATCGCGAGCGCGCGAAGATCGCGCTCGTGTGCTTCGGCGGCGGGCGTGCCGAAGTGCGTCGGCAGCCGGGCGTGGCGCATTGGTTCAATGAACGCTGGGTCGCGCCGATCGGCGGCGGTGGCGGCACGCCGCTTACGCTCGGGTTGGCGAGCGCCGCCACGGTGCTCGAACGCGCGGCAAGACAAAGACCGTCGCAACGGCGCTGGTTGTGGGTGCTGACCGACGGGCGCACGAATGAAAAGCCGCAGGCGCCGGCGTCGGCGGATGAGATCGTCGTCGTCGATTTCGAAGAGGGTTCGATTCCAGCCGGACGCGGCAAGGCACTCGCGCATGACTGGGGCGCACGATACATCACCGCCGATGCGCTGAGCGAAGGCGATGATTACTCATACCATCGCGGCGTATAGACCCAATCACCGACTACACGCGTGGTCGATGAACCGACGATCACCATCGTCCGCATATCGACGAGTTCGCTTTTCAGTTCGCCAAGCGTGACGACGCGCAACGCTTCAGCCGGGCGTCCGATGTCTCTTCCCAGCACGACGGGCGTGTGCGGATCGCGATAACGCTTCACGATGCCGATCGCACGATCGAATTGCCACGGCCGCGCTTTCGACAGCGGGTTATAGAACGCCATCACGAGATCGGCTTCGCCCGCATGCGCGATGCGTTTCTCGATCACGCTCCACGGCTTCAGGTTATCCGACAGCGACAGCACGCAGAAATCGTGGCCCAGCGGCGCGCCTGCACGCGCGGCGGTCGCGAGCGATGCCGACACGCCCGGCACGATGGCGAGTTTCACCGCGCTCCATTCGGGATGCGCCGCGTGGCCTTCGTCCAGTGCTTCGAGCACGGCGGCGGCCATCGCGAAGACGCCCGGATCGCCCGATGACACCACGACCACGCGCCGTCCCTCGCTCGCCAGTTCGAAGGCGTGACGCGCGCGTTGCAGTTCCTCGCGGTTGTCGGTCATGTGCACGCGCTGATCGTCACGGAAAGGACCAGCCATGCGCACATAGGTTTCGTAGCCGAGCACGTCTTGCGCTGCGACGAGCGCGGCGCGTGCGGCCGGCGTCATCAGTTCCGCGCTGCCGGGGCCGAGTCCGATCACGGTCAGCGTGCCGCGCGCACGCCCGATCGATTGCGCGTCGATGGGCGCATCGCTTACGTGCAATGCGATGCGCGGCGCATCGCCGGCGTCGAATGGCGCGGCATCGCAAAAGCGCAGGGGCACATTCAAGGCATGCGCGGCGTCTTCCAGTGATCGCGTCGTCATGTAACGCACAGGCGCTGCCAGGGCCGCGAGCGCAAGCGGCGATAGTCCCTGCGCGCGCATGACCGCACGCATGCGTTCAGCGACATCGTCATCGGGCGATACATGCCCGATCCACGCGAGCACGCAACGCGGATGGATCACGAGATTGTCATCATCGTGCGCAGCGAAGGGCGTGATGCGCACGGCAAAACGCGCATGGTCGGCGCGGGGCAGGTCGGCATCGTCGAGCCAGGGCGCGTGGCCTTCGATGCGCGTGGCGTCGCCCGCGAGCAGACCGGACACGAAGCGCTTGCCTTGCTCGATATCCGCGAGGGCGTAACCTTCGGGCGGCGCGAGCAGACATTGACCGAAGCGCAGTTCGCCGCTCGTCGTGATCGCGGGCGCGACACCGAGCGCAGTGCCGATTTCGCGCGCCAGCACGTTCACGCCGCTCATGCCGCCGAGCAGCGGGACGACCGCGCTGCCATCCTGTGCAACGGCGAGCACGGGTGGTTCGGCGCCCTTGTCGGCAAGAGATGACGCGAGCGCGCGAATCACGATGCCCGCCGAGCACAGCGCGACGACCGGCGTGCCCGATGCATACAGCGCGCGCACGTGCGCCCCGAAGTCGTCATACGCGATGTCCGCGTTCACGCGGCGGGCGAGGCCATGCACGCGCGATTGCTGGAATTTCGCCTGAATGCGCCGCGCCGTGTCGAGCGCCCCCGCACCGAGCACGACGATCGCCATCGGCATGGAAGAGCTCACGCGCGCCATTTCTTCCCCGGCACGACGAGCAGCGAGAAATACGGCGACGCCATCGGATCGACTTCATCGAGCGGCACGATGCGTTGATTGGCCATCGTCGCGCGCTCGACGTATAGCGCGCGTTCATCGAGTCCGAGCTCGCTGAGAACGCGCCGCACCTTCTCGAAGTTGCGGCCGAGCTTCATGATGACGGCCGCGTCCGCCGCTTCGAGACGGCGCTTCAGATCGTCTTCCGGCAACACGCCCGACAGCACCGAGAGACTCTGGTTGCGATACACGAGCGGCACGCCCAGCACCGCGACGCCGCCGAGCATCGAGCATACGCCGGGCACCACATGCGCATCGAAGCGTCCGGCGAGACGGTCGTGCAGATACATGTACGAGCCGTAGAAGAACGGATCGCCTTCGCAGATCACCGCGACATCGCGCCCGGCTTCGAGATGACCGGAGATCGTGAGCGCGGCTTCGTCGTAGAACGCGCTGATGATCGTCTCGTAGCAGAGCGGCGGTTCGAGCGCCTCGGTCGTCACCGGATAGACGAGCGGCAGCCGCGTCTGCGTATCGTCGAGATGCGATTCGATGATGCCGAACGCATTGCCCTTCTTGCCCTTCGCGACGAAATAAGCGACTACGGGAGCTGACTTGAGCAAGCGCAGCGCCTTCAGCGTGATCAGCTCGGGATCGCCCGGGCCGACGCCCAATCCAAAGAGATGCCCGCGCATCATTCGGCCTCCGAAGCAAGTGCGTTCGCCGCCGCTGCCGCCATCGCGCTGCCGCCGCGGCGGCCGAGCAGGGCGACGAAGGGCACGCCGCGGCTATCGGCGGCGAGCATCGCCTTGGATTCCGCCGCGCCGATGAAACCGACCGGAAAGCCCAGGATGAGCGCGGGTTTCGGTGCGCCGGCATCGAGCATGTCGAGCAGATGAAAGAGCGCGGTGGGCGCATTGCCGATCGCCACGATCGCGCCTTCGAGATGCGGCCGCCACAACTCGAGCGCGGCGGCCGAGCGCGTGTTGTTCATCGCGCGGGCGCGTTCGGGAACCGATGGATCGCTCAACGTGCAGACGACACGGTTATCGGCGGGAAGCCGCGCGCGCGTGATGCCTTCGGCGACCATGCGCGCATCGCACAGGATCGGCGCGCCGGTTGCGAGCGCGCGTCGGCCGGCGATGCCCGCACCGCAAGAGAAGCGCAGATCGCTCACGATATCGACCATGCCGCACGCATGGATCAGGCGCACCGCGAGCTTTTCAAGATCGGCGGGAATGGCGGCGAGGTCGGCTTCGGCGCGGATCGTCGCAAAGGACTGGCGATAAATCTCCGCTCCGTCGCGGATGTAGTCAGGCATCGGCATGGCTCCGGGCGAGCCGTCCGGCCGCCTCTTCGATGGTCAGATCGTGCGCAACGGTTCGTGCGCCGCGATGTAGGTCATAGCGCCCCGGCGCGACTGCATAGAGCGTCACCGGGACCGGATGCGCCGCCGCGCACGAACGCTCGCAGCCGCTCAGATGCACTTCGCCTTCATCCGAAGGCAGAAGCGAAGCGAGGCGATGCGCGTCCGCTTTGGTGTCGGCGCGGCTTTTCGCGCAGCCTTCGGAGCCCGCGCACGCGATGAGGCGCGCGAGCGGTTCGCGCGGGTCGATCGCAAGGCCGAGCGCGTGAAGGCGCTGCAGTACGTCATGCGCGTCATGCGCAGCGATGCCGGGTATCAGCACGCTTTGCCACGGCGTCATCGTCAGGCGGCCTTCGGCTTGCGTGTCGGCGATATCGGCGAGGGCTTCGAGCGTGGTCGCGTCGAGGCGTCCGAGGGGTGTTTGCGCGCCTGCGTACCACGTCGCGCGAAACGGCTCCGCGTGGGCGCCGAGGCGCAGCGATGCATCGGCGGGTCCGCGTCGCCAGTTCTGAACGGCTGCATCGACATCGAATGCTTCGAGAAAGCGCGCGACGCCGATACGCGCGAGCAGATCGCGCATACGATGCTCTTCTGGCGTGGCCAGCGCGAGAAACCTGCGCAGCACGCCCGACACGAACGTCACCACATCGCTGCGATGAATCGCGCCGGACGGACGCTGCCGCATCGTGCCCGCGAAGCCGAACGCGAAGCGCGCGCCATCGTCGATTGCGCAAAGCCACAGGTCGTGTGGATGATCGAGCATCGCGAGGCGCTCGCCGGCATCGAGTTGCAGCGCGAACTTGGGCGAGAGCGCATGAAGCGATGCGTCGGCCTGCATCGCGTCGATGATCCGATCGGCGAGCGCGCGCGTGTCGTCGCTCGCGAGCGGACTGAGCATCACGTTGCGGATGTCGTCGGCGCCGGCCGTCGAGGGGCCGAGGCCCGCCTCGAGCGCAATGTCGATCAGCGCGGCGTGGGCGTCGTCGCGGATGCCGCGCAACTGCAGATTCGCGCGATTGGTCACCTCGATCACGCCGGAGCCGCATTCGCGCGCCGCCCGCGCAACGGCCCGCGCCGCGTGCGCGCTCGACACGCCGCCCGCCAGTCGCAGGCGCGCGAGGCCGCCGTCCCGCGCGGGCACGATGCGCATCAGGCCCGGGCACGCAAAAGCGCGCGGCGCGGTCGTGAGCGATGAGCGGTCGAATGAAGTCAAAAGCGTGACCCGTTGGGCTTCGCGCGTCATGAGCGAACCGGTACACCCCGCCCGGTCGGCGTCGCGCGAATGCGGTGAGTCGGCAGGTCTCTTGGCTGGCAGGTCTTCATTCGCGCCGGCCTTCCCGGTAGAAACCAGTGGCAGTGGAGCGCGGACTCGCTGCGTACAATTGCGGGGGCAGCCACAGTTTTCTGTGTTCCCTCTTAGGCCCTGGGTCTCTTCGACTCCGGGCACCGACGGACCTGTATTATGCCCGCTTTTATCGACCATCCAGGCGCTTCAGGGCCGCCGCCCGAAGCGCATTCCAAATCGCATGAAGGAGGCCGCGCATGTCGAACTGGCTGACCGTGGTAGGGATCGGCGAAGATGGCTGGCACGGCCTGTCCCGCGTCGCGCGCCGCGCGCTGCTCGACGCCCAGTCGATTCACGGCGGCGAGCGCCATCTCGCGTTGCTGCCGGCGCGCATTGCCGCGAGCCGTGTGCCGTGGCCTAAACCCTTTTCACTCGACGCCGTGCTCGCCGGACGCGGCGACGGCAAGACCCGCATATGCGTGCTCGCGAGCGGCGATCCGATGTGCTTTGGCGTCGGCGCGACGCTCGCGCGTGAAGTCGCCAACGGCGAAATGCGCGTCATTCCCGCGCCGTCGTCGCTGTCGTTCGCGGCGGCGCGTTTGCACTGGGCGCTGCAGGATGCCGTGTGCGTATCGCTTGTCGGGCGGCCGGTCGCGTCGCTGCTCGCGAGCCTGCATCGCGGCGTGCGTCTGCTCGTGCTGAGCGCCGACGGCGCGACGCCCGCCGCCGTGGCCGCGCTCCTGACCGCGCATGGCTTCGGCGCGAGCCGCATGACCGTCTTCGAGCATCTGGGCGGGGACGAGGAGCGCCGCATCGACGAACGTGCCGACGACTGGCGCGAGCCCCTCGTCGCCGCGCTCAATCTCGTCGCGATCGAATGCCGCACGCACGCCGGGCACGCGGGTCCGCCGCTCACGCCGGGCCTGCCCGACGACGCTTATCGTCACGACGGCCAGCTCACGAAGCGCGACGTGCGTGCCGTGACGCTCGCGCGCCTCGCGCCGCAACCGGGCGAACTCTTGTGGGATGTCGGCGCGGGTTGCGGCTCGATCGGTATCGAATGGATGCGCGCGCATGGCGCGTGCCGCGCGATTGCGATCGAAGCGAACGAAAGCCGGCAGCGTCTCATCGAGCACAACCGCGACGCGCTCGGCGTGCCCGCGCTGCAGCTCGTGAAGGGCGAGGCGCCCGACGCGCTCGACGGCCTGCCCGCGCCTGACGCCGTATTCATCGGCGGGGGATTGACGGTGCCGGGCGTGCTCGATGCGTGCTGGGCGCGCCTGCGTCAGGGCGGGCGGCTCGTCGCCAATGCAGTGACGCTGCAAAGCGAGGCGGCGCTCGTCGAATGGCGCGGGCGGCATGGCGGCGAGCTGACGCGCATCGGTGTCGCGCAGGCGGAGCCGCTCGGCAGCTTCGATACGTGGCGTCAGGCGCTGCCGATCACGCTGTTGCATGCGAGCAAGCCGTGACGAGTCATGCGTAAGGAAATGCCGGGAAACTCGAAGCGCGTGCTGCTGCTCGGCGGCACCGGCGACGCGCTCGCCATCGCGCGCGAACTGCCCGCCGCGCATGTCTACAGTCTCGCGGGCCTCGGGCGCGTGCCGGGCGACCTGACGTGCACGGTGCGCGTCGGCGGCTTCGGCGGCATCGACGGACTTGCCCGCTATCTGCGCGCGGAGAACATCGCGCTCGTCGTCGATGCGACGCATCCGTATGCCGCGCAGATGAGCCGTCACGCGCACGCCGCCTGTGCGCTCGCGGACGTGCCGCTCTGGGCGGTGCGACGTCCCGCGTGGCAGCCGCAGCCGGGCGACGACTGGCGCGATGCCGCCGACTGGCGCGAAATCGTGGCGCGTATCGCGGCATTTCAACGGCCGCTTTTCACGCTCGGGCGCGAGGCGCTCGCGCATCTGCATGAAATTCCCGCGTCGCAGCGCTGGACGGTCCGCTGTCTCGAAGCGCATCCGGGCAACGAACGCGCGAAGATCATCGACGCGCGCGGCCCGTTCGATCTCGAAGGCGAGCGCGCGCTGTTCGACGCGGCGGGCGTCGATGTGGTCGTCAGCAAGAACAGCGGCGGCCGCGCGACCGAAGCGAAGCTCGCCGTCGCGCGCGAACGCGGCTTGCCGGTCGTGATGCTCACGCGGCCGTCGCTGCCGGACGCGCACAGAACGTTCGACGACGCCGCGAGCGCGCGCGACGCGCTGCTGCGCTGGCTCGACTCAATCGACACATCGGAAACATGACGATCTATTTCATCGGCGCGGGGCCGGGCGATCCCGAACTCATCACCGTCAAGGGACAGCGGCTCATCCGCACGTGTCCCGTGATTCTCTATGCCGGCTCGCTCGTGCCGAAGGACGTGCTCGACGGGCATCGCGCGGCGAAGTGCATCGACACGGCCGAGCTCGACCTCGACGCCATCGTCGCGCTGTTGCAGGACGCGCACGCGAACGGGCAGGACGTGGCGCGCGTGCATTCCGGCGATCCGTCGCTCTACGGCGCGATCGGCGAGCAGATCCGCCGGCTCGACGCGCTCGCGATTCCCTACGAAGTCGTGCCGGGCGTGACGGCGACGGCGGCATCGGCGGCGGCGCTGAAGCGGGAACTGACGTTGCCGGGCATCTCGCAGACCGTGATCCTCACGCGCTACGCGACGAAAACGTCGATGCCGGAAGGGGAAAGTCTCGCGGATCTCGCACGTCATCGCGCGACCCTCGCGATCCATCTCGGCGTGCGGCATATCGAGCGCATCGTCGCGGACCTGGTGCCGCACTACGGCGCGGATTGTCCGGTGGCGGTCGTGTTTCGCGCGAGCTGGCCGGACGAGACGCGCATCGAAGGAACGCTCGCGGAGATTGCGTCGAAAGTACGTGCGGCGGGCGTGGAGCGCACGGCGATGATTCTCGTCGGCCGCGTGCTGGCCGCCGACGGCTTCGCGGATTCGACGCTCTACGCGAAGGACTGATCACGCCATGCGCGACCTCGACACCGTGTTCGACGCGCTCGCGAAATCGGCTTTCCGGCGGCGTTTCGCGCTCGGCGTGCGCGAGGGGAAATATCTGCGGGAAAAGGGCGTCGACACGGTGATCGCGCAGGCGCATGAGTTGATCGGCAAGCGGCTCGCGCCGCAAGCGCCGTTGAACGACGGCAAGCAGACGCCGTTTCGCGGGCATCCGGTGTTCATCGCGCAGCACGCGACGGCGACGTGCTGCCGTACGTGCCTCGCCAAGTGGCACGGCATCGCGGCAGGCAAGGCGCTCGACGACGCCGGGCGACAACATGTCGTCGATGCGATCGCGCGCTGGCTGCGCGCGCAACCGCTGCCGGCTGCGAAGGACGCCGCGCCCGACAATCCGCAGCGCGAATTACCTTTCTGATGCGCCGTTCAGCGTGACTCGTCCGGCGGGCAGGACGATGGCGCAACAGGCGCTCCCGCGCACGGCGCCGGGTGAGCGCTAGCCGCGTTCGCGAGCAAGGGCGCCGTTCATCGCGGGCCCGGGGCTCGTCGTCCCCTCGCCCGGCGAGACAGCATGTTCAGCCCCTCGACCAGCGCCGAGAACGCCATCGCCGCGTAGATGTAGCCCTTCGGCACATGCGTGCCGAATCCTTCGGCGATCAGCGTCATCCCGATTACGAGCAGGAAGCCGAGCGCGAGCATCACGATCGTCGGATTGCGCTCGATGAAGCGCGACAGCGGGCCTGCGGCGAAGAGCATCACGGTCACGGCGGCGATCACCGCGACGAACATGATCGGAATGTGCTCGGTCATGCCGACCGCGGTCACGATGCTGTCGATGGAAAACACGAGGTCGAGCAGCAGGATCTGGCCGATCGCCGACAGCGGCGTCAGCGACTTGGCCGATTCGGCGCCGGCATGACCGTCGTCGTCGTGCGTAACGTGGTGATGGACTTCGGTCGTCGCCTTCCAGACGAGAAACGCGCCGCCCGCGATGAGAATCAGGTCTCGCCATGAGAAGCCGTGACCGAACGCTTCGAAGATGGGCGTTGTGAGCCGCACGATCAGCGCGACGGTGCCGAGCAGCCCGAGCCGCATGACGAGCGCGAGCGCGATGCCGATGCGCTGCGTGCGCTCCCGGTGCGCCGCAGGCAGCTTGTTGGTCAGGATGGAAATGAAGATCAGGTTGTCGATGCCGAGCACGACTTCCATGACGACGAGCGTTGCGAGCGCGGCCCAGGCGGCGGGATCGGCGAGAAGGGCGACGAGATAGTCCATGGTCCGGGGAATGATTCGACAGGTGAGGGCGAGATATTAGCCTGATCGCCGCCGATAGTGAAAGGAACTTGAAAACTTCATGCAAATCGTGATGCTCAAGCCGCGGTGACAAGCCCACCCGTCGTCGCGCTGTGGTCGTTATCGGTCGCAAATACCGGAATTAAAACGATTATTTGCGCCTGTTCTGATGATGCGCCGCCGCATTTACGGGTAAACTCCTATGCTTTCGTGCCGCGTGTCCGTGGCCGCCGTCCAACTTCCTGTCGCCAGGACACACCGAACTCAAGCCGCATGCAGGGAAAATCACAACGTCTCGTCGAGCTGGACTTCTTCCGCGGACTGGTGTTGCTCATCATCGTCGTCGATCATATCGGCGGCAGCATGGTGTCGCGCTTCACGCTTCATTCGTTCGCGCTGAACGACGCCGCCGAAGTCTTCGTGTTCCTCGGCGGTTTCGCCACGGCGACGGCGTATGGGTCGCTCGCGCAGCGACGCTCCGAAAGCGTGGCCCGCGTGCGCTTCCTCAAACGCGCGTTCGAGCTTTATCGCGCGTTTCTGGTCACCGCCTCGCTGATGCTCGTCGCGTCCTTCCTGCTGCGGCCGTTTTTCGGCCACGCGCCGAATCTCGCGCTGCATGACCTCGACAGCCTGATGTCGCAGCCGCTTTCGTCGATCGCGCAGATTCTCACATTCGAGCGCCAGCCGTATCTTGCCGCCGTTCTGCCGATGTACGCGCTCTTCGCGCTCGCCGTGCCGCTCATGCTGCCGCTCGCGCGCAGCAAGCCCTGGCTGTTGCTGGGTCTGAGCCTCGCGTTGTGGGCCTTCGCATCGCAGATTGGCGAATACATGCCGTCCGTCGATGACAACCTGTGGGATTTCAATCCCGCCGCGTGGCAGTTGATGTTCGTGCTGGGCGTTTTGGCGCGCTGCCAGCCGGTTTACCGGCGAGTGAGCACGAACCGCTTCGGCTGGATCGTGAGTGCGGGCGCGGTCGCGTTGATCGCGGGCATGGCGTACTACAAGCTGCTCGTGCTGCCGCCCGTGCTGGATAGCGCTTTCAAGCGCGATCTGGCCGGACCGCGCGTCGTCAATTTCCTGGCCATCGCGTGGATTGCAGCGAATCTGGCGCGTTACGGCGTCGTCAAGGCCGTGGCGCGTCGTTTGCCGTGGGTCGGCGCGTTGGGGCGTGACGGCATGGTGTCCTTCGTTGCGGGGACGGTGATCTCGCTCGTCGTCGATTCGATCCTGTTCACCCTCACCGATGGCCTCGTCAACGTGCCAGCCGGCCTTGCCGCCGATGCCATCGCGATCGGCGCGCTGCTCGCCGTGCCGCACGCGCACCGTCGGGTCGCGACGTGGCTCGGCACGCGACAGCCGGCGCCGGTAGCCACTGCCGCGCGTGCGACCGTCGCAGCAACCGCCGACACTCGGGCGCGGGCGGTACGCTGAGAACGCTATTCAGACGGGCAGTTCGCTGCCCGCTTTTTTCTGAGCCGATGCGCAACTAACTGTCGAATTTTCTCGTCGCACGCGACAAAAATCGACGATGACCGTCATGGCATGCAGCTTGCACGCTGAAGGCAGTTCAACACACAACGGACTCGTCATGCTGAAGCTCGCCATCCTGTTCGCAATCATTTCCGTCGTCGCCGGTTTCTTCGGTTTTACACGTGTGTCATCCGGCGCGGCGGGCATCGCCAAGATTTTTTTCTTCATCTTCTTGATCCTGTTCGTCGTGTTCCTGGTCATCGCGATCACGGCGGGTTCGCTCGTGCTGTAGCGCCGGGAACGTCGGAAACGCCGTGCGGGCGCGTCTGCGTGCTTCCTCGCATCGACCCGCACGCCGCGACGGTGTTACATTGCCGCGAGAGACAAGCGAGCGACAGTGAACCGGAAAGGAGGAGGCGATGCAGCATGCCATCGGCGCGGCCTTGCAGCCTGCGCAATGCGACGTCATCCGTCATTCGCACGAGCGCTCCGCCACATTCGGGTTGTGCGAGACGATGCGCCCGGATTACGCCGTGCTGTCGGGCGCGGAACTCGCCGTCAAGGTCGGCGAGAGCCGCGCGCTCTTTGCGCACGCACTGCCGGTGATGGAAACGCTGTATGCGCAGATCGCCAATACGCACAGCATGATCGCGCTGACGGATGCGAGCGGTCTTATCCTGCATTCGCTCGGCGACGACGATTTTCTCGCCCGTGCCGAAAAAGTCGCGCTGAGGGCGGGCGCGGTGTGGAGTGAAGCGCATCAGGGCACCAACGCCATCGGCACGACGATCGCGGAGCGCACCGCCGTCACCGTTCATGGCGACCAGCATTATTTGCGCGCCAATCATTTCCTCAGTTGTTCGAGCGTGCCGATCCTCGATCCGCACGGCAATCTCTCCGGCGTCCTCGATGTGACTGGCGACCGGCGCGGCTATCACCAGCACACGATGGCGCTCGTGAAGATGTCCGGGCAGATGATTGAGAACCGCCTGATCGCGAGCGCGTTCGGCGACGGGTTGCGCATCCGCTTTCACAGCCGGCCCGAGTTTATCGGCACGCTGATGGAGGGCCTCGCCGTATTCGATCTCGACGGCCGCCTTCTGTGCGCGAACCGCAGCGCGCAATTCCAGCTCGGGTTCGAACTGGCGCATCTGCGCTCACAGACGCTCGAGGCGCTGTTCGGCGAGCGCGTCGACTCGCTGATCGCGTGCGCGGGCGACGCACCGTGCCGTCTCGAACTGCATAGCGGCGTCGCGGTGTTCGCGAGTATCGAATTTCATGCGCGTCCGGCATCCAGCGTGTCGCCTGCGACAACCGCGATGGCCGTGCGCGAGCAAAGCGGGTCGAGCCTCGCCGATCTCTGCACCGGCGACGCGCAGATGAACGACATCGTGGCGCGCGTGCGGAAGGTCATCGGCAAGAACATCGCCATTTTGATCGGCGGGCCGACGGGCGCCGGCAAGGAAATGCTCGCACGCGCGATTCACCGCGATTCGCCGCGCCGCACGGGGCCGTTCGTCGCGGTGAACTGCGCGTCGTTGCCGGAGACGCTGATCGAATCGGAGCTTTTCGGCTATACGCAGGGCGCATTCACGGGCGCGGCGAAGCGCGGCGCGATCGGCAAGATCGTGCAGGCGAACGGCGGCACGCTCTTCCTCGATGAAATCGGCGATATGCCGTTCGCGATGCAAAGCCGCTTGCTGCGCGTGCTGCAGGAACGCGTCGTCGAGCCGCTCGGCGCGGCGCGCGCGGTGCCGGTCGATTTCACGCTCGTCTGCGCGAGCAACCGCCGGTTGCGTGAGTGCGTTGCGCAGGGGACGTTTCGCGAGGACCTGTATTACCGAATCAATGGCCTTTCGGTGACGCTGCCGCCGCTCGCGGAACGGACGGATCTGCGCGCGGTCGTCGACGAGATGCTGCGCCACGAGCGTTTCGCGGGCCGCATCGTCGGCATCGATGACGACGTGCTCGCGCTCTTCGCGCGTCATCCGTGGCCGGGCAACTTCCGGCAATTGAGCAATGTGCTGCGCACCGCGTCGGCCATGCTCGACGATCACGACACGCATATCGGTGTCGAACATCTGCCGCATGATTTTCTCGATGAGCTCGGTGAAGGCGGTTTGATCGAAGACGCGCCGCTGCCGGTGAGCGGGGCGCGTCTCGTGGATATCGAAGCGAGCGCGGTGGCCGCGGCGCTCAGGGCGCACGGGGGCAATGTGTCGGCGACGGCGCGGGCGCTCGGCATCTCGCGTACGACGTTGTATCGGAAGTTGCGGGTTTGACGACGCTTCGGTTTTTTTTGCTCGGCCAGCGAGATTGCCGTGGATGGCTGGTTTTTTTCGCCGGATCCCGTTTTCTTTGTGGTTTATTGGCGTTGCCCCGCACAGGGGCAGTGCTAATAAACCAATACGAAAACGGGATCCGGCGAAACAAAAACCTAACCCTCAACAATCCCATCATCCCGCGCGGGTAACGAGCCGCTATGATCCTTCAGACCGACACCTGTGAGCTTCAACCTGCGCGCTTCATTCAACAGCCACATCAGCCTGAAGGCCGCATTCTCGTAATCGAGTCCTTCGGGCCGCACGTTCGAGATGCAGTTGCGCTCGGCATCGTGGCGCCCGGCGCGCGGCGCGTAAGTCACATAAAGCCCGAGGCTGTCGGGCGAACTGAGTCCCGGCCGCTCGCCGATCATCACGACGACGATCCTCGCCCGTAAAAGCTCACCGATGCGATCGCCCAGCGCGACACGCGCCTGCGTCGCGATCACGACGGGCGCCACCTTCCAGCCGTCGAATGTTCCGCGCAGACACATAAGCAACGGTGCGACATGACGTTGCGCAGCAAAAGCCGACAAGCCATCGGCGGCGACGAAGACGAGTTCGGGCGGATCGTCGGTCGCGGCGGAGTGCGCGCTCAAACGGGCAACGCTCGCCTCGTCGAGCATGCGGCCGAGATCCGGGCGACGCAGATAATGATCGCGATCCGGCGCGGCGCTTTGCACGTCCAGCGTCTCGAAACCGGCGGCGCGCAGTGTCGCGCCCAGCGCGGCCGTATCGAGCGGCTGATGCACCGCGTCGCGCGCCTGGGCATGCGCCAGTTCGAACGCGAGCAAGGGCGCGGTCGGCAGACTGCTGCCCGCGCGGCCGAGCGCGATGCGCGCGTTGGTGAAGCGCCGCAGCGCGTTCCATGCGTCGGCGTCCGTCATGAGTCGATCCATTCGAGCAGAGGTTGCGCGGGCGCCGCGAGAAGGCTGCCGTGACCATCGGTGACGCGCATCTTCGCAAGCCATGCTTCGAACTCCGGCGCGCGCTTCAGGTTCAGCACGCGGCGGATGTAGAGCGCGTCATGAAACGACGTGCTCTGGTAGTTGAGCATGACATCGTCCGCGCCCGGCACGCCCATGATGAAGTTGACGTTCGCCACGCCGAGCAGCGTGAGCAGCGTGTCCATGTCGTCCTGATCCGCTTCGGCGTGATTGGTGTAGCAGATGTCGCAGCCCATCGGCACACCGAGCAGCTTGCCGCAGAAGTGATCTTCGAGTCCGGCGCGGATGATCTGCCGGCCATCGAAAAGATACTCCGGGCCGATGAAGCCGACCACCGTGTTCGTCAGAAGCGGTCTGAAGCGCCGCGCGAGCGCGTATGCGCGCGCTTCGCACGTTTGCTGATCGAGCCCGTGATGCGCATTCGCCGACAGTGCGCTGCCTTGTCCCGTCTCGAAGTACATGACATTGTCGCCAACTGTGCCGCGCCGAAGCGACAGCGCCGCATCGTGCGCTTCCTCCAGCAGCCCGAGCGATACGCCGAAGCTCGCGTTCGCCCGCTCGGTGCCCGCGACCGACTGAAACACGAGATCGACGGGCGCGCCTTGCTCGATCGCCGCGAGCGTGTTGGTGACGTGCGTGAGAATGCACGATTGCATCGGCACGTCGTAGCGCTGGCGGAAGTCGTCCATCATCGCCAGCAACTTGCCGATGGCGGCGGGCGAATCCGAGGCGGGATTCACGCCGATGACCGCATCGCCGCAGCCGTAAAGGAGGCCGTCGAGCATGGATGCGGCAATGCCCTTCGGATCGTCGGTCGGGTGATTCGGCTGCAGGCGCACCGACAGATGTCCGGGCAATCCGATGGTCGTGCGAAAGCGGGTGACGACCGGGCGCTTCCTGGAAGCGAGAATCAGGTCCTGGTTGCGCATCAGCTTGGAAACGGCCGCGGCCATTTCCGGCGTGACGCCCATGGTGATGCTTTCGAGCGCGGCGGTGTCGGTGCTGTCGGCGAGCAGCCACTCGCGGAATTCGCCGACGGTCAGATGCGCGATCGGTGCGAAGGCCTCGCGCGAGTGCGTATCGACGATCAGGCGCGTGACTTCGTCGTCTTCATAGGGGATGAGCGGCTCGTCGAGAAACGCGGCGAGCGGCACCTGCGCGAGCGCCATTTTCGCGGCGACGCGCTCTTCCTCCGTCGCCGCGGCGACGCCCGCGAGTTCGTCGCCGGAGCGGCGCGGGCTGGCACGCGCGAGCAGCGTCTTCAGATCGTCGAAGCGGTAGCGGCGCGCGCCGATCGTCTCGTGATAGCTCATCGCTTCCCCCGGATGGATCGATTGATGCACTTTAGCCGCTTCGCGCGCGCCGCGCCGCGCTCAAAAATGCGCCGTCGGGCCGAAATCCGCCTGCATGCGATAATTTTCCGCTTGATTCAGCCAAAACCCGCCCGCAGCCCGTGAAAAACCTGCTCGTTTCCATCGATCGTCTGAGCGATTTCGACGAAATCGTCGACGTCCGCACGCCGCTCGAATTCGCCGAAGACCGCATTCCCGGCGCGATCAACGCGCCCGTGCTCAGCAACGAGGAGCGCGTGATCGTCGGGACGATGTACAAGCAGGTGTCGCCGTTCGAGGCGACGCGCGTCGGCGCGGCGATGGTCGCGCGCAACATCGCAACGCATCTCGACACGATCTTCGCCGGCAAGCCGCGCAACTGGCGGCCGCTCGTCTATTGCTGGCGCGGAGGAAAACGCTCGGGCTCGATGACGACGTGGCTCAACATGATCGGCTGGCAGGCGCGCCAACTCGACGGCGGCTACAAAAGCTACCGGCGCGACGTGATCGAGCGGCTCGGCACGCTGCCCGGGCGGTTTCGCTATATCGCACTGATCGGCCATACCGGCAGCGGCAAGACGCGGCTATTGCAGGCGCTCGACTCGGCGGGCGCGCAGACGCTCGATCTGGAAGCGCTCGCGGCGCATCGCGGATCGCTGCTCGGCGCGCTGCCGGGGCGCGCGCAGCCGTCGCAAAAAGCATTCGATTCGGCGCTCGTGCACGCGCTCTCGGGTTTCGATCCCGCCAAGCCGGTTTTCGTCGAGGCGGAAGGGCGGCGCATCGGCTCGATCACGATGCCCGATGCCGTGCTCGACAATCTGCACGTGGCGTCGTGCGTGCAGGTGGAAGCGCGCCGCGAGGACCGCATCGCGTTTCTGTTGCAGGACTACGGCCATCTCTTCGACGATCCCGCGTTCTTCAAGGCGCAGTTGACGAAGCTCGTCGCACTGCATAGCCGCGAGCGCGTGGCGCACTGGCATCGGCTGATCGATGAGAACGCGCGCGCCGCGCTCTTTGCCGAACTGATCGACCACCATTACGATCCCGCGTACCGGCGCAGCAATCAGGCGCTCTACACGCAATTGCCGCACGCGGCGCACGTGCTGTTCCGTCCGAACGACGCCGACAACATCGAGCAGGCGAAGGCCCTTCTCGCGCAACTTGCCGAGACGACGCCCGCGCTCGGCTGACCCATTTTCACCCCACGAAACAAAAAATTATGACCACGCTCCGACAACCGCGCGTCGCCCTCGGCTGGATGGTGTTCCTGCTGATCGCCGTCGCAGGCCTCTTCTACGTGAAATGGTTTCCCTACTACAACCGCGCGTTCGTCGCGGCGAGCCAGCATTCGATCGGTAAGTCAATTTTGATGGGCACGTCCGCCAGCGCGCCGGAACCTTCATGGCAAGCTGCGCTCGACTACGCGATGGCCTACGGCAAAGCGATCTGGCAGGCCATGGTGCTCGGCCTGCTGCTCGGCTCCGCGGTGCAGGCGCTGATTCCGCCGCGCTGGGTCGCGCGGGCGCTCGGCGAGCACAATTTCGGCAGCGTCGTGAATGGCGGCCTCATGTCCTTGCCGGGAATGATGTGCACGTGCTGCGCGGCGCCGGTCGTCGCGGGCCTGCGCGCGCGCGAGGCGGCGCCGGGCGCGGCTGTCGCGTTCTGGCTCGGCAATACGGTGCTCAATCCGGCGGCGCTGGTCTTCATGGGCTTCGTGCTCGGCTGGCAATGGACCGGTTTGCGCCTCGTGCTCGGCGTTCTGATGGTGTTCGGCCTTGGCTACGCGGTGAACCGCATGGTGACGCCGGCGCAGGCGGCAGCGTCGCGTCAGGCGCTCGCGAAGCTGATCGAAGAAGACGAGCCCGGCACTGCGTTCTCCCGCTGGGTCAAGATCCTCGGCCGCATGACCTTGCGGCTCGTGCCGGAGTACATCGTGCTCGTGCTGCTGCTCGGCGCGGCGCGCGCGTGGCTCTTTCCGCACATCGGGCCGGATATCGGCAATGGCATGCTGTGGATCGCCGCATTTGCCGTCGCGGGCACGCTTTTCGTGATTCCGACGGCGGGCGAGGTGCCCATCATTCAGGCGATGCTGTCGCTCGGCATGGCGACGGGCCCGGCCGGCGCGCTCCTGATGACGCTGCCGCCCGTCAGCGTGCCGTCGCTCGCGATGCTCGCGCGGTCGTTTCCTCCACGCGTGCTCGCGTTCGTGGCGGCCGCGGTGGTGGTGTTCGGGATCGTGGGCGGGCTGATCGCGGCGGCGTGGTTCTGAGCGGGCGGGCTTCGCGCGTCAGTGAATCGCGGCTCCCGCCCGGATCAGCAACTTGAACGGGAGCGCGAGCAGCATCGTGCCGCCGACGCCCGCCATCCACAGCGCGACGAACCAGAAAATCTTCCGTGCGCGTTCAGTGGTAATGATGTTCGCCATGACGTACCTTTCCCCTGAAGACCCAATAACCGAACGTCGTATAAGCGACGATCACGGGCAGGATCACCGCCGCGCCGATGATCGTGAAGAGCTGGCTCGAACGGGGCGCGGCCACGTCCCAGATCGACACGCCGGGGAAAATCTCGTGCGGTGAAATGCTCGCGACGAGTCCCGCGTAGCCGAGCAGCACGAAGCCGAGCGCCACCGCGAACGGACGCTTCTCGTGACGCGACTGAATCGAGCGGCGCATCGCCCATGCACAAGCCGCGACGAGCACCGGCACCGGCAGCAGGCGGTAGAACAGCGGCGAATCGAACCAGCGCGACGCGATGCCCGCATCCTGCAGCGGCGTCCAGACGCTGACCACCGCGATCGTCGCGAGCTGCAAAAGCGTCAGCGGCCATACCACGCGATACATCCGCCGCTGCAGATCGCCTTCGGTTTTCGCGATCAGCCAGCACGCGCCGAGCAGCGCATACGTGACGACGAGCGCGCCGCCCGTGAAGATCGAGAAGGGCGAGAACCAGCCGAAGGGATCGCCGGCGAAACGGCCATCGGCGACGGGAATGCCGCCCAGGAACGCGCCGAGCGCCACGCCCTGAAAGAAGGTCGCGCCCGCCGATCCGCCGATGAACGCGAGATCCCACATGGGCTTCGTGCGCTGCGCCTTCGCGCGGATCTCGAACGACACGCCGCGGAAGATCAGGCACACGAGCATCAGCACGAGCGGCAGATAAAGCGCGGACAGCACGGTCGAGTAGACCATCGGGAAGGCGGCGAAGAGTCCCGCGCCGCCGAGCACGAGCCAGGTCTCGTTGCCGTCCCAGACGGGTGCGACGGTGTTCATCATCACGTCGCGATCACGCTGGTCGGGGAAGAACGGAAAGAGAATGCCGATGCCGAGATCGAAGCCGTCGAGCACCACGTAGAGGAAAAGACCGAACGCGATGATCGCGGCCCAGGCGAGTGTGAGGTCCATATACTTAGGCTCCTTCGATGGACTGATGCGGAAGGCTGAGCGGCCGGCGCGCGCTGCCGTCGGATGTGGGCGTGTGCGACCCCGGCAACGCGGGACCGTGACGCAGCAGCTTGAGCAAGTAGTAGATGCCGGTGCCGAACACGATCGTGTAGACGATGACGAACGCGAGCAGCGACACGCCGACTTGCTGCGCGGTGACCGGCGACACGGCATCGGCCGTGCGCATCACGCCGTACACGACCCACGGCTGGCGCCCGGCTTCGGTCGTGACCCAGCCCGCGAGCAGCGTGATGAATCCGGTCGGGCCCATCGCCAGTGCAAAGCGATGGAACCAGCGCGCATCGAACAGCCTGCGCTTGCGATGCAGCCACCACGCGGCAACCGACATCACGATCATCAGCACGCCGAGACCCGCCATCACGCGAAAGCTCCAGAACACGAGCGTCGAATTCGGGCGGTCCTGCTTGGGAAACTCCTTCAGTCCGCGAATCTCGCCGTCCCAGCTATGCGTGAGGATCAAGCTGCCGAGATGCGGAATCGATACGGCGTACTTCGTGGTTTCGGCTTCCATGTCGGGAATGCCGAAGAGATTGAGCGCGGTGCCGCCTTTCTCGGTGTCCCAGATGCCTTCGATCGCCGCGATCTTGGCCGGCTGATGTTCGCGCGTGTTCAGGCCGTGGGCGTCGCCGACGAGCGCCTGGACCGGCGTCAATGCGAGCAGCAGCCAGAGCGACATCGAAAACATCTTTCTGATGGCCGGATCGCGCCGGCCTTTGAGCAGATGCCACGCGCCGGTAGCGGCGACGACGAGCGCCGCGACGATGAACGCCGCAATCGCCATATGCGCGAGCCGGTACGGGAAGGACGGGTTGAAGATGATCGCCCACCAGTCCACCGGCACCACATGGTCGCCTTCGATGCGAAAGCCCTGCGGCGTCTGCATCCAGCTATTGGACGCGAGAATCCAGAACGTGGAGATGATCGTCCCGATGGCGACCATCAGCGTCGCACCGAAGTGCGCCTTCGGACCCACCTTGTTCCAGCCGAACAGCATGATGCCGAGGAAGCCCGCTTCGAGGAAGAAGGCGGTCATCACTTCGTACGTGAGCAGCGGCCCGGTGATGGGACCGGCGAAGCTCGAAAAGCCGCCCCAGTTGGTGCCGAATTCGTACGCCATCACGACGCCCGACACGACGCCCATGCCGAATGCGACAGCAAAGACCTTCGACCAGAAAAGACACAGCTCCTTGTAGACCGGCTTGCCGGTTTTGAGCCAGGCGCCCTCGAGCACCGCGATGAAACTCGCGAGTCCGATGGAAAGCGCAGGAAATATGATGTGGAAAGAGACGGTAAACGCGAACTGGATCCGCGCCAGATCGAGTGCTTCGGGAGTCGAATGCATGATGACTTGTGCCTTGAAGTTCACACCAGACGTGTAACGGGGCGGAGCTTAGCGCTATTTCGAGAAAGTGTTGCGCTGCGTCAGTGAATGTGCATTGCGCGCAAATGCCGCGGTTTCAAGGGGTTAGCGGTGCTATGAGGTTGATTCCTCGATTATTTCGGGGCGACGGCATAGTGCAGTGCGGCACGAGCGCGCACACGCTTTCGCGACAATCGACCGCACTGATCGCACGCCGCACGATGAAGCGCTGAGAAACAACTTTTACGTTGAAGCGGCACGAGACGTGCGGCGGGCGCGGGTACCATAATGGCTTTTGACCACGCGCACCGCGCGGGTAGGAGAAGCATCATGCGCCTCGATGACCAGCCAGAAAGTCAGAACGTAGAAGACCGGCGCGGCGGAGGCGGCTTGCGCATCGGCGGCGGGTCGCTCGGCATCGGGACGATCATCGTGGCGCTTGCAGCGTCGTATTTCTTCGGCATCAATCCGATGACGATCATCAACGGCGCGCAAGTCTTGCAGGGCAACGCGCCGCAACAACAGGCCGCGCCGCGCAACGCGCAGCCCGCCAACGATCCCGGCGCCGTGTTCGTGCGCCGCGTGCTCGGCAACACGGAACAGACGTGGCAGCACATCTTCCGGGCGCAATTGAATCAGGATTATCCGGCGCCCAGGCTCGTGATGTTCTCGGGCGCGACGCAGACCGCGTGCGGTACGGGACAGTCGGCGATGGGCCCCTTCTATTGTCCCGGCGACCGCAAGGTGTATATCGATCTTTCGTTTTATCGCGAGTTGCGCGACCGCTTCGGCGCGGGCGGCGACTTTGCGCAGGCGTACGTGATCGCGCATGAAGTCGGGCATCACGTGCAGAACGTGCTCGGCATCATGGGTAAGGTCGATCAGGCGCGCTCGCGGATGACGCGCGAGCAGGCGAATGGGCTGTCGGTGCGCGTCGAGTTGCAGGCGGACTGCTTCGCGGGCGTCTGGGCGGCGGTCGCGCAACGCGACAACGCGAAGCTGATCGAACCGGGCGATTTCGAGCAAGGGCTGAACGCGGCTGCCGCGATTGGCGATGATCGTCTGCAGCAGCAGTCGCAAGGGCGTGTCGTGCCCGAAGCGTTCACGCACGGCACGAGCGCGCAGCGCCAGCGCTGGCTGCGGCGCGGCATGTCGTCGGGCGACGTCGGCCAGTGCGACACCTTCTCGGCGCGCTCGCTCTGATCGTCATCGCGCGCGGCGACGGGCATGCCCGATTGGACTATTCTGGAACCGTCGCCGCGTCCGCTTACGCACGACGCTTACAAACGCTGACAGTGCCTTTGTCTCAAATTCATTAGAATCGCTGGTTTTCCGGTCCTGGCACAGCGTGTTGCTGTGCCGAAACATGCACCGGAGCATTCCCGTACCATCCATGAAGCGAATTCTGATCGTCAAAGTCACGTCGCTCGGCGATATCGTCGAGACGCTCCCGGTCGTGTCCGATCTGCGGCGCGCGTTTCCGTCCGCCAAAATCGACTGGGCAGCGGACGCCGCCTTCGCCGATATCATCCGCTGGAATCCGGGCGTCGACCGCGTGCTGAGCGCACCGCTGCGCAAGTTCAAGAAGGCGCGCAGCTGGAACGATCTCAAGGAGATCGCGGCGTCGATCGGCGAGTTGCGGGCAGAGAAGTACGACGTTATCGTCGATATTCACGGCGTGTACAAGAGCGCGATCATTGCGTTCATCGCCCGTGGGCGGCGGCGCTACGGCTACCAGAATCAGGATCTCGGCGAGCGCGGCGCGGCGTTCGCGTACAACGCGCGCTTCGGCCCTCGGCCGCTCACCGACGCGTGGCGCGGCATGCGCGTGAGTGTCGCCGACGCACTCGGCTATCAACTCGACGACACGCCGGACTACAACATTCGCCTTCCGGCTCTCACACGCGAACTGAATATTCCGCGTGACGCGCGTTTTGCGATGCTTTTTCACGCGACGTCGGCAGATGTGAAGAAGTGGCCGAAGGAGCATTGGGGCGAGGTGGGCCGCTGGCTCGCCGCACGTGGTTACTCGATCGCGCTGCCGTGGGGCACGGAACGCGAGCAGGGCGAAGCGCAAGCCATTGCAGCGCTCGTGCCGGGCGCCGTCGTTCTGCCGAAGCTATCCGTAGTCGAATGCGCGCACTGGATTCAGGCGTCGGAACTCGTTGTCGGCACGGACACCGGGCTCGTGCATCTCGCGCATGCGCTGCAGCGTCGCACGGTCATGCTGTTCGCCGCGACCTCGCGCGAACATTTCGGCGTAGACGATCCGGGGCGTTCCATTTCGGTCGGCGAAGAGGGCGCGCCACCCGATGTGCCGCAAGTACTCGCCGCGATCGAGAGCGTGACGAATGCGCGCTCCACGCCGCTCTCTCGTTCAGCCGAGTCCGGCGCGACGATTCGCTGAGAACGCATTCGCATCAAAACGTTTATGCGCATAAACCGGCGGCCGCCGCTAACCGGTAGGAAGTCCATTTGGCGATAAAAACCTAAGTGCGCCAACGTAAAATTTGCCAGGCGGCACTTGACGGCAAACTCGGCAAGCACGACGATTGCGAAAAACTTAAGAATCGTCCGAAAGATGACCGCCGAAACCGCCGTGGACGCGCGCCAGTCGCTGGTGCGCCTTGAAGCTTCCGAGATTCCGCTCAACGCCTGCCTCGAATGGCCGATCGTCGCCGCCGATGGCGCCCTGCTCTTCGATGCGGGCGCCACCGTGCCCGACACTCACTCGCTCGAATTCATGTTCCGCCATTTCGAGCCGCACCGCGCGCTCCGGGAGCCGGCACCGAGCGTGGCTGAAGACGACGCCGTCAAGGACGGACCGCTGACGCTCGAAGACATCGGTCTCACCATCGGCGCGCGGGTCGGGTTGCGCGGCACCGGCGGTACGGGCTCCGCAATGTACGCGAGCCGGGTGATCGGATTCTCGACGCCGCGTCGCAATGGAGAGCGCTCGCTATTCGTGACGCAACCGTTGATGGCCGGGTTCGATCCGCTCGATTTGACGCTCGGCGAGCAAGTCGATCTGGTCGCGCTCACGGGGCGGGGCGTGTTCCGCTTCGCCTGTACCGTCGATGCCACCTGTCGCGAGCCGTTCAACTACGCGGTGCTGTCCGCGCCGGGCGCGATCCGCAGATTGCGCACGCGCAAATTCGCGCGCATGCCGACGCGGCTTGCCGCGCACTTTGTGGCCGATGGTGAGCCGCAGACTGCGCGGCAACTGGGCCGTGTCAGCGACATCAGCCCTTACGGGATGTCCTTGACCGTCGCCAATCCCGCCGCGCAAGTGGGCGGTCGTCTGCACCTCGCGTTTCAGTTCAAGACCGATGGAGTCGACGTGAAGATCGACACCATCGCGATCGTGCGTCATGTGGGCTCGACCGATCCCGTCGACGGCAGTGCGGCCTACGGGCTCGAGTTCGAATCGCTCGAACCGGCGCAGCGCATCGCGTTGAAATCGTTCATGGCCGAGCACAGCTAGGCTCGCGCGCGACCGACCGCGAAGGCGGTTCAGACCCCCGGAAAGCCGTCCGGAAAGAGCCGCTCGACGGCCGCCTCGAAATGCTGGATCGGCGCGGCGCCGCGCAGCGCGATCGGCGGCGGCGGTTCCTGGCCGGGCGCGGCCTCTCGCGAGAGCACCGCGAACGGCACGCCGCTCACGCCCAGCTTCTTCGCGAACTCTTCATCTTCGATCACGAGATCGGTGTACGTGCCGTCATCGAGCGCTTCTTCGAGCATCTCCGGATCGACACCGCAGGTTGCCGCGATGTCGAGCAGCGAGTCCGTGTCGCCAATATCGATGCCTTCCTCGAAATACGCCTTGAAGATCGCCCGATGCACGAGATCGAAGCGGCCGGATTCACGCGCGAACATGGCCGTCTCGAAGGCCTTGCGGCTGCGCGGCGTGACCGGCGGCAAGCGCATCGTCACGCCGCGTTCTTCCGCGAGCGGACGGACCGAGTTTTCCCAGGACTCGACGATCTTCTCGTCGTTCGGATCGACCAGCGGCGCGGGCTCGGGGCGCAACTCGAACGCGTGCCAGCGGATCTCGACCGCATCGCCGTAGGCATTGCGGAACTGATCGAGCACGGGCGTCTCGAGATAGCAGAACGGACACACGAAGTCCGACCAGACGTCGATGTAAAGGACAGACGTGGATGCCATGTAAGCCTCAAAAACGAACGGCGCGTGTGCGCCGTTTAACTGAACCGGGCGAACGCCACGAGACGGCGGCGTCCGCAAAACCGGTATGTTAGCGCGTGCCGACCGCAGGCGCGCGCATGCCCGATGTATCAGAAGCCGCCGTCCATCTCGATCTTGCTGCCATCGAAGAATCGTGACAGGCGAAACGCGCGCGGATCGACGAGCGGTGCGTCGTTGGCGACGAGGTCCGCCATCAGCCTGCCCGCAGCCGGCCCGATGCCGAAGCCGTGCCCCGAGAAGCCCGTCGCGATGAAGAGCCCGCGCTTTTCGTCGACGGCGGAGATGACCGGCACGGCATCCGGCGTCACGTCGATGTATCCGGCCCACGCCTGTTCGATGCGCAGTCCGGCAAGCGCCGGAAAGAGCGCGCGGAACTCCGTGACCGCGGCCTTGTTGAAGGCCTCGACGGGCGCGGGATCGAGTGTGCGCGAGGTCTCGAAGACGGTCGGCCGATCGAGCGGCCAGCGGCGCGGCCGGCGCAATTCCTCGAAGAACCGCGCATTCAGTGCGAGCTTGGTCGAGCCGAACTGGCTTTTCAGCGCAGGCAGGAACTTCGTGAACAGGCGAAAACTGTCCGGCGTGATGTCGTGATAGCTATGAAACGCGTTGGCGATCGTGTAGCCGCCGTCGAGACGCTTGCGGTATCCCATCTCCTGATTGCATGCGCTCACGTCGGGGCCATTCTCCAGCGGCGACGTGCGCATCACCGATGAGCGCACCATGAGTTGCGGCACATCCACGCCGATGCTGCCGGCGAAATATCGCGTCCATGCGCCGCCCGCGACGACCACGCTCCCGCACGCGATGCGTCCGTACTCAGTGACGACGCCGCTGATCGCGCCGCCGTTCGTCTCGATGCCGCGCACCGCGCAGGGCGTCAGCACTTTCACGCCGCGTTCGCGCAATGCGACGGCCATCGCAGGCACGGCGCGTTGCGGCTCGGCGCGGCCATCGCTCGGGGTGTAGATGCCGCCCGCGAAGCGCCGCGCGGCGCCCGACATCAACGTGCCGGTCTCATCCGGCGAAACGATGCGCGAATCGAGCGCGTCGCGGCCGACGAGCGCCACGGCGCGCGCGAGCCATGCTTCGTGATCGGCGAGCGCTTTCGCATCGTCGGCGGCGTAGAGGATGCCGCATTGGCGAAACCCTGTGTCGATGCCGAGTTCGGCATCGATGTGTCGCCAGAGCTTGAGGCTTTCCAGACTCAGCTCGAGCTCGCGCAAGTCGCGGTGCGTCGCGCGGCACCAGCCCCAGTTGCGGCTCGACTGCTCGCCGGCGATGTACCCCTTTTCACATACGGCGACAGACAGGCCTTTCTCGATTAGCGCACGCGCGGTGCTGATGCCGATGACGCCGCCGCCTACGATGACGACATCGACGTGACTGGGAAGCGTGCGATCTTCGGGGATGCGTTCGGTGGGTGGACCCATGTGAGGTGGTGTTCGTTATCGTGTGGTTGCGGCGTGTCGATCCGCGGGTCAGAGGATGCTAAGTGAAGCAAGCGCTTTTGACCATACGAATGAAATCGACCAGCGGCAGCCGGACCCCGAGAATCCTCGCTGCACAAGGCAAAGCGGGCGGCATAGTCCGAACGCCATAGGCCGGTGCGCAAGCTCTCTGCGCCCGCTGGCGCGATCCGCTACGATGCAAGCGACGCGCTCGGAGCGTGCCGGTCCGGGCACGGCGCATGCGAATTACCAAGACGTGCATTACGCGTGCGCCGACATCGCGCGGCGCCGTTCATCGCAGTTCCACTTCATCTTCTGGAAAACTCTCGTGCAAAAGACAGCATCGGCAAAATGGAGCGGCGGCATCAAGGACGGCAAGGGTTTCATCTCGACGCAAACCGGCGTGCTCAACGAAGCGCCGTACGGCTTCAAATCGCGCTTCGAGGAAGGTCCGGGCACGAATCCGGAAGAACTGATCGGCGCGGCGCATGCGGGCTGCTTCACGATGGCGCTTTCGCTGCAACTGGAGATGGCCGGCATGAAGGCCGAGAGCCTCGAAACGAAATCGACGGTCACGCTGGAAAAAGACGGCGAAGGCTTCACGATCACCGCCTGCCAGCTCGATCTGAAGGCGAAGATTCCCGGCGCGGATAAAGCCGCCTTCGACAAGGCCGCGCAGGCCGCGAAAGAAGGCTGTCCGGTGTCGAAGCTCTTCGCGGGTAACGCGAAGATCACGCTGAACGCGGAACTCGTGTCGTAATCGGGCGGGCAGTCGGACAGAAATGCAAAGGCGCGGACGGGCACATCACCCGTCCGCGTTTTTTACGCGCGTCAGTTCTTCGATGACGAGGCGCGCGGGCGCCGGCAGCGTCGCGCCTTTCCTCGTCACGACGCCATACGGCTCCGTGCGCGATCGCACGGCGATTGCGAGCCGCCTTGCAAGTCCGTGATCGGCGAGAAAGCTCGCCATATCGAGCGGCATCATCGCGACGAGCGTGGGGTCGCGTTGCAGCAACAGGACGGTGGTGATGGTCGATGCCGTCTCGATCGGATGCAACGGCAGCGGCAGGCCCGCTTCCTTGAACTCGCGCTCGCAGAGGCTGCGGATCGGCATGATGGCCGGATAGACGATCCATCGGCTGGACGCCAGTTCGCTCAGTTCGACTCGCGGCGCATCGACGAGCGCATGCGCGACGCCCGCGACGATCGCGAGCGGCTCATCTCGCAATTCGACGTAGTGATATTGATCCGGCTGGCGCGCGACGCTCGCCCGGCAGATCGCGACATCCAGTCTGCCCTGATCGAGCAGGGCCAGAAGCCGGGCGCTCGTGTCTTCGACCACTTCGACGGTAAGCAGAGGCTGACGCTCGCGCAGGCGCGCGAGCGCATCGACGAGCACGCCCGAGACCGCACCCGTGATCGCGCCGATCGCGAGCCGCCCGCCCGTGCCTTGCAGAATCCCCGCCATTTCCTCGCGCAGGTGCGCAACGTCCATGTGAATCAGCCGCGCATAGCGGATCACGCAGCGACCGAGTTCGTTGGGCTGGATGCCTTGCGGCGAACGCGTAAAGAGCGTTGCGCCCAGCGTGGCTTCGATTTCGCGCAGCGACTTCGTGGCGCCTGGCTGCGTGAGCGCCATTTCGTCGGCGGCGCGATGAAGCGATCCATGATCGTCGAGGGCGATCAGGAGGCGCAGTTGCTTGAGCCGCAGGCGCGCGGCGATGGAATCGGCATTCGGCAGCATGGCTGAGAGCGGCTAGGGGACTACGAGAAGATAACTGAAAGTTATCACCCAGGCAGCAGCTTTCATTATCCAGGCGTGAGCCGCTTCTCTACATTGTGGGCTTCTGTCCAACCGTCAAGGAAACACCGACTCATGAAGCTGCTTAGATACGGCGCGCCCGGCCGGGAAAAGCCCGGCATTCTCGATTCCAGCGGCGCGATCCGCGACCTGTCCGGCGTAATCGGCGATATTGCGGGCGACGCGCTGCTGCCCGAATCGCTCGCGCGCCTCGCGAAGCTCAATGTGTCGACGCTGCCGGTCGTGCCTTCGGGCGAGCGCATCGGCCCGTGCGTCGGGCGCATCGGCAAGTTCATCTGCATCGGGCTGAACTATGCCGATCATGCGGCGGAATCGAATCTGCCCGTGCCCACCGAGCCGGTCGTGTTCAACAAGTGGCTGTCGGCGGTCGTCGGCCCCAACGACGACGTGCGCATTCCGCGCGGCTCGAAGAAGACCGACTGGGAAGTGGAACTGGGCGTCGTGATTGGCAAAGGCGGCGCATACATCGAGGAAGCCGATGCGATGAGCCACGTCGCCGGTTATTGCGTGATCAACGACGTGTCCGAGCGCGAGTATCAGATCGAGCGCGGCGGCACCTGGGACAAGGGCAAGGGCTGCGACACGTTCGGCCCGATCGGGCCGTGGCTCGTCACCGCCGACGAAGTGCCCGATCCGCATAAGCTGCCGCTCTGGCTCGAAGTCGATGGCAAGCGCTATCAGAACGGCAACACCAGCACGATGATCTTCAAGGTCGGCGAAATCGTGTCCTATCTGTCGCGCTTCATGAGCCTGCAACCGGGCGATGTCATCTCGACGGGCACGCCGCCGGGCGTCGGCATGGGACAGAAGCCCGAAGCGGTCTATCTGCGCGCCGGGCAGACCATGCGCCTTGGCATCGAAGGGCTCGGCGAACAACGGCAACGGACGGTCGACGCATGAACCAGTACGACTTCACGAATCGCGCGGCCGTGGTGACGGGCGGCGCGCAAGGCATCGGCTACGCGGTGGCGGAGCGTCTGCGAGAAGGCGGCGCACGCGTCGCGCTGTGGGACCGCGATGAAGGCGCGCTGTCCGAGGCGCGGGTCTGTCTGGGCGATGTAGAGACCATGCACGTCGATCTGACCGATCGCGATGCGGTCGCCAACGCCACTTCGCGCACGCTGGATCGCTTCGGCAAGATCGACGTCCTCGTGCACAGCGCAGGCATCGCGGGCGCGAACGCGACGGTCGCCGACTACGCGCCGGAAGAATGGTCGCGCGTGATCGACGTCGATCTGAACGCCGCGTTTCACGTCAATCAGGCAGTCGTCAGGACGATGATCGCGCGCGGCTACGGACGCATCGTCAATATCGCGTCGATTGCGGGCAAGGAGGGCAATCCGAACGCATCGGCGTACAGCGCGGCGAAAGCGGGCGTGATCGCATTGACGAAGAGTCTCGGCAAGGAAACCGCGGGCCTCGATATCGCGGTGAACGCCGTGACGCCGGCCGCCGCGCGCACGAAGATTTTCGATCAGATGAAGCAGGAGCATATCGACTACATGTTGTCGAAGATTCCGCGCGGGCGCTTCGTCGAAGTGAAGGAGATCGCGGCGATGGTTGCATTCCTGGCGTCGTCGGAAAATTCGTTCACGACGGGCGCGGTGTTCGACTTGTCCGGAGGACGCGCGACTTACTGATAGCGGATAGCGTCGCACCCGACACAAGATCGAAGGCACGTGGATTGCATAGCCGCGCCGCGCGACTTCGCTCCGGTCCACCGCGAAGTGTTCGGGCGCTTCGTGCCGCTTTTCGTCGCGTGCTTCGTGTTCTCGTAGTCAGAAGGGCGACGAACTCGTTCGCCGCCCTTTGGTTCGATCACATCTCTTTCCCGCAACGCCTCCCGCAAGGCGGCGTGACCGACGGCGAGGCGCACGGCCGCAATCGGCACCTCCGCCGGTTCGCGCGCTGTCCGGCGGGCGTGCCGGCGCGAGGAGCAAGTCTCTCGAGTTTCCCGGCATAACCGACCGTGCACACGGGCGAACGCGCCACGCCGCGTTTTCGCTATCATGCCGATGGGTCTGCGGCCCCTTGTCACGGCAGTCACTTCGCACGCCCGGCGCCCGAGCGGGTCCGATTCATTCGGCGCGATTTGCAGACCTTGCGGCCACATCGCATTGAGCCGACGATCCCATTCACCCGATCCGCCCGGAGCGCCGATGAAACTCAAGCTGGACTGGACCCTCGCCACCCCGATTCTCGCGCTCGTCGTGCTGGCCGCCGCCGCGTTCATCCACAGCACCGTGATGATCGTGCTCGCGGCGATTGCGCTCGCGTTCGCCGTGTTCGCGGCCGTGCATCACGCGGAAGTGGTGGCGCACCGCGTCGGCGAGCCGTTCGGCACGCTGGTGCTCGCCATCGCGGTCACGGTGATCGAGGTCGCGCTGATCGTCTCGGTGATGCTCTCCGGCGGCCCCGAAAAAGCCGGACTGCCCCGCGATACCGTGTTCGCCGCGATCATGATCTGCAGTGGCGCGATCGTCGGCTTGTGTCTGCTGATCGGCGGCTTGCGGCATCACGTTCAGGACTTTCAACTGCAGGGCGCGGCGGCCGCGCTCGCGATTCTCTGCGCGCTTTCCGTGCTCACGCTCGTTTTGCCGAATTTCACGAGCACGGTCGTCGGTCCTGCGCTGTCCACATCGCAACTGATTTTCGTCGGCGTGATCTCGCTCGTGCTGTATGTGACGTTCGTGTTCGTGCAGACGATCCGCCATCGCGATTACTTCCTGCCGTTCACCCCGCCCGTCGCCGCCGGCGCGCACGACGAAGACGACGCGCCGCACGCGCCCCCGCCGAGCAACGGCGAGGCGTGGCTTGCGCTCGGTTTTCTGATGTTGTCGCTCGTGTCGGTGGTCGGCCTCGCGAAGCTTCTTTCGCCGGCGGTCGAGGCGGGCGTCGCGGCGGCGGGCGCGCCCGAAGCCGTGGTCGGCATCGTGATCGCCGCGCTCGTGCTCCTGCCCGAAGGCCTGGCCGCCGTGCGCGCGGCACGCCTGAACCGGCTGCAGACGAGCCTGAATCTCGCGCTCGGCTCGGCGCTCGCGAGCATCGGCCTGACGATTCCGACGGTCGCGGTCGTGTCCATCGTCATCGGCCAGCCGATTTCGCTCGGGCTCGCGCCCAAGGAAATCGTCATGCTGGCGCTGACGCTGCTCGTGTCCGTCATCACGCTCGGCACCGGGCGCTCGACGGTCCTGCAAGGCGTCGTGCATCTCGTGATATTTGCGACTTTCCTGTTTCTTTCGGTCGTGCCTTGACCGGCGTCGTGCGGCCAATCGTGTGCTTTTGTTACCATTCACGGTTTTTCGCGCGTTCGCGCGCGATGGTTCGCCGTCTCATCGAAAGTCCAGAAGGAAAAGCATGTCATTCAAGAAGTCCGCATCATTGGCGGTGCTGGCCGCACTCGCCGCTGTGTCATTCTCGGCGCACGCCAAAGAGATCACGCAAATCCGCTTCGCCGTCGATCCCTCCTATCCCCCGTTCGAATCCAAGCAGGCCGACGGCAAACTCGCCGGTTTCGACATCGACCTCGGCAATGCGCTTTGCGCGCAGATGAAGGTCAAGTGCGTGTGGGTCGAAAACAATTTCGACGGCATGATTCCCGGCCTGAAGGCCCGCAAGTTCGACGCCGTCTTGTCCGACATGGGCATCACCGAAGAGCGCCTCAAGCAGATCGATTTCACCGAGCCGCTCTACGACACTCACGCGCAACTCGTCGCGCGCGCCGGCTCGGGCATTCTGCCGACGCCTCAATCGCTCAAGGGCAAGCGCGTGGGCGTCGAGCAGGGCACGGTGCAGGAGCGTTACGCGAAGGTGAAGTGGGAGCCGCAGGGCGTGACGGTCGTGCCGTACGGCGATCAGGAACAGGTCGAGGCGGATCTCGTCGCGGGCCGTATCGACGCAATGTTTACCGACGCCGCGCAAGCCGCCATCGGCTTTCTGAAGAAGCCGCAAGGCAAGCCGTTCGCGCTCGTCGGGCCGATCGTGGAGGATAAGGCGATCATCGGTCCGGGCACGGCCATCGGGCTGCGCAAGGGCGACGCCGATCTGAAGAACGGCCTGAACAACGCGTTCGTCGAAATCAGGAAGAACGGCACGTTCAAGCGCATCATGGCGAAGTACTTCGAGACGGATATCTCGATCCACTAATCGCCGTCCGACGCATTCGACCGCAAAGGCATCGCTCGCGATGCCTTTTCTTTTCGACGAGAGAACTTTCGCAGATGCAGATTCATCACCATCCGCTCGTCGGTGCGTCGCTGGGCACCGGGCGGGCGATCACGAGCTATCGGTTCGGTCCGCAGGACGGCGATTTGCCCAAAGGTTTATATCCAGGCGTCGCTGCATGCGGACGAATTGCCCGGCATGGTCGTCGCGTGGATTCTCAAGCAGCACTTTGCCGGATTGGAAGCCGCGGGACGTCTGGGTGCGCGCGTGGTGCTCGTGCCGGTCGCGAATCCGGCGGGCCTGAATCAGCACTGGTTCGGCGCGCAGATGGGCCGCTTCGAGATGCGCTCGGGTCAGGACTTCAACCGGCGCTTTCCCGAGTTCGGCGCCGGACTCGCGTTGCAACTGAAAGACCGTCTCGCCGATGACGAAGCGCACAACGCGCGCGTGATCCGCGCGGCGCTTTCCGATGCGCTCGCGGCGCGCCGGCCCGCGACCGAACTGGAGTCGCAGCGCCTCGAACTGATGAAGCTCGCGTGCGATGCGGATCTCGTCATCGACCTTCATTGCGACTGGGAAGCCGTTGCGCATCTTTATACGACGCCTGACGCGTGGCCCGCGATCGAGCCGCTCGCGCGCTATCTCGGCAGCGAGGCGCAGTTGCTCGCGGACGTGTCGGGCGGCGAGCCGTTCGACGAGGCGTGCACGGCGGCGTGGCGCTATCTGCGCGGCGCGTTCGAAGATCGTTTCCCGATTCCGATGGCCACGCGCTCCGTCACGCTCGAACTGCGCGGCGTGCGCGACGTGTCGCACGACATGGCTGCGCGCGATGCTCAGGCCATCGTCGATTATCTGACGCATATCGGCATGATCGCGGGCGAGGCGCAGGAACCGCCGCCGCTGCGTCATCGCGCGACCCCACTCGCCGGATGCGAATACGTGCACGCGCCGGTGTCGGGCGTCATTCTGCATCGGCGGGATATCGGCGAGACGGTGCGCGCGGGCGACGTCATCGCCGACGTGCTCGACCCGCTCGATGACCGGCTCGTGCCGCTCGTCGCGCAGACCGAGGGCGTGCTGTACGCGCGGCACTGGACACGTTTCGCGACGGCGGGAATGCTGGTCGCGCGCATCGCGGGCGACGGCGCGGCGCGGCAGGGCGACTTGCTCGTGCCCTAGCGGCGCGGCGGCGCGTACCATAAATCGACTGGGCCTAACGTCATGGAGAACAAGAAAACATGCTGAAGAATATCGATCCGCTGCTCAACGCCGACATCCTGCACGCGCTTTGCGCGATGGGCCACGGCGACGAGGTCGTGATCTGCGACGCCAACTTTCCCGCCGATTCGGTCGCTCGTCAGACCGTGCTCGGCCGCGTGCTGCGGCTCGATGGCGTTGGCGCGCCGCGCGCGGTGCAGGCGGTGCTCTCGGTGCTGCCGCTCGATACCTTCGTCGATCATCCCGCCGAGCGGATGGAAGTCGTCGGCGACGCGGCCGCGCTGCCCGCCGTGCAACGCGAGGCCCAGCGCGAGATCGACGTCGCCGAAGGTCGCGCCGTGCCGTTTGCGTCGGTCGAGCGCTTCGCGTTTTACGAGCGCGCGAAGAAGGCGTATTGCGTGATCGCCACCGGCGAGACGCGCGGCTACGGCTGCTTCATTTTCAAGAAAGGCGTGCAACTCGCGCCGGACGTGCCGCAGTAAGTCTGACCGGCGACCTAGGGGATACCCTGTTGCATTTTTGTGAAATTGTTGCAATGCAGCGTAAACGGGCGTATAGTTAGGGTTATTCCCTAGCTACTTACCCTGAGAGCCGCTCATGAAAACCACTGCACAACAATCCCTGCTCGTTTCGTTCGGTTCCTGGCTGCGCGCGTCGAAGGCTGCGGTGCGTCGCGAGTGGAACCGTGCGCTGCAACTGCATCTGCAAAACTGCGAGATTCTCGTCGAATCCTATCGCCGCAAGTAAGCACCGCGCGACTGCATCCCGGTCAGAGCATCGAACAACGCCCCGGAAGCGCTAGGCTTCCGGGGCGTTGTTGCATTCGGGCCGCTGCTTTATCGAACGAAGCCGCTTGACATGCAACCAAATGGTTGCATAATGCGCTCATGGATGACGATTCGGTTTTTCGCGCACTCGCGGACGCCAGCCGCAGGCAACTACTCGACAGGCTTCATCAAGCTAATGGGCAGACGCTCGGCGAACTATGCGATGGCCTTCGCATGACACGACAGGCCGTGTCGAAGCATCTGGCGATACTCGAGGCCGCGAATCTTGTGTCGACGCAGCGTCACGGCCGCGAGAAGCGTCATTTCCTCAATCCGGTGCCGATCCACGAGATCGCGCAACGCTGGATCAGCAAGTTCGAGCGTCCGCGCCTGGACGCTCTGTCCGACCTCAAACGCACGCTTGAAGGAGACGATCATGAGTAGCGACACCTTTGTATATGTGACCTACATCCGCACGACGCCCGATAAATTATGGGAAGCATTGACGACGCCGGAACATATAAAACGTTATTGGTTCGGCATGCACCAGGAATCCGACTGGCAGGCCGGTTCGTCATGGAAGATGCTGTTCTCCGACGGGCGCGTCGCGGACGCGGGCGAAGTGCTCGAAGCCGAGCCGGGCAAACGCCTCGTGCTCAAATGGCGCAACGAGTTTCGCGAGGATCTGAAGGACGCGGGCTATTCGCGCTGCACTTACGAACTGGAGCAGCAGGGCGATGCGGTCAAACTCACCATTACGCACGTGAGCGACAGCAAACCGTTCATCGAGGCCGTGTCGGGCGGGTGGCCAAAGATTCTGTCGAATCTCAAGTCGTTGCTGGAGACGGGGCAAGTGGCGCTCGTCGACAAGTAGAAGCGCCCGAGCAACGCGTGCTGGCGGCCCGTGTCGCCAGCGCGCAGGTAATTCGAAAATTTACAGAAAGCCTGGATCGTGAGGATTCCTCTCAGAGATAATCGTACCGGTTCGCGCGAGCGGACGGTCTCGACTCCATGCCGCCGCGCCACGTGGTCGGCATGACAAAAAATCTCGAATAAGAGGGCGCACACGATGTACTTCATAAGCAAGCTGGAGAACGGCTATTTGCAACTCGTCAGAATCATCTTTCTGGTGCTCGCGACACTGGCGTTGATCGTCGCGGTCGTGGCTGGCGTGCCGGCCGCGATGAATTACAAAGCGAAGGCAGTGGCCGTACCTTCGGATATCTCAGTCAGCGCGTCGGCGTTCCATCTGGAAAACGCAGAACCAGCCGCCGATCAGCATGAAACCGACGCCGCGCCGACAGACCCGGCGGAAAAGGAAAGAGCCGCGCTCGTCGACGGCGTGCATACCGTCCTGCTCAAGCATGGAAAGCGTCTCGTGGGGACCGGATTCGCCTTGGAGAAGAGCGACCTGCAAGGACTCGTCGGTTCATGGATGGACAATCCCGATCGCGGCGCAAACTTCGGGAAAGCGGAAACGAAGTATCTGGACGACGTGCTGTCGCGGGCCGACGTGGGCAAGAAAGTCAACGGCTCGCAAGACCAATTCTTCTCGGTGGTCAGTTCGGCCATCACGCAGTTCAGTTCCGAGTGGGAGACGCAACACGCCGCCATCGCGTTGAAAAAGACCGCGGCGGAGGAAGAGGCTTCCGAAAAGCGTATTTCGGCGCTTCAGTCGCTCAGCGTAGTCGCCGGTGCGACAGCCCTGTTCATTACGCTGGTGCTTTCGCTGATCATGTTCCGTGTCGATCGCAGCATTCGCAAGATGGCCGGCACGCGCGTCGCTGGCTGACGGGCCCGCGGGCTTCAGAGAAAAAACGGCGGGCTGTCCTTTCGGACAGCGCGCCGTTTGCGTTTCAAACGATGCAGCCAGCGTTCAGATCGCCCAGCCGCCGAGATAGAACACCGCGAGCACGACCGCAATCGCCACGGTGCCGACATTCAGCTTGCGCCACTCACCCGCGACGATGCGCCCGATCACGAGCGTGGTGAAGCCGAGCATGATGCCCGTCACGATATTCGCCGACAGCACGATGTACACCGCGCAGACGAGGCCCGACATCGTGTCGACGGTATCCTCGAAATGCAGCTTGCTGACATTGCCGAGCATCAACAGACCGACGTACATGAGCGCGGGCGCCGTCGCATAGGAGGGCACGAGCGCGGCGAGCGGCGAGAGGAACATCACCACGAGGAACAACACGCCGACGACCGTGGCCGCGAGGCCCGTCTTCGCGCCTGCCGCGACGCCCACCGACGATTCGATGTATGCCGCCGCCGGCGCGCCGCCGAAGCACGCGGAGAAGATCGAGCTGAGCGAATCGGCGGTCAGCGCGCGGCCGCCGTTGACGATGCGACCGTTCTTGTCGATCTGGCCCGCCTGGCCGGCCACGGCGCGGATCGTGCCGGTCGCGTCGAACACGGCGGTCATCACGAGCGCCAGCACGCTCGGAAGCACGGCCATCGACAATGCACCCTTGATGTCCATCGCGCCGATCAGCGAGGCATGGCCCGGCGCCGACAGCGACGGCAGCGCGAAGATGCCGTGAAAGCGCACGGACGGATCGAAGATCAGGCCGATTGCCGACAGACCGACCACGACGAGCAGGATGCCGCCCGGCACGCGCCGGCGCTCCAGACCGAAGATCGCGGCGAGACCGGCGACCGACATCAGCACCGGAAACGCCGTGATATGCCCGAGCGAAACCGGCATGCCGGGCGCGGGATTCTTGATGATCAGGCCGACATCGTTCGACGCGATCAGCAGCAGAAACAGGCCAATGCCGATGCCCGTGCCGTGCGCGACGCCCGTCGGCAGATTGCGCAGGATCCACGAGCGCACGCCGGTGACGGAGATCGCCGTGAACACGACGCCCATCAGGAACACCGCGCCGAGCGCGATCGCCGGCGGGAGTCCCTTGCCGAGCACGAGGCCGAAGGCCGTGAACGCGGTCAGCGAGATCGCGCAGCCGATGGCGATCGGCAGGCGCGCCCAGACGCCCATCAGGAGCGAGCCGAATGCGGTGGTGAGACACACGGCGACGAACACCGCGCTCGTGTCGAAACCGGCCTTGCCGAGCATGCCCGGCACGACGAACACGGAGTAGACCATCGCGAGGAACGTCGTGACGCCCGCCACGACCTCACGCTTTTCCGTGCTGCCGGTTTGCGAAATGCCGAAGTAGCGATCGAGAAATCCGCCGCTCGCGGCCTGCTCGCTTTCGTCTCGTTCCGTGGAGGTGATATCGATGTCGCCAAGCTGCTGGGCGGGGGATTCCATCATGAGCTGCTCCTTTATCAGCACGCTGAAACGGCAACCGTGCGCCGCGCTCGTGGCGGGGCGGGCACTGCGGGGCCATCGTCAGGGTCGTCTCGTATGTAGTTCTGGATGATGCCGAGTGACGTGCGCTTGCGGCTGCACTCGGTCAGGACAGAGACTAGGGGAACAGAACGCGGGGTCCAATCCCATGAAAAACATGCCGGTCATGCCGAGGGGCTTATATGCCCGGAATCGCTCGCGGGGCGGGGCTTTGGCAAGACCGGCACGACGCCGGACTAGGGCAAACGCTAGTCCGGCGCGGTCCGCTATTTTACTTGCTCGCCGTTGTGCGGCGCATTACTGGATGACGCGCGACACGCCGCGTCCGCGCGGGTCGGACATCGGCTCGGGCTTGTCGCCGTCTATGCGGATCGCCTGAATGTCGCCGTTGAAGCCTTGCATCGTGAACTTGTAGCCCTTCTCCTCGAGCTGCTTGATGACCTCCGGATCGAGCTGATGGAACGGCTCCTGAAAGATCGTGTTCGGCGGCAGCAGCTGATGATGGAAGCGCGTCGCGCCCACGGCTTCGGCGAGCGGCATGTTGAAGTCGTAGACGTTGGTGATGACCTGGAAGATCGACGTGAAGATGCGCGATCCACCCGGCGTGCCGATCACCATCGCGACCTTGTCGTCCTTCGTGAGGATGGTCGGCGTCATCGACGAAAGCGGGCGTTTCTTCGGCGCGATGGAGTTCGCATCGCTTCCGACGACACCGAACATGTTCGGCACGCCCGGCTTCGACGCGAAGTCGTCCATTTCGTCGTTGAGCACGACGCCCGTGCCTTCCGCGACCACGCCCGAGCCGAAGTAGCCGTTGATCGTGTAGGTGTTGGATACCGCGTTGCCCCACTTGTCGACCACCGAGAAGTGCGTCGTCTCCGCTTTCTCGGGCATCGACGTGCCGAGTCCCGGCTGGACGCTCTTCGTGTCCGAAGGCGTATCGGGATTCACTTCCTGCGCGCGCTTCAGGATGTAGTCGTCGTTGATGAGCTGCGCGACCGGCACCTTGTAGAAATCGGGATCGCCGAGATATTGCGCGCGGTCCGCGAAGACGCGCTTTTCGATTTCGGAGACGAGGTGAATGTACTGCGCGGAATCGAGCGGCACGTCCTGAAACTTGTCCTTGATATCGGCCTTCATCTTCAGCAACTGCACGAGGCCGACGCCGCCCGAACTCGGCGGCGGCGCGGTGATCACGCGATAGCCGTTCCAGCTCGCGGTGATCGGCTGACGCCACACGGCCTTGTAGTCCTTCAGGTCGCGCGCGGTGATGAGGCCGTGGCCTTCCATCGACCGGGCGATCAGGTTGGCGGTCTCGCCTTCGTAAAAGCCTTTCGCGCCTTTGTCGGAGATGCGCTGCAGCGTCTTCGCGAGGTCGGGCTGCTTGAACACCTGGCCCGCCTTCATGCCGCCGAAGTAGAGGTCGAAGTTGGTCTTGCCGGCGAAATCCTTCGAGGCGTCGTCGCGGCGCTTGATCAATTGATCGTCGACTTCGAAGCCGTCCTGCGCGTACCTGATGGCGGGCGCGAGCACCTGCTTCCACTTCAGCTTGCCGAAGCGCTTCTGCGCTTCCCACATGCCGTCGACCGTGCCGGGCACACCGACCGCGCGGTGCCCGTAGAGACTCATGCCCTTGATGACCTCGCCCTTGTCGTCGAGGTACATGTTGCGCGTGGCGGCAAGCGGCGCGCGCTCGCGGTAGTCGAGAAAGTACGGGCGATGATCGACGTAGAGCGTCATGAAGCCGCCGCCGCCGATATTGCCCGCCTCCGGATACGTCACGGCGAGCGTGAAGGCGATGGCGACGGCTGCATCGACCGCATTGCCGCCCTGCTTGAAGATCTGCTCGGCGGTGTCGGCGGCGTATTTGTCCGCGACGGCGACCGCCGACGCGGTCAGAACGGCCGGCTGGTTGTCGGCGGTTTTCGCATAGGCCGGCGCTGTCTCGACGAAACCCGCCGTCATGAGCGCCGACGCGACGATGGCGCCGAGCGCGAGGGACCGGATGCGCGGTTCTTTTTTCAAAAGCATCTCCTGTATTTCTCCTTTATTGCATGCGACGAAAGAGCAGACGTTTTATATACCACGAGCGCCGCGGTGCGACGATCAGGGCATCAGCTGCCCGCCGTTTACGTCGATGATCTGCCCCGTCACATAGCGCGACATCGCCTCGGACGCGAGGTAGAGGAACGCGCCGCTGCAATCGTCGGGCTCGCCGATGAAGCCCATCGGAATCGACTTGCGGAACGATTCGAGCTGCTCGGGCGTCGTGAAGCGTTCCTGGAACGGCGTCTGAATCACGCCCGGCGCCACCGCGTTCACGCGGATGCGGTCAGGCATCAGTTCCTTCGCCATGCCTTTCGTGATCGTGCTGACAAAGCCTTTCGATGCCGCATAGAGCAGCGCGCCGGGGCCGCCGCCGTTGCGCGCCGCCACCGACGTCACGTTGATGATCGACCCGCCGCCGCCCGAGCGCAGCGACGGCAGCGCCGCGCGCGTGAACGCGACCACCGAGCGTGCGTTGATGTGCATGATCTCGTCGAAGAGTTCGTCGCTCGCGGATGCGATCGGCTCGCGCTTCACGAGGCTGCCCGCATTGTTGATGAGCACGTCGATCTTGCCGAAGGTATCGACGACTTGCGCGACGGCGGCGTCGATTGCCTTCGAGTCGCGTACGTCCGCGCCGACCGTGATGGCCGTGACGCCGAGCGCGCGCACGTCCTTCGCGACTTCCTCGGCCTTGTCCTTCGAACTGTTGTAGTGCACCGCGACATTCGCGCCATACTGCGCGAACGCCCTTGCTGCCGCCGCGCCGATGCCGGTGCTCGCGCCGGTAATGAGGATCGTTTTGCCTTTCAGATCGTGCATGAGTGCTCCGTGTGGATGGGGTTTGAAGCGACTACGACAAGCAAGAGTATGAAGCGAAGCGCGAATGCGCGTTCGAGGCGAGGCCGCCGGAATTGGCCCACAGCATGCCCGAGACGCGGAGCCGGATCAAGGCCGGGCACCATCGGCGGTGCATGCGTGTCGAAGCAGACGCGGGCAGGGCGTCCGCGACATTCCAGGAGAGTGACATGGCCTCGCAAGTCGATCCGATTCCACATGACCGTCGTGGCGTGATTCCCTACATGGCGGTAGCGGGCTGCGCCAGCGCCATCGACTTCTACACGAAAGTGTTCGGCGCGACCGAAACGTTCAGGATCGAGCAGCCGGACGGACGTATCGGACATGCGGAGTTGATAATCGGCGGCAACGTCATCTACCTGTGCGACGAGTTTCCCGATCACGGGACGATCGGGCCGCTCTCGGTCGGCGGCACGCCCGTGATGCTGCATCTCTACGTGACGGACGTCGACGCGGTCGCGCAACGCGCCACCGACGAAGGCGCGACGATCCTGCGCCCGGTCGAAGACCAGTTCTACGGCGACCGCGGTGGCAAGCTGCGCGATCCGTTCGGGCACGTCTGGTGGATCGCGACTCACATCGAGGATGTCTCCGCCGGGCAGATGCGCGAGCGCGCGCGAAAACTGCTCGGCGGCTGAACGGCGCGCAGGGCGTCAGTCGGCGCTCGAAGAAACCGCGTCCGGTGTATCACTTGCGGCGTCATCGTGCGGCGCGTCGTTTTGGGGGACTCGCTTCGGGGCGTCCCCCGAGAGGACTTCCTGCGGGGCCTCGAACGAATAGTGCTCGACGACGCGCTTCACCGAATTGCGGAACGACGCGACAAGGTCCGAGCGAATTCCGCTGCTCGGATACGACAACACATATTCATACTCGATGTCGGTCTCGAACGGCCGCACGACGACACCATGCGCGCGCCAGACCTTCGCCCCGAAGGGCTCGACGATCGAAATGCCAAGGCCGCCCGCGACCATCGCATAGCGGGTGTGGGCCGTGTCGGTGAGGACCGTATAACGCGGCCGGTCCTCGGTGGATGAAATGAGCGATTGCTCGGCTTCGTAAGGCTGGCGCGAATTCGGCAACCAGCCGATCAGCTTCTCGCCGCGCAAGTCGGATGGTCGAACGATCTTCTTTTTTGCGAGCTTGTGCGTGGCGGGCATCGCGCAGGAAGCGCGCGCCTTGAGCAGCGTCTCGACCTCGATGCCCGCGACCGCCGGAAACGCGAGGCTCAGCGCGATATCGGCCTTGTGATTCTGCAGGTTCACGAGCACCTCGGGCACCTTCACCGAGTCCACCTTGATCGGCACGCCAGGGTGCCGCTCGGTGAAATCGGCGAGCACGGGCGGCAGGAGCGTCGTTGCGAGCACGGGCATGCACGCGACCGTGAGGCCATCGGACGCTTCCTCGCGGATCATGTCGGCGACCTGCTTCAGGCGCTCCAGGCCGAGAAAGTTCTCCTCGACGGATTTGTAGAAGCGCAGCCCTGCGGTCGTCGGATTCAGACGGCCGCCGATGCGCGAAAACAGGCTGAAACCGAGATCGGCTTCGAGGTCGGCAATCAGCCGGCTGATCGCGGGTTGCGTCACATGGAGTTTTTTTGCTGCACCGACACTGGTGCCGGTCATGATGAGGCTGCGAAAAGCCTCGATCTGGCGAAAACGGATCATCTTTCGGACGGCATTGAAGCGGCAGTTATACGGCGACGCAATCTTATAGGAAACAAGCACTTGCTGCCTTAAGGCCAGCTATGCAGCAAAAACCGCAAAGTGCCTCGATTCAACAAATTGAACGACTATTCGAAAAATTTAGTGACTATAAGCACATGTGAGTGGCATCTGACTTATTGATGCGAAATACTCGCCGCCAGCCTGAAGCGCGAATGAAAGCGTCCCGCAAAAGAATCGTCCGCCAGGCGCGTGATCTGTACGTGACTTCGCCGCAGCGACGCGGTGGCATCAAGAAAGCTTTTCGTTAGATTTGCCAAGTTTGCGGTCAGCTTGTTTATCCTACTTGCGATAAACACCCCTTACACGAAGGACTGCGAACGTACGCAAGGAAAACGAAAGTCAACAACCAATAGTCGAGACAAAGAAAGAGGATTCCCCATGACGTTTTTTGCTGTTCCCCACGTATCGATCCGACGCACGAAGCTCGCCGCCGCCGCGACGCTGCTGGCCCTCTCCGCGCTGCACGCGACGGCCGCCATCGTGCCGACTGGCGTTACGCTCGCCGCGAAGCAGGAACTCGTGCGCAACAACGGCTCCGAGGTCGAAACGCTCGATCCCGCGCTGGTCGAAAGCGTGGTGGCGGCCAACGTTTCGCGTGACCTGTTCGAGAGCCTGACCGCCACCGACCCGGACGGCAAAGTTGTGCCGGGCGTCGCGGAAAAGTGGGAACAGAAGGACGCGACGACCTGGATCTTCCACTTGCGCAAGAACGCGCGCTGGTCCAATGGCGATCCCGTCACCGCAAACGATTTCGTGTACGGCTGCCAGCGCTTCGTCGATCCGAAAACGGCGTCGTCGTATGCGAGCGTGTTTGGCCCCTTCGTGCAAAACGGCGCGGATATCGTGGCGGGCAAGAAGCCGGCGAGCGCGCTCGGCGTGCGCGCCATCGACGCGAACACGATCGAAGTCAGGACTGACGGCCTCGTGCCGTTCCTGCCCGAACTGATGTCGAATCCGAACTTCGGGCCGGTTCATCGCGCGACGGTCGAAAAATTCGGCAAGGACTGGACGAAGCCAGGCAATCTCGTCAGCAACGGCGCCTTTCAGCTCAAGGACTGGCAGGTCAACAGCAAGCTCGTGCTGACGAAGAACGCGAACTACTGGGACAAGAAGAACGTCCAGTTGACGCAGGTCACCTACCTGCCGGTCGAGGACGAGAACACCGACGTCAAGCTGTTCCAGTCCGGCGAGAACGACATGACGTATCAGTTGCCGACGGGCACGTACGCGAAGTACAGCCAGCAATTTCCGAAGGACATCCGCAACTCGCTGATTCTCGGCACGCGCTACTACAGCTTCAACAATCGCGATCCGCTGCTGAAGGACGTGCGCGTGCGCAAGGCGCTCTCGATGGTCATCGACCGCGATCTGCTCGCGCAGCGCGTGACCGCCGATGGCCAGACGCCGCTGTACGGCCTGCTGCCGAAGGGCGTGAGCGGCGCGGACGTCTCGAACTACGAATGGTCGGCCTGGCCGATGGCGAAGCGCGTCGAGGAAGCGAAGAAGCTGCTGGAACAGGCGGGCGTGAAGCCGGGCACGAAGCTGCGTTTCGCGATGAACACGAGCGACTACAACAAGAAGATGGCGATCTTCGTCGCGTCGGAATGGAAGACGAAGCTCGGCCTCACGATGGACATCGAGTCGATGGAGTTCAAGGTGCTGCTGAAGAAGCGCCATGAAGGCGACTATCAGATCGCGCGCAATGGCTGGGTGGCCGACTACAACGACGCGACGACCTTCCTTACGCTCGTGCAATGCAAGTCGGAGCAGAACGATAACTTCAACTGCAACCCGAAGGCCGACGCACTCATCAAGAATGCGGCCGGAACCGCGGATCTCGCGAAGCGCGCGCAATTGCAGACTGAGGCCGCGAAGCTCGTGATGGACGACTACCCGATGCTGCCGCTGTTGCAATACGGCTTGCCGCGTCTCGTGAAGAGCTATGTCGGCGGCTACTCGCTGAAGAACCCGATGGATCACTACGGCAGCAAGGATCTCTACATCGTCAAGCACTGACATCGCTGAATTCACTGCCATAGGCGAAGGGGAACGCTCATGTGGTCCTACACGTTGCGGCGCGTGCTGCTCACGCTGCCGACGCTGCTGATCGTCGTGACGATCTGCTATCTGCTGCTGCATGCGACGCCCGGCGGACCGTTCGACGGCGAGCGCAAGGTATCCGCCGAAGTGCTTGCGAACCTGCAGGCGAAGTACCACCTCGGCGAGCCGCTGTGGAAGCAGTATCTGTTTTATCTCGACGGTCTCATGCACGGCGATCTCGGCGCGTCGTTCCGCTATGCCGACTGGAGCGTGAACGACCTCGTGCTGCGGGCGCTGCCGGTGTCGCTCACGATCGGGGGCGTGTCGATGCTCCTCGCGATCGTGATCGGCGTGGCGCTGGGCGTCGCGGCGGCGCTCTATCGCAACAGCATCGCGGACTATGCGCTCATGCTCGTCAGCAACGCGGGTAACGTGTTCCCGTCGTTCGTGCTCGGGCCGGTGCTGATCCTCGTTTTCGCGATCCTGCTGAAGTGGCTGCCCGCGGGCGGCTGGAACGACTTCCAGCTGCGCTACATGGCGCTGCCCGTCGCGCTGCTCGTGATGATCAACGTGGCGACAGTCGGCCGCGTGACGCGCGCGAGCCTGATCGAGGTGCTGAACACGAACTACATCCGCACCGCGCGCGCAAAGGGACTGCCAATGCGCACCGTCGTGCTGCGTCATGCGCTGAAGCCGACGCTGATTCCGGTCGTTTCGGTGATCGGGCCGCTCGCCATTTCGTCGATTACGGCCGCGGTCGTCACGGAATCGGTGTTCTCGCTGCCGGGCATCGGCAAGCTGATCGTGAACGGCGCGGCCAATCGCGATTACACGCTCGTGCTCGGCCTCGTCGTGCTGGTCACGGTCGTGGCGGTGGTGCTCAACCTGCTGGTCGATCTCGCGTATGCGTGGCTCGATCCTAAGATCCGTTATTGAAAGGGCGCGCGATGAAATCTGCTTCTCTTGCACCCATGCTCGAAAAGGCCGTCGCGGGCCGCAGCCCGTGGCAGGACGCGCGCGCGCGTTTCCTGCGCAACAAGGCCGCCGTCGTGAGCCTGATCCTGCTCGTTCTGGTCACGCTCGCGTGCATCGTCGGGCCGTGGCTCCTGCCGAACGAATTCGACTCCACCGACTGGAACGCGACGAGCGCGGCGCCCACGCTCGCGAACTGGCACCTCTTCGGCACCGACGACACCGGCCGCGATCTGCTCGTGCGCTGCCTGATCGGCGGCCGCGTCTCGCTGATGATCGGCGCGCTCGCCACGCTCACGTCCGTCACGCTCGGCATCGTGTGGGGCGCGATCGCGGGCTTCGTCGGCGGACGCGTCGACAACGCGATGATGCGCATCGTCGACATGATGTACGCCATCCCGTACCTGCTCATCGCGATCCTGATGGTGACGCTGCTCGGCCGCGAGTTCTATCTCGTCGTCGTCACCATCACCATTTTTTCGTGGATGGACATGGCGCGCGTCGTGCGCGGCCAGACGCTTTCGATCCGCTCGAAGGAGTATGTCGAGGCGGCGCGCGCGATCGGCGTGCCGACGCGACGCATCATCGCGCGGCATGTGGTGCCGAATCTGCTCGGCATCGTCGCGATCTACACGACCGTCACCGTGCCCGCCGTCATCCTCACGGAATCGGTGCTGTCGTTTCTCGGACTCGGCGTGCAGGAGCCGATGACGAGCTGGGGCGTGCTGATTCAGGACGGCGTCGGCGTGATGGAATCGTCGCCGTGGATCTTGCTGTTCCCGGCGGCGCTGTTGTCGATCACGCTTTACTGCATCAATTTTGTCGGCGACGGGCTGCGCGACGCACTCGATCCGAAGGACAGGTGAGCCATGCCGTTACTCGAAGTCAATGACCTGCAGGTCGAGTTCAGGACGCACGACGCCACCGTGCGCGCCGTGAACGGCGTGAACTTTTCGCTGGAAGAGGGCGAGACGCTCGGCATCGTCGGCGAATCGGGCTCGGGCAAGAGCCAGAGCGTGCTTGCCATGCTGGGCCTCATCGCATCGAACGGGCGCGCGCGCGGACAGGCGATGTATCGCGGCGAGAATCTCATCGGCATGTCGGATCGCGCGATGAACCGCATCCGCGGCAATCGCCTTTCGATGATCTTTCAGGATCCGATGAGCTCGCTCAATCCGTATCTCACGATCGAGCGGCAGATGACCGAAGTGCTGGAACTGCACAAGAACGTCACGCGCCGTGAAGCGAAGAAGCGCGCGATTGCGATGCTCGAAGCCGTGCGCATTCCGGAGGCGGCGCATCGCATCGGGCAGTATCCGCACGAGCTGTCCGGCGGCATGCGCCAGCGCGTGATGATCGCGATGGCCCTGCTGTGCGAACCCGAAGTGCTGTTCGCCGACGAGCCGACCACCGCGCTCGACGTCACCGTGCAGGCGCAGATCCTGCAATTGCTGCGCAACCTGCAACACGATTTCGGCACGTCGATCGTATTGATCACGCACGATCTCGGCGTCGTCGCCGGGTTGTGCGAAAAGGTGATGGTGATGTACGGCGGCCGCGTGATGGAGCAGTGCGATGCCGCCACGTTGTTCGCGAAGCCTTCGCATCCGTACACCATCGGCCTGTTGCGCGCGCTGCCGCGCCTCGATCACGAGGGTGGTGAGCTGACCGGCATTCCGGGCAATCCGCCGAACATGGCGCATCCGCCGGCGGGCTGTCCGTTCCACGAGCGCTGCGCCGATGCCGGCGACGAATGCGCCGTCGATGCGCCCGCGCTGAAGGCCGTCGGACCGGGCTGGCTGCGGGCCTGTCATCGTCCGGTTCATCAAGTCACGAAGGAAACGAGCCATGTCTGACGCGACGATCCTCTCCGTGCGCGACATGCGCGTGCATTTTCAGGTGAAGTCGAAAAACCGCCTGCCGTGGGCGCCGCGCCGCACGCTGAAGGCCGTCGACGGCGTGAGCTTTGATTTAAAGGCGGGCGAGACGCTCGGCGTCGTCGGGGAATCGGGCTGCGGCAAATCCACGTTGTCGCGCGCGATCCTGAACCTCATTCCCGCGACGGCCGGCGACATCGTATGGATGGGCGCCACGCTCTCGGGTGCATCGGCGCGCGAATGGCATCGCGTGCGCGGCGACGTGCAGATGATCTTCCAGGACCCGCTCGCATCGCTCGATCCGCGCATGACGATCGGACAGATCATCGCGGAGCCGCTCGTCGAGCATCGGCCTGGTATCGCAAAGCGGGACATGGACGAACGCGTGCGCGCGATGATGGCGAAGGTCGGCCTGCGCGAGCAGATGATCAACCGCTATCCGCATGAGTTTTCCGGCGGGCAGTGCCAGCGCATCGGCATCGCGCGCGCGCTGATCGTCGAGCCGAAGCTCGTCATCTGCGACGAACCCGTGTCGGCGCTCGATGTGTCGATTCAGGCGCAGATCGTGAATCTGCTCAAGTCGCTGCAAAAGGAGATGAAGCTCGCGCTCATCTTCATCGCGCACGATCTGGCCGTGGTGCGTCACATCTCCGATCGCGTGATGGTGATGTACCTCGGCCGCGTGATGGAGCTCGCGGAGAAACATGCGCTCTACGGCACGCCGCGCCATCCGTACACGCGCGCGCTGTTGTCGGCGGTGCCGGTGCCCGATCCGTCGGTCGAGCGCGCCAAGACCGTGCAGATCCTGTCGGGCGACATTCCAAGCCCGATCGATCCGCCTTCGGGCTGCGTGTTCCATACGCGCTGCCCGATGGCACAGACGCGCTGCTCGCGCGAAGTGCCGGCGCTGCGCACGTTCGGGGCGGATTCATCGGCGGCGTGCCTGTTTGCTTGAATGGCGATTCGCGCCAATCCGCGCCAATCAGAAAATCAACGATATTCGAGGAAGACACACCCGCAATAAATAAAGTACACGCGTCGCCCGTCCTTTGCTCCGTTTGCTCATCCGCCTGTACGCCTCGACGCTTCTAGCGTCGCCGGGCGAGGTGTTTCGCAATCCTTCGTTTCGATCAAGCCGTCAGCAGTTGAATCAAAATAAGTGGAGATCTTTTTCGTGACAAAACAAAAACGTTCACTAGCGCTATCGATTTTGTTGTTCAGCGGTTTCATGGCCGCGACAGTCGCCGCGCACGCCGATGAAGCCGAAACTCAGCCTGTTTCGCGTCACACCGAAGCGCCGCCGGATTCGCCGCCCAACACCGAAGCGGACGCGCCGGTGAGCAGTCAGGCGAAGTCGAAGGGCTTCCTCGAGGATTCGCACTTCAACGTGCTGATGCGCTCCTTTACCGAGCATGACGAATTCAAGGGCGCGGGCAAGAAGGACGCGTGGGTGCTCGGCGCGCAGGCCGTCTTCGAATCGGGCTATACCAAGGGCCTGATCGGGCTCGGCGGCGACGTGTCGCTCTTCGGCGCGTTCAAGCTGAACGGCGGCAACGGGGCGGGTAATCGCGTGCACGTGGGCACGGACGGCGGCGGATCGAATCAATTGGCGTGGGCCTATCCGGGCGTGTGGGACGTCAAGGCGCGCGTGTCGAACACGGTGCTCAAGTACGGTCAGCAACTCTTCGACAACCCGTTTCTCGTACCGCACGACAACCGCGCGTTGCCGCCGACTTATCGCGGCTTCTCGCTTGCGAGCGATGAAATCAAGAACCTGACGCTCAAGGCCGGCACGGTGGATGGCGTGCTCGCGCGCGGCATGACGACCGTCACCGGCCTGACGACCGAATACGGCGGCACGCACGTCTCGCAGTTCACGTACTTCGGCGGCGACTGGACGCACGGTGACGATACGTCGGTGTCGCTGTATGGCAGCGTCGCGAACAACGTGTGGCAACAGTACTACCTGACGGCGACGCAGAGCATCGGCGATCCCAAGACCGTGCGCTGGACCGGCTCGCTGAACTACTACTACACGGGCGCGATCGGCGACAAGCGGCAAGGCGCGATCAACAACAACGCGTATTCGCTGGCACTTGCCGGCACGCACGGCGCGCATACGGTGCAGGTCGCGTTCCAGCAGATCGTGAGCGATCAGACGTTCGACTACATGGGCCAGTCGGCGGGCGACTATCTCTCGAACTCGCTCGACGTGGACTACAACCAGCCGCATGAAAAGTCGTTGAGCCTGTCCTACACGCTCAACATGAAGCAGTACGGCGTGCCGGGACTCAAGTTCACGATGTGGGGTGCATATGGCTGGGACGCCGATGGCAGTGCGATGGCCAACAGCGGCACGGCTCAGGCGGCCAACTATCTCGTCAACGGTGAACCGATCCACGGCACGCACTATGAAATCGGCGTGATTCCGAGCTATACGATTCCGGATGGCAAGTTCAAGAACACGTCGGTCAAGTTCTACTACATGCACCATCACAGCAATAGCGCCTACTACCCGGACGGCACCAGCGATGTGTACCGGCTGATGGTCAACGTGCCCGTCAACATCTTCTGAAATTGTCGAAACGCGGTAAAGCGTAAACCCTACAGAAATACCCGTTTACATTACGTTTAACTTTCATTTATAAAGGAAGGGCGTGCTGCGGATTGCCATGTCTCGCCCACGCTCATCGCCCGGCAGGCCTGTTTCTGCCGGGCTTTTTTTTGTCTGCGCGGTTGTTCCTCACTGCAGCTTTCATGCGCTTTCGAAGCAAGATCCGCTTAGTGAAAACCCCGCCATTTCTTTCGCTTGACTTACTTGATATATCACATACTGTGTATATGCGATGCGACATGAAATGCGTCGCGTGAGGCGCCGTTCGGCGTCCGAATACACAAGGCAATTTGCCAAGGAGACAGGCATGGGAATGAACCAGATGGACCGCGACGACAAGGCGTCGCGCCTGGCGTCGCCGTGGGTGCAATTGGTTTTCGGCGTGATTTGCATGGCGATGATCGCGAACATGCAGTATGGCTGGACGCTCTTCGTCAACCCGATCGACGAGAAATATCACTGGGGCCGCGCGGCCATTCAGGTGGCGTTCACGATCTTCGTCGTGACGGAAACATGGCTCGTGCCCGTGGAAGGTTATCTCGTCGACAAGTACGGGCCGCGGCCGGTCGTGGTCGGCGGCGGCCTGCTGTGCGCGATCGCATGGGCGATCAACTCGGTGGCGTCGTCGCTGCCGCTTCTGTACTTCGCGGCCGCTGTCGGCGGCGTCGGCGCGGGCGCGGTGTACGGCACGTGCGTCGGCAATGCGCTCAAGTGGTTCCCGGCGCGACGCGGACTGGCTGCGGGCATCACGGCGGCGGGTTTCGGGATGGGCTCCGCCGCGACGGTCGTGCCGATCGCGCACATGATCAAGTCGAGCGGCTACGAAGCGACGTTCCTCTGGTTCGGTCTGGGGCAGGGACTCGTGGTGTTCCTGCTCGGCATGGCGCTCTACGCGCCGCCCGCGCAGATGATCGCGTCGGTGAAGAGCGCGGTCAAGGCGGCGGTCTACAACGCGAGTCCGAAACAGGTGCTGGCATCGCCGATCTTCTGGGTCATGTATCTGATGTTCGTCATGATGGCAGCCGGCGGACTGATGGCGACGGCCCAGCTCGGGCCGATCGCGAAGGACTTCGGGCTGCACGATTCGCCCGTGTCGATACTCGGTCTGACGCTGCCCGCGTTGACCTTCGCGCTCACCATCGACCGCGTGCTCAACGGCCTGACGCGACCGTTTTTCGGCTGGGTGTCGGATCGCATCGGGCGGGAAAACACGATGTTCGTCGCGTTTGCAATCGAAGCGGTGGGCATCGTCGCGCTGTCGAAGTACGGGCACAATCCGACGGCGTTCGTCGTGCTGACCGGCATCGTGTTCTTCGCGTGGGGCGAAATCTACAGCCTTTTCCCGGCGACGTGCGGCGACACGTTCGGTCCGAAGTTCGCGGCGACCAACGCGGGTCTGCTTTATACGGCGAAGGGCACGGCTGCGTTGCTCGTGCCATTCTCGAGCGTGATCACGACGACGACCGGAAGCTGGCACGCGGTGTTCATGCTCGCGGCGGGCATGGCGGCGATATCGGCGCTGCTCGCGCTCTTCGTGCTGAAGCCGATGCGTAACGCGCATTCGCAGAAGCACGCGCGCGCGGCGTCGCTGGACATGTCCTACACGGCGGTGAAGGAGTGATGCGTACGGCGTGAGGTCGGCTGGGCGGGCGACCCGGCGTGTCGCCCGTTTCTAGTTATCGAGCTCGCGCTTTCCGCGGCTTGCGACTGATGATGCGGCGCTCGAGGCCGCGTTGCGGATGCGCGTTTCGTCTTGCCGCCGGCAGGTGGTCTCCTCGCTCCCTTATCCCCGTGATTCGAGCGATCCTGCGGCAGCAGGATGGGCGTTCAGCGCCGTCGCGGGCTACGGCGACGCGCGAAACGAAAGCAGATGACGCCGCGGATTCGACACGCCTCGAAGCGCGGCGCAGAACGCCAGGCGGGGCACGCGTGTATCGATGCTGGCGATCCCCGCCCGCAATGCCAGCGCGCACGCCGGCGACACGAGAGCGAGAAGAACCAGACTTACGTGAGCGCTCATGCTGTCTCCAGTCGATGTCGGCGCTAGATGTCGCCGACGGTTGTCCAATGAACGTAGTGTCGTCGCGAAGGGCGCGCGGGCCAACCCGGCTCGCGCGGGGAACGCACGATTATTCAGGAGACGGATGAAGCGAGCCCCGCATATGGAGGGATGGTGAATCAGAACCGCGTGCCGACGCTACAGCCGCCGAAGCCGCCGCCATTGGTGGCGAAGGCGCTGCAACCGAGAAGGCCGCAGCCGGAAAGCGTGAGCGCAGCGACGGCGAGCGCCACGGCGCAAATATGACGAAGGTGCTTCATGGTGACATCGGAATGGGAAAGCGGGATGCGATTCTCGCGGAACCGGCGCATCCCGATGTCAAAACGTGTTGCCTCTCAACCCGGCTTGCCATCCGCACGCGGTCTGAATAGCGGCGCAGCGTACGCCGCGACGTACAGCGCGAACGCGAGCACCCAGCAGATGCCCGCGGCGAAGATCCACGTCGAATGCCATGCAGGCGCGGCGAGCGGCCCGAGCACGCGCAGCGCGCCTGCCGCGATCACGAGCGCATAGCACGCGATATCGCGCTTGTCCGCGACGAGCGGGCGTCCCGTATGTCCGCGTGCGGTGCGTGTGATCATCGCGATGATCGCGCCGCCGATCGCGCCGGCCGCGAACGCGTGCATCGCGAGGCCATGGGGCACGCGCGTCCATCCTCGCGAGGACGCAGCGAGCAGCGCGAAGCCGAGCGGCAACCACGCATAAGCCAGATGCAGAATCGCGAGAATGGGCCGTCCGCGCACGGCGTACGAGCGCCAGCCGATCATCCGCGCGAGATGCACCCCGCACGCCAGCAAGGCGAGCGGCGCGACGATCGCGCCATCGAGCGCGAGGGCATCGGCGAAAAACGCCGCGAGCGTGAGCGGCGCGACCGTCGCCTCGACGATGCGCCGGCGCCGCGCGACGAAGCCGGGGATCGCGTTGGCGGTAAACATCGGGATCACGCGTCCACCGATCACGCTGACGAGCAATACGACGATGCCCGCGGATGCATACACGGCGCGCATCGAGAGATCGGCGCGCGTATCGATCGCGAAGCCGTGAAACAGGGCGTTCAGCGCGCCGAACGCAAGCAGCACGACGGCGAGGAAATAGTTGCGCCGGTTGCCCGCCTTCATGAGCACGCGGAGCAGCAGGAGTGCGGCGAGGGGCAAGAACGCGCTATCGACGATCGCAGCCGGCAGCGCGGGACCGCTCCACACGAGCACGCGCCCGGCAAGCCACAGCAGCGTGAGCGCTGCGAGCACCGCGCCTTTGGCCGTGTCGCGTCCGGTCCAGGCGCGCACGGCCGTCAGCAGAAAACCGGCGATGATCGCCGCCGCGAAGCCGAACACCATTTCATGCGCGTGCCAGCCGATCGGGTCCGCACGCAGCAGATAGCCGCCGGAAAGCGGCACGCCCGACAGCACGAGCAACCACACCGTCAACGCGACTGCGCCGAACGCCGCGCCGCACAAATAGAACGGCCGGAAGCCGAGATTGAATAGCGCGCCGCGCTGATAATGGCTCGGCTCGCGCTTTTGCGACGCCGCGACAAAAACGGTGCTGGGTTCTGCGATCTTCATGACATCCTCACGATGGAACCGCCGTGCGCGCGAGTGCGCGCACGGGTAACCGATGAACAGGTTCGCGCCGGCGAACATCGGCAACGCGAGCGCTAGCTTCACGCATGCGAGCGTCCCCAAGGCCAGGCCGAAGCTGCACCGGCGCGTCACAGCCGCGCCGGGACACACCACGCTTGCCCGAGCCCGCAGAGCCCGGGCACGATGCTCAAGAGCCAAGCGGCAACGCGCGGACGGTTCACGATGTCATCGCCTCGATCAGTGCGGAATCGGCTGCTTGACCGGATCGTTGTCGCCGACGATCGCGAACACGAGCAGCTTCGCCGGCTTCGTCGCGCTCGCATTTTTCGACACGATGTGATGCGCGCCCGGCGGCTCGTACCATGATTGCCCAGGACCATACGTCTTCGCGGCGGAACCTTCGAGCTGCGATGTGACGTGGCCTGCGAGCACGTAAGCGAAGATCGACCCCGGATGCATGTGCGCTTCCGATGCCTGTCCCGGCTTGTACGAGACGGTCGCCATGAGCACGTTCTTGCCGGCTGCCTCGGGAATGGCCTGCTTCATCACCGGCGCGACGACCTCCGCGCCCTTCGTATCGTGCGCGCCGGCATTCGCCGCACCGATCATCAGCGCAGCGGCCAGAACGAAAGATTTGCGCATGCTCATGTCCATGTCCTCATGCAGGCGTCTTGCGGAACGCGATGGCGAAGCGGTTCCAGCTATTGATCGCGGAGATGAGAAGTGTCAGGTCCACGATTTCCTCGTCGCTGAAGTGCGGCTTCACGGCTTCCCACACGCTGTCGGGTACGTGATCCTGCGACACCAGCGTCAACGCTTCTGTCCATGCGAGGGCGGCGCGTTCGCGATCGGTGAAGAACGGCGTCTCGCGCCACACGACGACCGTCGCCAGACGCCGGTCCGTTTCGCCGCCCTTGCGCGCATCGGTCGTGTGCATGTCGACGCAGAACGCGCAGCCGTTGATCTGCGATGCGCGCAGGCGCACCAGTTCGGTCAGCGATTTTTCGAGCGCCGACTTGGCGATGCGCTCTTCGACACCGACGAGCGCCTTGATCGCGGCGGGGCTGGCCTTGTAGAAGTCGAGACGGGGTTCCATTGACGTATCCTCTTTGCTTGGTTCGGAAAGCGCGCCAGAGCGGCGCGGCAAGAGAAGATTAGGCCTCGGAGTGGCTGTTTGAAATGACCGGTTTTATGGAATTTCAGGTAGCCACCGCATCGGCGCCGGACTGCTTTCCGCTCGAATCAGGACGCAAAAAAACCCACGGCGGCACGCGCCGCGGGTCCACAGGCGCAGCCTCGCGCGCGGAATCAGTCGAGCGCGGCGGCGGGGCCGAAGAACTCGTAGCGGCTCTGCGCCTCGGGCACCCCGAGCACCTTCAGATGCTTCTTCACCGCCTTCATGAACGCCTTCGGGCCGAGGAAGTACGCATCGACATCACGGTTCTTCGGTAGCCACGCGTCGAGCAGCTTTTCGTTGACGAAGCCGATGCCATGCGCTTCGTGATCGCCGTCGCGCTTGTGCTCGTAACAGTAGAAGCGCTCGAGCTGCGGGTGACGCGCCGCCAGCTCTTCGATGACCGCGCGGAACGCATGGACGCCGCCGTGCCGCGCCGAGTGGATGAAGTGCACCGGGCGCCTGGTTTCGAGCGCGGCCTGAAGCATCGCGAGCGTCGGCGTGATGCCGACACCGCCGCTGATCAGCACGAGCGGCTTCTCGCTCTTTTCCAGCCTGAAGTCGCCTGCGGGCGGATAAAGCTCGAGCACGTCGTTTTCGCGGACGTTCGCATGCAGAAAGTTCGACACCTTGCCGTTCGCCTCGCGCTTCACGCTGATGCGATAGTCGCGGCCGTTGGGCGCCGCCGAGAGCGAATAGTTGCGACGCAGTTCCTCGCCGTCGATGACAAGGCGCAGGCCGATGTACTGGCCCGGATGGAAGTCGAGCAGGGCGCCGCCGTCCTCGGGCACGAGATAGAACGACGTGATTTCGTCGCTTTCCTGCTCCTTGCGAGCGACGACGAACCGCCGCGTGCCGCGCCATCCGCCCGGCGCCTTTTCGCGCTCGCTATAGATGCCTTCCTCGAGCCCGATCAACAGATCGGCGAGTTGCCCGTAGGCGGCGGCCCATGCCTCGATGACGGCGTCGGTGGCGATTTCCTCGCCGAGCACTTCTCGGATCGACGCGAGCAGGCAGCGCCCGACGATCGGATAATGCTCCGGCAGGATGTTCAGCGCGACGTGCTTGTTGATGATCTGACCGACCAGGCCGCCGAGCTTCTCCAGTTCGTCGATATGCCGCGCATACATCAGCACGCCGTTGGCGAGCGCGCGCGGCTGCGCGCCGCTTGCCTGGTGCGCCTGATTGAACATCGGGCGAACTTCGGGGTATTCGGTGAGCATCTTGTTGTAGAAGTGCCTGGTGAGCGCCTCGCCGCCGCTTTCCAGCAGGGGGACGGTTGCCTTGACGATGGCTCGGTGTTCGGCTGACAGCATTCTTCGGTTCCTCATGATGAAAGGCGGAAGCGGGCGCTTCCGCGTCGCAATCCTCGGGCAAGACCAATACACGTTCCGTGCCAGAGTAGAATTGGCGTTAAATCAATCGTTTATCGAAATTCATGGTCGATTCGACTCTGGTCCAAAAGACTACAGAAGTAGTCGCAATGACTTCAAGGGTGCTGCTCGACGCCCTCGTGCCGCTGATCGAGGACCTGTCGAGCGAGATGCCCGACACCGAGCGCTACCGTCGTTTGCTGCACACGCTGCGCGCGCTCTTTCCGGGGGACGCCACTGCGCTTTTGCGGCTCGATGGCGACACACTCGTGCCGCTTGCCATCGACGGTCTGTCGAGCGATACGCTCGGCCGGCGGTTTCGCGTCAGCGAGCATCCGCGATTCGCGCGCATCCTCGCGCGCGAGGCGCCGACGCGGTTTGCCGCCGGCTCCGACCTGCCGGATCCGTACGATGGCCTCGTGAAGGGCGTAAGCGGCCATCTCGAAGTGCACGATTGCCTCGGTTGTCCGCTCATCATCGACGGGCGCGCGTGGGGTCTGCTGACGCTCGACGCGCTCGATCCTGCGCGCTTCGACGGTATCGACATGGCATCGCTCCAGGCGTTTCTCAGTCTCGCGGCGGCGACCGTGCGCGTGGCCGAGCGCATCGACACGCTCGCGAGACGAGGCGAGGCGGAGCGTCAGCGCGCGGAGGTGTATCGGCAGGCGAACGGGCCGCGGCGGCGAGAAATGATCGGCAGCAGCGGGCCGCATAACCGCTTGCTGGAGGAAATCGCGATCGTCGCGTCGAGCGATCTGACCGTGCTGATCACCGGCGAGACGGGCGTCGGCAAGGAGCTCGTTGCGAGCGAGATCCACGCGCTGTCGCCGCGCGCGGACAAGCCGCTCGTCAGCCTCAATTGCGCGGCGCTGCCGGATACGCTCGTCGAGAGCGAGCTCTTCGGGCACGTGCGCGGCGCTTTCTCGGGGGCGTCGTCGGATCGGCGCGGCAAGTTCGAGCTCGCCGATGGCGGCACGCTCTTTCTCGACGAAGTGGGCGAACTGCCGCTGCCCGTCCAGGCGAAGCTGCTGCGCGTGCTGCAGAACGGGCAGTTGCAGCGCATCGGCTCGGACAACGAGCACAAGGTCGACGTGCGGCTCATCGCCGCAACCAATCGCGATCTCGCCGAGGAAGTGCGCGAAGGGCGCTTTCGGGCGGATTTCTATCATCGCCTGTCGGTGTATCCGCTCGTGGTGCCGCCGCTGCGCGAGCGCGGGCGCGACGTATTGCTGCTCGCGGGTTACTTCCTCGAAGAGAACCGCTCGCGCCTCGGCCTCCTGAGTCTGCGTCTTTCCGCCGACGCGCAGGCCGCGCTGCTCGCGTATCGCTGGCCCGGCAACGTGCGCGAACTGGAGCATCTGATCGGGCGCAGCGCGTTGAAGGCGCTCGCGGCGCATCGGGAGCGTCCGCGCATCCTCACGCTCACCGCCGCCGATCTGACGCTCAACGGCGATGGCGCGACAGCCACGGTTAGCGCGCCGCGGGCGGAGGCATCGCCGTTGCCCGCGCCGGGCACGGACTTCCGCGACGCGGTGACCGCCTACGAACGCACGCTCATTCTCGATGTGCTGAAGCGTCACAACCAGAACTGGGCGTCGGCGGCGCGCGAGCTCGGTCTGGATCGCGCCAATCTCAATCGCCTCGCCCGGCGCCTCGGCCTCAAGTGAACGCGCCGCAACTCATTACCCGTCTCGAAATAATCGACCTGATCGTTCAAAGCTGCTGTATGCAATCCCCAGCGGGTTGATCTGGCGCAATTGCCCATCTCAAAAATGTGCGATTCATTGTTCGAGCGCAAATAACGATGCGTTGTGTCATGCGCATCGACGTCGTGCATTGAGACAATCTCCAGACTGGGAAAAAGAGGCCGTCTCTTCTAAGATCAGAAAAGCCAAGCGCAACCCATCGGCATCAAGAACATCGCAGCGCCTTGAAAAACCGCGTCGGACGCATGCCTCACACGCCCGGCAAATCGAACACGGCAAAGACAACGGGGGTTACGTGCGAAACGTGGCAAAGCTCTGCGCTTTCTTCTTGTCCGCGCTTTTCGCGTTTTTCAGCTTCGGCGTACTCGCGGCGGACGCCCCCGCGCGAGGCGCGGCGCTCGAACGCGCCCCCGATACCATGCAGGCCCGCGTGATGGGTTGTGCGGCCTGCCACGGCGCGCACGGCGAGGGCACCGACAACGACTATTTCCCCCGCCTGTCCGGCAAACCCGCCGGTTATCTGTACAACCAGCTCCTCGCGTTCCGCGACGGCCGGCGCAAATATCCGCCGATGAACTACCTGCTCGCTTATCTGCCCGACGCGTACCTGAAGCAGATGGCCGATTACTTCGCGGGCGAACGCCCGCCGTTCGCGCCGCCCGCGGCCGTGAGGGTCGACGAGAAAACGCTCGATCTCGGCAAGACGCTCGTCACGAAGGGCGATGCATCGCGCAATGTGCCCGCCTGCGTGAGTTGCCACGGCGCGGCGATGACGGGCATGGAGCCCGCGATTCCCGGCCTTCTCGGCCTGCATGCCGACTATCTCAGCGCGCAACTCGGCGCGTGGCGTTACGGCACGCGCTCGACCGTCGCGCCGGATTGCATGGGGCAGGTCGCGAAACTGTTGAACGACCGCGACATCACCGCGATAGCGGCCTATCTCGCGTCGCTGCCCGCGCCGGCGAATCCGGTGCCGGTCGCCGCCGGCTCGCTCAGGATGCCGCTCGCCTGCGGCAGCGTCCATAACTAACCGAGACCCCAACGTGCTCCGTTTTCGACATTTCCGAGCGCTGACCGTCGCGGTCTTCATTGCGGCGTGCGCCGCGCCGATCGGCCAGGCCGCGGCGCAAGGCGCGGATGCCGCCACCGTCAAGCGCGGCGAATATCTCGCGCGCGCGGGCGACTGCATCGCGTGTCATACGCTGCCCGCGGGCAAGACGTTCGGCGGCGGCCGCCCGATGGACACGCCCTTCGGCACGCTCTATACGCCGAACATTTCGTCGGACAAGGAGACGGGCATCGGCAAATGGACCGCCGAAGAGTTCTTCGCGATGATGCACACGGGCAAGTCCCGCGACGGCTCGCTGCTCTATCCGGCGATGCCCTACACGTCATACACGAAAGTCACGCGCGCCGACTCCGACGCGATCTACGCATTCCTGATGTCCACGCCGGCGGTGCATCAGCCGAACCGGCCGCACGAGCTGCGTTTCCCCTTCAATCGTCGTGAGCTGTTGCTCGGCTGGCGTTCGCTTTTCTTCCGCGAAGGCGCGTATGAGCCCGATGCGTCGCAATCGGCCGAATGGAATCGCGGCGCGTATCTGGTGGAAGGCCTCGGACACTGCTCGATGTGCCATACGGCCATCAACGCGCTCGGCGGCAACGTGAAATCGAAGGCGTTCGAAGGCGGCCTGATCCCGATCCAGAACTGGTATGCGCCGTCGCTCACGTCGAACAAGGAAGCGGGTCTGGGCGACTGGAGCCTCGACGACATCGTCGGTCTTCTGCATGCGGGCGTGTCGAATCGCGGCGCCGTGTACGGGCCGATGGCCGAAGTTGTCTACGACAGCCTGCAATATCTGACCGAGGAAGATGTTCGCGCGATGGCCGTCTATCTGAAGGCGCTGCCCGCGCGCTCCGGCGACAAGTCGGCGCCGCCGAGCCAGGCGGCCGTCGAAGAAAAGACGAGCCTCTCGCCGCTCGGAAAGAAGATCTACGACGCGCAATGCGCCGAATGCCATGCCGCGCAGGGCCAGGGCAAGCCACCCGACTTTCCGCCGCTCGCGAACAATCAGTCGATCGTGATGAGTTCGGCCGTGAACCCGATTCGAATGGTGCTGAACGGCGGCTATCCGCCCGGCACTTTCAAAAACCCGAAGCCCTACGGCATGCCGCCGTTCGCGCAGTCGCTCTCGGATGTCGAGGTCGCGGCCGTGGTCACGTATATCCGCACCGCGTGGGGCAACCGCGGCACGCCGGTCAGCGTGAAGGAAGTGAACGAGCTGCGTTCGGCGCCACTTTACTGAGCATCGACGACACCATGACTGAAGACCCGAATGAAATCGCGAGGCAGGACGCGAAGCTCGACGAGATCGTGAAGCGCGGCCCATCGGGCGCGATTGCGCTCGCGGGCATCTCGACGGCGATCGTCATCGGCCTCTGGTTCGTCTTCTATTTCGCCGTGTTCCTGCCGCGTGGCGTGATTCAGTGATCTCAGCGACCTCAACGATTCGGAAGGTTCACTAAGGCATCGCATATGGCCATCAATCCAAGCTCGCACGACATCGCCGAACGGGTCGAACGGCGTTGGGCGATTCTCGTGCTCGCGATCGTCGTCGTGCTCGTCGGCATGGTCGTTTATACCGGCGTGCACTGGTCGATGATGCCGCCGTCGCGCGTCGAGACGATTCGCCCTGAAACGCTGCATGTGTCGGGCGAATTCATCGAAAGCAATCTCGGCGCCGCGCCCGAGGCGGATGGCTCGGTGACGGTGCGCATCGTCGCGCAGCAGTACTCGTTCACGCCGCAATGCCTGGTGGTGCCGGCGGGCGTGCCGGTGACCTTCCGCGCGACGAGCTCGGATGTCGTGCATGGCTTTCTGATCACCGACACGAATATCAATTCGATGCTGGAGCCGGGCTATGTCTCGACGTTCAAGACGACTTTCGACAAGCCCGGCGAGCATCTGATGCCCTGTCACGAGTACTGCGGCACCGGGCATCAGAACATGTGGGCGCACGTGAAGGTGGTGGACCGCGCCGAATTCATGCAGATGGCCGACAAGATGCCGGCCAATTCGCGGAGAGTGTCCTGTGTTCAATAGCAAGCGCCTCGTACTCGCGCATTTCTGGCTGGCTTTCATCGCCTTCGGCGTCGCGCTTTTGCTCGGCGCATGGCAGATGCTCGTGCGCAGCCCGTTGCATCCGTGGCTGCAGAATCCGGAACTCTACTATCGCTCGGTGACGGAGCACGGCACCGTGATGGGCTATGCGTTCCCGACGCTCATCGCGATGGGCTTCGGCTACGCGGTGAGCGAGCTTGCGCTGAAGCGCCCGCTCGTCGGCCTGCGCTGGGCGTGGCTCGGCTTCTGGCTGGTCGCGGTGGGCGCGGTCACGGCGACGGTGCCCGTCGCAATGGGCCTCGCGTCCGTGCTCTACACCTTCTATCCGCCGATGATCGGCAACGTGTTCTATTACATCGGCGTCGTGTTCGTGGTGGTCGGCTCGTGGGTGTGGGTCGCGCTGATGTCGGTGAACCTCGCGTCGTGGAAGCGCGAGAACGCGGGCAAGCCGGTGCCGCTCGCGATGTTCGCGACCGTCGCCGGTGCCTATCTGTGGGGCTGGACGGCGGTGGGCGCGGCGATCGAAGTGCTGTTCATGATCCTGCCCGTCGCGATCGGCTGGAAGTCGACGATCGACGCGGGCCTCGCGCGCGTGTTCTTCTCGTGGACGTTGCACGCGATCGTCTACTTCTGGCTGATGCCCGCGTACATCGCGTACTACACCATCATTCCGCGTGCGATCGGCGGCCGTCTCTACAGCGATTCGATGGCGCGCATCTCGTTCATCCTGTTCCTCGTCGTGTCGATGCCCATCGGCATTCACCACCTTTTCGCCGATCCGCAAGTGGGCTCGGGCTTCAAGTTCATGCACTCGGTGTTCACCGCGCTCGTCGCGGTGCCGACACTGCTCACCGTGTTCACGATCTGCGCATCGGTGGAGATTGCAGCGCGGCTGCGCGGCGGACGCGGGCCGCTCGGCTGGATTAAGGCTTTGCCGTGGGACAACCCGATGATGCTGGCCGTCGCGTTCTCTTTCGTGATGCTCGGCTTCGGCGGGGCGGGCGGGCTCATCAACATGAGCTATCAGCTCGACTCGACGGTCCACAATACGCAATGGGTGACGGGGCACTTTCATCTGATCTTCGGCGGCGCGATCGTCATCATGTATTTCGTGATCGCGTACGATCTGTGGCCGCATCTGACCGGGCGCGCACTCGAGAGCGTGAAGCTGATGCGCTGGCAGTTGTGGCTATGGTTCATCGGCATGATCGTGCTCACGTTCCCGTGGCATTTCGTCGGCATTCTGGGGATGCCGCGGCGCATGGCGTTCTACGACTACAGCGATCCGGCGATCGCCGCGCAAGCGGTCTATGTGGTGATCTCAGTGCTGGGCGGGCTGATTCTGGTCGTATCGGCGGTGCTGTTTTTCATCGTCCTGATCAAGGCGCATCGCGCGCCGCGCACGGCGATCGAGGAGTTCCGCTTCAGCCGCGCGGTGCATGAGCCGCGCACGCTTCCCGTGGCGTTGAACAGTTTTGCGCTGTGGCTCGTGCTGATGATCGGCCTTACGCTCGTCAACTACGGCTACCCGATTGCGCAGTTGCTCGCGCGTTCGGATACGGCGGTGCCCGCAGTGCCGATCGGAGCGCAGCGATGAGCGACGAACGCCTCTTCACCTTCCGCAACCGCTGGTTCGCCGTCAGCGTGTTGGGGACGATCGGCATCGCCGTGGTGTCGGCGCTGATCGGTTTCGTATGGCTGCCTTCCGTGCAGCGCGACGCGCCGTTCACCGGTATCTGGAATGCGATCTGCAGCGCGGCGGGCGTGCCGCGCGAGTGGTATGCGGGCGGCGCGGCCGTCGAGCCGAAGGTGAAGCTCACGGGCGTCGAGATCACCCCGCAGTTGCTCACTAACGTAAGCGCGAATTCGATCGGGCGTGGCGCGACGCTGGCCTTGCGCTGCACGATGTGCCACGGGGAACGCGGCATGAGCGACGCGAATTCGCCGAATCTGGCGGGGCAGTATGCGTCGGTGATTTACAAGCAGCTGATCGATTTCCAGAAGGGCGCGCGCACCAACGCGGTGATGTCGCCGATGGCGATGAACCTGAGCGATCAGGATATGCGCGATCTCGCGGCGTATTACGCGAATTTGCCGCGGCCGCCGGCGCAGCGGAAGGTGAGCGACGCGCTCGCGCCGGCGATCGTCGCGCATGGTGCGCCGATGCGCAATATCGCGCCATGTGCGGCGTGTCATGGGGGCATCGATAACAAGGCCGGTAGCCCTTGGCTCGATGGCTTGCCGGCGGCTTATACCAAGTCGCAATTGATCGCGTTTGCCAATGGCACGCGGACGAACGATGTTAACGAGGTGATGCGCAATGTTGCGCGCAACATGACGCCGGAGGAGATCGATGCGGCGGCGATGTATTACGCGCGGGAGTTGAATGCGAATGCTAAGTGATTTGTTTTTGGGGTTGACTTTGATTTCGCCGGATCCCGTTTTCTTTGTGGTTTATTAGCGTTGCCCCTATGCGGGGCGGCAGTCACTTTCTTTGCTGCTGCAAAGAAAGTAACCAAAGAAAGTAGCTCGAGACGCCCGCGGTCACACGCAGTTTGGCCACGCTTGCCAGCCGATCGTGGGCTGCCTAAGTGTCGCCCTCACAAGACTAATCGGGCTTGGCTCGCGCACGGTCTGTCGCCGCGCGCCGCACAGCGGAGCGGTTCAGCACCAAAAGGCTCTGGCCCGCTTCGCGGCCGATGGGTTCATCGGGTTTGCGCGCGCTTCGTCGCTAACGCATCCATCTCATTGCATGTGCGATAGGTTGGTTTCCCTGGTAGACCCGTCGGCAGCGCGCAGCGCTGTGCCGAAGCTATTTGGTGCTGAACCAGCAAGTGGAGTGGTGCGATGAGACAGACCGTGCGCGATCCAAGCGCGGTTGGGCCTATGAGGGCGACACTTAGGCAGCCCACGATCACATGGCAAGCATGGCCAAACTGCGTGTGACCGCGGGCCTATCGAGCTGCTTTCTTTGGTTACTTTCTTTGCAGCAGCAAAGAAAGTGACTGCCGCCCCGCACAGGGGCAGTGCTAATAAACCAACAAGAAAACGGGATCCGGCGAAAAAAAATCGCCGCTAAGCAAACAGGGACTTCATTGCCCCCGCAAAAACCTTTCTGTATCGTGACCCGAAGAATGCTGAAAAATTCAGCAAGCAAAGGAAAGCGAACCGAAATGGAATCTCAAAGCGAAGCGATAAAAACCGACGTATTGATCATAGGCGCCGGCCCGGTAGGCCTATTTGCCGCCTTCGAGGCAAACGTGATCGGCCTCACGTGTCAAATCGTCGACACCCTCGGGCGCATCGGCGGCCAATGTATCGAGCTCTATCCCGACAAGCCGATCTACGACATTCCCGCGATTCCTTCATGCACCGCACGCGAGCTCGTCGATCGCCTGCTCGAGCAGATCCGCCCCTTCGATGTGCCGATCCATCTCGATCAGCGCGTGCAGTCCGTCACGCAGCGCGAAGACGATCATCGCTGGACGGTCACGACCGAACGCGGCATGACCGTCGACTGCGCCGCGATCCTGATCGCGGCCGGCAACGGCGCGTTCGTGCCGCAGCGGCTGCAATTGCCCGAGGTCGCCGCGCTGGAAGGCAAGGACGTGCACTACAGCGTCTCGCGCGTGGCGGATTTCGCGGACAAAGAGGTCATCGTCGCGGGCGGCGGCGATTCTGCGCTCGACTGGGCGCTCGCGTTGAAGGACATCGCGAAGAAGCTCACGCTCGTGCATCGGCGCAGCGGCTTTTCGGCGGCGGCGAACTCGGTTGCGACGATGAAGCGCGCGGTGGACGCGGGCGAGATGGCATTCGTCATCGGCATGATCGAATCGCTCGATGCGCCCGATAACACGCTGCGCGGCGCGCGCATCAAGCAGGTGGAAGGTTCGACGGATGTTGCCGCCGACAAGATCGTCGCGCTCTATGGTCTCGTCTCCGAACTCGGCCCGATCGCCACCTGGAACCTCGATGTGCGCGGCGGGCGCATCGAAGTGGATACGTCGAACTATGAATCCTCTCGGCCGGGCATTTTCGCGGTCGGGGATATCGCCAACTATCCGAACAAGCAGAAGCTCATTCTGTCGGGCTTCCATGAAGCGTCGCTCGCGTTGCGCAAGGCCTATTCGTATGCGTATCCCGAGAAGAAGCGCGTGCACGTGCATTCGAGCTATGACGCGAAGCTCGCCGAACGCGTGAACGCCGCGCACGCAACCGGCGACGCGTAAGCGCTTCGCATGATCGCGCGCATCGTCGCGTGGTTGCTGCTCGCGTCGCTCGTGGGCGCGGCCGCATTCGGCTACGCGGTGTACTCGAAGCGCATCGTGCTGTCCGAGCGCTACGATCCCTTCGCCCCGCTCGACGTGCGTGCGCCTCAAGGTCCGCTCACGCGCTTCAGGCTATGGCGCACGATGCACGACGCGCCACTCTGCGACGCCGCGCTCGCGCGCTCCGGTCTCGTGTATCGCGCGATGGCCGATGCAACAGGGCCGGGCGGTTGTGCGCTCAAGGACGTAGTGCGCGTCACGCAGATGGAAGACCTGCGCATCAGTTCGCCCTTTCTCGCGACGTGTCCGCTCGCGCTCGGCATCGCCTATTTCGAGCATCAGTATCTTCAGCCCGCCGCGCTCGACATCTACGGCGAGCGCGTCGCGCGCATCGAGCATGTCGGCAGCTATGCGTGCCGCAACGTGAATCATCAGCAGGACGCTGCGCTGAGCCAGCATGCGAGCGCGAACGCCATCGACCTGACGGGCTTCGTGCTCGAAGACGGACGCCGCATCACGCTCGCGCGCTGGAGCGATGCGGCCTCTCCCGATGGACAGTTCCTGCGCCGCGTTCACGAAGGCGCGTGCCATGCGTTCGCCACCGCGCTGGGCCCCGGTTACAACGCGCTGCACGAGACGCACTTTCACGTCGACATGGGACCGTATCGCATGTGCCGCTGACCTACGCGTGGCGGTGCGCCGGGTCGCGGCACGCCGCATGATCGTGAGGCTGATCGTTCCACGCCGACCCGAGGATGATGCTGCAGAAGTTCAGCCGCCTGTAATTCGGGTCCTTCAACGCGAGCACGTCGGCCTTGACATTGCCGAAGGTCGATTCGGGCTTGCCGATCGTGCCTTTGGCGAATGCGTCGATGATGCCTTCCTTGAAGTTCGCCTCGCGCGGATGCGCCGCGACCACGAGGCGCCGCTCATCCGCGCTGAACTCGTCGTAGGCGAGACCGAGCACATCCATCTCGACGCCCGCCGTGACCAGCGCGACCACCGGCTTCTTGTACTGCGGAATGCCGGGCGTCGTGTGCAGCGCGATCGCGTCCCACACCTGCTCGATCTCGTATTCGCCGATGCCATGCCGACGCAGGAAATCGCGCGCCGCATTCGCGCCATCGACTTCGAAGCGGTCGTGCGCGCTGCTGTACGCTTCGGTGAGGCCCATGTCATGGAACATCGCGCCGATATACAGCAGTTCGGGATCGTACTTCAGTTGCTTGCGCTCGCCCGCGAGCGCGCCGAACAGGAACACGCGGCGCGAATGGTGGTAGAGCAGATCGGGCTCGGTATCGCGCACGAGTTGCGTGGCTTCGCGCGCCATCTGGCTGTCGGGAATCCTGATGCCTGCGATGATTTCGCTCATGAGTATGGCTCCGTGATGTGGGTCGATCGACGACGCGGATGCGGGTGCGTTGCTAAAATCGCGCAGCGCGTCGGATGGCTTTAGTCTCGTCAAAACGCCTTCACGTCTCAATCGAAACGGCGCGTCGAACCCTGCCAAGCGCACGCCGTCTTCTGCCATGCGCGCTCATCACGGACCTTCCATTCGATGCCTACAGTCGCAATCGCAATCTTCCAGGGCGTGCAGGCGCTCGATGTGGCCGGTCCCGTCGATGTGTTCGCGGAAGCGAACGGCTTCATTGCCCAATCGAACGCATATGAGATCACGCTCGTCGGTCCCGCAGAGCGCATCGTGCGCGCGTCGAACGGCACGCGTCTCGTCGCGGACCTGTCTTTCGACGAAGCGCATCGGCGCTATGGCACCGCGCTCGTCGCGGGCGGCCCGGCGCTTCCCGCCGATGCGCCGGATTCGCGGCTGACGGCCTGGCTCGCCGATGTCGCCTCGCACTGCGAGCGCTACGGCTCGATCTGCACGGGCGCATTCGCGCTCGGACACGCGGGCCTGATCGACGGCCGCAATGTGACCACGCACTGGCAGAACGCGCCGCGCCTCGCGGAGCGCTTTCCGCGCGCACGCGTCGAGCTGGACCGCATCTACATGCGCGACGACAGGCTCGTCACCTCGGCGGGCGTGACGGCGGGCATCGATGTCGCGCTCGCGCTCGTCGCGGAAGATCATGGCGCGCAGGTCGCGCTCGCGGTTGCAAAGCGCCTCGTCGTCTTCGCGCAGCGACGCGGCGGGCAATCGCAATTCAGCCCGTACTTGAGCGCACCCGCCGATGAGACTTCGCCGGTCGCGAAAGTGCAGGCGTATGTGATGGAGCACATCGGCGAGCGGCTGTCGGTCGCGCAACTGGCGAGCGTCGCCGGCATGAGCGAGCGCAACTTCGCGCGCGCCTTCGTGCAACTCGCGCAGATGACGCCGCATGAGTTCGTCGAACGGGCGCGCGTCGACGCGGCCCGCAATATGCTCGAGAGCAGCGACACGCCTCTGAAAACCGTCGCATACGAGTGCGGCTTCGGCACGGCCGATCGGATGCGGCTCGTTTTCACGCGGCGGCTCGGCGTGTCGCCGAACGACTATCGGCTGAGCTTCCGCACGCGCTTCACGAAGTAATTGGCGCGCTTGTACGCCGACGCCTCACGCCGAGTTCGCTAAACTTCGTGATGATGCGGTACGTGCAGCAGTGCGCGCGCGCCGCCGAATCCACCCTCGACATATCGGAACAGCGAATGACGAAACAAGAGACCGCCACGCAGGATCCCTACGAACGACGCGCGCTGCTGCTGCATCTCGGCGACGTGATGGAGTCGGTGTTTTGCCTGAGCCAATGCGCCGACGAATACGCGAGCATCGGCGAAGCGGTGAAGGGCAACGACGCGCTTGCTGGCTTCACGCTGCTCGGCTTCATCGACGAGAAGATGACGCCGCGCGATTTCATCCGGCGCGCATCGGGCGCGTTCTTCGTCTGGCCGAAGGCGCTTCTCGACGAGACGCTGAATCGGCAACTGCTCGCCAACACCGTCAGGCACGATCTCTTCGCAGACAACGCGAAGGGTTGGGGCGCCTATGTGGAAGAGCGGCGCAAGGACGTGCCGTGGTTCGGCGAGGAGCTGCCCGAAACCGCGAAGAGCGCGGCTCCGGCGCATGAAGCGCAGGCGCCGGCTCGGCAGAAGCAGAAGAGCAAGGCCGCGTCCGAAAAGCCATCGCGCTATTCGACATGGCCGTGGCCCGACAAGCCAGGCGACGCGTAATCGAAGGCTATTGCTTCTTGCTCATGCCGCTCGCGCCCGCATCGAAGCCGAGGCCGTTGGGCCGGTCGGGCGCGGCGCCCTTGCCCGATGATGTCTTGCCCGGCCGCGTCTTCAGTGCATCGCTGGCGTTCGCGGCCGCTGCCGCAGGCGGCGTGACGTTTTTCTCCTGATACGCGGGCGTGCTGTCGTATTCGAGCTTGTTCGGTTTTTGCGGCGCCTGCTGAGCGCTCGCCACGACGGCGAGCGTGCCACCGAGCAGACCCCCCGTCATGCGCCCGAGCGTGCCGAGTGTGGGTCTCATCTGCTGCCTCCCTTTGTACTTTAACTTTATCTAGCAAAGCGCGGACCCGCGGTTTGCGGCGTTCGAGCGCAGGCTTGTCGTCGCTCAAACCTCGTCGCCGCTGACGAGCGCGCGCGATCATGCCTTGCGCGCGGTCAATGGCGTGTGCGCCCCCGCCCGGGAAAATTCCCGCTTTTAACGCGGGAAAGATAGAAATGAAAAAAGTCTTCGGGGCAGTGGTGATGGCGTGCGCCTCCTTGTTTGCAGGCGTGGCACACGCGGCGGGCGATGCGCCGTCGAGTGATTCGATGGGCGGCATCCACGCCGGCGACGTGCTGGTGCGCCTGCGCGCGATCAGCATCCAGCCCGATGTGACAGCGGGCGGCGCACTCGGCACGCTCGGCGTGGACGTGAACAATGCGATCGTGCCGGAACTCGACTTCACCTACATGATCCGCGATGACATCGGCGTGGAGCTGATCCTGGCTACGTCGCGGCATCAGGTGACGTCGAGCATCGGCGGGCTGGGCGGCGTGAGCGTGCTGCCGCCGACACTGCTCCTGCAATACCACTTCAATCACGCGGGCCGCGTGCGTCCGTATGTCGGCGCGGGCGTGAACTACACGTATTTCTACAACGACAAGCTGAAAGCGGGCGATACGCCGGTGTCGATCCGGCACAGCAGCTTCGGCCCGGCGCTGCAGGCGGGCGTCGACGTGCAGGTGGCGAAAAATCTCTTCGTCAACGCGGATCTGAAAAAGATCTGGATGCGCACGAGCGCGTCGGCGGACGGCGCCGATCTCGGCTCGCTCAAGATCGATCCGTGGGTCATCGGTATCGGCGTCGGCATGAAGTTCTGACATGTGCGCTTTTCCGGCGAGTGTGCGCCGCGCCGCCTTGTGTCTGGAAATTGGCGGAAGATACCGGTGCTTCTGGCGTGGACGGTTTCGCGGGCGCGGTATCCTTGGCAGCAGGCCCGGCGCAGACTCGCGCCGCTCGCGCATGCGCGAACGGCGTGCGACCTGCAACGACTAATAAAACCGCATCGGGGAACTGCAAGCCAATGAGACCTTCCACTTACGCGGGAATCGCCTTGCTCGCGGCGTGTGGCGCCGCTTTCGCGCAACAGCCGCTCGCCGTGCCCGGACGCAGCCAGAGCGCGTGGCAGCAATCCGTCGATAACGCCGCCTGCTACGGCTACGCCAATCAGACGACGAAAGTGAACGTGGCGCGCGAGCCGCAGGCGCCGCCGCGCGATGCCCAGCGTGAAACGCGCGTGCTCACGCCGCCGCGCCCCGTCGAGCCGCCCTTGCCGTCGGGCGCGTCGGGCGCGATGGCGGCGTCCGCTGCTGCGCCGGCATCGGGCGCATCGGCGGCGATCGCGGCGTCGAGCTTGCCGCCGGGAAGGGTCTCCGGTGCATCCGGGCTGCCCGGCGCATCTGGTCCGATGCCCGGCATGCCCGCGATGCCCGCATCGATGGCGGCCGGCGCGTCCGGCGCATCGGATGCGATTTACGGCGGCGACATGAAGATGCCGCCGCTGCCGCCGCCCGAGCCGCCGATGACGCGTTACTGGCGCGCTTACAGCGAGTGCATGCAGAATCGCGGCTACTTCACGCGATGAATCGTCGAAGCGCGCCCGATCGATCGCGGGCGTGCGTCGATTGCGGGAGCAACGACGGATGAACTCTCGGCCGATTCACGAAGGCGGATGCGCATGCGGCGCCGTGCGCGTGCGTGTCGCGGGCGAGCCGAAGGAAGTGAATCTGTGCCACTGCATGACCTGCCGGCGCATTCACGGCGCGCCGTTCGGCGTCTATGCGATCTTTGCGCGCGACGCGTTTCAGGTGTCGGGCGACACGGTGGCGTGGGAGAGTTCGACCACAGGCAAGCGGCACCATTGCCCGACGTGCGGGTCGCCGGTCTATCTGGCGTTCGACGGTGTCGACGAAATCGAAGTGCCGACCGGCATCTTCGACGAAACCGGTCTCTATCCGCCGCAATACGAAATCTGGTGCAAGAGCGCGGAGCCCTGGCACGACGCGCAGGGACGGCCGCGTTTTGCGCGCGGCGCGCCCTGATCAAACCATCAGCATTCGACGATCGCCTTCACGACGCCCGCCTTCGGATCGAGCAGCGACGAGAAGCGCTCGGGCACGTCGCTCAGCGTCAGTCGATGCGTGTTGAGCGCATCGGTCGGCACTTCGCCTTTGCGCATTGCCGCGAGCACGGTCTCGAAGTCCTCCGGCGTCGCGTTGCGGCTTGCGAGCAGCGTCGCCTCACGTTTGTGGAACTCGGGATCGGCGAACGAGATGCGATCCGGCACGATCGAGACCAGCACGTACTTTCCGCCGTGCGCGATGAACTCGAAGCCGCGTTCCATCGCGCGCGAGTTGCCGGTCGCATCGAAGACGACATCGAAAAATTCGCCATTCGTGAGCGCCGACAGAGCTTGCTTGTCCTGCTCGCCGATCTGCACGGTGGCATCCACTTTCAGTTCCCGCTTGCAGAACGCGAGGCGGTCTTCGCGCGTGTCGAGCGCGGTGACGTTCGCGCCGCGCAGGCGCGAGAACGTGATGGCCGCCATGCCGATCGGCCCTGTGCCGACGACCAGCACGCGCTGGCCCGGCGTCACGTCCGCGCGACGCACGGCGTGCGCGCCGATCGCGAGGAATTCGACCATCGCGGCCTGATCGAGCGTGACGCCCTCGGCCTTATGCACGAACTGTGCGGGCAAATTCAGGTATTCGGTGAACGCGCCATCGCGATGCACGCCGAGCACCTGGATGTTCACGCAGCAATTGGTCTTGCCCTGACGGCACGCGATACATTCGCCGCACGAGAGATAGGGCATCACGTAGACCGTGTCGCCCGCCTTCAGGCCGCTCGCCGGATCCGCTTCCTCGATCACGCCGGACAACTCGTGGCCCATCACACGCGGATACGACAGATAAGGCTGATTGCCGGTGAAGATGTGCAGGTCCGTGCCGCACACGCCGACGCGCTTCACGCGCAACAGCACTTCGTTCTCGCCGCGCTGCGGCTTCTCGCGCTGTTCGGCTTTCAGGGTTCCGGGCGTTTCGCAAATGACGGTCAGCATGCTTTGTCTCGTGATGTCGTTGGAGTGGGGCGTTCGACAATCTAACGATGCCGGTCGATTTGGTCAAGCCAATTTCATTAATGCGAAAGTGGTAAGGCCAGAATCGCGGCCAGCGGCGGGCGCGGTTTCGCCTTATATTTTCATCACAGCGAACCCCGCAAAAACACGTAAAAAGGACTGCACGTGCAGCAGCTTCATGAATTTGTCGAGCGGCATCCGCGGCTTTTCGTGCTGTCGGGCGCGGGCATCAGCACGGAGTCGGGCATTCCGTGCTATCGCGACCGCGAAGGCCAGCGCACGGGCCGCGCGCCGATCCTGCTGAAGGATTTTCTCGGCTCGGACTACGCGCGGCGCCGCTATTGGGCGCGCAGTCTCATCGGCTGGCCGATCGTGCAGAACGCACAGCCGAACGGCGCGCATCACGCGTTGCGGGCGCTCGAGGCGCGCTCGCGGGTGCATCGGCTCGTCACGCAGAACGTCGACGGGCTGCACACGCGCGCGGGCAATCCCGATGTGATCGAGCTCCACGGCAATATCGGGCGGGTGCGCTGCATCGATTGCGGCGAGCGACATACGCGCGCAGCGGTGCAGCGCATGCTCGAAACGGCGAATCCCGATTTCGTCGGTCATACGGCGCCCGCGGTGCCGGACGGCGACGCGCACATCGAGGATCTCGACTTCGCATCGTTCGACGTGCCCGGCTGCACGCGCTGCGGCGGCGTGCTCAAGCCCGACGTGGTGTTCTTCGGCGAGAGCGTGCCGCGCGCGCTCGTCCACGACGCGGCGCGCTCGCTGGAAGCCGCCGACGCGATGCTCGTCGTCGGCTCGTCGCTGATGGTGTACTCGGGCTACCGCTTTTGCGAGTGGGCCGCGAAGAGCGGCAAGCCGATCGCGGCGATCAACATCGGCAAGACGCGCGCCGATGCGCTCCTCGCGCTGAAAGTCGAAGCGCCGTGCTCGGAGGCGCTCGAACGCTTGATCGAGCGCCTCGACGCGCGGCCGGTGGCGGGCTAGCGGCTACTTCAGCTCGCGCGAGAGCGCTGCGATGCCTTCGAGCAGGCGCGCCGCGTCCGACATGCGCGTGAAGAGGGCAGGCGTCACGCGCACGACTTCGCCCGCATCCGGACCGGGGCGCGTCACCGTGAACACGCCGAAGCGCTCGCGCAGCGCCGCGACGATCGCATCGCAGCCCTCTTTCGTCGCGCGTCCGTGCAGGCGGAAAGCGGTGATGCCTGCGGTCATCGCGGGATCGTCGGGCGTCATGATCTGTACGCCGGGAAGTTCGCGCGCCGGCTTTGCCCAGGCATCGCGCAATGCACGCAGGCGCGCCTCCTTCGCCTTGGCCCCGATCGACAGATGCACGTCCAGCGCCGCCGGCAGCGTGAACCACGCGGCGAAGTTGGGCGAGCCGGTATGCACGCGCGCGCGGATATCGTCGGCGGGCCAGGTCCGGTCGCCCAGATACGGATCGATCGACGCGACGTGTCCACGGCGGATATAGATCGCGCCGCAGCCGAGCGGCGCGCCGATCCACTTGTGCAGATTCAGCGCGGCGAAGGGCGCGTTCAGGTCCGGCACGTCGAAGTCGAGCTGCCCCCACGAATGCGCTGCATCGACGATCACGTCCGCGCCGGCTTCCTTCGCCATCGCCGATATGTCCGCGACCGGCAGGACGAGTCCCGTCGCGAAGCACACGTGCGAGAGCAGCACGAGCCGCGTGCGCGGGTGCGCGCTCAAGGCCCTGGCGTAGGTTTGCAGCACCGCCTCGCGCGTCGCCGGCTCGGGCATCGTGATGCGCACGGGCGTGACGCCGCGCCGCTCGCGCAGCCATTCCATCGCGTCCTTGCCGCAGGGATAGTCGAGATCGCTGTAAAGCACGGTGTCGCCAGGAGAGAGCCGGTTGTAGCCGCTGATGAGCGCGAGCAGCGCTTCGGTCGCGTTGCGTGTCAGCTCGATTTCCTCGACCGCGCATCCCATTTCCTTCGCGACGCGCTCGCGCAGACCCTGATACAGCGTCATCAGATGCGGGCGAATCAGCAGCGTCGTCTCGCGATTCACGCGTTCGGTCCAGTGATGGAACATCGCCTTGACCGGCTCGGTCATCGCTCCCCAGAAGCCGTTCTCCAGATTGATCAGCGCGTCCGACTGGCGCCACAAGGCGCGTACCGCGTCCCAGTAGTTTTCGTTCGTGGCGAGGCCGGTCGCCGGCGTGGGCGGGAGCGCCGCGAGCGCGGCTTCGAAATCGGGCGTGCGGTAGTCGAGGAGGTCGGGCATCGGAATCGGAAGTCGATGAGGGTGGAAAAAATTACTTGGCGTGATCATGCTTCATGGCACGGGCTTACCGCTGCGCCCGGACAAAATGCGGACTATTTGCATCTTTCGCCTTCAGAGCTCAAACCGGCGGGCCGTAATCAGCAGGAAGAGCGTCACGCGCCCGGTGCGGCGAAACGTCCGCTCGTGCGGGGCAGTCCGCGCGAAGCGCGCGCACGACGCCGTATGTCCCTTGAACGGACCCTGAGAGAACCTGAAACATGAACCTGAAGAACATCACGATCAAGAACAAGCTGGTTGCTGGATTCGGTATTCTGGCCGTATTGGTGGTGCTTGTGGCAGGCATGTCCCTGCGCGCGCTATCCGTCGCGTCAGACGGCTTCGCGCACTACGTGAACGGCATCAACGCGCGCGCCGACGTGGCCAGCCAGCTTCGCACCGCCGTCGACCGGCGCGCCATCGCCGCGCGCAATCTCGTGCTCGTCACGAAACCTTCCGATATCGATCTCGAGAAAGCCAACGTCACGCGTGCGCACGAGGACGTGCAGGCGCGCCTGAAGCAACTGAACGACATGATCGCCGCCGCGACCGATACCAGCGAAAAGGCGAAGAGCCTCGTCGCCGAGATGGGACGCGTGGAGACCCTGTACGGGCCGGTCGCGACGAATATCGCCGGACTTGCGCTCGCGGGCAAGCGCGACGAGGCGATCCAAAAAATGGACGACGAATGCCGCCCGCTGCTCGCGCAACTGGTCAAGGCCACCGACGATTACGCGACCTACACCGCCGCGCGCCGCGAGGACATCGTGCGCGCTGACGCGGCCAGCTATCGGATGCAACGCAACGTGCTGATCGCGCTCTGCGCGGCCGCGGCGCTCTTCGCGGTCGGTGCGGGCATCGCGATCACGCGCTCGATCACGACGCCGATCGGCAAAGCGGTCGGCATCGCGCAGACGGTGGCGCGCGGCGATCTGACGAGCCATATCGTCGCCGATGCGAAGGACGAAACCGGCGACCTGTTGCGCGCGCTCGCGACGATGAACGCGCGCCTCACCGAAACCGTGGGCCGCGTGCGCGAAGGCAGCGGCGCGGTCGGCGGCGCGGCGAAGGAGCTCGCGACCGGCAACACCGATCTGAGCCAGCGCACCGAAGAGCAGGCCGCTTCCTTGCAGGAGACGGCGGCGAGCATGGAAGAGCTCACGTCGACGGTGCGCCAGAACGCCGCGAACGCGCAGCAGGCGAGTTCGCTCGCGTCGAATGCATCGGATATCGCGAGGAAAGGCAGCGATGTCGTCGGCCGCGTGGTTGCGACGATGAACGGCATCAGCGACAGCTCCGACAAGATCGCGGAGATCACGGGCATCATCGAAGGCATCGCATTTCAGACGAACATTCTCGCGCTCAACGCGGCGGTCGAAGCGGCGCGGGCAGGCGAGCAGGGCCGGGGCTTCGCGGTCGTCGCAAGCGAAGTGCGCAGTCTCGCGCAGCGCTCGTCGACGGCGGCGAAGGAGATCAAGGAACTGATCGCGGCCTCCACGGACAAGGTGCGCGACGGTTCCGTGCTGGCGGGCGAAGCAGGCACGACGATGACCGAGGTGACGCAGGCCGTCGCGCGCGTGACGGACATCATGCAGGAGATCGCGGCGGCTTCGGCGGAGCAGGGACGCGGCATCGAGCAGGTGAATCTTGCCATCACGCAGATGGACGAAGTCACGCAGCAGAACGCGGCGCTGGTGGAAGAAGCGGCCGCGGCGGCATCGTCGCTCGAAGAACAGGGACGCAGGCTCAACGAAGCGGTCGCGTTCTTCACGGTGGACGCGCCGGCATCGACGTTCACGCGCTCTGAGACGCACGTGGCCCGCGCGCCGGTTGCGAAGTCCGCACCTCGCGTTGCCCGGGTCGCTCAGATTGCGGTCGCGAAGCCGGCGACCACCGACGGCTGGAGCACCTTCTGACGCCGGTTCAGGCGTTCACATCGACGATGACGCGGCCCTTCACTTCGCCGCGCAGCAAGCGCGCGGCGACATCGGGCGCATCCGCGAGCGCGACGGTGGTCGCGACGCTTTCGATGGTCGCGACCGGCACTTCGTCGGCGATCGCCTTCCACGCCGCGACGCGCCGCTCGCGCGGCACGTAGACACTGTCCACGCCCAGCAAGGCGACGCCGCGCAGGATGAACGGCGCGACGGACGCCGGCAGATCCATGCCTTGCGCGAGCCCGCACGCGGCAACCGCGCCGCCGTAGCGCAAGCTCGCGCAGACGTTCGCGAGCGTATGACTGCCGACGCAATCGACGGCCGCCGCCCAGCGTTCCTTCTGCAGCGGCTTGCCCGGGTCCGAAAGCGTCGCGCGCTCGACGATATCCGCCGCGCCCAGCTCGCGCAGCCGCGCGGCTTCCTCGGGGCGGCCGGTCGACGCGATCACGCGAAAGCCGCGCTTGGCCAGAATCGCGACGGCGAAGCTGCCGACGCCGCCGTTCGCGCCCGTCACGAGCACGTCGCCGTCTTTCGGGCCGATGCCATGTTTTTCGAGTGCCTGCACGCACAGCATCGCGGTATAGCCCGCGGTGCCGACGGCCATCGCCTGGCGCGTCGTGATGTTCGCGGGCAGCGCGATCAGATGGTCGCCCGGCACGCGCGCCTTCTGCGCGAGCCCGCCCCAATGCGTTTCGCCCGCGCCCCAGCCGTTCATCACGACCTTGTCACCGGGCTCGTAATCCGGATGCGAACTCGCCTCGACGACGCCCGCGAAGTCGATGCCCGGCACCATCGGCCACATGCGCACGACCGGCGCCCGGCCGGTGATCGCGAGGCCGTCCTTGTAGTTCAACGTGGAGAAGTCGATGCGCACGAGCACGTCGCCGCCGTCGCCGGACAAAGCCAGGCGCGATTCGTCGATCGACTGAATGGACGCGACCGTGCGGTCGTCCTGTTTGTCGAGCATGAGGGCTTTGAACATCGTCGGATTCCGGAGGAGGTTGAGCGAAAGAGGCGGCGCGCGGCCGCCTCCCGGCAAGCTTAATGATGCTCGAATTCCGCGCGCGGCTTCGGCGTCGCCTTCACCTTGTTGTACTGGAACTCGGGCAGCGCCTTGATCGCGTCCTTGGTCGCGCCCGCGAGCACGAACTGGCCGTTTTTGACGTCGAGTTGATCGATGGGAATCGCGACGTCGTGGCGCGCCACGCCGAGGAACTTGTTCGCGGCGATGATCGCGAACGAAACGGATTTGTCCGGCGCGACGATGATGTCATTGATCACGCCGACGCGTTGTCCCTGATCGTTGACGACGGGTTTGTTGAGGACGGATTTCTTGATGCTCCAGCCATCGATGATGGCCGTCGAGACCTCGACCGATACGCCGAGCGGTTGCGTGCCCGCGACTTGGGCGAAGGATGCCGTGGAAGTCAGGCCGAGTGCCGACGATGCAACGAGCAGTGCCACGAGTTTCGATTTCATTGTTTCGATTCCTCAAAGGATTAGGAAAGCCGTCAATGGAAATGCGCGATTCAAGCTTCCGGCGCGGTAGAAGTTTGAACGTTAATCGTGGATTATGCAGGAACGGTGTCAGCTTGCGCCGCGCGCACTGCAATAGTGCGAACGTGCGGCGCGTGCTGCCGCGGGATTTGAAACGGAATCAATGCAATAGCCGCGTGAGCGCGTCGGCCCTGTGCACGGCGCGCTTGCCGCTCTTGTCGCTTTCGACTTCGAAGTGCGGATCCTCGCGCGACGCGTTGACGGTATGGCCGTCGAGCGTCGTGCGCTCGGTGACGATGCGCACGATATGCCCCGTCGTTTCGCCTTGCGGCGTGTTCCAGCGGACGTGATCGTGCAGCTTGAAAGACTTGCGCATGGCGCTTGGCTCCTGAAGGAACGTGGACGTTTCAGAAGGCGCAACCGCCATGCCCGTCATCGCAGGCGTGCGAGCGTGGCTTCGTCGTCCTGGCCGCCGAAATAGCGGCGCAGCGCTTCCTGAAAGACCCCGGGGTCGTCGGCCGTGTGCGCGAAAAGGGTCATCGACGAATGAAATTTCATGTCGTCCGGATAGCCGAAGATGTCGCCGACGCTGCGCCCCTGCACGCCGCCGACGATGCGCGTCAGCTCGACGAGCCGCGCGCCCAGCACGGGATGCGCGAGATACGCCCGGGCTTCGTCGCGCGACGAGATCGCATAGCGCTGCGCCATCGCGCTGTGCCCGAGGCCGGCGATCTGCGGAAACACGAACCACATCCAGTGCGTGCGCTTGCGGCCGGCCGAGAGTTCGGCGCGCACGTCGTCGATGACGCTCTCCTGCGCGTCGACGAAACGCTGAAGGTCGTAGGGATCGCTCATGGTTCTCTCCTTAAGGGAGCGCGTCGGCGATGCGCTGTCTCATCGCCGCGTCGGGATAAATGCCCATGCCCGCGCGCGCGTTGTCGATCATGTATTCGCGCCGTCCCGTGCCGGGAATGACGCAGGTCACGGCGGCGTTGCCCAGCACGAATTTGAGCAGAAGCTGTGCCCACGACGCGCAGCCGAGTTCCTGTGCGAACGCGGGCAAGGGCCGGTTGCGCAGGCTCGCGAGCAGCGACCCGCCGCCGAACGGCTGATTGACGATCACCGCGACGCCGCGCTCGGCGGCGAGCGGCAGGAGGCGCGCTTCGGCGTCGCGGTCGTTGGCGGCGTAGTTGATCTGCATGAAATCGACGCGCTCCGAGCGCAGCACGGCCTCGACTTGGGCAAATGCGCTCGACGTGTAATGCGTGATGCCGATGTAGCGGATCTTGCCCGCGGCTTTCCAGTCGCGCAGAGTGGCGAGATGCGTGCGCCAGTCGAGCAGGTTGTGAATCTGCATGAGATCGATGCGATCGGTCCGCCAGAGGCGCATCGACTGCTCCATCTGCGCGATGCCGGCCTCGCGTCCGTCGGTCCAGACCTTGGTGGCGATGAACGCCTTGTCGCGCGCGTGCGACTCGGCGAGCAGCGCGCCCGCGACGGCTTCGGAGGAGCCGTACATCGGCGATGAATCGATGACCGAGCCGCCCGCGGCGAAAAGCGCGCCCAGCACGTCGGCGAGCTCGCGGCGACGGGTTGCGTCGTTGCCTGCGTCGAAGGTGCGCCAGGTGCCGCAGCCGACGATGGGCAAGGGCTCGCCGGTTGCGGGGATCGGGCGCTTGTTCATGGGTTGGACGGGCGGTTTGGCTGCAAGGGCGGTTTGTGCGGCGAGCGCGGCGGCGGTGAGGCAGAGGAAATCTCGGCGGGTGGTCATGGGCGGTGAGCGCGGGTTGTGCGATTCGGCTGGGGGAAAAGGCATGTCGCGAATTCCTGCTCGATGACGGTCCGTTCGATTCTTTCGCCGTGAGGAACGCACGATGACGCAAGTTCGTTCCTGCTTTCAGGCCGTTGCGTCTACGTTTGAAGCTATGCTTTTTTGCGTTTCGGACGTTTCGAGGAATTAGCATACCTCGCTCTCGCCAGCGATCTCAGTCCACAATAATCCGCCATGACCCGCCGAAACGATCTGCAAAACATGCAGCCCCTGGAACTGATTCGCACGCTGCGTCTGGCTGGCCGCGCCGCCGAAGCCCGCGCCCTTTGCGCGCAGTTGTCCGCCTGCGACGATCCCGGCTGCGTGATCGCCCAGCTTGGAATCGATTTGAGCTATCTCGGCATGTATGCCGACGCCGAAACGCAACTGAAACGCGCATTAGCGAACGAGTCGCTCTCTTACGTCGATCGCTATATTGTGATCGACGAGTTGTGCGGCGTGCAATTCATCCTCGGCAAGTTTCACGAAGCGCACGAGGGATACCGCGCGCTGCGCGGGCGTGAGTATGCCCAAGCCTTTCACCGTCTGATTATCGGAGATGATCCCGTCTGGCAGGGCGTAGGGGCTGACGATTTCCTCAGCATGGAAGAACCTGTCGCGGGCAAACGGATATTCATTTGCGGGGAGGGCGGTTTCGGCGACTTCGTGCATTTCTCGCGCTACATCGATCTCCTTCTTCGGGACGGGGCGCGTGCGGTCGTCGTGGAGCACATCCCGGCATGGGAAGGCATTTTTCGCCAGAGCGACGACGTGACATTGTCGAAGGCGACAGCCGAGCAGCGCGCGATCGAAATCGAGCGCTGCGATCGCATCACCTTCGGCTTCAGTCTTTACGCGCGATATCAGCGCTCGCCGTACTTTCCTGCGGAGAATCCCGGGGCGCGCATTGCCATCGATCCAGCCAGGGTGTTGTCCGACGAGGCGAGCGCGCAGTTGAGCGTCGAAACGACGCTCCCGAAAATCGGCCTGATCTGGAAAAGCGCGAGCGGCGTGCGTCACGAGCCGTATCGCTCGATTCCGCTGGAGCGCCTCGAATCTGTGCTAACAAGCGGCACCTGTCGTCTCTATTCGCTGCAGGTAGGCGAGATCAGCGAAGAAGAGCGCGCCGTCATGAACCGCCACGGCGTGACCGACATGGCGCCGCATCTCTCGACCTTCGGCGACACCGCTCGCGTGCTCGAAAAGCTGGATCTGCTCATCACCATCGACACGGGCACGGCGCATCTCGCTGGCGCGCTGAATCGCCCCGTCTGGGTGCTGCTGCCGCAGGCATGCGATCCACGCTGGCTCGACTGCCAGCGCTTTACGCCGTGGTATCCGTCGATGCGCCTCTATCGTCAGACCGAGCTCGGCAACTGGGCCCAGCCGCTCGCGGACATGCAGGCCGACCTCGCCGCGCTCAGTGCTTCCGTAGCGCCGTCGTCCGCCGAAAGCCCCTGAAACGCTCGCGCCGATGTTCCTCGTCGAAGTGCGCGCGCGCGGGCTTGACGAGATCGCTGCGCGAAACGATGCCGACGAGCCGCAGCGACTGCTCGTCCGCGACCACCGGAAGGCGCTCCAGTTCATGCACGGCGAGGCGCGTCGCGGCGAGCCGGCACGGCTCACCCGGCAGCGCGAACACGGGCGCGCCACGCTGAAGCTGCTCCAACGCCTCGCCGATGCCCACACTCGCCTGCCCATCCGTCAGCGTCCCGAGCGCCGCCCGATCGAGCATCCCGACGAGCGCGCCGTCTTGCACGACCGGATATGCGCGATGCACCTGATGCGGTCCGAAGTGCTTCGCGAGCACGTCGCTCAAAGGCGTGGCGGCATCGACCGTCAGCACGTCGCGCGTCATGACTTCCTCGACGTGATGACGCTCCAGCGGATCCACGCCGTATTCCCGATAGATGTGATACCCGCGCCGCGCGATCTTCTCGGTCATGATCGAGCGCTTCATCGCGACCGTCGCGAAGCCGTGCGCGACGAGCGTCGCGGCGAGCAGCGGCAACAGCGCGTTCGCATCGTGGGTGAGGCCGAACGCGAAGACGATCGCGGTGAGCGGCGCGCCGAGTGTCGCGCCGAGCGTCGCGGCCATGCACACGAGCGGCCAGAGCGCGGCGTCATGGCCCGGAAGGATCGCGCCGAGCACGGTGCCTAAGCCTGCGCCGAGCATCAGGAGCGGCGCGAGCACGCCGCCCGAGGTCCCCGAGGCGAGCGCGATGACCCAGCTGATCGCCTTCACGGCGAGGATCGACAGCGCCACCTGAATCGCGATGTGCTGATGCAGCAAGTCGCCGATCACGTCATAGCCGACGCCGAGCGCGCGCGGCTCGATGTACCCGCCGATGCCGACGAACACCGCGCCGATCGCAGGCCACCACATCCAGTGGATCGGCAGCTTGCCGAATACGTCTTCGAGCTTGTAGAGCGCCGCCGACAGCCCCGATGCCAGCGCGCCCGACAGCAGCCCGGCCACGAGGCACGAAAGCAGCGAGATCATCTGCGGCGGCTGCGTGTCGAGCGGAAAGAGCGCGCCCGTGCCGAACACCGCGGCGCGCGCGAAACCCGCGACGGCGCAAGCGAGCGCGACCGGCAAAAAGCTGCGCGGACGCCACTCGAAGAGCAGCAGTTCGACCGCGAGCAGCACCGCCGCGACCGGCGTGCCGAACACGGCGGTCATGCCCGCCGCCGCGCCCGCGACGAGCAGCGTCTTGCGCTCGGCGGCCGTCACGTCGAAACATTGCGCGATCAGCGACCCGAGCGCGCCGCCCGTCATGATGATCGGGCCTTCCGCGCCGAACGGCCCGCCGCTGCCGATCACGATGCCCGACGACAACGGCTTCAGAATCGCCACCTTGGGCGACATGCGGCTTTTGCCGAACAGAATCGCTTCGATGGCTTCGGGAATGCCATGGCCGCGAATCTTCTCCGAGCCGAAGCGAGCCATCATCCCGACGATCAGGCCGCCGATCACCGGAATCGCGATTACCCAGGGCCCGAGCGTGTTGAGCGCGGGCGAGCGGTCCGCGATCGAGAACGTGCCGAAGAAAAACAGGTTCGTGAAGAGATGGATGAGCCCGAGGAGCAGGACGGCCGCGAGCGTGGCGATCCCGCCGATGACCGCGGCGAGCCCGCAGATTTTCAGCAGCCGGTCGTTGACCGAAAAGTCGCGTTTGTGATGGTCCATGATCAGCGCTCCAGGATATTCAAAGATCGATGCGCGGCACGCGGAACGCGCCTTCGAGCGACTTCAGCTCCGCGCGATGCAGCGCGGCGAGCCGTTCGAGCACGTCTTCGCCGCGCGCTTCGAGATGCACCCGCACCTGACGGCGATCCTCGTCGCTCGGCGCGCGGCGCACGAGCCCGGCCGCCTCGCAGCGCGTGACGAGCGCCACCACGCCGTGATGATGCGATTGCAGCCGCTCGGCGAGTTCGCCCACCGTCGCCCAGTCGCGGCCCGGATAGCCCTTGATGTGCAGGAGCAGCAGATACTGCAGCGGCGTGATGCCTTCGTCCTGCGCGGCGCGCTCGGAGAAGCGTTCGAAGCGGCGCATCTGATAGCGGAATTCGGACAACTGCTCGAAGTCCGGCTTGTTGAGGTTGCGCGGGGTTGTCATCGGATTCCAGTCAGCGCGGGGCGGTTCAGGCGCTTTTGCGCTCGCCCGCGAACGATTGTCGATAGAGGCCGGAGATCAGGTCGGTCTCGGTGATCATGCCCGCAAGCTGATCGTGCGCGCCGACCACCGGTACGTGGTGGTGCCCGAAGTGCGCGAACATCGGCACCAGCTCGGCGATCGCAGTGTGCGTCTTCACCGTGCAGACGTCCGTCGTCATCAGCGAGGCGACGAGCGGCGGTGTCGTCGACGGGCCGCGCATGACCCGCTCGATCGCGCGCCTCATGCCCTCGACGATGCCGCCGCCGCGCACCGGCGCGAGATCCGCGCGCGTGACGATGCCGCATACGCGGCGCGTCGCGTCGATCACCGGCAGTGCCTTGACGTGATGTTTGTCGATGAGCGCGAGCGCCGCCTGTGCGCTCGTATCGGGCGTCACCGACACGACCGCGCGCGACATGATGTCCGCGCACGTGAACTCGGTAAAACGGCGCGCATAGGCCTGCAACTGCGTCTCGCGAAGAAGCGCTTCGAGATCGTCCGGATCGACATCGAGCATTTCGCTGCGGCGCGAAAGCACGGCTTCGAGATCGGCGCGCGTGAACGAGGCGGCGTCGGGCGGCGCGTTCGCGGGTTGCGGCGCGGCGTGCCCGTGCGGATAGCGATGGCCCGTCAGCGCATGAAACACGATCGCCGACGACAGCAGCGCCGCCGACTGGATCGCCACCGGCGCGACCACGAATCCGAAGCCGAGCGCATGAATCGACGGTCCGCCGAGCACCGCGGTCAGTGCGACCGCGCCCGAAGGCGGATGCACGCAGCGCAGCGCGAACATCGCGCAGATCGCGAGACAGACGGCGAGCGCGGCGGCGTCGATCGGATCGTGCACGAGCATCGCGCAGGCGACGCCGACCGTCGCCGACACGATGTTGCCGCCGATGATCGACCACGGCTGCGCAAGCGGACTCGCCGGCACGGCGAAGAGCAGCACGGCGGAGGCACCCATGGGCGCGATGAGATAGGGAGTGGCCGAGGCATCGCCGATCAGGAGATGCGCGAGCCCGCCCGTCAGCGCAATGCCGATCAGCGCGCCCAGACCGGCGCGCAGCCGCTCGGTCCAGCGCAGCGTGACGGGCGCGGGAAGAAAGCCATGCAGCCAGCGAAGCAATGCGATACGCGACACTTTTTTCAGCGTTCCGGGAAAGTCAGTGGAGGGTCACACTGGCCGGCCGGGTCGATGGCGCGAAAGCAAGCGTGCGACGAACGCAAAATTATATCGCAATATGATACAAATTGTCGCGCGTCGTGGTGCGTCGCGGCTGAACGGACGCGCGCGTCCTCCTGTACGATCACTTATCTCCCGCAGGTCGCGGACACTTCTACATGGCTCGTCGCTTCATTTCCGGTCTGGCGTGCGTCATCGTCGGCGCGTGCACGTGGTCGTGCGCGGCCGCCGCAACGGACGACGATCCGTCGACCCTCGTCAGCGACGTTCACGAGTTCGTCGTCGCCGCCGATGGCTCGCTGACCGAAGACGACACCGCCGTGCTGCGCGCGAATACGTCGGCGGGCGTCGACGAGATCGCGCAGCGTTACGTCTGGTACGACAGGAGCGTGTCGAAGGTGGATATCGTCGAGGCGTATTCCGTCGATGCGAACGGCGCGCGCCACGACGTCTCGCCCGGGCAGATCCGCGATATTCAGGAGCCGCGCTCGGCGGGCGCGCCCACGTTTCAGGACGCGAAACTGCGCGCGGTGATCTTCCCGGCGGTGGGCATCGGCTCGACGGTGCATTTGCGCGCCCGCAAGAGCCAGGCGGCGGCGGTGATTCCCGGGCAGTTCAACTATTACGTCGATCCGGGGCAACGGCCCGTGTTGCAGCAGCGGCTCGTCTTCGATCTGCCGGCGGACAAGCCGCTTTTCGCCGATGCGCGCGGCTATGTCGCCGAGCCGCCCGTCACGGAAAACGGCCGCACGCGTCATGCGTTCACGTATCGGCGCGAGCGTATCGCGCGCATCGAAAGCGGCTCGGTGGGTTATGCCCAGTACGGCGACCGCCTGATGGTCACGACCTTCCCCGATTACGCGAGCTTCGCGAAGCGCTATCGGGAAGCGGCCGCGGACCCGGGAACGGACGATCCCGCCATCCGCGCACTCGCGCAATCGCTCACGCAGAACGACACCGACGACCGCGCGAAAGCCAGAACGCTCTACGACTGGGTGCGCCACACGATCCGCTACGTCGCGATGTTCATCGGCCAGAGTCCCGCCGTGCCGCATCGCGTGACCGAAGTGCTCGCGAACCGCTACGGCGATTGCAAGGATGACGTCGCGCTCTACGGTGCGCTGCTCGATGCCGTCGGCATTCGCAACGAGCCCGCGCTGATCGGCCTCGGCTCGGTCTATACGCTGCCGTCGGTGCCGGGCTACGGTTCGGGCGCGATCAATCACATCGTCACGTGGCTGCCGGATCTGAACACGTATGCGGACAGCACCGCGTCGAGCGTCGAGTTCGGCTTTCTGCCGCTCGCGGACATGGATCGCCCCGCGCTGCTCGTGAACACCGGCGTGCTCGCCCGCACGCCCGCGACCCAGCCGCTCGCGCGCACGGCGCGGCTGCAGATCGAGGTCGCGCCGCAAGGCGAGGCGAGCTTCGCGTACTGGGTGGAAGATTCGGGATGGAGCGCGGAGATCGAGCGGATGAACCTGCGGCTCGCGAACGCGCAGCGGCGCGACCAGATCGCGGCGGACCGGCTGCGCTACACGAACCTGCGCGGCGCGGGCGCCCTGACGACGAGCGATGTCGATGCAACCGGCGGCCCATTCGCGACGACCTTGCGCGGCACGCTCGACGATGTCGTCTGGCCGACCGGCACGACGGCGTTGCCCGCGCTCACGAGCCTGTCGGGCGGCATCGCGACGGCGACGCGCAACTGGCTCGCCGAGCGCACGCGCACGCAGCCGTATCTGTGCATCGGCGGCACGTTCGACGAGGTCTCGCAGATCACGCTGCCGAAAACGATGCGCGTCGCCGAGGTGCCCGTCGATCAGGATCTGACGAGCGATTTCTTCCGCTACCGCTCGCGCTATCTTTTCGATCCGTCGACCAACGTCGTCCAGATTTCGCGCACGCTGGAAGCACGCTTCGGCAAGCAGGTCTGCACGCCCGACGAATTCCGGGCGGCGCTTCCCGCGCTGAAGACAATCGAGCGGGATGCGCAGGCGCAGATCATCGTCAAGGCAGCCGGCCGGTGAAGCTCACTCCATGTCCCGCGCGACGCGAAAGCCGTTCTGCGACTGCCGCACGCTCGAACTGTATTTGAAGCGCGTCGCCGACTGCATGTAGGGCGCGCCTTCGCGCCACGAGCCGCCGCGAATCACGCGCACGGAGCAAGACGGATCGTCCCAGGCGCGGCCATCGACGGGCGCGTTCCTGTACGAGCTATGCCAGCAATCGGCGACCCATTCCCAGACGCTGCCGTTCATGTCGTACAGGCCATAGGGATTCGCCGCGAACGATCCGACGGGCGTCGGCGCATCGGGTTTGTACGGGTCGCCGCAATCCTTGCAGTCGGCCGTGCCCTTCTTCATCTGATCGCCCCACCAGTACGTGGATTGCGTGCCGCCGCGCGCGGCGTATTCCCATTCCGCTTCCGTCGGCAGGCGATACGGCTTGCCGCCCACCTTGCTCAGCCATTTGACGTAGACCTGCGCGTCGTCCCAGCTCACGTTGCGCATCGGCGCGTTGCCGGGCGGCGGTGTCGCCGACTCGCCCTCCGCCGCCACGCGCGTGCACGCGCCCGCATCGGCGCAGGCGTTCCATTGCTCGACCGTGACTTCGTATTTACCGATGGCGAACGCCCGCCCGATCGACACCCGATGCGGCGGCTTCTCGGCCGGATCATCGTTGTTGCTGCCCATCGTGAAGCTGCCGGACGAAAGCGGAATCAGGATGGGGCATGCCGGGCAATCCTTGATCTCGCCGCCGCTCGCCGTCTTCGCCGCAGGCTTCGTGGTGATGGCGGCGGGCGGCGCGGTCACAGCGGCGGCGGGCGCGGCCGGCGGGCTCGGGCGAGGCTTTTCCGGCGCGGCCGCGGTCGCCGGCGCGGATGGCGGAGGCTTCGGCGTCGGGGCGGCGGGCGTCGCCGTCGCCGCCGGGGGCGCCGCTGGCGACGATGCCGCTGGTTTAGCGTTGCCCGCCGCGCGCAGACGCTCGATGCGCGCCTTGGCGAGCGTGGCGAAACGCCCGTTCGGATATGCCTTCAGATACGCCTCGTAATCGCCCGGATAGGTGCTGTCCTTGATCGATTCCCAGAACGTCAGTTCGTACTGCTCGTTGCTGTCCTTAGGAAGGATGCCGCGCGTGCGCACGGCATTGGCGGAATCGGCGGGAAAGATGGCGTTCGCGTCCGCGATGCGCGCGTTCACCGATGCCTCCGCGATCGGAAAGCCCGCATCGAGCGTCGACGCGATCCACGGCCGCTGCCCGCCGCGCGATGCCTGCGTGACATCGGACGCAGCCGCCGCGAACGTCGACGACGTTACCGGTGAACGCGTGCCCAGCGCGCGCAAGAGCGCCGCGGTATAGCGTCCGTTGCGCTCGCCTTCTATCGCGGCATCGCCGGGCGCGGCGGCATAAGCGACGAGCGTGCGCGGCGGCAGCGTCCACGTCCGCGCGTTCGCTTTCTCGAAAGGATCGGTGAGGCACATGTCGAGCACGACGATGTTCGCCGCGCCCGGGCGCACGCGCGTCATGCGCTCGACGATTTCTTTCGCGGAGAGCGCATCCCGCACGAGCGTCGCGGGACGGCGCTCGCGTGCGCCGAGCGGCACGAGCAACGCGTCGCCGCCCGCTTGAAGTCCGTGGCCGGCGAAATAGACGAGCGCCGTATCGTTCGGGCCAAGGTGCGCGGCGAAGGCATCGAGTGCCTCGCGCATTGCCGCTTCATCGAGGTTCGTGCGGTGCGTGACGTGAAAGCCGAGGGCGCCGAGCGCTTTGCTTATGTCATCGGCATCGTGCGATGCGCTCGCGAGCGGATGGTCGACATAGTCTGCATTGCCGATCACGAGCGCGAGATGCCTGGGCGCGTGCGCGGTCGTCGCGGTAGAAGGAGAAGACAGCGCTGCGACAGACGCCGCGCTCGCTGGTGCGGGGGCGAGGCCGATCGTCAGCAGCACGCCCGCGATAAGAAGAGTTCGCCACATATTCACACCCTGTCCGTCCGGCTTTGAGTGGAGGGCATCGTGCTGCATTCGGGCCCGATGCCGAGGCTCTGCGTCCAGCACTACCAACGATAGCACGCACTCACGCGCCGCTTAATCCCCTGAAGGGAGGTATCCGTCATGAGGGCTGAAGGACACCCCTGTGTACGTATCTTTTTTAAACGTTACGTCCTAATCTAAAAGCCAACGACGGTGCATCACGCAACCCGCATCACGCTCCGGGCACGAGCGTTCGCACGTGCAAGGAACGTTTTCCCTGGCCCATCCGCGAGGCCTTTCAACGAGAGGCGTGCATAACATGCTGAGAAGAACCGTGCTTGGCGCGCTGGCTTCCCTGGCCGCACTGGCCGCCGATTCGTCGTTCTCCGCCGCCGCGCGTGCGCGCACGCCCGCTCCGCCGAACGCCGAGGCGTACATCATCTGGCCGCCGGACGGCGCCGTGATTTCGGGCGGCAAGCTCTGGGTGCGCATGGGCTTGCGCAACATGGGCATCTGTCCGAAGGGCGTCGATCTTCCGAACGTGGGGCATCACCATCTGCTGGTCGATGCGGATCTGCCGCCGCTCGATCAGGAGATACCGTCCGACCGCAACCATCTGCATTACGGCGCGGGCGAAACCGATGCGCGCCTCGAACTGCCGCCGGGCAAGCACACCCTGCAGTTGCTGATGGGCGACTACAACCACATTCCGCATGATCCGCCGGTGTATTCGAAGAAGATCACGATCACCGTGAAATGAGCTGTGCACTTGCCGAGGGCACATGACATGAAAAAACGATCCGCTGACGCACTCGCGCTCGCGCGTTCGCTCCTCGTTGCGGCCGCGCTGGCGACGGCGATCGCCGCGCCTTGCGCGTTCGCCGGGCCGACGCCCGCGCCCGCCAACGCCTATGCGTACATCGGCTATCCGAACGACGGGCAGACCTTGCCCGCGGGCAAGCCCTTCAAGGTCTGGTTCGGGCTGCGCTTCATGGGTGTCGCGCCGCGCGGCGTGAAGTTTCCGAACACGGGGCATCATCATTTGCTGATCGATGTCGACTTGCCGCCGATGGATCAGGAGATTCCATCGGATCGCAATCACCTGCACTACGGCGCCGGCGAAACCGAAACGATGCTCGAACTGCCGCCGGGCAAGCACACGATTCAGCTTCTGATGGGCGATGACAAGCACATACCGCATAACCCGCCTGTCTATTCCAAGAAGATCACGATCTACGTCAAATGAGTTCGGGCGCCGAGTGAGGCACTGAGCGGCGCCTTTCCCGATTTCTTTTATCGACTTCGATTCCGCGCGCTGTATGGCGGAGGGAAACGCTCGTGAGTGCAATCCGTAGGGGTGTCGCTTGACAACCGACAGTGCAATAGCGAAGTGTTGGGGGAACAGCACCACGAAGGCGCGGATGCCGGCGCAGCATCGAATGATCGAAGCCTTGCACAGCAACGCACACGGCGAAAAGCAGCCGACGCCCGATGTAATTGGCACACCCTATGCATTACATGGTCGCGAGCAGACAAGTTGCTCGAAGCCACCACCGAAACGCGCGACGCGCACCCAAGGAGCGGAAATGAAGACGCTGATCATCAAGGACCTTCCCGTCACCGAAGAACTGGACAGCCGCGCGATGTCCGCGGTGCGCGGCGGCTATGCGACCCTGTTCCCCGGTTATATCTCGATGAACGGGGCGACGCTCTCGATGCCGTTCAACCCGCAGCAGATCATCAACCAGACGCAGACCACGTTCAACCAGAACGGCAGCAACATCGCGTTCGCCGAGGCGCTGAAGTCGCAATCGACGGTCGCGCCGACGCAGGACGCGAAGAACATCGCCAACGTCAACTTCGGTGTGGCGGGCAACCTCGCGTGAGGCGAACGCCGCGAGGAATGAACCGGATGCCGGTGCGGTAAGCATTCATGCAGTCATGCAGTCGGCAGTAAAAGCGGGGCACGGGGAGCTCTGCTGTAACACCGCCCGCGACATCGGGCGCTGCGGTTCGGCCGGGGTCGCATCCCGCCGGACCGCGTCACGAAGCGCGACGTGCCACAGAGCACGCGCGCGCCACGTGACTTAACCCGTATGGAGTCCCGGCGCGCCGTGTGATTTACTTGAAGGACCGAACGGCCGGCGCCGCGCTTCTCACCCATCAAACTGACCGTCGGTGCGCGTTCACCGGGAGCGAGATCGTGCGAGCCTTGTTGCCATCGTTGCGCGTGACCATCAGGCGCGAGTGGGCCGTGCTGCCAGGGCTGATTGCCGCTGTGTTGCTGTCCGGCTGTATCGACTTGAAGGTGCCGACTTATCAGCGGCCCGACACACCCGAGAAAACCGCCTTCACGAAGATCGACGCAGCGAAGGTCGCCGCGGCCGACACGATACAGCCCGACTGGTGGAAGCAGTTTCACGATCCGACTCTGGACGCGCTGGTGGAGAAGGCCATCAACGGCAACTTCGATATCAAGGTGCTGGCCGCACGCATCCAGGTGGCAGGCGCGCAGATCGGCGAGGCGCGTGCGGGCGCGTTGCCGTCGATGGATCTCGGCGCGGGCGCGAGCTTCGAAAAGACGACCGGCCAGCCGTTCTCGAAACAGTACAACCTCGCGACGCAGGTGAGTTGGGACATCGACATCTGGGGCTCGGTCCAGAAGGGCGTGCAGGCGCAGAAAGCCGAATTTCGCGCAACCGAAGCGGACTGGCGCGCGGGCTATCTCGAACTCGTCGCGCTCGTATCGACGACATACTTCCAGATACTCCAGTTCGACGATCAGATCGAGCAGCAGAAGCAGACCATCGCAACGAACCAGCAGATCCTGACGATCTTCGAAGGCATGCAGAAGAACGGCCTCGTGCCGAAGACGCAGGTGCTCACGCAGCGTGCGGAACTGAATCGTCTGACGCGCGAGTTGCTGGAACTGCGCCGCTCGCGCGACCTCGCGAATAACGCGCTCTCGACGCTGATCGGCGTGCCCGCGGGCGAGTTCAGAATGCCCGACGGCAAGCTCCAAAAGCGCGTGCAGATTCCCCCGGTGCCGGGCGGACTGCCGTCGCAGTTGCTCGCGCGCCGTCCCGATCTCATCGCGGCCGAATATCGCGTGCTCGAAGCCTACGACCTCGTCGGGCAGGCGAAGCTCGCGCAACTGCCGACCATCAACCTGACCGGGCGTGGCGGCACGGCGAGCTTTCAGTTGACCGATCTGTTGAAGATGTTCACGTTGAGCTTCGTGCCGAGCATCAATATCCCGATTCTCGATCCGTCGGTGCGCGCGCACGTGAAGACGACCGAAGCGCAGACGACGGTCGCGGAACAGCAATATCGCAGCACGGTGATGAACGCCTTCGAGGAAGTGGAGAACGCGCTCGTCAATCTCGATTCGCACACGAAGCAGCGCGTCGAGTTGCAGCAGGAAGTCGATCAGTTGACGGTGGTCGCCGCGCAGATCGACGCGCAACTGAAAGAAGGCGTGATCTCGCAACTCCAGGTGTTCGAGACGGAGCGCACGCTCCTCGCGGCGCAACTCGCGCTGCTCGCGAACCATCAGCAGATTCTTTCCGACACCGTGACGCTCTATAAGGCGTTAGGCGGCGGCTGGCCGATGATCGATGTGCAAAGCGCAAGCAAGGACACGACGAAGTGAAGCGCTTCATTCATTGTCTCCTTCGCAATGATATGAATAACTAACGATCGTTCCAGGATGGCTCGCCATTTGCGTGACGAACCGGTGCCGCACGATTGACTACGACGATGCGTGACTTAAACTCTCAACAGCCGCCGGTGACGAATGACTTCCATGACGGCGCGGACCAACCTGTCCATGCGCCCGACGATGCCGGGCATTCCTCTGGCGCGTCGGCGGCAGCGGCTGGACGTACCTCGTGACATGGACATGGCTCAAGGCTTCTCCATAGCGGAACCACAGCCGGGCGTGGGCGAGGCATTCGACGTCATCCTGAAGCCCATGCCGGGTCCCGAGCTTGCCGGCGAGATGGCCGACAGGCTGACGGAAATCCGCATCGACGAAAATCTCTTTGCGATCGGCCGCGCCGAAGCGCCGTTCGACACGAGCCCGCCCGAAGCCGTCGCGCAACTCTCGCGGCGGCACGCGCGCATTTTCATCGAGCACGGGTTCGTCTATATCGCCGATCTGGCCAGCAAGAACGGCACCGCCGTGAATGGCACGCCCGTGCGCGACACGCCCGCGCGCGTGAGAAACGGCGACATCGTTTCGTTCGGCAGCCGGCTGTCGTATCGCGTGCAGTTCGCGCCGCGCACGCGGCGTGTGAACATGCCGAAGCCGATCGGCATCACGCTCACGCCGCAGCGCAACGATCTCGGTCTTCATCCCGTCGAGCTCGCCCAATTTCCGTTTCTCGTCAGCAAGACCGACGAGACCTTTTCGCGCTATCGCGAGCAGTATCCGCATCAGGTCAATTACGTGTCGCGGCGGCACGCGCATGTGTTCATCAAGGGCGGCGCGCCGTTCGTCGAGGATCTCGGCAGCACCAACGGCACCTTCGTGAATGGCGAGCGGCTCGGCGCGTCGGCGGTCGAGCTGAAGAACGGCGACACCGTCGCGTTCGGCGGCACGCACTTCGCGTACACGGTGCATCTGCACGGCGAAGAGGGCGAGTCGACGCTCACCGAAATGGTCGCACAGGCAGCGCAGACCCACGACGACGAGCTTGAGAGCGACAAGACGACCTTCGTCGGCTCGGCGCACTCGTTCCTCGATATCTTTTGCGTCGATCAGGCCGCCGCGCGCGAGGACGAAGTCAACGAGGAGGCGCAGCCGAAACCCGCAATCGAAAGCCGTCATGACACGCGCGCCGCAAAGAAGCGCAGCAAGTTCGCGCTCTTCGTGGCCGAACTGCATCGTGCGCTCGCAAGCGATGACCGACGCGCCGCGCGCCGCACGCGCATCATCATCGTGTGCGTGCTGGCCATGCTCGTCGCGGGCGGCACGGCGCTCTTCTATAGCGGCTCGCCCGAGCGTCACGCCAAATCGCTGATGTCGCACGGCGAGTTCGGCGAGGCGGCGACCGTCACGAACGACTATCTGAATACGCATCCGCAAGACGCGCAGTTCACGTCGATGAACACCGAGGCCGTGCTCAAGTCGAACGTGCCGCGCTGGCTCGCCGCGCTGAAAAAGGGCGATTTCGCGAGCGCGGACGCGATCATCGCGCAGATGCGAACGCTCGCCGCGCACAACGCCGATGTGCATTCGCTCGTCGACGAGCTCGAGTGGATCGGCAAGCTGGAGAGCTTCGTGATGAGCCGCGGCGGCGCCGAGGCGCCGATCCGCATGTACGCCGACGAGCCGCGCATCGGCGCGATCCTGAAGCACTGGGAAGCGGATGCGGCGGGCCATCAGCGCGATCTCGACCGCATCGCGGGCTACGTGCCGGAGTTTCGCGATCCGTATGCGCTCGCGCTGAGTCATCTGCGCAAGCTGCAAAGCGACGATTCCGTGTATCTCGCGGCCATCGACAGGCTCGATGCGAGCATCGTCAAGAGCCTCGGCCAGGACGATCCCGATGCGATCAACGCATCGCTGAAAGAATACGCGGACAAGTACCCGCGCCTCGCGGGCCTCGATCGCGTGCGCGCCGATCTCGATGCCTATACCGGCCTGCGGCGCGGTCTCGACGCCGCAAGCCTCGCGCCGCTCGCGGGATCGGTCAGCAAGACGAATTTCTCGACGCCGCCGTTCAAGGAGAAATTCAGGCAGATGAGCGCGAGCCAGCTGCCGCCACCCGATATGCTCACGCAATACGCGAGCGTCGCCGATGCGTGGAACCGCGGCCAGAGCGCGCAGGCGATCGACGGCCTGCAGAAGCTGCCGCAAGGTTCGTGGTCGCCGACCGTGCAAAAGGAGCTCGCCCACAAGAAGGCCGTGGCCGCCCAGTTTGCGGATTTACAGAAGGCGCGCGGGACGAAGGGCTATGAAGATGCGTTGCTGTCGTTCTACGAAACACTGGATCTCGATGCCGACCCGTTCTATGCGAAGGCGGTCGCGCCCGATGTCGCATCGCTGAAAGACAAGGCGACGGCGCGCGCGCAGGCCTTGATGACGCAGGCGCAGACGCTCTGGCAGCAGTATCGGACGAATGGCGGCATCGGCGGGTCCCAGCGGCTCGAATCGGGCGTGTCCGATACGTTCAGGACCCAGGCGCGGCTTTTGTCGGACGCAGAGGATGCGGCCACGCGCGGCATGCGCATCTTCAGGCAAGTGAAGGCGGACAGCGCGACGGCGAAGTGGACCGCGCTCGCCAATGAGATCGACACCGAGGCGGATTTGCAGCGGCGCTCGCTGCAGGATCTGCGCATGGTGCTCGAACCGGGACTTCTCAATACCAAGCTGAGTCTGATCGGCGGAGGCACGCGCAGTGAAGAGAGACACACACCTTAAGCCGTTGTCGGAGGCGCTCGGGGAACACGGCGCAGAAGGCATCGCGATACTCACGGCCGAGCCGCTCGGGCTCACGCAAGGGCTCGTCTTCGCGATGGTGGCGCTCGTCGCTTCGGCGCTCGTGTGGTCGTTCGTCGGCCATGCCGACGTGATGGTCAGCGCCCAGGGCACGCTCGCGCCGGAATCGGAAGTGCGGCGCTTCTATGCACCGATCGACGGCGAACTGGCCGACCTCTATATCGCCGAAGGGCAGCCGGTGCGCAAGGACGATGTCGTCGCGCGCCTGAACGCGCGTGGTGCAATCGAGGCGGCCAGCAACGCGCTCGAAGCGCAACTGAAGCTCGACGATGCCGAGCGCGAGTGGAAGCAGTTTCCCGAGAAAAAGCTGCTGATGGAGCGCAAGATCGCCGCGCTCAAGGACCAGATGGATGTGGAGGAGCATCAGCATCAGCAGCGTGTGGCGGAAGGCACGAGCAAGCTCGCGGAAGGCCAGAAGGCGCAGTTGCAGGAAGCGCGCAGCACGCTCGAAAACGCACGCCGCGCGCGCGATGCGGCCAAGGTGGAACTCGACCGCTTTCAACGTCTGCTCGCGCTGCCGGGCGGCGGGGGCGTGGCGGAGGCGCAGGTCGATGCGAAACGCAATGCGTATCTGGAAGCGGACGGTGCATATCGCGTGGAGCAATCGCGGCTCGCCGAACTCGATTTCCGCCTGAGCCACGATTTCACGCAGGCGAAGCGTCAACTGGAAACGAGCGGTCAGGAGGCGACGACTCTGCGGCTGCAGTACGAAGCCGCGATGCGCGAAGTCGCGAGCACGGAAGACAAGTTGCGTCTGCAACTACAGACGGCGCGGCTCGTCGCGGATGCGGCCGCGCGCATCAGGTTCGAGAACATCGACAAGGACAATTTTCTGCTGATTCTCGCGCCGGTGTCGGGCGTGGTCACCGACGTCACATCGACGCAGCCGGGCGACAAGATTCAGGCGAACACGCCGCTCGGCGGCATCGCGCCGGCGAATGCGAAGCCGGTGCTTAAGATCGAGATCGCCGAGCACGACCGCGCGTTCCTGCGCGAAGGGCAGCGCGTGAAGCTCAAGTTCAACGCGTTTCCCTATCAGCGCTATGGCGTGATCGACGGCACGCTCGCGTTCATCTCGCCCGCGACCAAGCCGAGCCCGTCGACCAAGCAACCCGTCTATGAAGGACGCGTGACGCTCGATCGCGATTTCTATCAGATCGCGGACACGAAGTATCCGCTGCGCTACGGCATGACGGCGACCGCGGAAATCGTAGTGCGCGAGCGGCGCCTGATCGACCTCGGGCTCGATCCATTCCGCAGTGTGGCGGGATAGGAATGGAGGGTTACACGAGCGCCGCAACGCGGACATGATGCGCAATTCAACATAGAACTGAACGGAGAACGACATGACGGCGATTGTGCGTATCGACGACGAAGTGGTCGACGTCGGCGAATTTGTCAGGTTATTGAAGCTGAACGGCCAGTTCGACGGTCTCATCGAGCAACTCGTGCGCGACAAGCTGACCGTGCGCGCGGCGAAGAAGTCGGGCGTCGCCGTGAGCGACGAGGAAATCCAGAACCGCGCCGATCAGTTTCGCCGCATTCGCGGGCTGCATCGCGCGGCGGACATGAACAACTATCTCGACGCGCTGCACGTGAGCCTCGACGAGTTCGAGGTCTATATCACCGACACGCTCTATCAGGAAAAGATGCTCGACAAGGTCGGCACCGAGCGCGAGATCGAAGAATACTTCCAGCTCAACTCGCCGAAGTTCGACAGCATCGAAGTCAGTCACATCCTGCTCGATACCGAGGGTAGCGCGAAGGAGATGATCTCCTATCTCAACGACGATCCCGAGAGCTTCGCCGAGATGGCGCGCGAGCATTCGCTGGCCGACACGCGCGACGCGGGCGGCGTGATCGGCCGGGTGATGCGCGGTCAGATGAAGCCGGACGTCGAGGCGAAAGTGTTCAACGCGGAAGTCGGCGATCTGCTCGGACCGTTCATTTCCGCGGATGGCGCGTCGTATGAAATTTTCGCGGTGACGGCGAAGTATCCCGCGAAGCTCGACGAAGACGTATCCGCGGAAATCCGCCGCCTGCTGCGCGAAGAGTGGATGCTGGCGCGCGCGCAGGAACATGTCATCGAAGCACGTTGACTGACGGAACGCGACAGAACATGGACGCGCCATCGAGCCTGGATTCCCCCGCCGACTTTCTGTCGTCGGTCGAGATTCTTTCGCCATTCACGCGCGAAGAGATCGAGCATCTTGCGGCCAATGCCGAGTCGCGCCGTTTCGGCTTCGGTGAGACTGTATGCAATGCGGGCGATGCGGCCGACGGGCTCTATATCGTGAAGGCAGGGTCCGTGCGCATCTTCACCGAGGAGCACGGCAAGGAAATCAGCATGGGGGTCAAGAAGGAGCGCGAGACCTTCGCCGATATCGCGATGCTGCGCGATTACCGGCACGAGTCGTCGGTGCGCTCCTCCGGCAAGACCGAGCTGCTGTATATCCCGCGCGCCGCGATCGATCCGGTCATCGCGAAGAATCCCGCCGCGCTCGCGTTCGTGACGAGCTACGTCGCGATCAATTCGGCGGGCGGCTTCGTTGCGAAGCTCTTCGATCTGCGCGGCAAGCTCAACAAGGCGGAGCTCGAGGAATGCGTGCGCAGCGTCGGCGTGAAGCGCGTCGCCGAGGGCAAGGAGATTCTCAAGCAGGAATCGCGCGACGACCGGCGTCTTTATGTCGTGCGGCAGGGCGAAGTGCGCATCGTGCGCGAAGAGGGCGGCGAAAAACATGTGCTCGCCACGCTCGGCCCCGGCGAGATCTTCGGAGAGAAGGCCTGCGTGATGCGTCAGGAGCAGATGGCTTCGGCAATCGCCAGCGCCGATACGCGCCTGCTCGTGATCCCCGAAAAAACGGTGCATTTCATCATCGAGCGCAACGTGAAGCTGCGCGAAGTGCTCGAAGAGCGCATCCGCTTCACCGAGCGCGAACTGCAGCGCCAGAAGAAGCTTGCCGAGCGCCGCAAGTTGCCCGCGATGCTCGACCTGCACACGAAGCCCGAACTGGGCGAGCGTGTGATCAAGCGCTTCGCGTGGGTCGAGCAGGCCGAAGAGATGGACTGCGGTGCGGCCTGTCTCGCGATGATCTGCCGTCACTACGGCATCAACATGACGCTCGGGAAGCTGCGCGAACTCGCCAACGTGACGACGTCCGGCGCGACGCTCGATTCACTCGCCCGTGCGGGCGAATCGCTTGGCTTCACGACGCGCGGTGTGCAGTGCACGTTCGAATCGCTGCGCGGCTTCGAGATGCCGTTCATCGCGCACTGGGAGGGTTATCACTACATCATCATCTACGGCGTGTCGAGCGAGAACGTGTGGGTCGCGGACCCGGCGATCGGCTTCAGGAAGATGACGGTCGGCGAGTTCGAGCGCGGCTGGAGCGGCACGTGCCTGCTGTTCACGCCGGGCCAGGATCTCACGCAAAGGGCCGTGTCGCGCTCGCCGTGGCTGCGTTTCGTCGGTTATCTGAAGCCGTACAAGAAGATCCTGCTGCATCTCTTTCTCGCCACATTCGTGATTCAGGTGCTGGGCGTGATTCCGCCGCTCATCATCCAGAACATTCTCGACGGCGTGATCGTGCATCAGAACGTCAACTTGCTGCACGTGCTGATCGGCGGGCTCGTCATCGCGAGCCTGTTCACGCAACTCATGACGACGATCCGCGCTTACCTCGCGAACTTCATGGTCCGCAACATGGATTTCGCGATGATGTCGCAGTTCTTCAGGCATACGTTTTCGCTGCCCTTTGGCTTCTTTGCGAAGCGCAAGACCGGCGACGTGTTCGCGCGCTTTCAGGAGAATCACACGATCCGCGCGTTCCTCACGGAATCGACCGTATCGACCGTGCTGAACCTGCTGATGATCTTCATCTACTTCACGATCATGTTCCTCTACAACGTGAAGCTCACGTTGCTGCTGATCGCGTTCGTGATTCCGATGATGGTGCTCACGATCGTCGCGACGCCCCGCATCAAGCAGAACGCGCGCGAGACCTTTTCGGCAGGCACGGATGCGCGTTCGTATCTGATGGAAGCGCTCGGCGGCGTGGAGACGGTGAAGGGCATGGGCATCGAGCGCCCGGTGCGCCTGAAGTGGGAGAAGAAGTACGCGAAGTCGCTGGAAGTGCAGTACAAGTCGCAGCGCTTCAATATCGCCGTGGGCCTCTGCAGCCAGTTGCTGAACGCGGCGACGACCATCGGCGTGCTGTGGGTCGGCGCGAATCTCGTGCTCGCGCGCGAACTGACCATCGGGCAACTGATCGCGTTCAACGCCTACATGGGCAGCGTGCTGGCGCCGCTGATGGGTCTCATCAACTTGTGGAGTCTCTTGAACGACGCGGGCGTCGCAATGGAGCGCCTGGGCGACGTGCTCGACATCGAGCCGGAGCAGAAGCCCGAAGACATGCAGCAGCGCGTGATGCTGCCGGATTTGCAGGGCGATATCAGCTTCAACGGCGTGTATTTCCGTTATGGCGAAGGCGACGCGCCCTACGTGCTGGAGAACATCAGCTTCGATATCAAGCCGGGTGAGCTGATCGCGATCGTCGGGCGCAGCGGCTCGGGCAAGACCACGCTCGCGAAGCTGCTCGTCGGTTTCTATGCGCCGAGCGAGGGCAAGATGACTGTGGATGGCTACGATATCAACGTCGTCGACAAAGGTTTTTTCCGCGCGCAGATAGGTTATGTGATGCAGAGCAATCTGCTGTTCTCGGGGACGATCGCCGAGAACATCGCGAGCGGCGACGAAGCACCCGACAGGCGGCGCATCGAGGAAGTCGCGAAGATGGCCGACGCGCATGCGTTCATCGTCAAGATGCCGCTCGGTTATGAGCAAGTGGTCGGCGAGCGCGGCGTGGGGCTTTCGGGCGGACAGATTCAGCGGCTATGCATTGCGCGCGCGCTGTATCACGACCCGCGCCTGCTCGTGTTCGATGAAGCCACGTCCGCGCTCGATACGCAATCGGAAAGCAATATTCTCGGCAACATGCAGGAGATATTGAAGGGCCGCACGGCCGTGATTATTGCGCACCGGCTCTCGACCATCATGCGCGCCGACAAGATTCTCGTGCTATACGAAGGCGGCATCGTCGAGCAGGGCAAGCACGACGAACTCGTCGCGCGAAAGGGCATGTACTACCAACTCGTGCAAAAGCAACTGAGCGCAGCATGAAAATACTCGACCAACCGGAAGGTGACACCAGCGCGCCCGCGTCATCGGCGATTTCATATGCGGGGCTCATCGAGAAGATCGAGATCCTGCGCTCGACACTCAGATGGACCTCGCGTCTCGAGCGGCCCGAAATCGAGAAGCTGCTGCGGCAGGCGAGCACCTTGCGCGACGAAGTCATGCAACTGTCGCACAAGGAGCGCTTCGTGCAGGCGGCTGCCGCGGAGCCGAAGCGCGACCTGCCGGCGGGCGCGCGGCGTCAGGCGCTGATCGAACGCAGTTTCGTGTTCGAAGGCACGTTCGGCGATAACCCGAAGCTGCTCGAAGCGCTGGAAATCGCGGAAAAAGCCGCGCCGACGGATCTGCCCGTGTTGATCGACGGCGAGAGCGGCACCGGCAAGGAACTGATGGCGAAGGTCATTCACGCCAACGGCTCGCGCGCGGACAAGCCGTATATCTCGGTGAACTGCGGCGCGATTCCCGACAATCTGCTGGAGTCGGAACTGTTCGGGCATCGCAAGGGCGCGTTCACGGGCGCGTCCAACGATCGCAAGGGCAAATTCGAAAGCGCGCATACGGGCACGATCTTTCTCGATGAGATCGGCGAGTTGCCTTTGTCGGGACAGGTGAAGCTGCTGCGTGTGCTCGAAGCGCACGAGATTCAGCGCGTGGGCTCGGATGAGCCGATCGGGGTGGACACGCGCATCGTCGCGGCGACGAATCGCAACTTGCGCAAGTTCTGTGACGAGGGGCGCTTTCGCGAAGACCTGTTCTATCGGCTGAGCGTGATTCATCTGACGCTGCCGGCGTTGCGCGAGCGGCGCGACGAGATTCCGCTGCTGCTCGCCTATTTCGGCGATGAAGCCGCCGCGACCCTGAAGCGCAGGCCGGTGAAGCTGTCGCCGAGGCTGCGCGACTTTCTGCGCAACTATGACTATCCCGGCAATATCCGCGAGTTGCGGAACGTGGTGTACCGGATCGCGTGTCTTGCGGGCGATATGGCCGACATCGATCATCTGCCCGTCGATATCCGGCCGAAGTCATCGCTCTCGCTGGCAATGGGCGGGCCGGCCGCAAGCGGCAACGTCATCGCGACGGCGAGTTCGCTGGCGGAAGCGAAGCGCGTCGCAAGCGATGAGGCAGAGCGCGCGTTTCTCGAGCGCGGGTTGCAGGAAACCGGCGGGACGGTCGCCGAGCTTGCCAGGCGGTATGAGATGAACCGGTCGCATCTGCAGATGCTTCTGAAGAAGCATGGGCTGCATTCGAAGGAGTTTCGAGCGGCGGCGCAGAAGAACAAGGAAGCGGCAGAGTAGCGGCCTGACCGCCCAAAGCATCTTGGCGTCGAGTGCTTGTCCGCGTCATTGGCGGATGTGATCCGTATCATCTCGGCGCGCGGTCGGCGAAGATGAAGGACGCCGACGTCGATTTTTTGCAGACTCAGCAACGGCGTCATTCCTGAACGCCGCTAAACCGACGGATTCACCTGCGTCTTGTCCGGCGCCGTCAAATCCTCTGCATGCACGACGACGACTGATATATTGTCGCGCCCGCCGCGCGCCAGCGCGATCTCCAGCAGCCTTTGCGCCGCCATCTCGCAATTCCCCGGCGCGAGTTCGCTGATGATCTCCGCTTCGCTCACCTCGTTCGACAAGCCGTCGCTGCACAGCAGGAACGTATCGCCGTCGTTCAATGCGAGCGTGTTTTCGTCGAGTTCGAGCACGTCGAGCGCGCCGACCGCACGCGTGATCAGATGCTGCGCCGGATGATGCAGCGCTTCCTCCGCCGTCAATTGACCGCGCGCCTTGAGTTCCTCGACATGGCTGTGATCGCGCGTGAGCTGCACGAGGCGCCCCTGCCGTAGCAGATAGATGCGGCTGTCGCCGGCCCACATGTAGCCGCATGCGCCATCGCGCGCCGCGAGCAGCACCACCGTGCTGCCGATGCGCGATACCGTCCGCCGCGCCGCTTCCGCGCGCAACTCATCGTTGACGTCGAGAAGCCGCGTGCGCGCATCGTCAATCACGCCCGTAAGGTCGTTCGCCGCCGATACCCTCGCCAGGCTCTCGATCACCATGCGGCTCGCAAGATCGCCGACCGCGTGTCCGCCCATGCCGTCGGCCACGGCCCACAAGCCGCGCTCGGGGGCGTCGAGCAGCGCGTCTTCGTTGATCTGCCGCACGCAGCCGGTGTCGGTGCGGGCGGCGGAAGTCCATCGAAACTCAGTGTTGAAGGTCACGGCAACCTCCGGAATCCTGGGTGGCGCGGCGTCGGCCGCGCGTCGCGGACGGTCCCGCTCATTGTGAACCAACGCGCGCCCGAAGCGAATCTTGATATGCACCGTTCAACCCGCGCGATTGCCTGCCACCGAGCTCGGATTGACCGTAAGCGTTGCGCCGTTGCCCGTGTTGCTGACCGCGACGTTCTGAAACTGATTGACCATCTGCCCGACCGTGATGTTGGTGATGTTGTTGGTGACTTCATAGACGTTGTTGGTCACGTCGATGAGAGTCACCACGGCGCCGCCTGCCCCTGCGCCGCCCGACGGACGATCCACGTAGGGCGTGATCCAGCCGTACACCCACGGCGCACCGCCTCCGCCGCTGATGGCCGACATCGCCGCGTGATCCAGCTCGCGGTCGTATTCAAGATCGGTGACGGTGAGGGCGCACATGTCGTTTTCTCCGGGATGGGCCTGTGAGCAGGACGTCCGGAGTCAATGCAAGGCCCATGCCGATCCGCGGCCGCCCTAGCGTTTTTCCGCGCGTGGCCGATCGGGCGGCGTTCTCGCGGCATGGGCCGCATCGCGAGGGGTGACATCCGTTGGGTCCTCGCCAACAAGCGATGTTGGCGCAGTGCTGAACAACCAACACATGCCGGCGCTTCCCACGCTCGCAGGCACGCGGCCGGGCGAGACGCGTTCTGGCGCATGCAACCCAACAAACACACTTCGAAAGTGTTGGCTGGCCAAGCACACAACCTCGTTGCGAATCGGCAGCGAACAATGGTTAATCTAGCAAAATCAATAAGTTATGAGGGCTGGCAGGGAAGATGCAAATGACATGGCAACCCGGCGCCAAACAAACACCCTGGCGCCAAGCAGAAAAGCATCGGAGCCAGCCATGTCAACCAACCAGCAATCCGGAGTGATCGACCAGCAAGCCGCCGCGAGCGGTTTCTCGCTCGACGACGAACCGGCGCTCGGCACCGAACTCGTCACGCGCCGCTCGGGCTACGAACACCACGGCATCTATGCGGGCAACGGCATGGTCATCCACTATGCCGGCTTTGCGAAGTCGCTGCATCGCGGCCCGGTCGAGGAAGTCACCGTCGCGCAGTTCGCCGCAGGCCACGAAGTCACGATCCGTCAGAACCCGGCCGCGAAGTTCGTCGGCATGGAAGCGGTGCGCCGCGCGCGCAGCCGCCTCGGCGAAGACCAATACCACCTGCTGACCAACAACTGCGAGCACTTCGTCACGTGGTGCCTCGACGGCCGCGCCCGCAGCCGTCAGGTGCAAGCGTGCTTCGTGCATCCGCGCGCCGCGCTTCGTGCGGTGTCGGGACTGTTCCGCGCCTATGTCGCCGCCGAGCGCCGCCGCATGAACGCGGCGCTCGCAGCCTGAACCGCACGTCCTGCCATCGATTCCGGGGAGACCATCATGCAAACCATCGAAAACTCGCTGCACTGGGCTGTCGACAAGTGGCTCGCCCCCACACCCGCGCGTCCGGCACGCGTCGTGCGTCTGTGCCGCTCGCATGTCACCGGCGCGCGCTATGTGTGCATAGAGGCGCAGCATCCGGGCGGCCCGCTCGCGATCATCTTCTTCCGCCATGACGACGGCACCTGGAACGTGTTCCCGCCGCAGGCGAAGCGTCCGTCGATGAGCGCGCAGCGGCTCGCCGCCTGAAGCGCGTACGATCAAGCCGGCGCGCGTCGGGCTGCCCCGGCTTTGACACGGCAATCCCGCTGCCGCTACTCTAGGTGGACCCATCGCGGCCATTGAAGTCGCCGGGTCGCACGGATGCGGCAGGTCGTGGTAGTTTTGCGTCCGTGAACCAGATCGTACATTTTCGAGGTATTGCCGATGACCCAGCCCGACTCCTCTTCCTCCGCCCGCGCGACGCCCGAATCGACCCTCGGCGACAATCCGCTCGGCATCGCGGGGCTGGAGTTCGTCGAGTTCTCCAGTCCCGATCCCGAGGGGCTCGCCAGGCTCTTCGAGACGCTCGGCTTCGTGCCTGTCGCGCGGCACGTCAGCAAGGCGGTCACGCGCTTTCGCCAGGGCAGCATGAATTTCCTGCTGAACGCCGAGCCGGATTCGTTCGCGACGCGCTTCGCCCAGTCGCATGGCGTGGGCATCGCCGCCATCGGCATTCGTGTGCTCGATGCGCAGGTCGCCCATGAGCGCGCGCTCGAATTCGGCGCGTGGGATTTCGAAGGCGAAAAGATCGGCCCGAACGAACTCGCGATTCCGGCGATTCAGGGCATCGGCGACTCACATATCTATTTCGTCGATCACTGGCCGGGCAAGAACAGCGGCGAGGCGTCGATCTACGATATCGACTTTCGTCCGCTTGATTCGTCATGCGCGGGCGCGGGCGCTGAACCGTCGAGCACCGGCCTCCTGGAGGTGGATCACTTCACGCAGACCGTCGGCGCGGGCCGCATCCAGGAATGGCTCGATTTCTATCGTGAAGTCCTGCACTTCTCGGAGATTCATCAGGTGCACCCGGACTGGCACGTGTCGCAGGATTCGGCGGTCACGCTGTCGCCGTGCGGCTCGATCCGCATTCCGGTCTATGAGGAAGGCACGTATCGCACGGACCTGATGCAGCAGTATCTGCCCGATCACGAAGGCGAGGGTGTGCAGCATATCGCGCTGGCATCGGCCGATATCTTCGCTTCCGTCGATGCTTTGATGGCGCGCGGCGTGCGCTTCCTGCAGCCGCCTGCGCGCTATTACGACGAGATCGGCGAACGGCTTCCGGGCCACGGCCTCGACATCGACAAGCTGCGCACGCGCGGCATTCTCGTCGACGGCGAAATTCTCCCCGATGGCACGCCGCAGCTTTTCCTCCAGACCTTCGTCGAGCGCCAGCCCGGCGACATGTTCTTCGAGATCGTCGAGCGGCGCGGGCATCACGGATTCGGCGAAGGCAACCTCGCCGCGATCGCGAAGGCGCGGGGCTGACCGGACCACCACGCGCGCCGCGGCGGGCGGCGTTCATTGCACGACGATCGTCCCCGTCATGTGCGGATGCAGCGAGCAGAAATACTTGTATGTGCCCGGCTTGTCGAACACGTGTGAGAAGCTCTCGCCGCTGTCGAGCGGATCGGACTTGAAGCTCTTTCCTTCATCGGCGACGGTGTGCAGCATGTCGTCGTGATTCACCCACGTCACCTTCGTGCCGGCCGGCACGGTGAGCGCCGGCCGACTGAACGCGAAGTTGTCGATGGAAATGGTCGGCGCGTTCGCCACGGCGACCTGTTGCGCTGGCTCCTGCGCGCAGGCCGTCGGAATCGCGGCGCTGATGACGCCCTTCACGACGAGCGCAAACGCGGCCTTGCGCAGGAACTTGCCGGCGAGCGGGCGCAGATTGGCAGGCGAGACGTAGCTCGCGATCGTGGCGGCGTTCATGATTGCGCGGCGGCGAGCGCCGTGTCGGTGATGGCAAGCTGCCCGCGTCCCGCGACATGCGTGACCTCCCGCAAGCCGAGCATCGTGCGCAATTGCTCCGCCGGCACCTTCATGGGCCCAGGGCCGGACGGCGCGCCGGGCGCGGGTTGCGGAAACGCGGTCGACATCGCCGAATAGAAACGCATCTCTCCCTCCACTTTTTGCGCCACCTGATGAACGTGGCCATTCAATACCGTCACCGAGCCGAAGCGTTTCAGTAGCGCGAGCGCCTGCGCGCTGTCGTCGGTGCCCCAGCCCCATTGCGGATACAGCGCCCAAAGCGGGATATGCGCGAACACGACGATCGGCGTGCTGCTCGATTTGCCCTGAAGGTCGGCCTTGAGCCACGCGAGCTGCGCATCGCCGAGAAAGCCGAGGCCGCCGCCCTTCAGGTCGATCACGTTGGTGAGGCCGATGAAATGCACGCCGGCCTGATCGAAGCTGTACCAGTGGCGCGTGCTGTCCTTGCCGTACTGCCCGGAAAAGCGTTCGAAGAACGGATTGCCTTCCTCGACCAGCACGTCGTGCTCGCCCGGCACGTAATGCACGTCCATGCCCGCCCGGCCGATGATCTGCGTCGCCGTGTCGAACTGCGCGGGCTTCGACATATGCGTGATATCGCCCGTGTGGATCATGAAGGCGGGGCGCGTGCTCATCGTGCTCACGCGGTTGACCGCTTCTTCGAGCGTGCTCGTCGGCTCGGTGTTCGGGTCCTTGTTGAAGCCGATATGGCTGTCGCTGATCTGCACGAAGCTGAACGAGCTCGTCTTCTCTGCAGCCTCCGCCGACGAAATCAGCCGCGAAACGGGCACGCCGCCGCTCACGGTCCAAATGACGCCGGCACCCGCCCAGGCCATGCAGGAGAGGGCGGTGCGGCGGCGTTTGCCGTGCTCGTCGAGTTCGTCGCGTTCCGGCGCGGGCGGCAGTGCGGTCGGGTCGGGTGTCATGATGGTTCCTCTAGGGATTGCGGCCGCGGTTCTTGTCGTTCGAATCGGCAAAGTCGCGCCCACGGCGGCTCGATGCATGGGCGCGAGGCCGGCGACGTCCGCTCGCTCGGGCGAGGTCGCTTGGGCATCCGTTCATCGAACCGGCGAAGGGGGCGGGATATTCCCGCTATATTTTTTCGAGTCGCTGCCGCAAATGGGAATAAACCGTCCGCGCGGGGAGTAACGGAGGGGAAGGCGCGGAAAAGCAATGCCAGCCGCGCCCGAAGGAATGTTTTCCGAACGTGGCTGTAAAAGGAGACTCGCGCGATGTGGCCAGGCAGGTCGAGAGAAGACAAGTCCGGGCGCCGCGGCCAGGCGGGCGCCGAGGCGATGCACGCGCGCTTCGAGGCGACGGTGATGCCGCACCTCGACGCCGCGTACAACCTCGCGCGCTGGCTGTCGGGCAGTGCGAGCGACGCCGACGATGTCGTGCAGGAAGCGTATCTGCGCGCGTTCCGATTTTTCGGCGGATTCGAGGGCGGCGAGGAAGCGAACGCGCGGGCATGGCTGCTCGCGATCGTGCGCAATACGTGGTTCACGGAATGGCGGCGGCGCGTGCAGCTCGCGGACGCGACGCCCTATGACGAAGAGCTGGGCGGCGACGAAGCATTGCCGGGCTGGTCCGAGGAAGGCGCGGCCGACCCGGAGACGCTCGCCGTGCGCCGCGACGAAGTTCATCTGGTGCATCGCGCGCTGGAGGCGCTGCCGATCGTCTTTCGCGAAGTGCTGGTGTTACGTGAGCTCGAAGACATGAGTTACAAGGAAGTCGCATCCGTGACGGGCGTGCCCATCGGCACGGTGATGTCGCGGCTCGCGCGCGGTCGCAAGATGCTGGCGGGGGCGGTACGCGCGGCACAGGGCGGGCAGGACAAGCCGAGCGTGCGCCTCGTGCGCCGTGCGGGACCGGGACATGCAGAGGAGTCGGGAAATGGACAATAACGACACCGCCTCGCTCGATACGAGGCTCACCGATGGTTCGCTCTATCAGCGCGCACCCGCGCATCTGCGGGCGCAAGTGCTCGCGCGCGTGCGGGAGGAAGCCGAGCGGGACGCCCGCAAACGTGAGCCGGCGCGCGCCGGCAAGCGCGGCTGGAGCGACCTGCTGGCTGCGCCCTGGCCGTTTTTCGGCGGCGCATTCGCGGGCGCGACGCTCTGCGCGCTCGTGCTCGGCACGATGCTGTGGTTCCAGGCGGCGCCGCTCATGACCGGCGTAGCGGGCGCTTCGCCCATTGCGCAGGAGATCGTGTCGAGTCATGTGCGCGCGTTGATGTCGGACCGTCCGATCGACGTGCTTTCCAGCGACAAGCACACGGTGAAGCCGTGGTTCAACGGCCGCATCGACTACGCGCCGCCGGTGATCGATCCGGCGGGGCCGGGCTTCGCGCTCGTCGGCGGGCGGCTGGATTACATCGATCATCGGCCGGTGGCGGTCGTGGTGTATCGCTACCTGAAGCATCCGATCGACGTGTACGTGTTTCCGGAGCGCAAGGGCGACGTGAAGAGCGACGCGAACGACAAGGCGTTCTCGCCGGTCGTCACGCAGTCCGACGACGGTTACGCGCTTGCGCGCTGGAACCACGACGGCATGACGTTCTGGGCCGTCACCGATGCATCGGGCGCGGTGCTGCGCCAGTTCGCTCACGCGATCGAAACCGGTGCGCCGCGCTAAAGAGGTGCATGAAGAAATTCGCTGAAAGAACCTGAGAGTGCGCAAGGTTGCGCGCGGCGATCCTCCGGGAACCCGCGCGTTTTTTATTCGATGCTTTACGCGTATACCCGCTGTCTCTTCGCTTGCCCGTGACTTAAAAAACGCTTCGGGATGCTGTCCAAATCGCGCCTTCGCAATGCCTGTTTTCGCGCCGGTTCATCGCTCTGCACCCTTACGAGGCGTCAGGTGTGCGCTAACGCTCGTGCTCTTCGGGTATGTCCGAATATGGTCATATCCTTACATTTTTCTACACTCGCTCACAGCCTATGTAATCGATAACGCGTAATGCATTTAAAAAGCATTGCTGGCATTTCCCGCGTTGCATGGGACTTCAAATAACGAATCAGGCGACGGAGACACACATGGGAATGAAGATGAAGCTCATTGCGAGCACGCTCGCGTTCGGCGTTTTCTCGTTGGCGCACGCGGCCGATCCGATCAAGATCGGCGTCGATGGGCCGTTCACGGGCGGTTCGTCTTCCATGGGTGTCAGCATGCGCGACGGCGTGCGTCTCGCCACCGCGGAGATCAACAAGTCCGGCGGCGTGCTGGGCCGTCAGATCGTGCTCGTCGAGCGCGATGACGAAGCGAAGAACGAGCGCGGCGTGCAGATCGCGCAGGAACTCATCAACAAGGAGAAGGTCGTCGCGGTCGTCGGCTACATCAATACGGGTGTGGCGCTCGCGTCGCAGCGTTTCTTCCAGGAAGCGAAGATTCCCGTCTTCAACAACGTCGCGACCGGCACGGTGGTGACCAAGCAGTTCGACGATCAGCCCGATAACTACGTGTTCCGCAACGCGGCCGCCGACCGCATCCAGGCGCCGATGATCGTCGAGGAAGCGGTGACGAAGCGCGGCTTCAAAAAGGTCGCGATTCTCGCCGATTCGACCAACTACGGCCAGCTCGGCCGTGAAGATCTGGAGAAGGCGCTGGCCGCAAAAGGCGTGAAGCCCGTGGCCGTCGAAAAGTTCAACATCAAGGACGTCGACATGACGGCCCAGTTGCTGAAGGCGAAGGAAGCGGGCGCCGAAGCCGTGCTGACTTATGGCATCGGGCCCGAGCTTGCACAAATCGCGAACGGCATGGCCAAGCTCGGGTGGAAGGTGCCGCTGATCGGCAGCTGGACGCTTTCGATGGCGAACTACATCGACAACGCGGGCACGAACGGCGAAGGCGCGCGCATGCCGCAGACCTTCATTCAGGAAGCGAATACGCCCAAGCGCAAGGCCTTCATCGATGCGTACCTGAAGGAATTCAAGCCGAAGAACGATCGCATCGATTCGCCAGTGTCGGCGGCGCAAGGTTATGACTCGGTGTATCTGCTCGCGGCCGCGATCAAGCAGGCGGGCACGACGGACGGCCCGAAGGTTAAGGACGCGCTCGAAAGCCTGAACACGAAGGTCGAAGGCGTCGTGATGGTCTACGACAAACCCTTCAAGAAGGGCGATCACGAAGCGATCTCGCCGAACGTGCCGGTGATCGGCGAAGTGAAGAGCGGCCGCGTGGTCTATGCGTATGACGACGACAAGAAAGGCGGCGGGACTTTGCGTAGCAAGCAGGCTACTACTGCTTCTAATTGACCTTAGCACGCCCCTGTGCGGCGCGGCAGTCACTTTCTTTGCTGCTGCAAAGAAAGTAACCAAAGAAGGCAGCTCGATATGCCCGCGGTCACACGCAGTCTGGCCATGCTTGCCATGTGATCGTGGGCTACCTGAGTGTCGCCCTCACAAGAATACCGGGCTTGGATCGCGCACGGTCTGACAAGCCAGCAGTCATAGGGCGCTGGTTCAGCACGCGCTGCCGACAGGTATGGAAGGGACAACATCGGTCTGTACATGCAGTGAGATGGACGCGTTACTGAAGAGGTACGGGCGGACCCGATTGACCCATCGGCCGCAAAGCGGGCTGGAGCCGTTTGGCGCTGATCCTTTCTTTGCTGCTGCAAAGTGACTGCCGCCCCGCACAGGGGCAGTGCCAATGGAGCGACACGAATTCAGGATTTCACAGAAGCGCAAACCGCATCGCACCCAAACGCAAGCCTCCCATGATCCTTCTGCAACTCATCTACAGCGGCATAGCCCTCGGCATGATCTACGCCGTGATCGCCTTCGGCTATCAACTCACGTTCGCCACATCGGGCACGCTGAATTTCGGTCAGGGCGATGCGCTGATGCTCGGCGCACTCGTCGGCCTCACGCTCGTCTCGGCGGGCGTCAACTACTGGCTGATGATTCCGCTCGTATGCCTCTTCGGGCTCGTGCAGGGCGCGTTCGTCGAGCGCATCGGCGTGCGGCCCGCCATCAAGATCAAGTCCGAGTTCGGCTGGATCATGTCGACGATCGCGCTCGGCATCATCTTCAAGAACGTCGCGGAAAACGTGTGGGGCCGCGACGATCTGCGCTTTCCGTCGCCGCTGCCCGAAGCGCCGCTCAACGTGTTCGGCGCGAACGTGCTGCCGATGGAACTGCTCGTCGTCGGCGGCGCGCTCGTGATGATGCTCGCGGTCGAGTTCTTCAACCGCAAGACGATCTTCGGCAAGGCCGTGGTCGCAACCGCGAACGATCGCGATGCGGCGTCGCTCATGGGCATCAACACGGGGCTCGTCATCACCTTCTCGTATGCGCTTTCGTCGCTGACCGCTGCATTTGCAGGGGTTTTGATCGCGCCGCTCACATTGACCGGCGCGACGATGGGCGCGGTGCTCGGCCTCAAGGCGTTCGCCGTGGCGATCATCGGCGGCCTGTCGAGCGGCATGGGCATCATCGTCGGCGGGATGATTCTCGGCATCGCCGAAACGACGACCGGCTTCTACATTTCCACCGGCTACAAGGATGTGCCGGGACTCGTGCTGCTCTTGATCGTGCTCGCGGTCAAGCCCGCAGGTCTCTTCGGCAAGATGGCGATCAAGAAAGTCTGAGGCGGCGATGAAAGCAAAGAACTGGATTGCGGCGCTGGCCGGACTTGCCGCGCTCGCGATATTTCCGGTGGTGTCGGGCAACCCGTACTACATCCACCTCGTCGAAACGATCATGATCTACGCGATCCTGCTGTTCGGGCTCGATATCGTGGTGGGTTATACCGGCCAGGTATCGCTCGGTCATGCGGGGCTGTTCGGCGTGGGCGCATACACGGCGGGCGTGCTGTTCATGAAGCTCGGCATGCCGTTCTACGTGACGGCGCCGCTTTCGATTCTGGTGACGGCCGGCTTCGGTGCGATCCTCGCCTTGCCCGCGCTGCGCGTGTCCGGCCCTTATCTCGCGATGGTCACGCTCGCGTTCGGCACGATCATCCAGATCCTCATCAACGAGATGGATTTCCTGACCAACGGGCCGATGGGCCTCAAGATCCCGAAGCCGATGTTCGCGGGTCACCGGCTCGACGAGGTGCAGTATTACTGGCTCGTCGCGGCCTTGCTCGTCGTGTCGCTTATCGTCGTGCATCGCGTGCTGAAGTCGCATCTCGGACGAGCGTTCGAGGCCTTGCGCGACAGCCCGATCGCATCGGACTGCATGGGCGTGTCGGTCTATCGGTACAAGGTGTATGCGTTCGTCATCAGCGCGGGCTTCGCGGGACTCGCGGGCTGTCTGTATTCATATTCCGAGCAGTACATTTCGCCGAACACGTATAACTTCGAGCTGACGATCCTGTTCCTGCTCGCGATCATCATGGGCGGACGCAAGACGCGCACGGGCGCGATCATCGGCTCGACGGTCATTGTGATGTTGCCGAAGTTGCTCGACGATATAGCGACCTTTCGCGTCGTCGCGACCGCGCTGGCGGTGATCGTCGTCGCGGGTGCGGTGCTCGCGCTCGCGCGCAGGACCACGACGCCGCAGCGCGTGGCGGTGCCGATCATCGGCACGGCGGGTCTTGCGGTGTTTTCCTTCTGGATCGAGGCCTTGACTGACTGGCGCCTCACCATCTTCGGCCTGATGATCCTGCTTGTCGTGTATTACTTGCAGGACGGCATCGTCGGCTTCGTACGCAAGACGCTGAATCTGGGCCGCGTGCGTGTGACGAAGGTCGATACCGATGCACTCGCGACCGACACGCGTGAGGACGATGCGGTGTCGGCGGTCGGAACGCACGGCACCGACGCGATCCTCGACGTGCGCGGCGTACTGATGCAGTTCAGCGGCCTGAAGGCATTGAACGACGTGGACCTCACGGTCAAGCGCGGCACGATTCACGGCTTGATCGGCCCGAACGGTTCGGGCAAGAGCACGATGATGAACGTGCTGACGGGTATCTATGTGCCGACGGCCGGTGCGATCGAATACGAGGGGCAGTCGCTTGCGGGGCGGACGTCGTCGAAGATTGCGCTGTCGGGTATTGCGAGGACGTTTCAGAACGTGCAGCTCTTTGGCGAGATGACGGCGCTGGAGAATGTGCTGGTCGGCTTGCATCACACGTTCAGGTCGAACTTCGCGGATGTCGGCGTGATGAGTCCGCGCTATCGGCGTGAAGAACGCGCGGCGCGTGAGCGGGCGTTCAACATGTTGCGCTTTGTCGGGCTGGAGAATGTTGCTGCGGAGGAAGCGCGCAATCTTCCTTACGGCAAGCAGCGTCTGCTCGAGATCGCGCGGGCCTTGGCGCTCGATCCGCAATTGCTTTTGCTCGATGAACCGGCGGCCGGTTTGACCGCGCCGGATATTCGCGAGCTTGTCGCGATCATTCGCAAGGTGCGAAATCATGGCATTACGCTTGTGTTGATCGAGCATCACATGGATGTGGTGATGAGTGTTTGCGATACGGTTTCCGTGCTCGACTTCGGGCAGAAGATTGCTGAAGGGAAGCCTTCCGAGATTCAGGCTAATGAGAAGGTAATCAAGGCTTATTTGGGGGGGCAGGCTGCTCAGGTGGCTTGATGTTTTCCTTATTCGTGTTGGTTTATTAGCGTTGCCCCACGCGGGGCCGAGCAAATAGACCGACACGAAAACAGGATTTTCACGAAAGCAATAGACGCCCACGCGACCGCCAGAAACCCCGCGGAAACAACAGCGAAAACACCATGCTGACGATAAAAAACCTCCACGCCGGCTACGGCAAAGTAAAAGTCCTCCACGGCATCTCCCTGAACGTGCCGAAGGCAAAGGTCGTAACGTTGATCGGCTCCAACGGCGCGGGCAAGACCACAACCATGCGGGCAATCTCCGGCATGATCAGGCCGACAGAAGGCGAAATCACAATGGGCGTCGGCAGCAACACAAAGCGCATCGACTCGCTCGAGTCGCACAGGATCGCGCGCCTCGGACTGGCGCATTCACCCGAAGGACGCCGCGTCTTCGCAACGATGTCCGTTACCGACAATCTGCTCCTCGGCGCGTTCCCGCGTCTCACATGGTCACGCCCGAAAGGCGACATCAACGCCGATCTCGAACGCGCGATCGAGCTGTTTCCGCGCCTGAAGGAACGGCGCAATCAACTGGCAGGCACGCTGTCGGGCGGCGAACAGCAAATGCTCGCGATGGCGCGCGCGATCATGCTCAACCCCGACCTCGTGCTGCTCGACGAACCGTCGATGGGCCTTGCGCCCATTCTCGTCGAAGAAGTCTTCCGCATCATCGAGCGGCTGAAGGCGGATGGTGTCACGATGCTGCTCGTCGAGCAGTTCGCCGCCGCAGCGCTCAATGTCGCGGATTACGGCTACGTGCTGGAAAATGGCCGCGTCGCGACACACGGCCCGGCCGAGCAGTTGCGCAACGATCCATCGGTGAAGGCCGCCTATCTCGGCGCGAGTCACTGACACTCGAGCAAATGCCGCACTGCGGCAACCGCAAGCCGAACTATCATGGTGACGGGCGCGCGCGAACACGCGAGCGCGACATCCTCACAAGGAGCTGCCATGATCAGCGGCAAGACCACTCTGATTGCTCACCTCGGCTACCCGACCGAAGCGTTCAAGGCGCCGATGATCTACAACCCATGGTTCGACAAACAGGGCATCGACGCAGTCGTCGTGCCGATGGGCGTCAAGCCCGAGGATTACGTCGCGTTCCTGCCGCATCTGTTCAAGCTGACGAACATTCGCGGCGCGCTCGTCACCATGCCGCACAAGATCACGACCGTCGGCCTCATGGATGAAGTCAGTCCGACCGCGCGCATCGCCGGGGCCTGCAATGCGATTCTCAAACGGTCGGACGGCACGCTCGTCGGCGATCAGTTCGACGGCGCAGGCTTCGTGCGCGGCGTCGAGCGCAAGGGCCGCAAGCTCGCAGGCGCACGCGTGCTCGTGCTCGGCAGCGGCGGCGTCGGCTCGCCGATCGCGGCATCGCTCGCGGCGGCGGGCGTCGCGGAACTCGCGATCTTCGATACCAACACGGCTTCGGTCGAAGGACTTGCGTCGCGCCTGCGCGAGCACTATTCCGAGCTGATCGTAAGAACCGACACGAAAGATCCCGAGGGCTTCGACGTGATCGTGAACGCGACGCCGCTCGGCATGAAGGAAACAGACCCGTTGCCGTTCGATATCGACCGCATCGCGCCGGGTACGTTCGTCGGCGAAGTGGTGATGAAATCGGAGTACACGCCGCTGTTGCGCGCGGCGAAGGACAAGGGCTGCGCCGTGCAGGTCGGCACGGACATGCTTTTCGAAATGATCCCGGCATATCTGGAATTCTTCGGCTACGGCACCGCCACCGCCGACGAATTGCGCGCGGTCGCGCAGATCAAATACGCGTAACGAAGCTCGCGCGGACATGAACGCGCATCGTTTCTATACTTCGATTGACCCAGCTTTGATCGACACAGCAGCGCAGACGCTCATCCTCTGACAAATAGGCCGCCTACGCGGCGGCCCGGAAAAAGGCAGGGAGGAATCATGGGATCGACTGCACCCGGCATTCCGGCCGACGACAAGCACGCGCCCGAGCCGCACGGCCATCCGGCGTTGCTCGGGCTCTCGCTCGCGGCGCTCGGCGTCGTCTATGGCGACATCGGCACGAGTCCGCTCTATACGCTCAAAACCGTGTTCGATCCAGCGTCCGGCCTGCCGTTGCAGCCCGCGAACGTGATCGGCATCGTGTCGCTGATCTTCTGGTCGCTCACGGTCATCGTCTCGCTCAAATACGTGACGCTGATCCTGCGCGCCAACAATCACGGCGAAGGCGGCATCATGGCGCTGCTTGCGCTCGCGGCGTCATCGGTCGAATCGAAGAAGCGGCTGAAACACGTGCTGTTGCTCGTCGGGGTGATGGGCGCGGCGCTCTTCTATGGCGATGGCGTGATTACGCCGGCCATTTCCGTGCTGAGCGCGGTGGAAGGGCTCGAAGTGGCCGCACCGGGCTTGCAGCCCTATGTCGTGCCCGTGACGCTCGTCGCGCTGATCGCGCTCTTCGTGATGCAGAAGCACGGTACATCGGGCATCGGCGCGGTGTTCGGGCCGGTGATGGTGCTGTGGTTCGTCATACTCGCGGTGTCGGGTGTCATGAACATCAAGGACGCGCCGCAGATCCTCCTCGCGCTCAATCCGCTCGCGGGGCTCGAATTCTGCGCGCATCATCGCTGGCTCGCGTTCGTCGCGCTCGGTGCCGTCGTGCTTTCGCTCACGGGCGCGGAAGCCCTCTATGCCGACATGGGCCACTTCGGCTCGCGGCCGATCCGCCTCACGTGGTTCGCCGTCGTCTTTCCGGCGCTCGCGCTCAACTATCTCGGTCAGGGCGCGCTGCTGATCGCCGATCCGAGCGCGTTGCAGAATCCGTTCTACCGGCTGTTTCCATCGTGGATGCTCTATCCGATGGTCGTGCTCTCGACCATCGCGACCGTCATCGCGTCGCAGGCCGTCATCTCGGGCACCTATTCGATGACCAAGCAGGCCATGCAGCTCGGCTTCCTGCCGCGCATGAGCGTCGTGTACACGTCGGCGAAGGAGATCGGGCAGATCTATGTGCCAGGGATCAACTGGACGCTGCTGCTCGCGGTGGTCGCCGCCGTGCTCGGCTTCGGCTCGTCGACGGCGCTCGGCTCCGCGTACGGCATCGCCGTCACCGGCACGATGCTCATCACGACGGTGCTGACCTTCTTCGTGATCCGCTACGCGTGGCGCTACAACTGGGCGCTGTGCGTCTTCGCGACGGCGTTCTTTTTCGTCATCGACGCGATGTTCTTCTCGGCGAACTGCCTGAAAGTCAGGGAGGGCGGCTGGTTCCCCGTCGCCATCGGTCTCGTGATGTTCACGGTCATGGCGACGTGGGGGCGCGGCGCGCAAATGATGATCCAGGAAGCCCGCGCGCGCGCGGGCGCGACGCCCCTCAAGCCGTTCCTCAAGAGCCTCATCGCGCGCTCGCCCGCACGCGTGGAGGGCACGGCCATCTTCATGTCGAACGATCCGAGCGGCGTGCCGCATTCGCTGCTGAACAACCTCATGCATAACCGCGTGCTGCACGAACACACGGTGTTCCTGACGGTCACGACCGAGCCGGTGCCGTGGGTCGACGAGACGCGCCGCGTGTCCCTCGAGGCGCTCGGCAACGGCTGTTTTCAGGTGACGGTCAGCTACGGCTTCAAGGACGAAGTCGATCTTCCCGCCGCGCTGGAGAAGTGCCGGTCATCGGGGCTCAAGTTCGATCGCGCGACGATTTCGTATTTCCTTTCGCGCGCCACCGTGGTGCCCACGCCGGGCACCGGCATGGCGTTATGGCGCGAACGGCTCTTCGCGATCATGCTGCACAATGTGGGGAACGTGGCGGCCTATCTGCGATTACCGGCCGATCGCGTGATCGAGCTTGGCGCGCGGGTCGAGATATGACGGCGGAAATCGGCTGATTCGCGTGCATTCGACGCAAGCAGTCGGCGAAGGATTGCGCGAGACTCATGACAGAAAATCGGCACCGAGGAGACGCCATGACCGCCAGCAGCACGCCAGGCCGCCATTCTTTTCCCTCGACCGTGCGCCTCGTCGAGCGCGGCAAGATCGTCTCTGCGCGCGAGGCCGTGCGCCTGATCCGCTCGGGCGATACGCTCGCGACGAGCGGCTTCGTGGGCATCGGCTTCGCGGAGGAAGTGGCGATCGCGCTGGAGGCGCGCTTTGTCGAAGGCGATGATCCGATCGCTGATCTGACGCTGGTCTATGCGGCAGGTCAGGGCGATGGCCGTGGCAAGGGCCTCAATCATCTGGCGCACGAAGGCTTGATCAAGCGGGTGATCGGCGGTCATTGGGGACTCGTGCCGGGCCTGCAGAAGATGGCGATCGAGAACCGCATCGAAGCGTACAACCTGCCGCAAGGCGTGATTTCGCAACTCTTTCGCGATATCGCTGCGCATCGGCCCGGGCAGCTTTCGACGGTCGGCCTCGGCACGTTCGTCGATCCGCGCAACGGCGGCGGCAAGCTCAACGCGCGCACCACGGACGATCTCGTGCGGCTCATGCCCATCGACGGCACGGACTATCTGTATTACAAGACCTTCCCGATCGATGTGGCGATCGTGCGCGGCACCACGGCCGATCTCAACGGCAACGTCACGATGGAAAAGGAAGCGCTGACGCTCGAAGCGCTGTCCATCGCGATGGCCGCGCGCAATTCCGGCGGCATCGTGATCGCGCAGGTCGAGCGGCTGGCGGAATCGAACACGCTCAATTCGCGTCAGGTGAAGATTCCCGGCGTGATGGTCGACTGCGTCGTGCTCGCGAAACCCGATAATCACTGGCAGACCTTCGGCGAGCAATACAGTGCGGCATTCTCGAGCGAACTGCGCGTGGCCGCGAGTTCGGTGCCGCCGATGGCCCTCACTGAACGCAAGATCATCGCGCGGCGCGCCGCATTCGAGCTGATGGCCAACAGCGTCGTCAATCTCGGTATCGGCATGCCGGAAGGCATTGCGAGCGTCGCGAACGAAGAGCAGGTGATCGACCTCTTCACGATGACGACCGAGCCCGGCGTGATCGGCGGGATTCCGGCGGGCGGCCTCAACTTCGGCGCGGCGACGAATACGCAGGCGATCATCGATCAGCCTTATCAGTTCGATTTCTACGATGGCGGCGGCCTCGATATCGCGTTCCTCGGCCTTGCGCAGGCTGATCGCGAGGGCAATCTCAACGTGAGCAAGTTCGGGCCGAAGCTGGCCGGTGCGGGCGGTTTCATCAACATCAGCCAGGCCGCGAAGAAAGTCGTGTTCGTGGGCACGTTCAACGCGGGCAAGCTCGATATCGCGATCGACGAAGGCAAGCTCAGGATTCGCCGCGAAGGCGATTGCCGGAAGTTCGTCGATGCGGTGGAGCATCGCACGTTCAGCGGCCGTTATGCGGCCGAGCGCGGGAAGACGGTGCTGTATATCACCGAGCGCTGCGTGTTCGAACTCACGGACAAGGGCCTCGCGCTCACGGAAGTCGCGCCCGGCATCGATATCGAGCGGGACATCGTCGCGCAAATGGGCTTTACGCCGATCATGGATACGCCGCCGCGTCTGATGGACGAACGCATCTTCCGCGATGCGCCGATGGGCCTGCGCAACGTGCTGCTGCGGCTCGATCTCTCGGAACGCTTCAGCTACGACGCGGAAAAGAATCTCTTCTTCATCAACTTCGAAGGCCATGAAGTGAAGACGCTGAACGACGTCGAAGCCATACGCCGCGAAGTCGAAAAGCAATTGGCGGGTGCCAGGACGAAACCGCATGCAATCGTGAATTACGATAACTTTTCGATTCGCCCCGACATGCTCGACGCGTATTCGGAGATGGTAACGAAGCTCGTCGATGGTCATTATGACCGCGTGACGCGCTATACGACGAGCAGCTTCCTGCGCCTGAAGCTCGGCGACGCATTGAAGCGCCGCGGCGTCGCGCCGTATATTTACGAAAGCCCGGAAGAAGCGCGCGAACACGAATCGAAACGCGCGTCGGATTCGTGACAAAGGGCCGCGCTGAATGCGGCCCTATTGCGGATCATCCTCGCGCGGTGCGTTGCTGCGGAGTCTCGCGCTGATTGCGCAGGCGGCTATGGCGTATGCCGTAACCGAAGTAGATAACGACGCCGATCGCCATCCATACGATGAGTCGTATCCATGTATCGGCGGGCAAGCCGGACATCAGGAAGAGCGACGAGAGCGCACCGAGCGGCGCGACCACATACACCGCCGGCGTTCTGAATGCGCGCTCGAGATTCGGCTGCGTGATGCGCAGCACCAGCACGCCGATGCACACCACCATGAACGCGAACAGCGTGCCGATGCTCACGAGCTCGCCGACGAGCCCGATCGGCAAGAGCCCCGCCAGAATCATCACGATGATGCCGGTGAAGATCGTCGTGATGTAGGGCGTATGAAAGCGCGGGTGGATCTTCGATGCGAAAGGCGGCAGGAGGCCGTCTCTCGCCATCGAATAGAAGATGCGCGGCTGCGACAGCAGCAGTACGAGAATCACCGACGTGAGGCCGAAGATCGCGCCCAGCTTCACGATCGGCGAGAGCCAGCGCATGCCGATCGCATCGACGCCGACCGCGATCGGATCGGACACGTTGAGCTTGTCGTAAGAGACGATACCCGTCAGCACATACGACACGAGCACGTAGAGGATCGTGCAGATGGTGAGCGAACCGAGCAGGCCGATCGGCATGTCGCGTTTCGGGTTGCGCGTTTCCTGCGCTACGCACGACACCGAATCGAAACCGATATAGGCAAAGAACACGACCGCCGCGCCGCGCAGCACGCCGCTCATGCCGAACACACCCGATTCGCCGGTATTCGGCGGAATGAACGCGCCCGTCGGGTTTTGTGCGGTGACCCAGTGGCTCGTATCCACATACGCGATGCCCGCCGCGATGAATGCGAGCACGATCAGCACCTTGATGATGACGATGAAGCTGTTCACGCGCGCCGACTCGCGTATGCCGATGACGAGCAGGATCGTGATGAGCCCGACGATCACCATTGCGGGCACGTTGAGAATCGCGCCGGCATGGCTCCAGCCGTGGCCGGGATCGTAGGCGAAGGGCGCTTTCGCAAGCCGCTCCGGTATGTCGATGCCGAGCGAATGCAGAAAGCTCACGACATACCCCGACCAGCCGATGGCGACCGTCGTCGCGCCGACCGCATATTCGAGGATCAGATCCCAGCCGATGAGCCACGCGATCAACTCCCCCATGGTCGCGTAGGCGTATGTGTAGGCGCTGCCTGACACCGGCACCGTGGAAGCCATTTCGGCGTAACAAAGGCCTGCGAGCGCGCAGACGATTGCGCCGAGCACGAACGAAAGGATGATCGCGGGCCCGGCGTTGGCCGCGGCCGCGTGGCCCGTCAGCACGAAAATCCCCGCACCGATGATGCAGCCTATGCCGAGCATTACGACGTCGAGTGCGCTGAGCGAACGTTTCAGCGAGTGGCCGCCGTGTTCCTGAAGCACTTCTTCGCTTTCGGCCGCTTCGCTTTGCAGCGAAGCAACGGACTTTCTTTGCATGACAGTCACGTTCGCCTCCTGTGCGGCGCAGCGAGGCCGCGCCACGTGGCGCGACGAAGTCTGTCGCCCGTTCAAGTGCGGGATGATGCACGCCTGCTGCTTCACACCTGCACGTTCGTTCTGACGTATTGTCGTTTCGTGATAGCAGATTTTGCCGGGGAATTCGAGCGCCGCTAAGCGATTTGCGTGCAACGATGCGTTTTACGAGAACGCCGGTTCACGCCGAGCGGCCTGGCAGCAGGAAACATGCCGCGCTCCCCCGCGAGGTTTGGTGTCATCGGCGCAGCGCAAGACCCCACGGCAGTCAAGGACATACCCCAAGTGCGCCGGACCTCGATGCGCGGCGAACTATAATCAGTTCGACAGTTGCGATTTTCAACCCGGAATCCGTTCCTTTTGCACGCGGAGCGTTCACCGGACTTTCCTCACGTGGAGATTTGATATGGCTATACGCATTGGTGATGAAGCCCCCGATTTCACGGCAGAGACGACCGAAGGCACGATTCGCTTTCACGAGTGGATCGGCGACAAATGGGCGATCCTGTTTTCGCATCCGAAGGACTTCACGCCCGTCTGCACGACCGAGCTCGGTTACATGGCCAAGCTCAAGCCGGAGTTCGACAAGCGCGACACGAAGGTGATCGGTCTATCGATCGATCCGGTGACGAATCACTCGCAGTGGGCGAAGGATATCGAGGAGACGCAGGGCACCGCGGTCAACTATCCGATGATCGGCGACGCGGATCTGAACGTCGCGAAGCTCTACGACATGATCCACCCGAACGCGAGCGGCGGTAGCCCGCGCACCGCGAACGACAACGCGACGATTCGTGCCGTGTTCATCGTCGGCCCGGACAAGAAGGTGAAGGCGACGTTCACGTATCCGATGAGCGCGGGCCGCAACTTCGACGAAGTGCTGCGCCTGCTCGACGCGCTGCAACTGAACGCGAAGCACACGGTCGCGACGCCCGTGAACTGGAAGCCGGGCGACGACGTCATCATCCCGACGTCCGTGTCGGACGAGGACGCGAAAAAGAAGTATCCGGACGGCTTCAAGACGCTGAAGCCTTATCTGCGCACGGTGGCGCAGCCGAAGTAACGCACGCGTGTCAGTGCGAAGAGGCGCCGGTCCGCACACGCGGGCCGGCGTTTTTTTCGGCTCAGTTGTGACCGCTGCGGCGTTCAGGCGACGTTTCGACTTCGCCGGGCCTGCGCAACATCTTGTCCACTTCGCCCGCGTGCATCTCCTCGACCTCGATCATCTGCCGCGCGTATTCCTCCAGCGCGACGGAGCGATCTTCGACGAGCTTCAGCAAGTCGCGATAGAGATCGAGCGCGACGTTCTCCGCCTGCAGGGATTCGCGCAGGATCGTCGCGATGTCGAAGGTGTGATTGTCCAGCAGCGGGCCGATTTCAAGCGATGGATACGCACCGAGCGTCGTGATCCATTCGCCGGCCTGATGCGCATGCATGAGCGATTCGTCGGCTTGTGCGCGCAGCCACGACACGATCGGTATGCGCCCGAAGCCGAACACGAGAAACGAATAGTGCGTGTAGCGCACGACGCCCGCCAGTTCGGATTCGAGAATCCTGTTCAGGACGCCGACGACCTTTTCCTTTTCGAGCTCTGCCATTCCTGCCTCCGTGTGTCCAACGCCAGGCGCTCCGTGTCACGGGGAGGCCATGACTCGTCGCATGCCGCGGCATCACTCATTGTAGTCACGCGCAGGGCGCATGCGAGGCGAAACTGCGGCAGTGGAGCGCGCAAGATGCGCTCCCGGAACGGCTGTGGAGGCGATGCGGGCGGTCTCGCGACCGCGGCACCGGCATGGCGGAAAACCCTGCGTTCAGGCGATTTCTTCGACCCAGAGCGACGCCGTGCGCGCAAGGACCTGCGACATGGCCGTGCGCGCGCCGTCGCCATCGGCCGTTTCGATAGCCCGCACGACCCGGCCGTAATCGCCGAGCTGCGAGTCGGGCACGCGCGGCAACGCATGCGGCTGCGCGCGCAGGGCGGCTTTCAGCGTACGGATGCCGACGCGCACGACGCTGCCCATCTGGCGCAGCACTTCGTCGCCGCTCGCATCGACGATAGCGGCCTGCAGCGCCTCTTCGGCGGCGGACTGCAAGGGTTCGGACGGGCTCGCATGCAGGAGGCGCTGGAAGGCCGCGTTGATGGCGATGCGCTGATGCCGGTTCGCGCGCGTCGCGGCGAGCGCGGCGGCGGGCGGATCGACCAGCGAGCGAAACTCGATGAGCCTGCGTATGCAGTCCGGATCGTGCAGCGCACGCATGCGCCACTCGGCGACCTCGGGATCCATGATGAGCCATTCCCGCGCGGGCTTGATGCGCGTGCCTGTCTTGGGTCGCACGTCGAGCATGCGGCGCGAGATGAGAATGCTCAGCGCCTCGCGCATGATGGTCCGGCTCACGCCGTGCTGCTTCGAAAGAATGACTTGTGGCGGCAGCACGTTGTCCTGGTATTCGCCGCTCACGATGCCCGCAACGAGCTGATTCACCACGCGCTTGACGAGCGATGCTTCATAGCCATGATTCATGTTTTTGTTCTCGTGATAACGCCCACGCTTGTGGCTTTCCGCTACTCGTCGCCGAGCGGCAGAGCCAGCGCTTGTCTAAGTTCACGGCGTGCCGGTGCGCCGCGCGCCCGGACGCTCGCGCAGTGCTCCCCCCCGGCACGCCGTGTATTTGGTCCCCGGATTCACCTTGTCGATGCGGCATGCGCCGCCTAACCCCGCAGCGGTCGGCATTGTTTGGACAGCATCGTCGATCCGCTGAAAGAAGCGTATCTCTGCGTGCCCTGTTTTAACAATATGGCGCACCGCTAATTCGACTGACTATCGTGCGTCCGCCCACAAAATCTCGCGGGCACGCAGCGCCGCGCGAATGGCCTTGAAACACGCAAGCGTTTGCGCGTCGTCGGTTATGCGAAGCATCGAACACACCGGTCTCTTTCGGTCGATGCAGTGCCTGTGTGTTACCTTTTCGAGCCACAGCAATGCAACAAGGAATGAAGGAGAAGCGAAACATGAAAGTCGCCGTCATGGGTGCGGGCGCGGTCGGTTGTTACTACGGCGGCATGCTCGCGCGTGCGGGTCACGAAGTCGTGCTGATCGCGCGGCCGCAGCATGTCGCAGCGATCGAACGCGACGGCTTGCGGCTCGACACACAGCATTTCGACGAGCGCGTGCGCGTGGCCGCGAGCACCGACGCGCGCGCGGTGCAGGGCGCGCAACTCGTGCTCTTCTGCGTGAAATCCACCGATACCGACAGCGCGGCACAGGCGCTCGCGCCGCATCTCGAACGCGACGCGTTGCTGCTGTCGTTGCAAAACGGCGTGGAGAATGCGCAGCGTCTGCGCGAACTGTTGCCGCAGGAAGCGGCGGCCGCGGTCGTGTATGTGGCGGCGGAGATGGCGGGGCCGGGGCACGTGAAGCACAACGGGCGCGGCGAGCTCGTGATCGAGCCGTCGACGAAAAGCGAGAATGTCGCACGCGCTTTCGTCGAGGCCGGCGTACCGACCGAGATATCCACGAACGTGCGCGGCGCGCTATGGGCGAAGCTCGTGCTCAATTGCGCCTACAACGCGCTGTCCGCGATCACGCAACTGCCGTACGGCAAGCTCGTGCAGGGCGAGGGCATCACGCGTGCGATGCGCGATGTGGTCGACGAATGCCTTGCCGTTGCGAAAGCCGATAACGTGATCATTCCGGGTGACGTCGATGCCGCCGTGCGCCGCATCGCCGAGACGATGCAGAACCAGTACTCGTCGACCGCGCAAGATCTGGCGCGTGGCAAGACGAGCGAGATCGACCATTTGAACGGCCTGATCGTGCGGCGCGGCGAGGCGCTCGGGATTCCGACGCCCGCAAATCGCCTGCTGCATGCACTGGTCAAGGCGATCGAAAGCAAGGCTTCATAGCCGCAATCCGGGGTGGGAGCGCGCAGGCGGGCACGGCCGATGCTGTGTTATGCAGCACGCACAGAAAACACCGTGCGCAGCCCAACATACCGGAGGTTCGCCATGAAATTGTTCGTCAAGGCCGTGGCCGTCGCAACTGTAGCGGTGGCGCCGGCGCTTTCTTTCGCGCAAACCGATTCATCGCTTACGCGCGACCAGGTGAAGCAGGATCTGCGGCAGGTCGAAGCCGCGGGCTATGATCCATCGCGCGCGGATCAGACCTCGTATCCGTCGGATATTCAGGCCGCTGAAAGCCGCGTATCACGTCAGAACGGCGGCTACGGCGGGACCGTCCCCGGCGCGTCGGCCTCGGGCACGCGCAACACGATGCCGCCTTTGGACAACGACGGCACGAAGCCAATATATTTCGGCCGTTGACCGCTCGGGCCGGGGATGCATTCTGCACGTTTGACGCAACGACGCTACCATCGATTCTTCCGCGTGCATTGTCGCGTTCATTCGCAGGAAGACACTCATGGATAAAGCCGTCAAGATTCCCGGCCCCGATCATCCGATCACGATCGAAGCTAGTCCGTTACGCGTGACCGTGAAAGCAGGCGGGCGTGTCATCGTCGATACGACCGAGGCGCTGTCCTTGCGCGAGGCATCGTATCCCGAAGTGCTGTACGTGCCGCGCAAGGACGTCGACATGACGCAACTCGAGCGCACCGCTCACACGACATACTGCCCTTACAAAGGCGAGTGCAGCTATTACAGCATTGTGTCGGGTGGACAAAAATCGGCCAACGCAGTGTGGTCCTATGAGTCGCCCTACGATGCGGTTGCGCCGATCAAAGATCATCTTGCTTTCTATCGCGATCGCGTCGATTCGTTCGAAACGCGCGACGCATGACCCTCAGTCGAGGAACGTTTTTGCGCGGTGCTTCAGCATCGCGCTGAAGTTGTCGAGCCAGCCGAGGGAAAGACGCCAGCTTTGCCAATAGAGATCAACATCGAAGCGTGAACCGGGCGACACTTCCACGAGTGCGCCGCTATCGAGTTGCCGCGCGACGAGCCGGCTTGGACACATACCCCACGCAAGTCCGGACGTGCACGCGCGCACGAAGCCCTCGCCGTGCGGCACGACATGCGCGGGCGGCTCGATATCCGCGCGGCTCACACGTTTGATGAAGCGCTTCTGCAATTCATCCTTTTCGTTGAAGTTGACGCATGGCGCGCGGCGCAGCGCGTCGCGCGTGAGGCCATCGGCGAAATGGCGCGCGAAGTATGCGGGTGAACATACGGCGCGATAGCGCATGCGCCCGAGCTTCATCGAACGCCAGCCGGGCACGGGTTCGGCCTGCGTCGTGATCGCGCCTTGCACGTCGCCTTCGCGGATGCGCCGCGCGGTGTGATCCTGATCGTCGACGACGAGATCCAGTATCAGTCCCCGCTCGATGCAGAAGTCCGCCGCGGCATCGATGAACCAGGTGCTCATGCTGTCGTCATTCACCGCGATGCGCAGCTTCGCGCGCCGCTCGTTCGGCGTACCCGGCAAAGCCGGCATGCGCCCGCCGAGTTCCGCTTCGAGCAATTGCACGCGTTCGGTATGGCGGCACAGCAGCGCACCGGATGCCGTTGCTTCGCAGGGCTGGCCACGCTTCACGAGCAGGCTCCCCACACGCTCCTCCAGCAGTTTTACGCGCTGGGACACCGCAGACGGCGTGACGTTGAGCTCGCGTGCGGCGCGCTCGAAGGATCCCGTGCGTACGACGGCGAGCAGCGCATCGAGCAGAGCGTAGTCGAGCATTAGCGTTCCTTAATCGAAATAAGAAAGTTTAGTTTTTTGAATGGGGGATCAGAGCGCAGACTACGGCTTTCTTCGATTCCGATCAAGCGACGCCATGCAACCCAATCCCTTCAAGCTCGAACGCTATTTCGCACGGCACGAATTCACCGCGCGCCATCTCTTGTGCAGCTCCGATCCCGAATCCATGTCGGTCGGCGAATTGTTGGCGTACGAACCCGATGCAATCGACGGATTGCGCGATACCTGGCTCGGCTACACCGAGTATCCCGGCGCGCCCGCGCTGCGACGCGAACTCGCGACGTTGTACGAGCACATCGACGAAGACGAAATCATCGTGCACACGGGCGCGCAGGAAGCCATTTATTCGTTCATGCACACGATGCTCGCGCCGGGCGATCACGTGATCGTGCATATGCCGGGTTATCAGTCGCATTACTCGGTGGCCGAGGCCATGGGCGTGCGTGTGTCGCCGTGGAAGGCGCGAGAGGAAGCGGGCTGGGCGCCCGATCCGGACGAACTCGAAAGGCTAGTCACACCGGCTACGCGTGCGCTCGTGATCTGCGCCCCGCACAATCCGACCGGCTATCTGCCGCCGCGCGAAGTGTTCGATGCGATCCTCGCGTTCGCGCAAAAGCACGGGCTGTGGCTCTTCAGCGACGAGGTGTATCGCGGGCTGGAGCACGATCCAGCCGATCGCCTGCCCGCCGCGTGCGACGTCTACGAGCGCGCGATCTCGCTCGGCGCGCTTTCGAAGTCGCACGGGCTCGCGGGTCTGCGTCTCGGATGGATCGCGACGAAGAGCGCGCAGGTGCTCGCGCGCATGAGCACGTTCAAGGACTATCTCACCATCAGCAATAGCGCGCCGAGCGAGTACCTTGCGGCGATCGCGGTGCGCCACACCGATGCGCTCATCGCACGCAATGTGTCGATCGTACGCGCCAATCTGCATACGCTCGACGACTTCTTCGCGCGTCACGCGGACCGCTTCGAATGGCATCGTCCGCGCGCGGGCACGATCGGCTTCGTGCGACTGAAGCGCGGACACGCGGAGCAGTTCTGTGCCGAACTGCTCGCATGCACGGGCGTGCTGCTGCTGCCTTCGACGCTGCTCGATCACGGCGACGCGCATGTCCGCCTCGGCTTCGGCAGACGCAACCTGCCCGAGGTCGTCGGGCTTCTCCACGCCTATTTGGAAGCCACCGCCACGAGCACCGCATCCTGACGATACGCCGCCGGGAACATCTGCTTCAGGTTTGCTACCTTCGGCAGATCGTTGATCGCGATATACGGGCTTTCCGGATGTTCCGTCAGGTAGTTCTGGTGATAGCCTTCGGCCGGATAGAAGCCCTTGTAGTCTTCGACCCGCGTGACGATCTTGCCGCTATAAACGTGCGCATTGTCGAGTTGCGCGATATAGGCATCGACGATATCGCGCTGCGCCGCATTCGTCGGAAACACAGCCGAGCGGTATTGCGTGCCGTGATCCGGGCCCTGGTAGTTCAACTCGGTCGGGTTGTGCGCGACAGAGAAGAAGATCTGCAAAAGCTTGCCGTAGGTGACCTGTGCCGGATCGTACGTGATGCGCACCGATTCTGCGTGGCCCGTGTCGCCTTCGCTGACGCGGTCGTATTGCGCGGTATCGGCTCGGCCTCCCGCATAACCGGACATCACTTCCTTTACGCCGCGCACGTGCTGAAACACGCCTTGCACGCCCCAGAAGCAACCGCCTGCGAACACGGCGGTTTCCGTATGCACGGCGCCCGCGGTTTCGTCGTGCGCGGGCGGCGGGATCTTCACGGCTGCCTCGCTCGAATGCGCGACGCGCTGCAATGCGAACGCGCCCGCGAACAGCACGGCCACGCTTGCGGCCTTGAACGTCTTGCTGGTGGTCTTGAACATCTTTGCTCCTTCGTGTGTCTCGTTCAACCGAACGTGAACGCGTACGCTTCGACCCCAGGGTCGAGAAATTCGATCGTGAATGTGCGATCCGCAACAGGCCCCGTTTGCCGCACGAGTTGATAGAGGCGCTGCTCTGTCACCGTGCCGCTTCCGTCGGCCTCTACGTCGCTGCCGTGCGATGTGCCGGGTGCCGCGCCGTCGATGCTCACGCGAAAGCGCACAGGCGTGCCGTCCTTCGACGGTCCGAGCACGAGATGCAGATCGCGCGCGTGAAACCGATAGACGATACGGCCCGTCGCGCCTTCGAGCGTCGCGTGCTCCGCGCCGACTTTCCAGGCGCCCGCGAGGCCCCAGTCATTGACGTCGAGTGCTTTCGGCGCGGCATAGTCGTGAAGGCGATCCGGCGTTTCGCCGCCCGGCGACATGAACTGCTGCGCGCGCTCGTAGCCGATATACGTTTCCGGCGAACGCATGTCCTTATTATCGGCCTGCATCATCGCGCCCTCGCCGATGGCATCGTCGTGGCTCTTCGCGGTCATCGCCACGGAAGGCGCGGCGCCGTGTCCCGCTTCGGCCAGCAGTTGCTGAATTACATGCTCGGAGTGCGCATAGTCGCCCTCACCGAAATGGTGATAACGGATGTTGCCCTGCGCATCGATGAAATAATGCGCCGGCCAGTATTGATTGTTCAGCGCACGCCAGATCGCATAGTTGTTGTCGATCGCGACGGGGTAATCGATGCCGAGATCGTGGACCGCCTGCTTCACGTTGTCGACGTTGCGCTCGAACGCGAATTCCGGCGCATGCACGCCGATCACGACGAGCCCCTGATCGCGATACTTCTGCGCCCACGTCTTCAGATACGGCAGCGTGCGCAGGCAGTTGATGCACGAGTACGTCCATACATCGACGAGCACGACCTTGCCGCGCAACGCTTCCTTCGTGAGCGGCGGCGAGTTGATCCACTGCACGGCACCGTCGAGCGGCGGAAGCGTGCCCTCAACGGGCAACGGCGCGGGGCTCGCGGACTTCGGCGGCTCGGTGCTCGCCCGCATCATCGCGGCCCCGTTGTTGCCGGCGTCGGCGGACATCATCATCGCGCCATTGTTCTTCGTCGAAAGCTTATCGACGAGTTGCTGTTCGATACCGGATGTCGCCACCGTCGAGATGCGAGCGAGCGCGCCGGTGTCGAGTCCGAGCGCGATCGCGACGACGCCGAGCAGCATCGCCGCACCGATGCCACGCCGCACCCATTCGCCGGCACCCAGCGAGCGCTTCATCGCGGCGAACACGCGTTTGCCGATCAGCAACGCGACCGCGAGCGAACTCCCTGCGCCCGCCGCATAAGCGAGCAGCAACAGCGTGGTGCCGACGCTCGCGCCGTTGAGCGCCGCGCCCGTGAGCACGAGACCGAGAATCGGGCCCGCGCAAGGCGCCCACAGCAGGCCCGTCGCAATGCCGAGCACGAACGATCCGCCGAAGCCCGGCTTGCCGTCGCCGCGCTGCGCGAGGGCGGTGAGACGATTGCCCGCGCTGACGAGCGGATGCATCACGCGCTCGGCGACGCCAGGCAAAAGCAGCGTGAGACCGAATACGGCGAGCAGCACGATGGCGGCCCAGCGGCCGTATTGATTGGCCTGCGTGACCCAGCCGCCACCCACGGCCGCAAGCGTCGCAACCACGGCGAACGTCAGACCCATGCCCGCGAGCAGAGGCAGGCCGCTCTTCACGAACGGCTGGTCCGCGCGCGAGAACACGAAAGGAAGCACGGGCAGGATGCACGGACTGAGAATCGTCAGCGCGCCGCCGAGATAGGCAAGGACGATGAGCAACATGATGATGTCGGGTCGGATTTGGTCGTGTTGTGAACGCGGTTCAGGCCGCGCCCGGCGTGAAAGTCATTGCGACGCCGTTCATGCAGTAGCGCAGGCCCGTGGGCTTCGGTCCGTCGTCGAAGACATGGCCCAGATGACCGCCGCAGCGCCGGCAATGCACTTCGGTGCGCTCGACGCCGAACGAGCCGTCGATACGCGTCGCAACCGCATGATCGAGCGGCGCCCAGAAACTCGGCCAGCCCGTGTGACTATCGAACTTGGTGCGCGACGAGAACAGCGCCAGGTTGCATCCCGCGCAATTGAACATGCCCGTGCGATGCTCGTCGTTCAGCGGACTCGTGTACGGGCGCTCTGTTCCTTCGCGTCGCAACACGTCGAACTGAACCGGATTGAGCAGGCGGCGCCATTCGTCATCGGTATGGACGATTTCGAAGCGTTCCTGCGACGGCGTCTGCGTTTGCGGGCCGGCGGCGAGCGCGCGCAGGCGTCCGCCCAGAGCGAACGCGGCGGCGGCTGCCGCGGTGCCCGTCAGGAGAAAGCGGCGGCGGGTTTGCATGATGCGTTCCTCGTCATCGAGTGGGTTAGACGCATCGTAGTTGCGCGCGCATCCCCGAGTCCTCACCGAAAGTTAAATTAAATGTGATACTTCGGCGCGCGCTTTTCTGCACAATGGCACAGACGCTCGTCCATTTCTTCCGCTAACAGGGCGAGCATCATTCGACATTCGCTCATGGATCATCCGAAACGCATTCTGATCGTCGAAGACGACGTGCATATCGCCGATGTGCTGAGTCTCAACTTGCGCGACGAGCGCTATGAAGTCGTGCATAGCGCCGATGGCGCCGAAGGGCTGCGCTTGCTGGAGCAGGGCGGCTGGGACGCGCTGATTCTCGATCTGATGCTGCCCGGCGTCGATGGCCTCGAAATCTGCCGCCGTGCGCGGGCCATGACGCGCTATACGCCGATCATCATCACGAGTGCGCGCTCCAGCGAGGTGCATCGCATACTCGGTCTGGAACTCGGCGCGGACGACTATCTCGCGAAGCCGTTCTCGGTGCTCGAACTCGTCGCGCGCGTGAAGGCGCTGCTGCGCCGCGTCGATGCCGTTGCGAAGGACTCGCGGCTCGACGCGGGGCGTATCGAAGTTGCGGGCATCGCGATCGATCCGCTCGCGCGCGAGGCATGGGTCGATGGCGCGCGCATCGAACTCACGCCGCGCGAATTCGATCTGCTGTATCACTTCGCGCGTCATCCGGGCAAAGTGTTTTCGCGCATGGATCTGCTCAATGCGGTGTGGGGCTATCGACATGAAGGCTATGAGCACACCGTCAACACGCATATCAACCGGCTGCGCGCAAAAGTAGAGAGAGATGCCGCTGAGCCGAAGCGCATTCTCACGGTATGGGGCCACGGCTACAAGCTCGCGGCGCAATCGCCCGAGGGCGAGGACACCGCGCCGTGAAGCTCACGCTGTCTCAACGGCTCTTCGCGGTGTTTTGCGTGCTGCTGCTCGCGTGCTGTGGCGCGTCGGCATGGCTGCAGATCCGCGCGAGCGACCTGCGCGAGAAGGAGGTCATTCAAAGCCTTTCACGCGGACTTGCGGCGCACATCGCCCATGACGGCGCGCTCGCCGACGCGAACGATATCGACGCGCCTGCCGTGCGCCGTCTCTTCAGTCAGTTGATGGTGGTGAATCCGAGCGTCGAGGTCTATCTGCTCGATGACACGGGGCGCGTGCGCGCCGACGATGCGCCGGCCGGACACCTGAAGCGCAACCACGTCGATCTCGCACCGGTTCGCAAGTTCCTCGATGGCGCGGCCCTGCCGATCCTGGGCGACGATCCGCGCAGCGACGACAAGCGCAAGGTGTTCAGCGCCGCGCCGCTCGCCGCGCCCGGCAAGCCGCCCTTCGGCTATGTCTATGTGGTGCTGCTCGGCGAGGAGCACGACGCGCTGGCGGCGAAGGCATCAGCGAGCGCGGTCTTGCGCACCACGCTCGCATCGATGGGACTCGTCACCTTGCTCGGGCTCGTCGCGGGCCTGGTCGCGTTCGGGCTCGTTACACGGCCGCTGCGGCGACTCACCGAGGCGATGCGCAAATTCGACGCGCGCGGCGCGCCTGCGGATCCGCCTTTGCCTTCGGCGCCGCGAAAGGGCGCAGCCGACGCCCGTGAGAACGAACGCGACGAGATCGTCGTGCTGGAAAGCGCATTCGCGCAGATGGCCGAGCGCATCGCCGAACAGTGGCGCGCGCTCGGCCGGCAGGATCGGGAGCGTCGCGAGATGGTCGCGAATATCTCGCACGATTTGCGCACGCCGCTGTCGTCGCTTCATGGTTATCTGGAAACGCTGTCGCTCAAGTCCGACACGCTTCCCGATGCCGACAGACGCCGCTATCTGTCGATCGCGCTTGCGCAGAGCGCGAAGGTGGGTCATCTCGCGCAGTCTTTGTTCGAGCTCGCAAAGCTCGAACATGGCATGGTCGCGCCGGAAGCCGAGCCGTTCTCGCTGGTCGATCTCGTGCAGGACGTATTCGAAAAGTTCGAGCTGGCCGCGCAGTCCAAAGGCGTGCGTCTCACTGCGCAGATCGCCCCGCGCTTGCCGAGCGTCATTGCGGACCTCGGCATGATCGAACGCGTGCTCACGAATCTGCTCGACAACGCGATCCGTCATACGCCTGCAACCGGCACGGTGGATGTGACGCTTGCACATGGGCGCGAGCATGCCGAGAGAGTCGAGGTGACCGTCAGCGACACAGGGACAGGCATTGCGCCCGCGATGCGGGAAGCGCTGTTTCAGCGCCCGTTTGCATCGGGCGGTGCGCATCGCGGCGGGCTCGGCTTGCTCATCGTGCAACGCATGCTGCAATTGCACGGCAGTGAGATTCGCATGATCGATACCCAGGGCACAGGCACGACGTTTCGCTTCGAATTGCCCGCCGCTGTCGCGCAAAGCGGCGAAGGCTCGCCGCATGCGCACGGATGGCGCGGATAAAAAAAAGCCCGGCATTGCTGCCGGGCTGAATGGGACGGTCATCGCCTGCGCCTGATCGCGCAGTTGGAATGCGCGTGCGGCGTTGCCCGGTCTGACCATCCGCGTGGACGTTTGAATGAAAGCCGAGTCGCAGCGGGCTGCAAGGCAGAGCCATCGAATTGCCATACTGCCTGCGCCTTGTGAGACGTTTTAGTCCTACAGGCTTAAACCAATCTTAAGGACTGTGCGCACGGAGCGGCGCGTATGGGCACGAAACCCCCTATACGGTCAATCGTTTCTAATGCGTCGCTTTCCGTGCCATTGCAAATAAGCGTGTTCACTTATCGGCTAAAACGGTCGGGAAAAAATGCCGAATGACAGCAGCATGAAAAACGCGGCGTTCATCCATACCGGAAACTCACCTTGGTTTCCTTCAATATGTTTGCTAGCATGTAATCGGATCGCAGCCGTTTCTTGATTCTTCGGTCAATAAGTGCGGCGCTGTGGCGTGGAAGTCAATAAGGCCGTCGAGGCCAACAATAGTCGGAGCGCGCCAGGTCGCCGTTTCGCGTTGCATCGCTGCATAAGAAATGAATTCCGCATGTCGGCCGCTGAACGGTCGACTGGTAGTTTTGCGCCGAGCGCTGCAGTGCATCGCAATAAAGATAAGCACCGACGTTTAACGCATTTCACATTTTGTGCTATTTACGCGCTTTCTTTGAGCGCCGGAAATATCTCTTGGCGCCGCAGGTGATTTCCAGACAACCGGTTATCGTCATCGATTCTCAATGACGGTGGAATGTCGCACGCATACGATCCTTGCACAATGCAGGAGGAAACGTGGATACGGAACTGAGTCAACGGCTTGCGAAATCGTTATGGCGTTGTGCATCGCACGGGCAGGTGCTGACTTATCAGCGTTTTCATGCGCAATGCGACAAGACGGTGCCGCTGCCTCAGCGCTACGCCGCGCTCGAGTCGGCGATCAAGACGCTCGGCGATGTGAGTGACATCGACTACGGCGTGCTCATGGCGCTCGACAATGGCTTGCCGGGCGCGGAGTTCTTCCAGCGTTATCTGCGTTATCGTCATGGTGAATATGTAATGCAGATGGGCGACCCGAAATATCATCGCCAGACGCTCGCGCGCAAACGCACCCTCGTCGCACGCGAACGCGATCGCGTGTACGCGCACGCCCGCATGGTGGAGGAGGCGAGGGCCAGACAGGCGGCATGAGCTTCGCTCAGACAACGAAAGACTCAAGGCTCGGCCTCGTCCATTACTTCGAGGCGAGCCTTCGTCGGCTCGACATTGCGTTCACCAACTTGACGCGATGCCGACGAACCGTCCAAACAAAGTGAGCGCCAGCAAACACAAGCCATGCCTTATGCGCCAATAGATAGTTCCCTGGAGCATATTCGCTCTCGGATGCCGCTTTACGAAGGAGCCGCTTAATATAATCGTCTCAATACCTCGACACGAGGGCGAGATCGAATGAGACCGGTTGTATTCGGGAACCGCTTCGGATGGCTGCACGCGGGAAGCGGCACGCGCGGCGTGGTGCTTTGTAACACGTATGGCCACGAATACGTGTGGACATACAGCGGCATGCGCCACCTCGCGGATGCGTTATCGGCGCGCGGCATGTGGGTGCTCCGTTTCGACTATCGGGGCACGGGCGACTCGGCGGGCGCCGATCTCGCACCGGATCAATTCGAATCGTCGGTCGAAGACATCCACGCGGCCGTCGACTGGTTCAGGACAGAGACAGGCATCGAACACGTCACGTTATGCGGTTTTCGCGTGGGCGCGGCATTCGCGCTTGCTGCGGCACTGCGCCGACCCGTCGACGAACTTGTACTGCTCGCGCCCGTCACGAGCGGGCGCGTGTATATGCGCGAACTGAACATCGTGCGCAAAACATGGCTCGAATTGCTTGCGCCGCCCTTGCGCGAGATGCAGCAAGACGATGTCCGGTTCAACGTGCTTGGTCAGATGTATGGCGACGAATTCAGGGACTCGCTGCAAGCTATCGACCTCGTCGCGAGCGTGAACGGCACGGCAAGCGCGCCGGCGCGTCGCGCGTTGATCATGAATGTCAAGGCGGGCGGGACGGACCCTTTGCGCGACGCCCTCGCTGACAAGGGCGTCGAAGCAGAGGCGCGTCCGTTCGAAGACCTGACGGGCTTCATTCAGGAAACTGCCTTCAACGCAGTGCCGCGCGCCGCGTTCGCCGAGGTCGTGGCGTGGATCGCGGGCCGCGCCGCGCCGGTAGCTCATGTGGCGTCCATGGCCGATGCCGATAGCTGGCCCGCGCTGAACATTGAAACCCCCGAGGCGATCGAGCGTCCGGTGCGTATCGGCGACGAAGGGCTTTTCGGCATCCTGTGCGAGCCGCGCACGGGTTCGGCGCGCGGCCCGGTGTACCTGATCGCGAATACGTCGGCGAGTTCGCGCGTGGGCGACAGCAGGCTATCGGTACGCATTGCACGCGAGCTCGCGAGACGTGGCGTGGCATCGCTGCGTTTCGATGCGCGTGGCCGCGGCGATAGCCCGGCAGCGCCGGGCAAGGTGCAATCGGACACGGCATTCGGCCGCATCTACAACCCGATCGCGACCGACGACACCGCGGCCGCGGCACGCTGGCTCGCACGCCAAGGTTATAAGTCGATATTCGCGTTCGGCGTTTGCTCAGGCGGGTATCACGCGCTCAAGGCGGCGGTCATCGAAAAGGCGATCAATGGCGTCGTCACGGTGAATCTGCCGACGTTCAAACGACCAGCGGACGTCGCGCCCGATGGCTTGCGTCAATCGACGCGCAATTCCATGGCAGGTTATGCATTTTCGATGCTCGATCCGCAGAAATGGAAAGCTATCCTGCGTGGCGAAAAACAGTTGACGCGTGTCTTGCGCTTTGTGCTCGGCTATGTGATGACACGCGCGCGTTCACGTATCGTCGATGTGCTGAGGCTCGATCGTCTGAGCCAGACGCCGCCCGAACTCGCCACGGAGCCCGGTCCGATTATTCGCGCGCTCGATGCAAAAGGCGTGAAGACGGTGCTCGTCTATGGCGCCTACGATGCGGGGCTGGATCTGATCGCCGCGCATTTCGGCAAGCACGGCGCGCGCCTTTCGCGCTTTCCGTCCGTGCGCATGATGATCTTTCCGGACCTCGACCATTCGCTCTTCATGACGGCCGGCTCGGCGCACGTCGTCGCGCTGTGCGAACGCATGGCCAAGGAAACAAACGCGCCCATAGCCGATGCGGCTTTTCCCGGCAGAGAACCCGTCGTGTTGTGACCGAGAGGAACGCGCCTTGATGCGTCGCAATACGTCGCGTCAGCGAACTCGCCGCGTCTTGAGTATCCTTCGAGGTTGGAACCCGCCCTTCGCGGGCAGTGTCCCATCGGGAATCCATGTCGGCGGATGTCGAACGGCGCGTTCGCGTCGCGAGGGCCGCTCAACACAATGCACAGGAGTCTGGCGATGTCGATCGAAAAGGTTCTATACCGTGCGCATGCTCATGTCACCGGCGGACGCGATGGCCGCGCGACCGTACCCGAAAGCAATCTGGATCTTCGGCTGACGACTCCGAAAGAACTCGGCGGCGGTGGCGGCGATGGCACGAATCCCGAACAGCTGTTCGCCGCGGGCTATAGCGCGTGCTTCATTGGCGCGATCAAGTTCGTTGCCGCACGCGACAAGATTACGCTGCCCAAAGACGTTGCCATCGACGGCAGCGTGGGCATTGGACAAATCCCGAACGGCTTCGGCATCGAAGTCGAACTGAAGATCTCGCTGCCAGGCATGGATCGTAACGAGGCGCAGGCGTTGATCGACAAGGCGCACGTCGTGTGCCCTTATTCGAACGCGACCCGCAACAACATCGATGTCAAACTGACGCTGGCATAGGCATGTCGAACGCCCGAGCGTGCTTTGGAAGGGACGCTCGGGCGTGCGTCACCACGTTTCTCGCATCACCATCAGACGCGCTTCGGTCATGTCCTCAATCGCATAGCGAATGCCTTCCCGGCCGAGTCCCGAATCCTTCACGCCGCCATAAGGCATGTTATCGACCCGGAAAGAGGGCACGTCGTTGATCACGACCCCGCCAACTTCAAGTGAATTCCATGCTTCATGCGCATGCGCGAGTGAATCCGTGAAAATGCCCGCCTGCAAGCCGAAATCGCTGTCGTTCACGGTATCGAGCGCGTCGTCGAAGTTATCGAACTTTTCGAGAATGGCGACAGGCCCGAACGCTTCCTTGCGATAGAGATCCGAATCTCGTCCGACGTTTTCGAGAAGCGTCGCTTCGAACATCGCGCCATCCACCTTGCCGCCAGCGATGATCTTCGCGCCGGCCTTCACGGCGTTTTCCATCCAACCGGCGAGGCGTTTCGATTCCGACTCGGAAATCATCGGTCCGACGAAGGTCTTCTCGTCCTTTGGATCGCCCATCCGGAGCGACTTCGTTTTCTCGATCAGCTTTTCACGCAAGTCATCGTATAGAGACGCGTGCACAAGAATGCGTTGCACGCCGATGCAACTTTGCCCGGACTGATAGAAAGCGCCGAACGCCAGCCGGTCGACTACATAGTCGAGCTTGCCGCCCTGATCGCTATCGACGATCGCGGCGGCGTTTCCGCCGAGTTCCAGAATGACCTTCTTCTTGCCTGCTTTCGCCTTCAGTTCCCAGCCGACCGCGGGCGAACCGGTGAAGGAGAGGAGCTTGAAACGCTCGTCGGTGGTGAACAGATCGGCGCCGTCGCGATGCGCCGGCAGTATCGAGAATGCGCCCTTGGGCAGATCCGTTTCCGCGAGCACCTCACCGATGATCAACGCGCCGATCGGCGTGCGGCTCGCAGGCTTCATGACGAACGGCACACCAGCGGCGATTGCGGGCGCGACCTTGTGCGCGGCAAGATTCAAAGGAAAATTGAAAGGCGAAATGAAGGAGCAGGGACCGATCGGCACGCGTTTTACATAGCCGTGATAACCCTTTGCGCGCGGCGAGATCTCCAGATTCAGTATTTCGCCGTCGATCCGAACCGACTCTTCGGCTGCGACCTTGAACGTATCGATAAGACGCGTAACTTCGCCGCGCGAATCGTTGATCGGCTTGCCGGCTTCGATGCATAAGGCCATTGCCATTTCATCGGAGCGCTCGCGAAACCGCTTCACGCAATGCTCGAGCACCGCCTGACGTTTGAACGGGGGAAAGGCGCGCATGTCGGGCATCGCGGCGACCGCAAGGCCGATTGCCTCGTCGATGGCGTGCGCATCGGCAAGTGCCACGCGTGTGGCGACTTCACCGCTGAACTTGTCGGTCACCGCAAGATCGGTATTGGCGGCTACCGGCTCGTTGGCGAGGTAATAGGGATAAGTCGGCTTCAGCATGAACGGTCTCCTGTCGGGGGACGACGCGTTGTCGATATCGTTCAGATTACCGCTTAAACGCCGCGCGTGCAGGCAACACCGACTGTGGAATGAGATAGCATGCGAACGGAACCGAACGAAGCGTGCATGCGCGCTTCATGTATCCGACATGAGGAGGAAACGATGCTGACTTCTGGAATCGATCACGTGGGCCTCGCCGTCCGCAATCTCGACGCGACCCGAGACTTCTTCGTTCAGTGTCTGGGCTGGAAGATCGCCGGCGAGCGGCCCGAGTACCCAGCCGTGTTCGTATCCGACGAAAAGTTGTTGGTTACGCTATGGCAGGTGAAAGACGACCCGGCGCCAATAGCATTCGACCGGCGAAAGAATATCGGGCTTCATCATCTTGCGCTGCGTGCAGCGGATGAAGCCGCGCTCGCGACGATTCTCGATCGCGTGTCGGCATGGCCTGGCGTGACGGTGGAATTCGCGCCGGAACCGCTAGGGGCAGGGCCGAAACGCCATATGATGATCTATGAACCGGGCGGCATTCGGATCGAATTCGCGTTCGATCCACGCGTTTAGATTAAATGGATTGTAAAAAACAGCGGAGTCTTGAACGAACTCCGCCGTTTATCTATTCATCTTCAGCCGATCAGGAAAGGCGTGCGATCTTCGACGGATGCAAGCCATGCGGGTGCACGTCCACGTCCGCTCCACGTTGCACCTGATTGCGGATCGCGATAGAGCGCGGGTTGGGGACCGCGCGGCTGTCCCTTTCTTTTGCGCTTGACTGCGGCGCGCGCCTTGCCTTCAGCCTTGGTCGCCGGCGCACTCGCGCCGACCGCGAACTTGCTGCGGTCCTTGGCTTTGGCGATCCAGCCGGGTGCACGTCCGCGCCCGCTCCAGGTCGCGCCGGTTTTCGGATCCTGATAGGCAACCGTGCTTTGTTTTTTTGCCGGGGCCGATCGGCCTGCCTTCTTGCGCGTGCCAGAATATTGTTCGATGTCCGCGACGGTCAAACCATGGCTCGACATCAAATCATGAATCTTTTTCAGCACGCTTTCAGATTCTTTAGCGATGAGCGCATCGGCTTTCGCTTGAAGTGCTTCGATACGTGCCTGAATACTTTCTAGCGTCGACATGACTTACCTCTAATAAATTGTCGTCTGCACTATGCCACGGACGTGCGTGACGCGCTAGAGGAAATTCGTGTCAATACATGGCAAATGACATTCACGGAAAGTGTTTTAACGCGATAACCGTGCGACGCACATTGAGGTATCTATTGCTATCCCGCCAGGAAAGTTGTTCAGCATCTTTCTTAAAGCAGCTGTCTGTTCGAGTTCTTTGAACGATCGTCGACATTTGCGTCTTATGACCAAAGGCGTTGCGATCGACCGGTGAGCGAAACGCGCTTGGCATCGATGGACATTGCGCTAATTTCGATGTTGACGCACGCCATAAACGGCGTGAAGCGCAATGCACGCGCTGCGCTTCAACTTCCGCGATAGGTTCCGAAGCTCCACGGCGAACACAGCAGCGGCACGTGATAGTGCTGCGCGGCATCGGCAAGTGTGAAGCGCACTGGGACGACGTCGGCGAATACATCGGGGGTCTTGAAGTAGTCCGCTACCCAGAAACGCAATTCGAAATCGCCTGCACGCGCCTGTGCGGCCGGCAGGATCGGTGAATCCGTGCGCCCATCGCGATTGGTGCGCGTGCGCGCGAGCAGCGTGGGCGGCTGCGTGCCGATGTCGAACAATTCGATCTGCATGCCCGCGGCGGGCTTGCCGAGCGCGACGTCGAGCACATGCGTAGTGATGCCTGCGGCCATGATGATGTGTCTCCTGATCTGGCGTTTCGTTTGTGTTCCGCTCAACTGCCGCGGTAGTAGTTGTAGCTCCACGGCCCGAACAACACAGGCAGGTGAATGCGCTGGTTGATGTCGATGATGCGAAAGCGCAGCGGGATCTTCGAAAGGAACAACGGTTGCGGCAGATTCGCCTTGCGCGCGGCGAAGTATTCGTCTGCATGCAGCAACAGTTCATACGTGCCTGCGCGATACGTATCGCCGATCAGAAGCGGCGGCTCGCTGCGGCCGCTCGCTGCGAGCGTGATCGTCTGCAGAAGCTTCGAGCGTCCGTCTTCGATTGCGAACAAGTCCACACGCATGCCCGCGGCGGGCGTGCCGTGCCATGTATCGAGACCGTGCATCGTGAGACGCGGACTCAGGCCGTCCTGTTGCACCGGACCTGTCGTCTGGTTCGGCGCGGGCGACGCTGGCGCATCGGCGGAGAGGGCGGTCTTCGCCATCAGCATGCTTGCGCCCAACGAGACCGATTGCAGGGCAAAGCGTCGGCGGCTCACATCGAAAGCCGGAGAAGTGTCTTTGTCGCGCATGTCATGCACCTTGTTTGTTGCCGAGCTTGCGGATGCCGACGATAACCAGCACCGCAGCCAGAATTTCGATGACGGCCACGAGATAGAGACCGGAGGTCAACTTGCCCGTCGCGTTCTTGACGAGTCCCATGACGTAGGGCGCGCCGAAACCCGCGAGATTGGAGACGGAGTTGATGAGCGCCACGCCGATTGCCGCTGCGCTGCCCGCGAGATAGCGATTGGGCAACTGCCAGAACACGGGGATCGCGCTCATCGTGCCGATCAGCGATGCCGTCATGGCCAACAGCGCGATAACCGGCGAAATCTTGTCGAGGCCCATCAGCACGGCAAGCACCGCCATCGATATGCCGCCGACGATGGCCGCCCCGCTGAAGTGCCAGCGCACTTCATTGCTGCGGTCCGAGTGCGCACCGTTGATGATCATGCCGGCCGCGCCGCACAGATAGGCCACTGCCGCGATCCAGCCGACGGCCATCGGCGTGCTCACACCTACGTCCTTGATGACGGTCGGAATCCAGAAGGTGAGCGTCGAGTTCGCGCACAGCAGGCAGAAGAAGATCGCGATCAGCAGCCACACCTTCCGATTCGTGAAGAGCGATCGCCAGTCGTGTCCACGCTCGCCCATTGCGGCATTGTCGCGTTGCAGGGCATCGAGCACTACGCGTTTTTCATCGTCGTTGAGCCAGCGCGCCTGCTCGGGCTTGTCCGTCATGTAGAAGTAGGCGAACACACCGGCGAGCACCGACGGAATGCCTTCGATGATGAAGAGCCACTGCCAGCCATGCATGCCGTGCACGCCGCCCATCGACGTCATGATCCAGCCGGCGAGCGGACCGCCGAGCACCCCCGCTATCGCCGATGCCGACATGAACGTGCCGAAGGCCCGCGCGCGCCGCTGCGACGGATACCAGTACGTGAGATAGAGAATGACGCCCGGATAGAAGCCCGCTTCGAAAGCCCCAAGCAGGAAGCGCAGGATATAGAACTGCGTAGGCGTGGTGACATGCGTCTGCAGCATGCAGATGATGCCCCAGCAGATCGTGATGCGCATGATCGTCTTCTTTGCGCCGATCTTCTGCAGCAGCATGTTCGACGGCACTTCGAACAGGAAATAGCCGAGGAAGAATATGCCCGCGCCGAGTCCATATACGGCTTCGCTGAAATGCAGCGAGTCCAGCATCTGCAGCTTGGCAAAGCCGATGTTCACGCGATCCAGCCACGCGAGCACCCATAGCACGCCGAGAAACGGCAGCAGGCGCCATGACACCTTGCGATAGACGCTCGCTTCGGCGCTTTCGGCCTCGCTCGCGAAGACCGGCATCTCCTGTTTGATGAGCGACATGGTTTCTCCTTTCCAGTCGGTTTGCGTCGCACGGACACTGTCGTGCATTCGGTGGAAGCAAGTATAGAAACGGCCAAAAAATCGGGAACGGGCGGCGAGCCAATAGGCCCCATAGCAACGCGTATATGGGTTGCGAAGCCTTGTCTGGCGGGCCTTGGCGCCGCTCGTTGCGGTGTTTTTTCGTACCTATGGATTACCCTAGCGCCGCCTGCAACAAGCGGTTCTTGCAATGCCGGCTGGCAGAATAGCGGCGCGGCCACGCGAACCATAGAGACAGCACTCACCATGAATCGCACCGACGATCCATTCGATACCTATCTGTTGCGCGTTTTGTGCACGCTGATCGGCGAGCGCAGCGTGTCGCGCACGGCCATTCGTATGAACCAGTCGCAACCGGCTATCAGCTCCGCGCTCAAGCGGTTGCGCGCGATCTTCAACGACCCGCTGCTCACGCGCGAAAAGAATGTGATGGTGCCGACCGAGCGCGCCATTCAACTCGCACAAAGTGCGCAAGCCGCATTGAGCGCGCTCGATAACCTGCTCGTATCGGACGATCATTTCGATCCTGCGACCACCGAACAAAGCTTCACAGTGGGCATGCCCGACTATCTGGCGCCCCCCTTCTTTGCGCATGTCGTGCGCGAATTCAGGCGCGCTGCACCGCATGCGCGCCTCGTCGCCGTGCCGCTCTCGGCCGCATTCAACTATGAACAGGGGCTCTCGGAGGGCTCGCCGGATATCGTCATCGGCAACTGGCCCAATCCTCCCGAGCATTTGCATTTGTCGGTATTGCTCGAAGATGACGTCGTGTGTGTCGTTGCCCGCGACAGCGTATATGCGAAGTCAGGCAAATTCGATGCCGAGGACTATCTGAGCGCGTCGCATATCGTGCCGACGCCGTATTCGCGCGATCAGCGCGGCGTCGTCGATACCGGGCTCAGCACCATGCGCGTGCATCGTGACAACCGCGTGAGTTGCCCATACTTCAATCTCGCGCCCAGCCTCATACCGGGCACCGATCTGATTCTCACGACAGGCCGGCATTTCGCCAACTATCACGCGCAGCATCTGCCGCTCGCCGTGCTCGATCCGCCGATCGAATTTCCGTTCATGCGGTTCTATCAACTCTGGCATCCGTCGCGGCATCGTTCGGCTTCGCACGTGTGGTTGCGCGGCATGCTGACGGCGGCCGCGCAGGAGCTGCGCGCGCTGCGCGACATGCATCGCAGTTAGCGCTATCGCGTTCTGTTATGCGGTCAATAGGATAGGGTGTCTCGCCGCCCGATCGCGCGCTTTCTATACTCGGCACGAATCGCCATCGATGCCTTATAGGAGAGCCATTCATGTCACAGACAATCAATCTCGAACCGATCAACGCGTTCGATCACACGGCCTTCGTCGGCGCCTTCGCGAGCGTGTTCGAACATTTTCCGCAGGCGGCGGAGGGCGCCTGGAGCGCGCGTCCATTCGCATCCGCCACGGGATTGCACGACGCGATGATGAATGTCATCCGCAATCTTGACGACAAGAGCCAGCGTGCCTTTCTGAACCTGCACCCGTTGTTGTCAGGCGCGAATATTCGCTCCGGAACGATGACGGCGGATTCGGATGCCGAGCAAAAAAGCGCCGGGCTCGATGCGATGTCGGCCGAACAGGACGCCTTGCTCGATCGTCTCAATGCCGCCTATCTCGAGCGCCACGGCTTTCCGTTCATCATCTGCGTGCGGCATTACACGCGCGAGGGCATCTTCAGCGCGCTGGAGCGACGTATCGGCCGCAGCACGCAGCAGGAGCTGGATGAGGCTTTGGCGCAAATCGCGTCGATCACGCGTGCGCGCTTGAATGCGCGTCTCTGCGCGCTCAAGTGACGGAAATGCGGCGGCGGGTCTGACGTTGCATCAGGCCCGCGCGCCTATCACTGTGCCGCGTTCCATGTCTGCGCGGTCGTCCGCCACTTGCCGTCGGCGCCCTTGGCGAGCACCTTGAGGACCACGCCCTTATATGACGTCTTCTTGCCGTCCTTTTCCGCGACGGCGGTCCAGTTCGCGGTTTGATACATCAGATTGCCGACTCGCTTCGCACTGACGACATCGATCGTGTGATCGCGAAAGCCCGCATCAAACAGGCCTTTGTAGAACTTCTCGACGTCGGCACGTCCCTGAACGGTTGTTCCGTTTCCGGGGGACACCACGGCCTTTTCGTCGTACAAGGCGCCCAGCGCCCGAGCATCTCCCTTGTTAAAGGCCGCATTCCAGGCGGTATTCGCATCGTCTATTACCTTGTCGTGCTGCGCGAATGCAGTTTGCGACGCGATCAATGCGAACAGCACGCCGGCACCGAATTGCCTTAAGGATTTTTTCATCACGTATCTCCAAGTGGCGAACTCGCAGACCTGGGCGATGTGTGACTGCGTGCGGGTGATGAAAAACGCAAGCACCGATTCCGGTGTCATTTTTCGAATTTGCTTACAGTCGCCCGTCTGCGCGTGGAGTATAGGCAGCGGTCTTCCTGTAATCAATTAACGCAGAATCGGCGATACCTTTCACTGGGCGGCGCACACGCGCGGCACGCGATGAAAGTTGCGGTCGAAATAAATCAGGCTGTCGCCGTCGTCGCGCACGCGGATCGCGGTCGTTTCGACGAACATCACCGAATGCGATCCGACTTCTTTTGCCTCGACGATGGTGCCCTGCAGGCTCGCCAGCGCATCGCGTAATACCGGCACGCCGTTCATGCCTTCATCCCACACCGGCAACGAGAAACGTTCTTCCATGGAGAGTTGCGTGAGACCGGCGAAGTGCCGCGCGATCTGTTCGAGATGACCGGGCAAGACATTGATGCACACGTTACGATTGTTCACGAATGCGGCATGCATCGCGCTCGACCGGTTGATGCAGACGAGCAGCGTCGGCGGCGCATCCGTGACCGAGCATACGGCGCTGGCTGTAATGCCGCAGCGTCCATGCGTGCCCGTCGTCGTGATGACGTTCACCGCGGCCCCGAGATGAGCCATTGCCTGTCGAAACTGCTTGCGTACCTGTTCGATATCGGCAGAGTCGGGGCGGGGCAGCGCGGACATGGAGCGTCTCCTGTTCGTTTCGTGTTTAACTTCGTGTATAGCAAACCGTGAATCGAACGTACGCGCTGAACCGCACAAAGATGATCGGCACGATCCGCTAAATGCCACGCGTGGTTACCGACCGCACTAAAGCTTTGGCTACCTCACGTAACCGAGGCGATTTTGCCGAGAAGCCCCATAAGTCGCTGCAAATGGCGGCGAGCGACGCAATCCGTCAGGAAACCGTGCGCCCCGGCATCCGGCGCAAGTTCTAAAGTGGTTTGTGAAGTACGCGCGGGCGCCTACGCATGGGCGCGCCTGTTTTTCAATCGTGCATTCCTAGAATTGTGCAACGAGCGACAGAAGCAAAAAATTAGAAAGCTTGACGCCAAAAAATCGAAAACCTATAAGCAGTCGCATCGATATCGACGCAAGTAGCAGGAGCAGGGCATGTACGCCAACTATGAAACCTTTGAGGACGCCGACCGCCACGCGCATGCGCTGACAGGTTGGGAACAGCGCTATGACCAGGTGGGCGAAGGCGCGTTTCGCAGCACGGTGAAGCAGGTTTCGGTGGCGGGCGTGCAGGTTTTTCAGGAATCCGCGAACGTTCGTATCGTGCAGCGCGGGCAACTTCCGCCGGGGTTCGTCACATTCGGGCTCGTGCTCGGCGGCGGCGCACCGTTCTCGTTTCAAGGCGTGCGGGTCGACGAACACGCGCTCGTCGCCGCGCCTGGCGGCAGGGAATTTTTGCTGCATTCGCCACCCGACATGTCGATGCTCGGCGTCGCCGTGAATACGAGTCTGCTCGCATCGGCAGCGGACGCGGCGGGTGTCGATGTCCAGGACGAGATTCTCGGTCGCCACGTGCTGAGCATCCCTGCCGCAGCGGGCTGGCGGGCGGGAAAGCGCATCATCGCGGCGGTGGAGACCGTTCTCTCAGACCCAGATCCGTTTTCTTCGGGCGATGGCGCGCGTCGCTTCACGCACACCGTGACGGAGAGCATTCTGGATCTGCTCACGTTCCATGTTCCGACGCGCGAAGACCGGCTCACTTATGCATGCCGTGCCGACGTCGTGCGACGCGCTCATGATCTGGTGCTTGCTCGCCCCGAGCAGCCTATCTCGGTGCTGGATCTCTGCGAAAAGCTGCGCGTGAGCCGGCGCACCATTCAAAACAGCTTTCAATCGGTCACGCAGATGAATCCGGTAAGTTATCTGCGAGCCGTGCGTCTTGCACAAGTGAGACGGCTCCTGACAACGACATCGCAAGGCGAAGTACCGGTGCGCGAAGCCGCGATGCGCTGGGGATTTACCAATCTCGGCCACTTCGCGAGCGATTATAAGAGCCTGTTCGGCGAACTTCCCTCTCAAACACTGCGCGCCCGCTAACGCAGGCGCAATACATTCCCTTCCTGCCGATCGCGAGCCGCATTGCCGCGCTCGGCAATCGGCATTTCCTTTCCGAGGCTTGCATCAAGAGTCGCCTGAATACGCCTGTCGCGCGCATCGCTGTCGGCTCCCTTTCGAATACTCCATTTCGGCACGCACGCGCTGCCGGTTACGAAGTGCTCTTTTTTATTGTCATCTTTAGAGTCGTTTCGACGATAAACGAGGAGGAGCACAGATGAAGGTGAGACGGCTGGCCACCGCCATGGGGGCCTTGTTCTATGGACTGCTTGCGTGTCAGTTACACGCGGGTGCGGCCGAAAAGCCGGAAGAACTGACGGTGGCGAAAGTGCCGCCGTATAGCCCGCATCGCGTGTTCGTGACGGATGTCTCGTTTGCGAGCATGACCGATGCACGAGTGCATGTGTTCGACGGCGACACCAAACGATTCGTCGGCGAGATCGATGCCGGTTTCGCGCCGGGCTTCACGATCTCGCCCGATCACAAGACGAGCTATGTGGCGACGACGTACTTCGCGCGCGGCAGCCACGGCCCACGCACGGACGTAGTCGAGATCATCGATAACACGACGCTCGACGTAACCGGTGAAATCGTGATCCCGCCCAAGCATGGCCAGACCGTGCCGACGCCATATCTCACGATTCTTTCGGAAGACGGCAGCCGCCTGTATGTGTCGAACATCACGCCGTCGACGTCGGTCACCGTCATCGATACGGCCGCGAAAAAGGTGCTCGGTGAGATCGATACCGACGGCTGCGTGCTCGCCTATCCGAGCGGCAATGATCGCTTCTCGGCGCTGTGCGAAAGCGGCAAGGCGCTCACGGTCAGGCTCGACGCCACGGGCAAGGAAGCGAGCCGGAAGCTCTCCGAGGCGTTCATCGACGTCGATCACGATCCTGCCTTCGTCAACGCCGTGCGCGACGGTAACAAGTATGTGTTCACGACCTTCCACGGCAATGTGCGCACGGCCGACTTCTCCGGTGATACGCCGGTTTTCGGCGCATCGTGGTCCTTGCTGAGCGATCAGGAGCGCAAGGCGGGCTGGCGTCCGGGCGGCTTGCAGCAGACCGCGCTGAGCACGGCCAGTCACCGTCTTTACGTGGCCATGCACAAGGGCGCGGACGGCTCGCACAAGGACCCGGGCACGGAGATCTGGGTCTACGACACCGAGAGCAAAAAGCGTGTGGCGCGCTGGGATCTCGCGAAGCAGAAGATCGACCCGCTGCTCGCGATTCAGGTCAGCACCGACGACAAACCGCTCTTTTACGGCCTTACGCCGACCTCCGATCTCGTCGTGATGGATGCGATGACAGGCAAGCGCCAGCACGTCGAAAAGCAGCTCGGCGCGACGTCGACATTGCTGCTCAACCCGTGAGGTGACGCGATGATCGATCCCGTCATTCTCATGGTGTGCATCGCGTCCGCGACGATCATCGCGCTCGCGAGCGCTGCGCCGAAGTGGCGCGAGCCGTCGCGCTTTCGCGCGTCGCTCGAAGCGTTCGCGTTGCTGCCTTCGTTTGCGCTCACGCCCTTGTCGTTCGCGTTTCCTGCGCTGGAGGCTGCGGGCGCAATCGGCTTGTTGTTCGCCGATACGCGCACGCTCAGCGCCATGGTGCTGATCGCGTTGTTCACGCTCTTCGGCGCGGCGCTCGCGATCAACGTGTTGCGTGGTCATACCGATATCGATTGCGGCTGCTCGGGCTTCATCGCCGCGCGTGCAACGGAACGCGCGCCGAAGTCGATCGGCTGGTGGCACGTCGCGCGCGCGTTGATGCTCGCCGCGCTCGCATGCGCCGCGCTCGCACCCGCGACTGCTCGCGAGCTCATGTGGCTCGACTATTCGAGCGCAGGCGCCTGCACGCTTTTTGCCGTCGCCGCGTGGTTCACGCTCGATGCGCTGCTGGTCAATCTTCCCAAGCTCGATTCTCTGAGGAATTCATGATGCAAACCGCCCTGATGATTTCGGCCGCACTGTCGTGGGCCGCATTGCTTGCGCTCGGCGCGATCTGTCTCGCACTCGTTCGCCAAGTCGGCATTCTCTATGAACGCATGATGCCGGCGGGCGCACTCATGATCGACAAGGGCCCGGCGGTCGGCGCGATCGCACCGGTGTTCGAGTTGGGCGATATCGCGGGCCGCGCGGTGAAGGTCGGCGGCTTGTCGAACTCGAGGCGCAACACGCTCGTCTTCTTCCTCTCGCCGACGTGCCCCGTGTGCAAGAAGCTGCTGCCCTTGCTGCCGTCGATTCAGGCACGCGAAGGTGCAACCGACATCGTGCTTGCAAGCGATGGTGAATTCGAAGAGCACGCCGCCTTCTATCGAAAGACCGGTCTTTCGCAATATCCGTATGTGCTGTCGCAGGAACTCGGCCTTTCTTATCAGATCGGCAAGCTGCCTTATGCCGTATTGCTCGATGAAGAAGGCAAGGTCCGCGCGAAGGGTCTCGTTAATACGCGTGAGCATCTGGAAAGCCTGTTCGAAGCAAAAGAACGGGGTGTCGCTTCGTTGCAGGAGTTCGTGCACGGCAAGCACGACGATCACGCACATCACGAACATGAAGGGCAAGTCGGGCAGCACGCCTGAAGACGCCGACAAATCATTCATTCCTACAGGTGAGCGTCCATGAAATGGCTTGATTCATTCTTCGAACATAAGGCGCGCGGCGTTGCACAGCGAAGTTCCCGGCGCAGTGCGATGGCGAAGCTCGGCAAGGTGCTGGTCGGATCGGCAATGGTGCCGCTGCTGCCAGTGGATCGCACCGCGTATGCGACGGAACCGAAGAAGCCGGGCGCGTCGGCTAGCGACGATCCGACGAGCTGCGACTACTGGAAGTATTGCGCGATCGACGGCTGGCTTTGCAGTTGCTGCGGCGGCACATCGAGCAGTTGTCCGCCGGGCACGACGCCGTCGCCGATCACGTGGATCGGCACATGCCGCAATCCGCACGATGGCTCGGACTACATCGTGTCGTACAACGACTGCTGCGGCAAGACGACTTGCGGACGTTGCTTCTGCAATCGCAACGAACGCGAAAAGCCGCTCTACAAGTTATCGCTCAATAACGACATCAATTGGTGCATGGCGAACGGCAATTCGAATTACCACTGCTCGGTATCGGTGCTATTGGGAGCGGCGACGCAATGAACACAGCAAGTGTTTTGATGGCGGCGCTCGCTGCCGGCGCGATGAGTTTTGCATCTCAATCATTCGCGCAAACGATGCATTATCCCGGCGGCAAAGCGACATTCGACGGCAAGTGCGCCGTCTGCCACCAAGCGGGCGGCAAGGGCATGGACGGACTCGCGCCGCCGCTCGTCGACTATCCGGGTAAATACGCGGGCTCGCCCGAGGGCCGCGCGCAATTAGGGCATACCGTGCTCTATGGCATGTTCGGTCCGATCAAGGTCAAGGAGAAGAACTACAACTTCAAGATGCCAAGCTTCGCATCGCTATCCGATGAAGAAATCGCCGACGTGCTGAACTACGTCGTGTTCGATCTGAACGCGCAGCATGGTTCGGCCAAGCCCTTCGACGTGGCAGAGGTCAAGGCATGGCGCGCCGGACCGCTCGATCAGACCGCCGTGCATCAGCATCGCGAAGCGGTCGTGAAGGGCCTCGGGCTATGAAGCCGCGCGCGGTCCTCGCCGCTGCGATGCTTGCCGCGCTCTTCATCGCGGACGCATCGCAGGCGCAGGCGTACGACGCGGCGCGGGCGCGTCAGGACTGGGTGCTCAATTGCATGGGATGCCATACCGCCGATGGTTCCGGCATCCCCGGCAAAGTGCCCGCATTGCGTAACTCGCTCGGCCATTTCGTCTCGTTGCCCGAGGGCCGTCAGTTCGTGATGCGCGTGCCGGGCGCCGCCAATTCCGCTTTGAACGATGCCGAACTCGCGAACGTCCTGAACTGGCTGCTCGCGACGATGAACGAGCAATCGCGGCCTGCATCGTTCAAGCCTTATACGGCGGAAGAGATCGCCGCGTATCGCCGTCCCGCGCTCACCGATGTTGCGCGCACGCGCATGAAGCTCGTGAAGGAACTGCAGGAGAACGGCGTCAACGCCGTCCCCGAACACTACTAGGAGACACTGTGATGAATAACAGCCAGCATCTCGCGATGCTCGATTCGACGCGCACGTTCATCGCGTCGGCGCAGCAAATGTTGATCGACGGCGCATGGGTGAACAGCGCAAGCGGCGCCACGCTCGATGTGATCAATCCCGCCGATGGCGAACTGCTCGCCCGCGTCCCCAGTGCCGATGAGGCCGATGTGGATCGCGCGGTGCTTGCCGCACGTCGCGCATTCGACGACTCCGCATGGTCGCGCATGAAGCCGACTGATCGCGAACGCCTGTTGCTGCGGGTCGCCGATCTGATCGAAGCGAATGCGCGCGAGCTCGCGGAGATCGAGTCACTCGATAACGGCAAGCCGGTAACGGTCGCGCAAGGGCTCGATGTATCGATGGCCGCGCAATGCTTCCGTTATATGGCCGGCTGGGCGACGAAGATCGAGGGCAGCACGCTCGAAGCATCGATCCCGTATAGCCCGTCGAATGATTTCTTCGGTTATACGCGCAAGGAGCCGGTGGGTGTCGTCGGCGCGATCATTCCGTGGAATTTCCCGTTGTTGATGGCCTCGTGGAAACTTGCGCCTGCGCTTGCGACAGGCTGCACCGTCGTGCTGAAACCGGCGGAAGACACGCCGCTGTCCGCATTGCGCCTCGCGATGCTGATCCAGGAAGCGGGCATCGAGAAGGGTGTCGTGAATGTCGTTACGGGACTCGGCCGCACGGCAGGCGCGGCGCTCGCGCGTCATCCCGGCATCGACAAGATTGCGTTCACGGGTTCGACGCCGACCGGCAAGGCAATCGGTCACGCGGCGCTCGACAACATGACGCGCATGTCGCTCGAACTCGGCGGCAAGTCGCCGGTGATCGTGCTGCCCGATGTCGATATCGACAAGGCGGCGGAAGGCGTCGCCAATGCGATCTTTTTCAATTCGGGACAAGTGTGCACCGCCGGTTCGCGCGTCTACGTGCACGAGAAAGTATTCGATCGTGTGATGGAGCGCGTCGCGGCCATCGCTCAATCCTTGCCGATGGGGCCGGGCCTCGATGCATCGACGCAGATCGGTCCGCTCGTGTCGGCGCGGCAGATGGATCGCGTGCTCGGCTATATCGAAGCGGGACGCGATGAAGGCGCGCGTGCGATCGCGGGCGGTGCGCGCAAGGGGGGCGCGGGTTTCTTCGTGAAGCCGACCGTGCTCGTCGATACGGATCATTCGATGAAGGTGGTGCGCGAGGAAATCTTCGGGCCGGTGCTCGTCGCGATGCCGTACGACGATATCGACAGCGTGGTCGCGAAAGCGAACGACACGCCGTATGGACTCGGCGCGAGCATCTGGTCGAACAACCTCTCGGCGATTCACAAGCTCGTGCCGCGCATCAAGGCGGGCACCGTATGGGTCAATTGCCATTCGCTCCTCGATAACGCGATGCCGTTCGGCGGTTTCAAGCAATCGGGCTTCGGACGGGAGCTCGGACGCGCGGTGATCGACATGTACACCGAAACCAAGTCGGTGCTGATCAATTACGCGTGAGGACGCTCGCATGACAACTCGCACGATCGCGCGGCAACTCGTTTCGACGGCGGCGCTCGCCGTATGCGCGAGCGCATCGGCGCAAAGCACGGTGACGCTTTACGGAACCGTCGATGCCGGGCTGACCTACACGACCAATCAGCAGATCACCAGCGCCGACGGCAGCGTCGGTTCTGGGCATAACTTCGCATTTTCTGGCGGCAATCTCGTGCCTTCGCGTTTTGGATTTCTCGGCGTGGAAGATCTGGGCAGCGGCTTGCAAGCGAAGTTCAACCTTGAGAACAGCTTTTATACCGGAACAGGAGGCCTGGTTCAGGGTGGGGCGTTGTTCAATCGTCAGGCCTGGGTGGGTCTGGCGCACGAGCAATTCGGCACGTTGTCGCTCGGGCGTCAATACGATTCGTATTCGGATTTCCTCGGGCCTTATGTGTCGAGCAATTCATGGGCGACGCTTTACGGCTCGCACATCGGCGACGTCGACAACCTGAACGAAGCATTCAACTTCAACAACGCAATCAAGTACACGAGCCCCGACTGGAATGGCTTTTCTGTGGGCGGCACGTATAGCCTCGGTGGTGTCGCGGGTGACTTCGGGCAACGGCGCGGCTATTCGTTCGCAGCAGCTTATACGCGTCTGCCGGTCTCGATCAGTGCGGGCTATCTGAATCTGCACAATCCGCTCGATGCGGCTTTGGGTGGCGCAAACGGCTATATCGGCGATTTTGCCTGCTCCAATCCGTCAGCGCTCTATTGTCAACTACAGAATGCGGAAGCGCTGAAGGCTTATGGCGCGGGCGCATCGTATGCGATCGGGCCGGCGACCATCGCGCTGACCTATACGCATAGCCGCCTCGAGCATAGCCAGTACTTTGCCGATAGCGCCAATCCGCAGGGCCGCAATATTGCGTTCGATATCGGCGAAGTGAACCTGACTTACGCGGCTACGCCGTTTTTGCAACTGGGGCTCGCCTATATCTATAACAATGCGAAACCCGACGGCGGTTCATCGACGCGTTTTCATCAAGTGAACCTCGGCGCGAATTACGCACTTTCGAAGCGCACCGCGTTGTATGGTGTCGCCATCATGCAGAAGTCGGTGGGGGCGGGACTCGGTATCGATCCGGCAACGGGCGGGCCTGCGAATTACGCGCAGATTCCCAATCTGGCTAACTCGAACAGCGATCGACAACTGTCTGTGACGCTCGGCATACGGCATAACTTTTGAGTATTTCCGAGGGCGTGCGTCGACCCCGGCCGGGATGATTCCGCGCCGGGCTTTTTTGCTTGTGTCTTCGCGTGGATCGTTCAATCTTATGGATGCGCATCGGCTGCGGGCATTCCGATGAAGATCTACTGCTGAACGTTGGCCATTCGATAGCGCGCCACGTGAAGCGCCTTGATGCGTTCGGCGAACTCCTCGACGGGACCATCGACGACTGTATTTTCGATAACTTCCTGTATCGTCAGCGGACGCACACGCCCGGGTTGTGCGCCGAGTTCCGCACGCCAGCTCGTGAATTGCGCGGTTGACGCCGCATAGACGATGCGCCCCAGCCCGACCCACGCGTGCGCCGCCGCGCACATGGGGCAATGCTCGCCGGAGGTGTACACGACCGCGTCCTTGCGCTCCGCTTCCGGCACGTTCTGCGCCGCCCATTTCGCAATCGCGAATTCCGGGTGCCGCGTTTGATCGCCGTTGCTCACGCGATTGCGGTCTTCGAAAAGCACGCGCCCGTCCTTTGCGACGAGCATCGAGCCGAAGGGCTCGTCGCCGTTATCGAGCGCTTCCTGCGCCAGTTCGATGCAGCGGATCAGGTGCTTCTTGTCGGTATCGTCGATCATGGTGTGTCCTCCCTGGTTGACTGAACGATACACGGATGCTTCTGCGCTGCGCCAGCGGCGCATTTCCTTTCACATCTGGTGCGGTTCGAAAGCCTCGAACGAACGACTATGGCGGGCAGGGCGGTATAAAATCGGGATGTACTACTCTCGCGCTCCGATGCGCACGCCGCCATGGAAACTCCTTCGGGCAAAGAAGCCTCCCGCAAGCGGATGTCGCCCCGCATGCTCAATGTACTGACGGCACTCATCGGCATCGCTACGCTGGCGTTGGGCGTGGCGTGGCTGATCTATACGTGGATCGTCCATCTGGAAATCCCGTATTTCGCCATTCCACTCGTGCTCACGGTGCCGGTGATCGTCGCGGTGGCGTTCCGAAATTGCTGGGACTGACGCGCGGCCGAATCGCCGTTGCCACGCGGCTGCCAGAAAAGGTTGCGCGGAAATGAAAACGCACCGCGGCGATATAGATCGCCGCGGTGCGTCTGAATGTCGTTGGTAGGCTCGATTGGACTCGAACCAACGACCCCCACCATGTCAAGGTGGTGCTCTAACCAGCTGAGCTACGAGCCTACGGAAGCCGCGAATTATAGGGGAAACTTTCGCGTTGTGGGAGTTCTTGGGTGAAATTTTTTGATCCGGTTTTGGGAGGCGTTGTTCGACCTGGAACCGGTAGCCGACCGTCATCCCGAACGTTAAATTTATTTTACATAACACAAATTATCGTATTTTTCTGGTGTTGCGGCTTTATCCTAATGTCGTGTTCTGGCTATTTACAGATTCGGGTTGTTTACCGGTGGCAAGCTCGCGACTGTTCGCCCAGCGGGAGCCCGCCAATTCACCACGCAATCGCCCATCCGCAGCCCGTTCAACGCTTCCTCACATCCCCCAGCGCAACGCCGCCGTGTGCACCGGACTATCCCAATGCCTCGCCATCTCGTCATCGAGCGTGCAAAGCGTGATCGACGCTCCCGCCATTTCCAGCGACGTCGTCAGCGCGCCCACCTGAGAGCGCGCCACGCTCAACCCGCGCCAAGCGAGCCACGTCCGCGCCGCGTGATAGAGCAGATAAAGCTCCGACAACGGCGTGCCGCCGAGCCCATTGACGAGCAGAAGCAACGACGCATCCGCCGCTGGCTTCAGATCGTCGACGATCGCCGTAAGCAATTCATCCGCAATCGCGTTGGCGGTTTCGAACTTCGCCCGTCTGCGTCCCGGCTCACCGTGAATGCCCACTCCGATCTCGATCTCATCGTCGCCGAGCGTGAAGGTCGGCTTGCCCGCAGCAGGCACCGTGCAGCTCGAAAACGCCACGCCCATCGATGCAATCCGCGCCGTCACGCGCTCGCCGAACGCCCGGCACGCTTGCAGATCGGCACCGGTTTGCGCGAAGCTGCCCACGAGTTTCTCGACGATCACCGTGCCCGCCACACCGCGCCGTCCGGTCGTGAAGCTGGAGTTCTCGACGGCGACATCATCGTTGACGAGCACCGACGCATTCGGCATCTCGCACAGCTCGGACGCCATCTCGAAGTTCATCAGGTCCCCTGAATAATTCTTCACGATGAACAGCACGCCCGCGCCCGTATCCGCCGCCTGCGCCGCCGCCATCATCTGATCGGGCGTCGGCGATGTGAAGACCTGCCCGGGGCATGCGGCATCGAGCATGCCGTGTCCGACGAAGCCGCCATGCAACGGCTCATGCCCTGATCCGCCGCCCGAGATGATCGCGACCTTGCCCGGCTTCAGCACTCGGCGCACGATGTAGAGCGGATCGAAGTTGACCGTCACGAGATCCGCATGCGCCGCAGCGAAGCCCGCGAGGCTTTCAGTCAGGTAATCATCGACGCGATTGACGAACTTCTTCATGTCCGCTGCTCCATTTTTGTGGTCAGGCATCGCCTTGCGCGAGCCGCGCGCAGACCGCTTCGATCATGAGCTGGCTCGATCGCGCGCCCGGATCGACATGGCCGCGCGAGCGCTCGCCGAGGAACGACGCGCGCCCCTTCGTGGCGAGCATGTCGCGCGTCGCGAGCATGCTTTCTTCCGCAATGCGCGGCAGCGCTTCGAGGATCTCCTTCTTCGAAGCGAGCGCATCGGCCATCGCGGTGAAGCGTTCGGCGACAGGAATGAGCACGTCCATCATCGTCTTGCTGCCGATGCCCGTCTTGCCGCGCTGGCCCACGGCATCGACGCCCGCCGCGAACGCGCGCGCGACAGCGGCGACGCCGGCATCGTCGGTCGGTGTCTTCGCCATGCCTGTCAGCATCGAAAAGAAGAGCGGCCCGGACGAGCCGCCGACGGTCGACAGCACTTTCGTCGCTGCAAGCTTGAGCGCGGGCGCGAAGGACTCGCCTTCGATTTGCTCGCGCATGCCGGCGAGCGCCCCCATGCCGCGCAGCAGGTTGATGATGTGATCGCCGTCGCCGATCGCCTGATCGAGCGAGGCGATTTCATCGGCGTGTTCCTTGAGCGACGCATGCGCCGCGTCGATGCACGTCATGACCGTCTTGCCGTTCATCCCCTGCCCTCCGTTCATGCTCAGAGTGAGCTGAAAGGATACAGCGTCGCGACGGCTCGCGCAGACCGATCAGGTCCAGGGCACATGCACCCGATCGAGATTCCTGTCGAGCTGGTATGCCGCGCTGATGAGCGCGAGATGCGTCAACGCCTGCGGGAAATTACCGAGCGCCTCGCCGCTCGTCGCCACTTCCTCAGAGAAAAGCCCGACATGGTTCGCGTACGCCAGCATCTTCTCGAAGACGAGCCGCCCTTCGTCCACGCGTCCCGCGCGCGCGAGCGCCTCCGCATACCAGAACGAGCACGCGGAGAAGCCGCCTTCCGTGCCGGGCAAGCCGTCGAGTGTCGAACCGCGCGTGTAGCGGAAGATCAGCGGATCGACGCGCAACTCGCGACCGATTGCATCGAGCGTGCCGATCCAGCGCGGATCCTTCGGGCCGATGAAGCGCACGAGCGGCATCATCAGCGCAGAGGCGTCGAGCGTGGCGGAGCCCGGCGTCTGCACGAAGCTCCCGATGTCCTCGTTCCAGAACTGTTCGTGGATGTCCCGATGAATCTCGTCGCGCGTGCGGAACCAGATCGCGAGCGGCGCGGGCAGCGAGCGCTTCTCGGCGAGCCGCAGTGCGCGATCCAGCGTCACCCAGCACATCAGGCGCGAATGCAGGAGCGCGCGCGTGCCGTTGCGGAATTCCCAGATGCCGTTATCCGCCTCGCGCCAATGTTCGACGACGTAATCGACCGTGCGCGTCACATGCCGCCAGCCCTCGTACGAAATGGCCGCGCCGTACTTGTTGTAGAGGTAGACCGAATCGAGCAGCGCGCCGTAGACATCGAGCTGGATCTGATCGCGCGCCTCGTTGCCGACGACCATCTTTCCCGGCACTTCGCCCACGAGGCTCGTCAAGGCGCTTTCCGCGAGCGCGTCGTTGCCGTCGACCGAGTACATCACGCGCAACTTGCCGTGCGCGCTGCAATCGCGGCTGCGCTCGGCGATCCATTTCATGAAGCGCTCGGCCTCGCCGGTATAGCCGAGGCGCAAGAGCGCATACACGGAGAACGCGGCGTCACGTATCCAGGTGAAGCGGTAATCCCAGCGGCGCGAGCCGTCCTGCGCCTCGGGCAGGCCGAAGGTCGGCGCGGCGACGATCGCGCCGAATTCCTCCGAGCTCAAGAGCTTCAAGGTCAGCGCCGAGCGCAGCACGACTTCGCGATAGCGCCCGCGATACGTCGAGCGCGACGACCATGCTTTCCAGTAATCGATGGTGTCGGAGAGGATCGCATCGTGGTTCGCCTCGATGTCGGCGAGCCCGTCCGCCCCGCCGAGCGCGAAGCATGCGCAATCGCCCGCCTCGAATTCCAGCGTGGCGCGTGCGCCCTGCTCTTCGACGGCGAGCGGCACGTTCGCGATGAGGCGCAAGGGCGGCGAGCCGTCGGCGCAGATGAATTCGATGCCCTTCTCCACGGCATGCGCCGTGTGCTTCGCGCGCGCGTAGTCGAAGCGCGGGTCGCAGCGCACGTCGAGCGTCATGCGCCCGAACACGAGCCGCACGATGCGCAGCACGCAGTTCGGCACCTCATCGGCGCGGGCGGCATTCGATGCGACCGGCATCAGATCGAGCAGCTCGCACACGCCCTCGTCGGTCATGAAACGCGTGAGCAGCACATTCGTTTCGGGCAGATACATCTGCTTGACATTGGCATGCGGCGCGCGCGGCGTGATCGAGAAAACGCCGCCACGCTCCTCATCGAGCAGCGCGGCGAAGAGCGTGGGCGAGTCGATGCGGGGAAAGCACATGAAGTCGATCGCGCCGCACAGCGACACGAGCGCGGCCGTCTTCATGTTGCCGATCATGCCGCGCCCATCGACGAGCAACGCGGCGGCGTGTGGAACCTTCTGGGGATGGTGTCCCATCGCGATGTGCTCCCGACGAGCTTTGTTGGCATCGTCAGGCGGCGAGCAAGTCATATTCCTGTCGTGCGCGACAGGTTCGGTGCCTGTGACAAAGAATGGACGCCGCGTGTCAGCGCGCGGCGGTTCGATCGCCCTGCGTCGATTCGGGCGGTTTCGGCGCATTCCCGAAGTTCGCCGCGCTCGCCCCGCCGTCTTGCGCGGCGAGCGCGGAGGGCGTCGGCACGGGCGCATCCGCATGACGCGATCTGCCGAAGCTCGCGATATACAGCACGGCCGCCACGGCAACGCCTACCAGCACCGCCGCCACCGCCACGCCCGACGACTTTCGTCTCATTTTCACTCCCTTTCGGATACGATGACCGCGGCTCGCCGCCCGGCCCCGCGTCGATCGTAGCAGCGCCATGCGTGGCGCCTGCGTGGGGCGCCGCGCATTTCGGCATAAGAACTCAACGCAACCCGAGGAAAAAATTCATGCACGCCGCCACGGCATTCAATCTGGTGCTCGTCTCGCTGATCGCGATCATCGCGCTCGAAGTGCTCGCCAAGCGCTTGCGGCTGCCGCCTGCGGCCGCGCTGCTCGTCGGCGGCGTCGCGATGGCGTTCGTGCCGGGCTTGCCGCACATCGAACTCGACCCGGAGCTCGTCCTCGTCGTGTTCCTGCCGCCGCTCCTCATGTACGGCGCGTACTTTTTCGTGTGGGACGACTTCAAGCGCAATCTGAGCGGGATCCTGCTGCTTGCGATCGGCGCGGTGGCCTTCACGACGCTCGTCGTCGGCATCGCGGTGCATCTCGTCGTGCCCGAGCTGCCGTGGGCCGCGTGCTTCGCGCTCGGCGCAGTCGTCTCGCCGCCCGATGCGGTCGCCGCCAAGGCCGTGCTCGAGCGCGTCGCGTTGCCGCGTCGCCTGATGGTGCTGCTCGAAGGCGAAAGCCTGCTCAACGATGCGGCCGGCCTCGTGCTGTTCCGCTTCGCGCTCGTCGCCGCGATGAGCGGCGTGTTCAGCGCGCCGCGCGCCGCCGCGAGCTTCGCGGGACTGGCCGTTGGCGGCGTCGTGGTCGGGATCGTCGCGGGCTTCATCGCCGTCAGGATCATGCGCGCGCTCGAGGACGACTATCTCGTCATCACCACGTCGATGCTCACGTCATGGGTCAGCTATATCGCGGGCGAAGAGCTCGGCGTGTCGAGCGTCATCGCGACGGTCACGTGCGGCATGGTCGTCGGCTGGCATCAGCACGAAGTGTTCACGGCGGCGCAGCGCATGCGCGGCACGGCGTTCTGGCAAGTCGTCGTGTTCGTGCTGGAGGCGCTCGTCTTCGTGTTGATCGGCTTGTCGCTGCGCGGCATCGCCGTGCGGCTCGGCGGCGTCGGCGATGCGTTCTCGCTGCTCGGGCCTGCGACGGCCGCGGTGATCGCCGTCGTGATCCTGTCGCGCTTCGTATGGGTGTTCGGCGTCGAGGCGGTGAAATGGATCGCGTGGTCCGTCACCGGACGCAAGCGCGCGGACGCCGACGAAGCCGGCGTCGCCGTTCCCGACTGGCGCGCCGCTACCGTCGTGAGTTGGGCCGGCATGCGCGGCGTGGTGACGCTCGCCGTCGCGCTCTCCTTGCCCGAGACGATGCCTGGCCGCGATCTCATCCTGTTCGCCGGCTTCGCGGTGATCCTCGTCACCGTGCTTCTGCAAGGCGCGACGATCGGCCCGCTCATCGCCCTGCTCTCGTTGACGCGCGGCCATGAGCGCTCGTCGCGACATCTCACCGAACCGCAGGCATGGGCGCGCATGGAGTCGGCGCAACTCGCCGCGATACAGCCGCTCGTGCACGACGCCGACGGCAATGTGATCCATCCGCGTCTGCTCGAGCAATACACGTATCGCGCGGGGCTCACGCAGCGTTTTCGGGACATGGAGGAATTTCCGACGGACGCGCGTCACGCGCATTACGACGTCGTGCTCGCCGCCATCGCGGCCGGGCGCGCGGAGCTGCTGCGCATGCATCGTTCCGGGGAGATTCACGATGAGCTGCTGCATTCGCTGGAGCACGACCTCGATCTACAGGAGATCATCGCGCTCCATTCACGCGGTTGAGCGCGCTACTTGCCGCTATCGCGCGCATGCGACGGCGCGACGAGCGGCGTCTCGCCGGCTGATTCGTCGCACTGCATCCACGCATAAGCGGTGAGCTTCGCGCGCGCGTTGTTCCTCAGGCGAATGAGCCATTCGCCCGCCGCCGCGCGGCGCATGCCGCTGCGCGCGGCGGTCGGCGCGAGCGCGACGAGGATCATGTGCCCGTCGCCGCGCGCACCCCGGCCGAGATGCACGACGGTGCAGATCGCTTCGCCGCCACGCGTGTATATGCCGATATCGCCTAGCGTGAGCCAGGCGCTCGCGATCCCGTCGGGCGGCACGATCTGCACGTCGACAGCGGGCGCGCCGGCATCGCTCGAGCACCAGATCTCGGCGAGGCTCGGCGCTGCGGAATGCGCACGCACGGGCCAGCGCAACGCCGACTCCGCGCGATCCTCGATCGTCAGCGCCCCGCGGCAGTGCGACAGATCGACATTGCCCGATGGAAGCACGACAGAGCAGGCGCCGGTATCCATTAACTCGTCGAGCGCGCTTTCGATGAGCGAACTGCCGTCCTGCTGCCACGCGACATTGCCGGCGTTCAGGCTGACGAGCGCATGACACTTCGCGCCGCCAATGTCCTGTGCGCGCTGCACGACATAGCGGACGGCGTCGAGCACTTCGGCATCGGGACAGGGGCCGAACGCGTTGCGCATCGTGCGGCAGCGTCGTTTGAGCTGTACGCCGATCATCGGCAAGGGCGCATCGCGAATGCCATCGACATGGACATCGCCAGGCTCGGCGCGCGAAGAATGGCAGCCCGCACGCTCGGCGACCGGCGGGCCGTCATGCGCGAAACGCATGACGTGTGCGCCGCCCGCCGTTTGTGCTGTTTCGGCATGAAGGCGTGCATCGTTCAACATCGCGTCCATCTGATGTTTGAGCCATTCGCTCCCGTAGCCTAGACCGGCTGCCGGTTCGGCCGCATCGTTCTGATCCCAGAAACATCGAAAGCGCGTGCGCGTGCCGGCTGCATCCTCCGAGAATCGCGCATGCGTGAACGCGATATCTTCATCGCATACGCCGACGATCGCGTGACCCAACCCCTCGCGCAGGGGCGCATGCACGGCCGGCGCTCGATCCACCGGTGCATCGACGTGCGACGTGATGACCAGCGCTTCCGTGAAGCGTTCGAACTTGCCCGCGAGGTCGGTGTGCAGATGCGCGTAGAACTCGCGCGTCACGTGAGCCGTGCAGAAGCGCGTGGCCTCGAGCGTGGCGGGCGGATCGCGATAGAGCGCGGACATCCAGATCCAGTGCTGCCAGCCGTTGCGCTCGATGGTCTGCGCGAACTGCTGCGCAGTATCGCCGCCCTGCTTCATCTCGATGGCAATCGGCACACGGCCGCTCGGCATGCCGCCCAGGTCGCGATAGTGCGTCGCGTGAGCCCACACGATATATGGATCGATCCGCGCGACGGATGCGAGCGCCTGCGGCGCGATGGGCTCGAACCCCTCGCTCACCGTGCCGATCTCCCAATGCGGACTCATGCTTCCCTCCTGTCGCCTGCGTTCCGCAGAAGCGAGGCCGCGGGTATTGGCCTGATTCATCGCACGCAGGTTCTTCTTATGTTTTCTGTCGATGATTGATCGCGGTGTCCGCGACGCGCGATTTCATCGGTGGATATTTCGGGAACCGAAAGGAATCGGGCGTGCGCTATCGCATAACGTAGTCACTTGCCGTGCGAGAAGCAAGCCGAATTCCCGCTTGCAACGAGGCGAACCGAGGGGCGGCGCACAGTGAGGCGAAGGCGCGTGAAGGTTCGTTTCATAGCGGGAAGCGTGGCGAATTTCTTCAGTTGCTTCAGGCTGATAGCGCGCCGCTCCCCTGTTTGTGCACAGGTTTGTGCACGGAAACTGTGGATAAGCGCGGCGCGCGCCGATCGAAGGTCAACCGGACGCACCGTCCAGATGCGCACGGTTTTCCGTCTGCACATTCGCCTCCCGCTTGCCCTTCACGCGCCGTGCAAACAGATTCAACCCTTCGACGAATCCGGCAAATCCCATCGCCGCGTAAATGTAGCCCTTCGGCACGTGCGTTCCGAAACCCTCGGCTATCAGCGTCATCGCGATCACGAGCAGGAACGAGAGCGCGAGCGTCACGACCGTCGGATTGCGTTCGATGAAGCGCGAGAGCGGTTGCGCGGCGAAGAGCATCGTCGCGACGGCGAAGATGACGGCGATGAACATGATCGGCAGGTGATCGGTCATCCCGACCGCCGTGATGATGCTGTCCACGGAAAACACGAGGTCGAGCAGCAGGATCTGGCCGATTGCCGACCACGCTGTCATGCTGCCGAGACTCGACGCGACACCGGGCGTCTCGTCGTGATCCTTCCTGACGTGATGGTGCATCTCCTTGGTCGCTTTCCAGACGAGGAACAGGCCGCCCGCGAGCAGGATGAGGTCACGCCACGAAAACGCATGCTCGAACACGGAGAACACCGGCGCAGTCAGCTGCGCAATCCACGCGACCGTGCCGAGCAGCGCGAGCCGCATCACGAGCGCGAGCATGATGCCGATGCGCTGCGTGCGCGCTCGTTGCGCGACGGGCAGCTTGTTGCTGAGAATGGAAATGAAGACGAGATTGTCGATGCCGAGCACGACTTCCATCACGATCAGCGTGACGAGGGCGGCCCACACGGCGGGATCGGCGGCAAGCGAGAGAAGATATTCCATGAGTGCGGACAGGTTGGATTGAAGACGTATCGCGCCCATGATCGACTCATCGCACGATCGAAAAAATCAGCGATAATCGAATCGATACTTCGGCTTTTTCGAAGTGTCGAATATCAACCGAAACGGCGAGGACGCGCGACTCATGCTCAACTATCGACATTTGCATTACTTCTGGGTCGTCGTGAAGGAAGGCGGGTTTGCGCGCGCGGCGGAGCGGCTCGATATGGCGGTTCAGACCATCAGCGCTCAGGTGCGCGAACTGGAAAAATCGCTCGGGCATCAATTGCTCAAACCGGCCGGACGCGGCGTCACCATGACCGAGGCGGGACAGGTTGCGTTCGCACGCGCCGAGGAGATCTTCCAACTCGGCCAGTCGATCCAGGACGAAGTGCGGGAGGCGGCGAGCGGCACGCTCGCACGTCTTGCCGTCGGGCTGTCGGACGGCATTTCGAAGCTCGCCGCACATGCGCTGCTTGCGCCGGTACTCGACAATCCCGCGCTGCGCCTGCTCTGTCACGAAGGCGAAACGGACGAACTGCTCGCCGAACTCGCGCTGCATCGGCTCGATCTGGTGCTCGCGAGCCATCCGGCGCCGCACAATCACAATTTGCGCCTCACGAGCGAGCGGCTCATCGCTTCGCCTGTAGATTGGTACGGGCCGGCTTCCATCGTGCGCAAGAGCGCGATCGATCACTTCCCGGAGAGCCTCGCCTCGCTGCCCATTCTTCTGCCGACCGGGCATTCGTCGCTGCGCGCGCGGCTCGATCGCTGGCTGGAGACGCAAGGCATCGTGCCGCGTATCGTCGGCGAATTCGAGGATAGCGCGCTGATGGCCGTGTTCGGCGCACGCGGTCTGGGCGTGTTTCCACTCGCGGAATTCGGCGCGGGCGATGCGCCGCTGCTGCGCGGCCTGCGCTGGCTCGGCCGCTCGCCGGACGTGAAAGAGGAAGTGCATGCGATCGTATCGCGGCGCGGGCGGCATCATCCGTTGACGCAGCAGGTTCTTTCACACGCCGGGGCGTGACTTCGGTTTTTTCGAAGCTTGCGTCCCGTTGGTTCTGCTTTTTCGTGACACGGCGACGCCTTACGCTGATCTCACGTTCAACAAGGAGGCGTCAATGAAAGTCCTGTTCAAGTCCCGCGATCCCGAAGCCATTGCGATGCACGCGCTCGCGAAGGCCCGCAGCGAATTCGTCTTTCGGCGCCTCGCGTGGCTGATTTCAAAGGCGACCGTCAGCTTGTCCGACATCAACGGGCCGCGCGGCGGCGTCGACAAGCGCTGTCAGGTGGAAGTGCAACTGAATCGGGAAAACAAGGTCGTGGCGACCTCGATCGCGCGCGACTGGCGCGGAGCGATCGATCTCGCACTCGCTCGCGCCGTGCGCACGCTGGTGCGCAGGCGTGAGAACATCAAGCCGACGCGCCGGGTCCCCGCGCGCGGCTTCGCGTGGAATCTCGCGCAGGAGCCTGTGCTACAGGAGGCGGTCGATCCGCGCGAGCGTCTCCTGAGGAAAATGGCCGGCGCATAAGCCTCGAATATCAGGCTGGCGTGTGGATCGCGAGCAGCGTGCGCGGAATCGCGGCAGGCGCCGCGCGCGTCGATTCCCGTTCGATGACTTCGAAGCCGCCGTCCGGCACGGCGTTCATCGACATATACAAGGTCCGCATTTCGGCACTCAGGCCGTGGAAATGGCACAGGAACGTGGTCCGGTCGGCGTAGTACCACGGTGTGTTGAGATCCCTGAAGCTGACGAGTTCCGGCGAGTCCATTTCGGGACACAGGCCGTGCGCGATCAGTTGCTCCATGAATATGTACTGGTCGCCGTGACTCGAGAACGTGTACTTGACGTCTTCGATCTCATGCACCTTCGCGAGCACGGCATCGAGCGCGCGGGCGTTTTCTTCCGTGTTGCGAAAGCCCATCACGCCCGAGTTGAATCGCCAGCCGCAGATGTCCGCTGTCAACACGCGCTCGCGCCCTTCAGTGAACTTCTCGAGCTTCACGGTCTGATTCATCGCGATGATATCCGCGTCCATCCAGAAGACCCATTCGTGCTGCGGCAGATACTTCTTCAGCAGGAACGGCTTGGCCCAGTTGCCGCAGGCGTCACGCCCGAAATCCGGCGGCACGTCGCGATGCACGTACAGCGTATAGCCATGCTGCTCGCAATACGCGCGCATGCTCGCTTCGCCGAAGCGCGCATAGCTCGCGATGTTCGGCGTATAGAGCATCACGACCGCAATGGGGCGCCCCGGCTGATACACGGAAAGCGACTCATGCATATCGCTCGACAGCGGCGCCGCGCTTTCGAAAACCCGCAACTCGCCCGACGCGTGGCACGCATTCACATGCCGTGCAAACATGGCGCGCCAGAGCGGGCCGTACTTGCTGTAAAGACGCGGCGTGTAGACGAGCGAGACGGCGGTGATTTCCCTGCCGCACAGGTCCGGGTGCTGGCCCGACCACATCGACGCGACAGGAACCACGCCGTTCAGATCCTCCCAGTCGGGCACGGTCGGCAGGTTTTCGAGCAAGACTTCCTCGGTGACGAATTTGCCGTATTCGAAGTATCCGCGGCATTGCGCGGCGAGTCCGCGCGCGACGCGGCGGTTCTCTTCCGTGTTTCTCAGCACGAACATTTCGGTGTTCACGCCGAAATGTCCTCGGGTCAACAGGACGTCGCGGCCGGCCATGATCTGGTCGAAGTCGTGAAAGCGAAGGAACAGCGCGTTTTCCGTGGCAAAGATGACCAGTTCCCCCTCCTCAGCCTCCCGCAACATGTCGCTCACCAACTGGTACTTGTAGAGCGTGCGCAGCTCGATCGAATCGACGCAACTCGACATCGCCTCGAAGCGATGTTTCACGTTCATGCGGCGGCAATATTCATCGTGGTTGTCGCGCGATGCAGCGGCGTTGCGATCGGAGAAACAACTGACCAGGGTCACCATGGGGTTTGACAATCGAAGGTGGAAATCGGGGTAAAGGCATGCGGGCCGTCTGCCAGCATGAAGTGTGCGAGGATATCCGGCCTGGTTCGCGTGCTTGTAAATTATTGAGTCAACCGCGAGGATCGACGTTAAGAACTGGTCGATTTCAGGAGTTTTTGAGGCAATTCCGAGGCGCCGCGTGGCGCGCAATCGGACGGTCGAACCGGCTGGCGCGTGATAACGATTTCTAAAAAGAGGCACACGCCATATGTCGCAGGCGCAGCGTCGATTCCTGCTCGAAGCGTGCGCGATAGAGCTCGCGAATTTCGCCGATGGCCTCATTGCTCGCTTTGTCGTCCGGATGGGCGAGGCTCAACACCCAGGTCGATTCGTGCACCATCGAGCCATCCGCCGCGCGCCATTGACCGCTCGCGCGCCATGTCGTGAAGCCTTGCGGGAAGCGCGGCGTGACGTCGGTGCGCAGGAAGTCGTCGAATTGTTCGGGCGTGACGAGGTCCGTCGGCTTTGCGGTTCCGAAATAGATGAGCTCATTTGCGACGTGCAACTCGCCCGTCGCGCACGTTTCTTTCATCGGCGTCGCGCAGGCCGGAAGCATCGTCGTGAGTATCAACAGCGAAAGAGTTCGACGCCTGGACATGACGGCATGGAATGAACGAAGTGCTCCGTGTCAAAAGCGGCGCGCGCGGTCCCAGCCAAGCCGCACGCGGGCGACGCCCGCGCTCAACGCTTTTTCAACCCGGCACCGCGACGCGCGGCTCCCGCGCCGTCGGACGGCCGTCGAGCTCCGCCTTGCCGCACTCGATGGCGAAATTTGCGGCGGCCTGCGCCGTCGGAAACGCGCGAAGCGGCCCGATCGCGCGCCGCACGCCGCCGGGCCGCTCTATCAGCAGCGTCGCCAGGAATTCGCCGGACACGTGCCGGATGATGACCGAAAGCTCACAGCCTCGATATTCGATTGGAGTGGAGTCCACCGCTGACCTCGCTTGCTGAATTCATTGCCGGGATGGAATCAATCTACGCAAGCTGAACGAAAGACGTAACCCCGCGTGTGAGTGGCTGCGAACGTAGGCCGAGCGAATGTCGGTCGGGGGCGACGGCGCCGCAGACGCGCAAACGTTTTCCGTCACGCTCGACTGGATAAGAACGACTCCGATTTCTGCACGAACTCTCTTAAATCGGTATCCTGCTCGAACAGGCCTATACGAAAGATGCCGGACCCTCCCGAATCCGACCTCGCCGATGACAACCGCCAGCAATGAACGCAGTTGCAAGACCGCCGCCGCCTGGCTGATCGCGTGCGCGGCACTCGCCATCGCGACCAGCACGGCTCACGCTCAGGAGTTCTCCTTGCTCGCCGGCCCGCTCAGGAGCAACGGCCACAACACCTATTCCTGGGAAGCCAGCTATCGTGAAGGGCTCGGGCGCTATGCGGCCTGGAGTTTTTCCTGGCTGAACGAAGGCCATATTCCCGACCATCATCGTGACGGGCAAGCCTTCCAGATCTGGGGGCGCGTGCCGCTCTGGAATGACCGGCTGGAATTGTCGGCGGGTGCGGGGCCGTATCGCTATTTCGATACGAGCCAGGCGCAGGCCGGCGGAGACTATTCGAACACGCACGGCTGGGGCGGCATGTTCACGCTGCGCGCAGCGTATTACTTCGATAACCGCTGGATCGCGGAGATGAAGCTGAACCGTGTGCAGGCGTTCGGCGGCCCCGACACGACCGCGCTGCTCTTCGGCATCGGCTATCAGCTCGACGCGCCCGAAGGACGCGGTTCGCGCGCGCGTCCCGTGCCGCGCACGACGAACGTCACCAGCAACGAAGTCACCGTGATGCTCGGCACGACGATCCTGAACAGCCCCGACTCGGAAACGAATCTGGCTGAAAGCATCGAGTACCGGCGTGGACTGTGGCATTACGTCGATTTCACCGCGTCGTATCTGCACGAAGGCGGACACTCGCAGTCGCGCCGCGATGGCGTCGCGGCCCAGCTATGGGCGACCCGCGCATTCTTCGACGACAGGCTCACGCTCGGCGTCGGCGCGGGACCGTATCTGTCGATCACCCAAAACGACGACCTGCCGCAAAACCGCACCGGCGATGGCCGCTTCTCGGGCCTCGTGTCGGTATCGGCGAGCTACCGGTTCACGGATCGCTGGCTCGCGCGCGTCACGTGGAACCGGATGGTCACGCGTTATGACCGCGATGCGGACATCATCGAGGCGGGTTTCGGCGTGCGCTTCTAACCTAGAACAGCTCTTTCTGGCCGGACATCAGCGCGATGAAGTCGTCGCGCAAGAACGGCAGGATGCCGTCCGCGACCGGCTGAAGCTGCTTGCTCACATAGTGCTCGTAATCGATCGGCGCGTGGCGCGCCTCGACCGGCTCGGGACCGGCCGTCGTCATCACATAACTGATCCAGCCGCCGTTCTGATATTGCAGCGGACGGCCGGCCCGCGCGTTGTGTTCATCGGCGATGCGCGCGGCGCGCACGTGCGGCGGCACGTTGCGCTGATAGTCGCCGAGCGTGCGGCGCAGTCGCTTGCGATACACGAGCAGTTCGTCCAGCTCGCCGCGCCGCGTGCGCCCGACGTAATCGCGCACATACGCTTCATACGCCTCGCCCTTGAAGACGCGCATGTAGAGCTCGCGCTGAAAGCGCTGTGCGAGCGGCGTCCAGTCGGTGCGCACGGTTTCGAGGCCTTTGTAGATGATTTCCTCGCTGCCGTCCGCGCGCATCGTCAGTCCCGCGTAGCGCTTCTTGCTGCCCTCTTCCGTGCCGCGGATCGTCGGCATCAGGAAGCGCCTGAAATGCGTTTCGAATTGCAGTTCGAGTGCGCTGTCGAGTCCGAAGGCGTCGTTCAGATGCTCGCGCCAGTATTCGTTCACATGCGCGACGAGCGCCCGGCCGATGCGCGCCGCGTCGTCCTCATCGCGCGCGCGCCGCAGCCACACGAAGGTCGAATCCGTATCGCCGTAGATCACGCTGTATCCGCGCGCCTCGATCAGCTCGCGCGTGCGATGCATGATTTCGTGACCGCGCATCGTGATCGACGACGCGAGGCGCGGATCGAAGAAGCGGCAGCCGCTCGATCCGAGCACGCCGTAGAACGAGTTCATGATGATCTTGAGCGCCTGCGACAGCGGCTTGTTGCGCTGCCGTTTCGCCGCTTCCCGCCCTTCCCACACTTGCGCGACGATCGCGGGCAGGCAATGCGTGTCGCGGGAAAAGCGCGCGCCGCGAAAACCCGGCACCGTGTCGGCGTCGTCCGGCATGGCCGTGCCTTGCGCGAGCCCGGCCGGATCGATCAGAAACGTGCGGATGATCGACGGATACAGGCTCTTGTAGTCGAGCACCAGCACGGAATCGTAAAGGCCGGGGCGCGAATCCATCACGAAGCCGCCGGGGCTCGCTTCCTCCGGCACATCGCCGAGATTCGGCGCGACATAGCCGAGCCGGTGCATCCGCGGCATATACAGATGCGTGAACGCCGCAACGGAGCCGCCGCTGCGGTCGGCCTGCAGGCCCGTGACGGTCGCGCGCTCCAGCAGAAACGGCAGCAGCTCGGTCGTCTCGAAAACTTTCGTGACGAGTTCGCAGTCGCTCAGGTTGTAATGGGCGAGCGCGGGCTTGTCTTCCTTGAAGCGTCGCTCGATCTCGTCCATGCGCGCGTACGGACTGTCGATCGCCTTGCCTTCGCCCAGCAGCGACTGCGCGACGTATTCCAGGCTGAACGACGGAAAATTCCACGTCGCCGAGCGCAACGCCTCGATGCCGTCGATCACGAGCCGTCCTGCGATCGACACGAAGAAGTGATTGCGCTTCATGCCATGCTCGCGCCATTCGACCGGGCTGCCATCGCGGCCGAGCGTGAGGGGCACGCCGTAGTCGTCGGCGTGTCGCTGGAGAATGCGCAGGTCGAACTGCACCACATTCCAGCCGATGATCGCGTCCGGATCATGATCCGCGATCCACGCGTTGAAACGGCGCAGCATCTCGGCGCGGCTTTCGCAATAATCGAGCACGAAATCGGTTGGCCCGTACACGCCGTTCGGCGGACCGAGCATGTAGACCTGACGCGCGCCGCAGCCTTCGAGCGCGATCGAATAGAGATCGCCTTTCGCGCTCGTTTCGATATCGAGCGACACGACTTTGAGCGACGGCCGGTAATCCGGCGCGGGCTTCAGTTCGCTGGAAATGTAGCCGTCGCCTTCGACCTCTTCGGCGCCTTCGAACGACACCGGCGCCGTGATGAACCGCTCCATCAGGTAGCGTTCATGAGGGCGGATATCGGCTTCGAATACATTGACGCCGGCGCTTCTGAGGTTCTTCTCGAGCGCAAGCAACTGACGATAGTGCGGGCAGTAGAGGCCGAGTACCGGCTTCTGGCGAAAATCCCTGAGCGGCAATTCACGCAGATAGGCGTCCCGCACGCCGGCGACGATCGGCTCGGCCTTCGCACGATCCTCCGCGCGAATGAACGCGACGCTCGTCTGTAACGCGATGCGGATTTTTCTCGGGCCGTCATCGGTGGCGAGCCAGAAATCGACTTCCGTCCCGGCCGCGGTGTCGCGCCAGTGCCGAGTCAGCAGAAAACCCTGTTGTGCGGAAGCCAAGCCGATATCTTCGAGAACGCGTGCCATCGAAGCATTTTACTTGGCGGCCAAACAAAAGAGCCCGGCGCACCAATGGCTCCGGGCCCACGAATTCGGGAAAGCGAAAGAGAAGTAAAACACGGTAGCGGCAAGCCGGTCATCCACCATCCTCGCGGATAGTCCCCGGAGGATGGCCAGCGGCCGCTACCGCCTAAGCAGCCTGTGCGACCAGGCTTGCCCGTTGCGGCTGCAACGCCGCCACGTTACCGAGTGCCGTGTGCTCCGCATGCTCCGGCACTTCGTTCTTCGACATCACTACCTCCAGCGCGGCTTCTTGACTGGCCTGTTTCGCGGCCGCCGCTTTCTTGGTCTTCCCCGCGCGTGACGGCGGCTGGCAGGCCCCGCACACCACGTTGTTCTGCAAATCATGTTTGTGTGCGACGAACTTCCCGGTGCAGCGGCAGCAGGGTGTCATCTGCAGCATGCCGGCGTCGAAAAAGCGCACAAGAGTCCAGGCCCGCGTAAGGTCGAGTACCGCCTCGGCGCCGCTATGGGTGCAGTGCTCGAGGTACAGCCGATACCCTTTGGTCAACGCATCGAGATGCGAACAGCCAGCTTCGTTCTTCAGGAACGTATAGGTGTTATAGAAAAGCGATGCGTGGATATTGGCGAGCCACGTCATGTACCAGTCGGCCGAGAACGGCAGCATGCCCTTCGGCGGCGATACCCCCTTCACTTCGCGATAGAGGCGAATCATGCGATCGCGCGAGAGCGTGAGTTCGCTCTCCAGCACTTGCATGCGCGCGCCGAGCTCGATCAGCGCAATTGCGCGGAACACTTCCTGGGCGTCTTCGGTGAGGCTCTTCTTCAGCATGGCTCGCTCCGTCGTCCCTTAAGCGAACTGTTCGGCCGGCTGGCCAGCCAGCAGGATCGCCGCGTGCGTCGGCGCGATGTCCGCGTTCTTCGCGGGTTGCGTCAAGGCCGACAGCATCGTGTGATCGTTGAAGCGGAAAGCGCAAAGCAGGTTATCCGACGACGCGAGCTTGACGACCTGCGCGAGCGTGAGGCCTGCGAGCAGATCGGCGAGTTCCGCCGACAGACCGAGCCGGAACATGCCGATGGCCCGGTCCTCGCGCAAGAGACGCTGCGCGAGCATGATGTAAGACAAGTTGATTTCCCGGATTGATTCCAGCGTTTCGCGACCGTTCATGGTTGCAACTTCCAGTAAATCCCCGAATTTCCCGCCGGCTTTTTGCCGATATCTTTTTTGTGCCTCACCGAGCTAGTCCTGCCCGGCTACGTACTGCGTAATCTTTGTTTCAGTGCGTTACATCTTGTAACAACCACTGTGAAACGGATTCTAAGTACGGTCTGAATCTAAAGCAAGCGGTCTCAATAATATTTTGTTGCAAACAACACTTTAGATCGGTAATTGTTTCAGTCAGGTCATTTCAACCGACTCTACCGCTCACGCTCTATTCATCTTATGTTTGAGGCGTTTGGTTGGCCAAGCTGGGTTTTGGTCGGAATAATCGCCTGCCGCCAGCAATAACGGGGGATTGCCGGAGTCGGTTGACGTCTTGAGGCGCTATTTTTGCGATGATCCATCAGACGAAAAACGCAAAAAATAACGGCCTAAACGGTCTTTACCGGTTGCCGCGTGATCAGGTAATAATTGCCAAACCGGTGTTACGGCAGTGTTACGGCCTGTCTTACCCGGTTGTAACGTAACGCTTTACCTTCGCGGGACGCCTTTACTCCATGCGTCCCAATGTGTAACAACCTCTTGTACAAAAGGATTGCCGGTCCGATACAGATTCTCGATGGCCGGTGCAAAGCCGCCCTGCGCGGCGTAATTGAGCAGATTGTCGACGGCGGGCTGTCCCTTGTATGGACGATCGAAATCGGAACCGGCGCGCAGCACCGCCACGCGCGACAGGTCCACCCGCTGCACGCTCGCCGCCCGCTTGAGCGCCTCATAGGTGGCGTTGTCTTCCTGTTGCGTCGTGCAGTAGACGCCGCGACCGTCCGTCAGAAGCCGCGTCCACGCGCGCGCCCGTTCGCCGATGTATTTGCCCGACCACCACGTATCGCCCGCGAGCGTGTCGCACTGGATCACGCGCGGTGGCCGGTTCGCCGGCGCGTAGTTGAATTTCGCGCGCGCGGCTCGGGCCTGGTCGCTGTCGGAGAGCGAGACGTTGCGCGAGATCGCGTAGGCGGTATCGGCGAGCGTGGCGTTGAGCGCAAAGACTTCCGTGCGATAGTCGGGCGCCGGTTTCTCGTTCGGCCCCTTCGTGTTGATGCCGATGAATCCGCTGGGCCAGCGGGCGGGCTTCTCGCGCGCGTCGAGTTCCCATTGCGGGCCGAAATCGACGAGATACTTCGCCCACGCCGCCGAGCCGACCGTGCCTTGCGCCGGATCGATGCCCGCGATGCCCGCGACCAGAAAGTAGGCGTTGCGCAAGTCGAGGCGCTCGGAGAACGCGAGCGCCATCATCGACGCGGCCGCGTTGGTGTGGCCCATGCCGGTCGTGATGACGCACACGTCGTCGCGATTGCAATGCACGTCCGGATAATCCGGCGACAATCCCGCCACCTTGATCGCGTCCCACGGTCCGAGCTTGTCGAGCCACACTTTGCCTTCGGGCGCGAACATCGTGACGATCATGACCTTGACTGGGCGCACGCCGCTCGCGCTATCGGACGAGCGCGGCGCGGATGCGCATCCCGCGAGGCCCGACGCACCCGCGGCGATCGCGACGGCGACAACCGCCCTGCGCAACGTGTTCGATGTCTTTTTCGATTCCGATGCGGCGACTCTCATGGCAGTCATGGCAGGCGTGATCCTCGTGAACGTTCGACCTTCGAAAAAAAATCGCGCCCGTCAGAGGGCGCGATCGGGGCCGAACGATTATAGGATCACGTGCCGCTTTGCGAACTGCGCGGCGGCGGCGCATTCGAGGCGACGTTCGCCGGGCCGGCGGCCTCGCTCGTCGGATGCTGCGCGGCCTTCGACGGTTCGCCGCGCTGATCCGCGCCCGCTTCGTCCGCGTCTTGAACGCCTTCTGGATTCCCTTCCTGAGTGCCGCCATTGACGATCACAAAGTTGCGCTGCGGATTCGCGATCTCGATGCCGCGCGCCGTAAACTCGTTGAGAATGCGCCGGTTGAACTCGCGCTGCACCGGCCAGCGCGCGCTGTCGCGGCACTGGATCTGACCTGCGAGTGTGACGGTCGAACCGTCGACGGCATCGACGCCCCAGAAGCTGAAGTCGGAGAGAATACCGTCGCGGAAGGCCTCGTCCTCGCGCAGCGCGGCGCCGATTTCCTTCAGCGTGGAAATCGCGAGATCGACATCCTGGCCGAGCGCGATCGACACGCGCACGGCTGCATTGCCGATGCCGCGATTCGTGTTGTTCACCGTCGACACCGAACTGAACGGCACCGTGTAGAGCGAGCCGTCGCCGCCGCGCAGACGCACCGTGCGGATCGACAGATACTCGACCGTGCCCGACACGCCCGCGAGCGTCACCCAGTCGCCGACCTGCATCGCGTTTTCCATCAGCAGGAAGATGCCCGTGATGAGATCCTGCACGAGCTTTTGCGAGCCGAAGCCAAGCGCCACGCCGAAGATGCTCGCGCTCGCGAGTAAAGGCGCCGTGTTCACGCCGATCTCGGAGAGGCCCGTCAACACGACGACCATCGCGATCACGATGAAGAGGCCGGAGCGCATCATCGGCAGGAGTGTGCGCAAGCGCGCGGCGCGCAGACGTTCGCCGCTCGCGGTCCATTGCTCCAACCGCTGCTCGACGGCGATGTTCGCCGCCTCCCACACCAGCACGGCGAACACGGCCGCGACGACGATCGTGAGGAGCGCCGATGCGAGCCGGTTGCCCACACCGCCCGACGTGAGCAGATGCAGCACGTTGACGTGCCAGACTTCCAGAAGCGCGACGATCGTGACGACGGAAATGAGCGCCTGCACAATGCGCCGCAACGTCGGGTAATAGCGATAGGCGCGGCGGCGCACGATGGAATCGCTCGTGACGTCATCCTCATCGCCGTCATGAAAGACACGGCCGAGTGCGCCGAACGCGACGATTGCCAGCACGCGCGCGCCGACGAGCACGAGCAACGACACCCCGCCCAGATGAAAGAGCGTTCTGTAGCCGTTCTGCACGTCGAGCGCCCACACGAACCACAGCGCGATCACGAAGAAGATCGCGACACCCGCCCAGACATCGGCGACCCAGTTGCCGACGAGCCTCACCGAGCGATTCGTCCGCGCGCGTTCCCGGATACGCTCGGCCACCGACGTGCGGCTCTCGAAGATCACGAACGCGATCATCAGATGCACGATCAGCAGCACGAACTTCAGGATCGCGATGCGCGCGTCGCCGGACAGGCCGAGCGGCTCGGCGGCATTGGCAAGCGCGATGCCCGCACCCGCGATACACACGATGCGCTGCACCCAGCGATGCAGATACGCCGCATAGAAATCGCTTACCTGAAAGAGGCGCAGGCCGGGCGCACGCGGCGCGACGAAGAAACCGCTCACGATCACGATCGCGCGGCAGACCAGATAGACGTCGATGAGCGAGCCCGCGACGCGCGCTTCGGGCGTGTTGTCGTCGATGAAGATCGACATGAGCAAGGTCACGACGCCGATGAAAACGACGAGCGGAACCAGAGAAAGAAAGCCGTACAGGAGCGCGCTCGGCAGACGTTGCAAGAGCGTCCAGTGACGTGCGGCATGGCGCTGGCCGCGCGCGCTGTCGGCCTTGCGCTCGGCGAGATGGATGGCGGTCGCATCGCCGCTGCGCGCGGCGTCGTCCTCCGCGCGCTCCGCCGCGCGTTGTTCGCGCACGAGGCCGGGATCCTGTGCCTCGGCATCGGCGACGCCGCGCGCCGCGATCCGCGCGCGCGGACGCTTGAGCAGCCGCAAGCACAGAAATTCGAGCAGCAACGCGGGCAACAGCGACGCAAGCACCGTCCACACGACATGGCCGATGAGCGCGCGCCCTTCGTCACTCGACGTTCGGTCGCGCCACCACGACGCCACGGAGCCGAAATCGAGCAGCGCGACGGTCGAGTGCCGCAGGCCCGCGCCGATCTGCACGAGCCAGTGCCCGGCTTGCCGCGACAATTGCGAGGCGAGACCGTTGGCGGTCAGCGAATGAGCGAGCACGCTCGACGCGCCCGATGCCGGCGCCGCAGCCGCCGCCGACGCGGACTGCGGCGCGCTCGCGGGCGCGGGCGCGGCCAGCGCGCCTGCCGCCGCGATGGCGCGCAGCGTATCGGCGACTTGCGAACGGCGTGCGGGATCGTTGAGCACCGAGAGCGCATCGCGCGCCTGCTGCGGCGTCAGCGCGAGACCCGGCTGCGACGCGTGCTGCGCGGGATCGGCTGCGGCGAAGGAAGATGGGGAAAAGACCGGAAGAACGCTCGACACGAGGACGAGCAGCACTGCAAGGAGCAATTTGCGCATGGGTCGGATGAAGATCACGAAATGTCAGGGACTCGATGCGGACGACGCGCATGACGTATGTTAACGCGATGCGGTCGATGCGGCAGAAGCGGTCCTGAACGACCCTTCTCCCGGTAGCATGCGGCGCTCCTGCCCTTCCCCCTCGTTCGGACCTTACAGCGCCGGCTCGCCGCGATCGCGCGCGATATCGGGTTCGAAGAACACCCAGCGCACTTGCGGAAAGACACGCTGCAGGTCGTCTTCGATGATATTGATCGCATCGATCATCGCGCGGCCGCTCGCGTAGTCGATCATCTCCGCCTGCACCGCGACGACGACATGCTTGCCCCATTGCAGCGTGATGAGGCTGATGATGCGCGTGATCTCGGGACGCGCGCGCAGGTGCGCATCGATGGCCTTTCGCACTTCGGGGCTCGCGGATTCGCCGACGATCATCGACTTCACTTCGCGCGCGACGAGAAACGCGATGATCATCAACAGCACGCCGACGCCGATCGAGCCGGCGGCATCGTATGCCGTATTGCCGGTGAGCATCGTCATGAGCACCGCGGCGAACGCGATGGCGAGACCGAGCAGCGCCGCGACATCCTCGCCCGCGACCACGAGCAGTTCCGATTCCCGTGTTTCACGGAACCATCGCCATAAGGTCTTGTTCGGCGCACCCTTGCGAATCTCGCGGATCGCGCCCGCAAGCGAAAACGCTTCGAGCACGACCGAAATGCCCAGAATCACGAGCGCGACGATCGGATTCGACAAGGGCTCATGATGCATCAGCCGATGCGCGCCCTCGTACACCGAAAACGCGCCACCGACGAAGAACAGCAAAAGCGCGACGATCAGCGCATAGAAATAGATCTCGCGCCCCGAGCCCAGCGGATGCAGCGCGTTCGCGGGCGCCCGCGCGCGCTTCAGACCGAGGAGCAGCAGCAACTGATTGCCGCAATCGGCGGTCGAATGGATCGCTTCCGCGAACATCGCGCCCGAGCCGGTAAAGGCCGCCGCCCCGAACTTGCAGACGGCGATGCCGAAGTTCGCGGCGAGCGCGTAGAAAATGGCCTTAGGGGATTCTTCCTTCATGCGCTTGTTTTTATTGGTTCAGATCACGTCGACGCGGGCTGCGCCATCCACCATCTCGCCGATGACCGTCGCATCGTTGAAACCGTCCGCGCGGAAGATCGCGAGCACGTCGTTCACGGCTTCCGGCGCGCACGACACGAGCAGTCCGCCCGAGGTCTGCGGATCGGTGAGCAAGGCGCGGGCCTCGTCACCTTCGATGTTCAATGCGATGTCATTGCCGTATGCGCTCCAGTTGCGACCCGACGCGCCCGTGAAGATGCCCGCGCGCACGAACTCGCGTACTTGCGGCAGCCACGGCAAGTCGGCGTAGCGAATCCGCGCCGTAAGTTGCGCGCCGCGTGCGAGTTCGAGCGTGTGACCGAGCAGGCCGAAGCCCGTGACGTCAGTGAGCGCATGTACGCCGTCGAGTTGCGCGAGTTCCGCGCCGGGGCGGTTGAGCTTGGTGGTCGCGTCGATCATCGCCTTGTAGCCGGCCGCATCGAGCTTGTCCTTCTTGAGCGCGGCCGACAGCACGCCGACGCCGAGCGGCTTGCCGAGCACGAGCACGTCGCCCGCGCGCGCGGCCGCGTTGCGCTTCACGCGCGACGGATGCACGATGCCGAGCGCGGCCAGTCCGTAGATCGGCTCGACGGAATCGATCGAATGACCGCCCGCGACCGGAATGCCCGCTTCGGCGCAGACCGCTTCGCCGCCCTTCAGCACTTGCGCGATGACCTCGTGCGGCAACACGTTGATCGGCATGCCGACGAGCGCGAGCGCGAGAATCGGCTTGCCGCCCATCGCGTAGACGTCGGAAAGCGCGTTGGTTGCGGCAATGCGCCCGAAGTCGAACGGATCGTCGACGATCGGCATGAAGAAGTCCGTCGTCGCGACGATCGCCTGCTCGTCGTTGAGCTTGTAGACGGCGGCATCGTCGGCGGTGTCGTTGCCGACGAGAAGATTCGGAAACGCAGGCAGCGGCGTGGCGCGCCTGAGCAGGTCGGCCAGCACGCCGGGCGCGATCTTGCAGCCGCAGCCGCCGCCGTGGGACAGGCTCGTGAGACGGGGTGAAGTCGTATCGTTCATCATTTGTTTCTCGGATCAGGGCAAGCAATGAACCGCATTATTACGCGACGCGCTTGAAGAGTCCGGGATAGTCGAGCACGAGGCCGTTCTCGTCGACGGTGATATCCGCCGTGAAGCCCGTGTCGAGCCCTTCGTAACGGTAGCGATGATTCGGCTCGATGCACGTGTACGCCTGCTCCACCACGCTCACGCTCAATTCGGGCACGCGCACATAGACGACGCGAATCACGCGGCGCTCGCCGCGCGCCAGTTGCAGACGGCGAATCGGCAGTGTGTTGGTGAACGGCGTCGCGGTGATGTCCACGTCGATGCAGCCGCGAAGTGAGTCTTGTGGTTCACCGTTCGCGTCGCTCCACGCATGCGCGTCACCGTTGTTGCCCTCTCTGCGATGCAGGTCGAGCGATGCGCCGCCCGCCAGCTTCAACGCGAGACGCGTGACCTGCCAGCGCGCATCGCATTCGATGCGATAGACGAGGCCGAAGGCATGCGCCTCGTCTTCACCCACGATCGCGCTCTCGATCACGATTGCGTCCGCCGCTTCGTTCAGAACGAGATGCTCGAGGCCCGTGCCGTCCTGTTTCGCCCATCGCGCCGCTTTCATCGCGCGCCTCCTCGTGTGTTCGTCCCTACTGAAGGATACAACGCGCCGCACAAGGCTTTCGATCAGCATTCGACATGCGCGATGTGCTCGACGTCACAAAACTTCACACGGTATACTTCGCGCCATTCCTGCGCAGGCGCGCGCACCGCACTCACAGCGCCGTTCACGCGATCCGCGCTCTGCCGAACGTCTCTGTCGTCCCTTTTGATCGCCCATCGCATGAAGACCATTCTTGCTCCCGCATTGCTCGCGCTCGCGCTGTCCGCGTCGATGTTTCAGCTCGTCCAGGCGCAGGAGACGCCGGACCTGCCCGAGGATTACTCGTATCTGACGAAGCTCCACGTGCCCGATGCCGTCGCGCAATGCGTCGCTGCGTTCGACCGCTGGGTGGAGAACGCGCCGAAGTACGACACGCTCATCGTGCCCGACCGGCGCGTGCTCTCCGCAAAGATCGACGACGATACTCCGATCTTCAGTGTCGGCGACCCGATTCCGGTCGACAAGGTCATCGTGATGCGCGCGTTCGCGAAGGCGCGCGGCAAGGCGCAGTGGACGCGCGTGGACAGCCGCTGCGGCGTGCGCGATGGTCGCGTGGTCGGCGTTTCGCTCACGCCGAACATCAAACCGAAGATCGTTCGCTGAGCTCTCTAGTCCTTCGCCGCGCGCCGCTGGCTGGTGCGCTCGTCGAGCCACTTGACGACCTGCGGTCCGAAAGTGCGCGGCGCCTTGGCATGCACGCGTCCCGCGAGATCCGCTAGCCGGTCCGCCGCGAGCGCCTCGCGCATGCGCTTCTCCGCGTTTTTCATCACCGCGTGAACGGCGCAGACACCGCTCGTCGCCCAGGGCGGCGCGTCGTCGCCGAACACTGCGCAGCGCGCTCGAATCTCCCGGCAGTCGAAGAGCGGCTTGTCGCCGTCGATCGCGTCGACGACATCGAGCACGCTGATTTCCTTCGACGGCCGCGCAAGCGCAAAGCCCCCGCGCGCACCTTCCGTCGCGACGACGAGCCCCGCCTTGTGCAGCTTCGTGAACAGCTTCGCGACGTACTCCGCGGGCACGCCCTGCAATTCCGCGAGATCGCGCACGCTCGCCTCGCGCACGCCGTGCGGCGGCTCTGCGAGATAGAGCATGCAGTGCAGCGCGTACTCGACGCCCGTGCTGATGTGAGACATATCCATTCCGACATTGTGAATCGGAGTTCAGGATAGCGCGCCGTCCCTTCGCGCGCAACGGCGAGACGCGCGCTGCAGCGTCTTTACAGGCGCCCGTGGCAAATATTTCAGGTTACACGTTTGCTTACAAACGAACACGGCTTGTCATTTTGCGAACCGCTAAATTGATCTCCATGGATTCACACGGAGAAAGCCATGAAGAAACTAGCGATCCTTGCAGCGCTGGGCGTGTTGCTGAGTAGCGCGCTTTCGGGCTGCATCGTCGTGCCGGACGGTGGCGGGTATCACCATCATCACGATTACTACCGCGACTGAGCCCTCGCGCAAGACGCGCTGAATTACAACGAAACTGCTACCTCATGACTCGCGGTTTCGACTGCAAGCAACGACCAAGGAGCAAATATCATGATGAACAAGACGAAGAAGAGCCTGCTGATCGCTTCCCTTGCTGCCGCGCTGGGCATGGGCCTCGCAAACGTCGCATCCGCCGAGGTGCACCACAATCCGCCGCATCGCGTGACGGTCGGCTGGCACGGTGACCGCTACTGGGACGGCCATCGCTATTGGCAGCGCCACGAATGGGAGCGCCATCATCATGTCGCGCCGCCTCCGCATCGCTACTACTAAGCGGTTCCAGCCATAAAAAAAGGCCGCAGCGAAAAAAAAATCGCTGCGGCCTTTTGCATCGTTCGCCGGTTCACCAGTTTTTGGGATCGCCGCCGAGCTCCTTGCATGTGTCATACGCAATCGCCTGCAGCTTCGCCTCGCCGATCTGACCCGAGAGCGCATAGCCGACGCGATCCCACGCCCAGTAGAACGTCGTGCGCTGCCCGTCCTTGAGGCTTCTGATCTTGCTGTCGTTGCGCCTGATCGTCGCCGTCGTCATATAGAGCGTGAGCCGCTCGCCGGTGGCGTTCTGATACATGAACTGCGCGGCCGGGCCCTCCTCGTCAGGCAACAGGCGCCCGCCGACGAGCTGAAAGCCGTATTCGGCCAGCGACGGAATCGTCACCGCGCGATTCAACCGCTTCGACAGCCACGTAACGAGATGATCCTGTTGCGACGCGGCCACCTCCACCGCATGCCGCTGCTCGGGCGCGTACACGGCATAGGCGATATCCGCCCGCTCCGCGAAGCGCGCACTCTCGCCGAGCGAGGGCAGGAGCATGTGCATCAGGAATCCGCACGCGACCCCGACGACCAGAAAGCACGCCGCGATCAGATAACGCTCGCGCGCGGGCGGCCGCAAACGCACGACCTGCGGCTCGCCCTGATCGGCGAAGAGCGCGCGCAACGCGTTGTCCTGCGCGCGATATGCGGCGGCGGTCGCCTCGCTCGCCGGATCTGCCGCGATGCGCTGCGCCACGGCGTCGCGTTCGTCGCCCTGGAGTTCTTCGTCGATGAAGGCGGACAACGCCTGCAGATCGCGATCCGGCCTGGGAGGTCCCATACGGTCGCCGCCTTCGGGTGGACGGTCTTGGCTGCTCATGATCGGCTCACCACTTTCAGTGACGACGGCGACGTCTTGCGGCCGGGTTCTTCGCCGAGCAGAACACGCATGTGCTCCCGCGCTCTCGACAAGCGCGACATCACGGTTCCGGTCGGCACGTTCAACACCACGGATGCCTCCTGATAACTCATTTCCTCGACGCACACGAGCAGCATCACTTCACGCTGCTCGACGGGCAGACAGTAGAGCGCGCGCTGCACGTCGCGCAGCACGAGGCCGTCGACTTCACCGCGCGGCGCGGCCATCTGCCGCCAGGGCGCGGTTTCATCGTCCACTGCAATATCGCGTCGGCCGCGCAGCTGATCGATATACAGGTTGCGCATGATCGTGAATAACCATGCGCGCAAATTCGTGCCGGCATGAAACGATTTGGCGCGATTGAGCGCGCGCTCGGTCGCGTCCTGAACGAGATCGTCCGCCCACGCGCGATCGCCCGTCAGCCCGCGCGCGTAGCGGCGCAGCTGGGGCAGATGCGCGAGAAGGTCGCTCTCGAAGCTCAAGGCCGTGCGCCCGCGCGCGTGACGCAAGCGTCAGAGGCGTTCGCCATCAGTAGCTGCCTCCGCCGGCCGGCCCGCTCGGCGCCCCCGACGAATTCGGCGCACTTTGCGTACCGCTCGCGCAACCCGCCGCGCCCAGCGCAAGGCTGAGCACGATCAGGAGCGCCGTCACTCCGATCGATCGTTTCATGATCGTTACCTGTTGATTCATAGACCGGCAGGCTCGCCGATTTATTCCGCGAGCCGGCCGCTTCCCAAGTTTGTTGCGCGTGCGTTGCGCGAAACGCGACGTTCAGGGCTTCACGACGTGCCAGACGTCGCGGAAGTTATCCCCGTTCTTGTCGCCGGGCTTCGTGTCTTTCGCGAAGCGATAGACGCGCTTGCCATCGTAGGCCCACTGCTTTCCGCCGTCGGCGGCTTCCATGGTCCATTTGCCGCTCGGCTTGTCGGCGTCGCTCGCCATCGCCGCCGGCCACGCCTGCGCGCAGCCGCCGGTGCAGGCGCTCGCGCCGCCTTTCGTGTCCTTGTCGAAGGTGTAGAGCGTCATGCCGTTTTCATCGACGAACATGCCGTTCGCTTCCTTCGGCACCGCAGCATAGGCGGATGAAGCAAGCGAAGCGAACGCGGTGACGACTGTTGCGGCAGCGGCGAACATCTGGATGCGCTTCTTCATTTCATCTTTCCCTTTTTGTAGAAGTATCCGTAGAACGTTCGGAAGCGCTGCACTATTCCGCGGACGATGAAATAAACCGATGCGGCAGCGCCGTCGCATCGCCAGTCGGCAATCCATTCAAGACCATTCGCGCGCGCCTTGCCAGAGATTCATCGAAATTTCGCAGCGGGCCGCGAAACCGGCGCTCAGGCGCCGACCGCGGCGGCGGTCGCATCGCGCCAGCGACGCGTGTCGCGCAGCGGCGGCGCGCCGAAGAGCCGGCTGTACTCGCGGCTGAACTGCGAGGCGCTTTCATAGCCCACGCGATGCGCGGCCGTGGCGGCATCGACGATATCGAGCATCATCAGGCGGCGCGCCTCCTGAAGCCGCAACTGCTTCTGATATTGCAACGGGCTCATCGCCGTGACGGCCTTGAAATGGTGATGCAGCGACGACACGCTCATGTGGACGTCCCGCGCAATGTCCTCGACACGCAGCGGCTGATCGAAGTGCTGGCGCAGCAACTGGATGGCCTTCGCGATACGCTGGGTCTGACTGTCCTGCAGCGCAATCTGGCGCAGCCGCGCGCCCGAGCCGTTCATCAGCAGGCGATAGAGAATCTCGCGCTTCACGAGCGGTGCGAGGATCGGCACGTCTTCAGGCGTATCGACGAGACGCAGGAGGCGCAGCACCGCGTCGAGCATCGAGTTGCCGAGGCGGTTCACATAGAGACCGCGCGAGGCGTCGGCCTGCGTCGCGGGCGGCAGATTCTCGTCCTGGATCAGCGACGTGATTTCCTCGACGTCGAGTTCGAGCCGCATGCCGAGATACGGCTCCGACTCGCTCGCCACCGACACCTGTCCGCACACGGGCAGATCCACCGACGACACCAGATAGTGCATCGGATCGTAGATATAGACTTCGTCGCCGACCATGAGACGCTTGCTGCCCTGCGCAATCAGCGCGAGCGCGGGCGTCTGGATGCCGTGCTTCGGTCCGCCCGGATTCATGATGCGATGCAGGGCTAGCCCCGGCACCGGCGTTTCGACGGAGCCTTCGCAACCGGCGGTGAAGCGGTCGAGCAACGCGACGAGATCGAGCCGCGCCTGATCCAGCCCGGGATCGGCCGCGCCGACGTGGCGCATCTCCTTCGGCTGGTCGTGACTGTCTTTTCCGGCGAGGCCGGGGGTGTCGTTCAGGGCCATGATGAAAGGACGATTTCGAGATAGGGAGAACTCTGGCTAGCTTACTCGCGCGGGCGCGTGATTGCTTGCGAGCGACCGCAGCGTTTGCAGGAACAGGCAAGGATTGAACAGGATCAGGCTATGAACCGGCCGCGCGCCAGGACGATACTGCATTGCCGGCCGGATCGCTTGCGCAGTTCGGGCGATGCCGCGCCTTTCCAGTCATTCGGGAGCAACCATGCGCTACAGGAAATTCGGCAATACCGGTCTTTTCGTCTCTGAACTGTGCCTGGGCACGATGACGTTCGGCGGCGGAACGGGCGGAATCTGGGACAACATCGGCCAGTTGCAGCAGGCGGACGCGGACAAGCTGATCGGCCGCTCACTCGATGCGGGCATCAATTTCATCGACACCGCCGACGTCTATGCCGACGGCCAGTCGGAAATCATCACCGGTCAGGCGCTGAAAAACCTGAAGGTGCCGCGCGAGAACGTAGTCGTCGCGACGAAGATCCTCGGCGAGACCGGGACGAAGGGGACGAACTCGCGCGGCGCGTCGCGCTATCACATCATCGACGGGGTGAAAGCGAGCCTGAAGCGCTTGCAACTGGATCACGTCGATCTGTACCAGATTCACGGTTTCGATCCGGCGACGCCGATCGAGGAAACGCTGCGCGCGCTCGACAATCTCGTGCAGCATGGCCATGTGCGCTATATCGGCGTGTCGAACTGGGCGGCGTGGCAAATCATGAAGGCGCTCGGTATCTCGGAGCGGCTGGGTCTTGCGCGCTTCGAGTCGCTGCAAGCGTATTACACGATCGCCGGCCGTGATCTCGAGCGCGAGATCGTGCCGCTCTTGCAAAGCGAGAGCGTCGGCCTGATGGTCTGGAGTCCGCTCGCGGGCGGCCTGCTCTCGGGCAAGTACACCCGGGAAGGCGCGAAGGAAGAAGGCAGCCGGCGCACCAAGTTCGATTTCCCGCCGGTCAACGTCGAGCGCGCGTATGACTGCGTCGACGTGATGCGGCGCATGGCCGAGGCCAAGGGCGTGTCGGTCGCGCAAATCGCGCTCGCATGGCTGCTGCATCAGAAGGTCGTCTCGAGCGTGATCATCGGCGCGAAACGCATCGAACAGCTCGACGACAACATCGCGGCGACGAAAGTCCGGCTCAACGACGACGAACTCGCGGCGCTCGACGAAGTCAGCCAGTTGCCCTCGGAATACCCGGGCTGGATGCTCACGCGGCAGGGCGAATATAGGCGCAACCAGTTGAAGGAGCAGTCGGCCGAGTGAGATTGACCGACATGCGGACGGCCCTCCTGGCCGTCCGCGTGTCGTAGGGATTTACCCGTAAATCTGGCGGATTACGCCCATTTTCGGCCCTTTATCTCGAAACCAGATAGACCCTATCCTCCGTATCGCGTTGCGGCATAAGGCCGCTCTGCCGACACTGTACGCACAACATCACCACTGCCTCACGGAGACAACATGCGTACTCAAGTCGGCATCGTCGGCGCGGGCCCCGCCGGGCTTCTTCTTTCTCATCTGCTGCATCTGCGCGGCATCGAATCGGTCGTGCTCGAAGCGCGCAGCCAGGACGCCATCGAATCGACGATCCGTGCCGGCGTGCTCGAACAAGGCACGATGGACACGCTCAATCAAGCCGGTCTCGGCGCGCGCATGCAGGCCGAAGGCGCGCTGCATCACGGGTTCGAACTCGCGTTCGAAGGTCAGCGCCGCCGCATTGCGCTGACGGAGCTGACCGGTCATTCGATCACGGTGTATGCGCAGCACGAAGTCATCAAGGATCTGGTTGCGGCGCGACTCGCGGCGAACGGGGAGCTGAAGTTCAACGTGTCGAACGTGTCGCTGCACGATTTCCAGGACGGCAGCGATCGCAAGCCGCGCATCAAGTATCAGCACGAAGGCCGCGACGAAGAGCTGGAATGCGACTTCATCATTGGCTGCGACGGCTCGCAGGGCGTCGCGCGCCAGTCGATTCCCGAGGCAGTCCGGCAGGACTATCAGCGCATCTATCCGTTCGGCTGGTTCGGCATTCTGGTCGAAGCGCCGCCTTCTTCCGACGAGCTCATCTATGCACGGCACGACCGGGGCTTCGCGCTCATCAGCACGCGCTCGCCGGGCGTGCAACGCATGTACTTCCAGTGCGATCCGAAAGATACGGTCGACGCCTGGTCCGACGACCGCATCTGGGCCGAGTTGCACGCACGCGTCGATAGCGCCGATGGCTGGCAGATCACCGAAGGCAAGATCTTCCAGAAGAACATCGTCGGGATGCGCAGCTTCGTGTCCACGCCGATGCAGTCGGGCAAGCTCTTCCTCGCGGGCGACGCCGCCCACATCGTGCCGCCGACCGGCGCGAAGGGCCTGAACCTCGCGGTGTCGGACGTGCGCGTGCTGAACGCCGCACTCGAAGACTTCTACAAGGAAGGCGGTACCGAGAAGCTTGCGCGTTACACCGAGACGGCGCTCAAGCGCGTCTGGCGCGCCGAGCATTTCTCGTGGTGGATGACTCGCATGCTGCACAAGCTCGACGACACGTCCCCCTTCGAGCAGCGTCTGCAGGTAGCCGAACTGGAGCACGTGACGACGTCGCGCGCGGCCGCTACCGCGCTCGCGGAGAATTACGTCGGCAGCGTGGCGGTTTAACCGGTCATCGCGCGCACAGCGCCATCATGGCGCTGTGCGCTTGCCGCATCAGAGCACCGCAACCACGCGCACGTCCCCTTCCACCGACGGAATCACCTGCCCGCCGACGCGCCGGAACGTGATCGTCGCCGTCTTGTCGCCGAGACGCAGATCGCCGATTTCCAGCCAGTCGATGCCTTCGGGCAACGCCGGCCGGTCGATGCGCACTTCATCGTTGACGGCATCGACGGTCATGCCAAGGCACGCCTCCAGCACCATGAAAGGCGCGCCCGCCGCCCACGCCTGAGGCAGACAGGCGACCGGATAAGCGATCGGCCGTTCGCCGCGCTGCCGCGTGAATCCGCAGAACAGCTCAGGCAGACGCATATCGAAGGTGACGGCGGCCTCGAACAACGCTTGCAGCAGGCCCACCGCCGCACCGCGGTCGCCGTAACGCGCGAGACCGCGTGCGCACAATGCAGTGTCGTGCGGCCATACGGAGCCGTTGTGATACGACATCGGATTGAAGCGCGGTTGCCCCGCCGCCAGCGTGCGCACGCCCCAGCCGGTGTGAAAGAGCGTCGATTCGAGCTGACGTGCAACGGCCTCGCCGCGCTTGCGATCGACGAGATCGAATGCGAGCAGATGCCCCGCATTCGACGACAGCACGCGGCACAACTCCCCCTTGCCGTCGAGCGCGATGCCGTAGAAGTCCATCTCCGGCATCCAGTACATCTCCTCGACGCGCTCGCGAATGTGGCGCGCGCGGCGCTCGAACTCACGCGCACTTTCGTCTTCGCCGCGCTCGCTGGCGAGGCGCGCCATCGTTGAAAAGGCCGTCGACGCATACGCTTGCACTTCGACGAGCGAGATCGGTCCAACCGGGAATTTCCCGTCCGCGTGGAACACGGAATCCTGGCTGTCCTTCCAGCCTTGATTCGCGAGACCGTTCTCCGATGCGCGCTGATAATCAAGCAGACCGTACGGATTCTTGTCGCAATGGCGCGCGACCCATTGCGCCGCGAGTTGCAGCGCCGGCCATATTTCGTCGATCAGTGCGCCGTCGCCGGTGCGCTCGGCATAGGCGCCCGCCAGCACGATGAAGAGCGGCGTGCTGTCCACGCCGCCGTAATAAAGCGCGAAGGGCACCTCGCCGGTCGCCGCCATCTCGCTCTTGCGTGTCTCGTGCATGATCTTGCCGATTTCGGCATCGCGGAACGCCGAGTCCTCGCGGGCCTGATGAGCGGCGAGAAAGCGCAGCACGCCGCGCCCGAGCGTGGGTTGCAGCCAGAGCATTTGCAGCGAGGTGATGATCGCGTCACGGCCGAACGCCGTCGAGAACCACGGAATACCCGCGTAGGGATAGGGGCCGGTTTCGAGGTCGGTCGTGAGCAGGCCGAGATCGGCGAACGAACGGTCGATCCATTCACTGAAAAGCGGATTGCTGGAACGCACGCGCGCGCTCGCGCGGCGTCTGTCGCGCATGCGCCGATGCGCTTCGACGAGCGCCTCGCGAATCGCCGGGCGGCCCGACTCCGGCGCGCATTCGGCAGCTTCGGCAGCGTTGCGCTTGCTTTCCTCGCTGGCATCCGAAAGCGCATGCGTGACCGCCGTCACTGACAAATACACCGAGATCGCGGTCTCCGACTGAATATGCAACGCGTAGTCAGCGCGCGTGGGCGACAGCACGTCCGGCGCGGGCGTGAACTGGATGCGCGCCGTGCGCTCCACTTCGTCCAGGCCGATATAGCGCAACACGACCTCACCGTTCTCGACCATCGGCGGCCGCAACGCGCCGCGCTTGCCGCGTTTCGCGCCGCGCACCTCGAACATGTCGAGAAAGTCCGCCGCGAAGGAGATCGAAAGCGGCACGGTGGACGGCTCGGTGCCGTAATTCGTGAGCACGATGCTCTCGTGCAGCACGTGCCCGGACAGCACACGCTTGCGCTCGACGTGAATCACGCCTTCCGGCGTTTGGGCCCCGCCTATCGGCGGAAGCGGGCGGTTGGTCAGATGCGCCGTGAAAACCGCGTTGTCGCTCGACACGCTGCCGGAAAGCAGCGACGGCGCGCGTCCGCCGAACGTCAGCACGAGCTCCGAAAGCACCCGCGTGTCGTTGACGAAAAGGCCGTCATCGCCGCCACGGATGTCGCCGTTCGCGTCGTAGACAGCGAATGTGTTGCCGGATTTCAGGACGAACTGGCGTTCGCTCGGCATGTTGGCATGCTCGGTCGGGATGAACGCGTCATCCGTGAGCCGTGGCTGCGACTCCTGCGATTGTTGTTGCTGTTGCTGCTCTTGCGACTGTTCCTGTGTATTCATTGCGCCTTCCTGAAAGTGTTCTGAAGGGTTTTCCTGAGCCGCTCTGGAACGCGTTCGAAGCTCCCGGCACGCCGCGACCGCCCGGTCGGGCATCGCTCTCATGCAGCAAGTGAGCCGCTTACCCGCTATCATCGACGGCTTTTCGACCCACCCACGCCTGACGGGTTCTCCGCGCGCAATGTCATTTCCGCATATCGACTTACTTTATTCTGCTTCGGGGCTCGCGGTGGGCTTTCTCGTCGGCCTGACGGGCGTGGGCGGCGGTTCGCTAATGACACCGCTGCTCGTCCTGCTGTTCGGCATCCACCCGGCGACCGCCGTCGGCACCGACCTGCTCTACGCGGCCGCGACCAAGACCGCCGGTACGCTCGTGCACGGCATCAAGGGTTCGGTCGACTGGCGCATCACCGGCCGTCTCGCCGCGGGCAGCGTGCCGGCGGCGGCCATCACACTGTATTTCCTGCACGCGCACGGCATTGAATCGCGCGACACCGCGCGGCTCATCCAGCTGATACTCGGTACGGCGCTACTCATCACCGCCATTTCGTTGGTCTTTCGGCCGCAACTCGCCCGCTTCGCGTACAAGAAGGGACGTGGCCGGCCCGAGCACCCCGTGCGCACCGCCGCCTGGACGGTTCTCACCGGCGCGATTCTCGGTGTCCTGGTTTCGATTACGTCCGTGGGCGCGGGCGCGATCGGGGTGACCGTGCTGCTTCTGCTGTATCCGCGTCTCGCGACGGTGCGCATCGTCGGCTCCGATGTGGCCCACGCGGTGCCGCTCACGCTGATTGCCGGCGCCGGCCACTGGATGCTCGGCTCGGTCGACTGGGCCCTGCTCGCCTCGCTCCTCGTGGGTTCGATTCCGGGCATTGCCATCGGCAGCATGCTCTCCTCGAGGGCGCCCGAAGCGCTGCTGCGTCACGTGCTTGCCGCGACGCTGGTACTCGTCGGAGCAAAGCTCGTGTTCAGTTGATGTTAGTCACGCTGCTTCGCGCTTTCCAGTCGGCCGAACGACATAGGCCGATTCGCACAATGTTCCTGTTTTTCTCCTATGCCGTTTGGCCGGGTTTCGCGCTGCGGGGCGATGCGGCATCATGCCCACTCAGTTGAGCCGCGAGCAGCATAGCGGCCAGGCCGGGGCGCCGGGTAATGGGCGCGTCATCTTTCGGCGTCGATAATGCGGGCGCGCGTCATGGGACGTGTGCGGCATGTTCACGAGGAGTCAGGCGATGAATGAGAAGGACCATCCGCAGAACGAGCTTCCCTCCAGCATCGATACGCCAGCCGGCGACGCGCCGGCGGACCCCGCGCGGCGGCGGCTGCTTGCGGCTGGCGTGGGTCTCGCAGGACTGTCGCTCGGCGGGTGCAACCTGTTCGAAAACAAGCCGTCCACGCCTAAAACCGCAGCCGATGTCGCACTCGACCGCACGCTCACGGCGAAGGTTCAGCACATCGTCGTGATTTACGCGGAGAACCGCAGCTTCACCAATCTCTACGGCAATTATCCGGGCGTGCAATATCCGCTCTCAGCCGTGCCCGCGTCGCAGTACACGCAACTCGATCGCGACGGCCTCACGCCCATGCCCACGCTCCCGAAAATCTGGGGCGGGCTCGTGCCGCAAGCGCAGGAAGTCGGCGGCAAGCGCTTTGCGATTTCCGAGCAGCAGATCACCGGTCTGCGCAACGCGCCCTTCCAGATCATGGACGCGAACGGGGCGCCGCTTCCCAATTCGGTCATCACGCGGGATCTGGTCCACCGGTTTTATCAGAACCAGATGCAGATCAACGCGGGTCGTAATAATCAGTTCGCGGCGTGGGGCGACTCGGGCGGCCTCGTGATGGGCCATTACCAGAACTCGCCTGAGACGCTGAAGCTGTGGGGGCTCGCGCAGCAATACACGCTCTGCGACAACTTTTTCATGTCGGCATTCGGCGGCTCGTGGCTGAACCATATTTTCCTGATCTCGGCGCAGGCGCCCTTCTATCCGGACGCGAAAGGCAGTCCGGCGGCAAAGTTGCTTGCAGTGATCGAAGGCGACGACCCCACCGGATCGCGCCTCAAACTCGCGCCCGATTCGCCGAAATCGGCGCTCGAAGGTCCGCCGAAGTTCGTGCGCGACGGGGCGCTCACCGCCGATGGCTATGCGGTCAACACCATGTTCCCGCCCTATCAGCCGAGCAATGTGCCGCCCCCGCAAGGTGGCGATCCGCGTTACGCGGACCGGGCGAACGCGCTCGTGTTGCCGCCGCAGACTTACGCGACCATCGGCGATCGCCTGTCGGACAGGAACATCGACTGGGCGTGGTACAGCGGCGCCTGGCAATACGCGCTCGAGCACCGGGACACCGGCGCGGTGCCGGACTTCCAGTATCACCATCAACCGTTCAACTACTTCGCGAACTACGCACCGGGCACCGCCGCGCGCACTCAGCATCTGCGCGACGCGGGTCTGGGCGACGATCCATCGACGAACAAGCTGCTCGCCGACATCGACGCGGGCCGCCTCCCCGCCGTCACCTTTTACAAGCCGCAAGGCAATCTCAACATGCACGCGGGCTATGCGGATGTCGCTTCCGGCGACCGGCATATCTCGAACGTGATCGAGCACATCCAGCGCGGGCCGCAGTGGGAAAACACGGTGGTGATCGTCACCGTCGACGAGAACGGCGGCTGGTGGGACCATGTCTCGCCGCCGAAGGGCGATCGCTGGGGCCCGGGCTCGCGCATTCCGGCGCTCGTGATCTCCCCGTTCGCGAAGAAGGGCTACGTCGATCACACCGTGTACGACACGAACTCGATCTTGCGCTTCATCTCGCGCGTGCATGACCTGGCACCGCTCGACGGCGTGGCCTCACGGGATCGTGCCTTCGCCGCGAACGGCCAGGCGCCGCTCGGCGACCTGACGAAATCGCTGGACCTTGCGTAGCGGCTAGCCGCGCTCGATCCAGGCCCGCGCCGAGATCTCCAGCAAATAGCCGTAGTGCAGCGCGCCGACCGGCACGACGGCGCGCGCCGGTTTCCACGCGCCGAAGTGGCGCGCGTAGATTTCGTTGAACGCTTTCCAATGATCGACGCCGACGAGATACACGGTCACTTCGATGCAGTCTGCGAGACTCGCGCCTGCCGCTTCGAGCACGGTGCGCAGATTCGAAAGAGTCTGTTCAGCCTGCTCTTCGAACGGGAGATCGCCCGTATGCGTGCCGTCTGGACGGATAGGCAACTGGCCGGACACGCACACGAGATTGCCGGCGCGGGTCGCGTGGCTGTAGTGTCCCGCCGGAATCGGCAGGCCGGGAGCGTTGATGGTTTCGATCGGAGGCATCGTCGGTTCGGGTGGAGTGACAAACGGTGAGATGGGCGTCGACGGCGGATTATTGATTCGGAGTCAAGTTTCATTTGAGACTATCGCTCTTTTTGCGAGAGTCCAAGCGGCTCATACTGTGCTCATCGTAGTTCGAACATTCAACGGAGCACAAACATGAACATTTTCATCACTGGCGCGGGCGGGTTTATCGGCGGTTCGATCGCGGCGGGCCTCGCGCGTGACGGTCATCGGGTGCGCGGTCTTATCCGGCGCACGGAACAGGCCGAGGACCTGAAGCGCCTGAACATCGAACCGGTGATCGGCAGCCTGGACGACACCGACTTGCTGACCGCCGAGGCGCGCGCCGCCGATGCTGTCATCAACGCCGCGAGCAGCGATCATCGCGGCGCCGTCCAGGCGCTGATCGGCGCGCTCGAAGGCACGAACAAGCCGTTCCTGCATACGAGCGGATCGAGCATCGTCGGCGATGCGTCGGGCGGCGAGGCATCGGACAAAATCTACTCCGAGGACGACCTGCCCGAGCCGACGCCCGACAAGGCGCCGCGCGTGGCGATCGACACACTGGTGCTCGATGCCGCAAAACGCGGCGTGCGCTCGACCGTGCTCTGCAACACATTGATTTACGGCCACGGCGCCGTCCCGAATACGGCAAGCGTGCAGTTGCCGCGACTGGAGCGTCAGGCGAAGAAGAGCGGCATCGTGCGCCACGTGGGACGCGGCCTGAACATCTGGTCGAACGTGCATATCGACGATGTCGTCGATATCTACCGCCTCGCGCTCGAAAAATCGCCGGCGGGCACTTTCTACTTCGTCGAAAGCGGCGAGGCGCAGTTCCGCGACATGACGGCCGCCATGGCCCGCGCCCTCGAACTGCGTGGGCCGGAAGACTGGCCGCTCGAGGAAGCGATCAAGGAATGGGGTTATGAAATGGCGTCGTACGGTCTCGGCTCGAACAGCCGCGTGCGCAGCAAGCGCACGCGCGAGACGCTCGGCTGGCAGCCGAAACGCACGTCCGTCATCAAATGGATCGATGACGACATGGCCGCCTGATCGCCGATGACGCGGCAAATTGGCTTGACCAATTTGCCGCGCGTGCGACATCACGCGTTACTTCAGCGCAGCCGCAAACTTCTCGATATCCGCTTCCGGCATGCCCGACTTCGTCGCGGAATCGCGGATCTGCTTCCACGTCGTCGGATCGATTGCGATGCCGTTCGCCGTGCGGTCCGCGCGACGCGCCTCCTCCGGCTCGCCCGGCGCGTAGATCGCGTCCACGCCCGCCGCCCGCGGCGAAGCCTTCATCCATTCGAGGAACGCTTCGGCCTCGGCCTGCGCGGCGGGGGCATCGAACGCGTTCGGATCGACGATCACCGAGGTCATGCAGTTGATGATCGCGCTCGACTTCTCCAGCGTCTCCTCGTGCGTCGTATAGCCGCCCGAGAGCGCCCCGCCGAAAATCTCGCACAACGCGGCGAGGCCCGAACCCTTGTGCAGTCCGAACGCCGTGAGCGAACCGAACGGCTCTTCGTGCATCACCTTCGGTTCGATGGTCGGCTTGCCTTCGTGATCCAGCAGCATGCCCGGCGCGACCTTCACGCCCTTGTTGTACGCCACCCGCGTCTTGCCGTAAGCGATGCCGGCGGTCGCGAAGTCGAGCACGAGCGGGCTCTTGCCCTCGCGCGGATAGGCTGCGCAGAACGGGTTCGTGCCGAAACGCCGGTCGATGCCGCCGAAGGGTGCCACGAGCGGATCGCCCGCGACGTTCACGAAGTGGAAAGACACGAGCCCCGCCTTCGCGCACTGCTCCGCCCAATGACCGATGCGCCCGATGTGATGCGCATTGCGCAAGCCCACCGCGCACACACCGAGCTTCTTCGCGCGCTCGATTCCATGTTCCATCGCTTCGTAGGCGACCACTTGCCCGAAGCCCTTGCGGCCATCGACGGTCAGCACGGCGCCCGCATCGCGCACGATTTGGGCGTGCGTGTTGAGCTTCAACTGGCCCTCGCCGAGCGACGCGACGTAGCGCGGGATCATCCCGACGCCGTGCGAATCGTGACCCGACAGATTCGACATCACGAGGTGGTCCGCGACCAGTTCCGCCTCGCGCGGCGCGCTGCCGGCTGATTCCCAGATCGCGCGGACATAGGCGTGCAGCGTGTCGGCGGCGATGCGCTGTTCGGTGGCATAAGGGGTGGACGTGGGGGATGCATTCATTGCGGCACTCGTCTCCGTAGTTGATGGCTCGCGCGTTTCGAATTTCGAGGCACGCGCGGGCCTATCACTTTACAGACGATCAACTGGCCTTACCAGTTTGTTTTTACGAAATCGCTGAAAACCGGCCAAAAAAAGCCCGGACAGACCGGGCTTTCCATACCGTCGACCGGTCGATCGAGATTCAGGGCGCCGCCGCAATCACTTCCGCAACCGAGGCCGTCAGCTTTTTCGCATACGGAACGTGCAGGAATTCGTTCGGTCCATGCGCGTTCGATTTCGGGCCGAGCACGCCGCACACCATGAACTGCGAACGCGGAAACCCTTCCTTGAGCGTGTTCATGAGCGGGATCGTGCCGCCCTGCCCGATGTACGCGACGTCCGCTCCGAAGTGGCGCTTCGACGCTTCATTCAGCGACGAACGCAGCCACGGCGCGAGGTCCGGCGCATTCCAGCCCGTCGCGGCGCCCGCTTCCGGCTTGAACGTCACCTTGGCGTTGTACGGCGGATCCATTTCGAGCAATCGCTGCAACTTCACGACCGCCTTGGCCGCGTCGACGAGCGGCGGCAGGCGCAGCGACAGCTTGAACGCCGTGCGCGGCGCGAGCACATTGCCCGCGTCCGCGAGCGGCGGCAGGCCCGCCGCGCCCGTCACGGTGAGCGACGGACGCCAGGTGGAATTGAGGAGCGCTTCGCGAGGATCGGTCGTCGTCGGCAGCACGCTGCTACCGTCCGCCCCGCAGCTCCACGGCAGCTTCTTCCAGACATCGTCACCGAGGATGCGCGCGGTCATTTCAGCTTCGCGCCGGCGCAGCATCGGAATCGGGCAGTGAAAGCTCTCCGGCAAGAGATTGCCCGTGCTCGCATCTTCGAGGCGTTCGAACAGTTGCCGCATGATGCGGAAAGTGGACGGCGCGATGCCGCCGTAGCCGCCCGAGTGGATTCCCTCTTCGAGCACCTGCACTTCGAGATCGCCCGCGACGAGACCCCGCAGCGACGTCGTGAGCCACAGCTGATCGTAGTTGCCCGCGCCGGAATCGAGACAGATCACGAGGCCGACATCGCCGAGCCGGTCACGCAGTGCGTCGATGTAAGGCAGAAGATCGTAGCTGCCCGATTCCTCGCACGTCTCGATGATGCCGACACAGCGCGGCCGCTCGACGTTCTGCGCATCCAGCGCCGCGAGCGCGGTGATGCTGGCGTAGGTGGCATAGCCGTCGTCAGCGCCGCCGCGGCCGTAGAGCTTGTCGTCCTCGAGCTTCGGGGTCCACGGGCCGAGATCGCTGCGCCAGCCTTCGAACTCCGGCTGCTTGTCCAGATGGCCGTACAGCACGACCGTCTCGTTGCTGCCGGCGCGTGTGGCGGGCGTTTCGAAGAAAATGACCGGCGTGCGCCCGGGCAGGCGCACGATCTCGACCTTGAGACCCTTCACCGGCTGCGTGTTGATCCAGTCGACCGCATCCGTGACCACGCGCTCGATGAAGCCGTGGCGCGCCCAGTCGCTATCGAACATCGGGCTCTTCGCGGGCACGGCGATGTAGTCGGTCAGTGCGGGCACGATCTCGTCGTTCCATTTGCGATCCACGAACTCGCGCAGCGCGGCGGAATCGAGCCGTACTGCTTCGTCGTGTTGCGTGCTGTCGCCGTTAGTCATGACCCTGTTTCCCTTCGAGGCAAACTTCAATCATAGACGGGATTTGCCCCCGGCTGGAGCGGCGACGGGCCGTGCATGCCCCTTTTGGGGTGATTTTCTAGCGTGCTGGCTTGCTCGCCGCGCCATCGCGCGTTCCCGACACGACGACGCGCGTCGCCGCCGGGTCGGAATCGATCGCCTGTTCGGAAAACCGAAAGCGCGACCAGCGCTTCGCCGCGAACGCGCGCGTCGCATCGCCCGAGTGCGGCGAGGCCGGATCATCGGATTCGGCGTGCGAGAGCATCGTGTCGGCTTCCACGCCGTTCTCGCCGAACGTGACGACCTGCACGTAGCTGTCGCCCTGGCCGTTGATGTCCATCGGATAACCCTTCGCATCGAGCGGACGCCGCGCGCAGACGATCGTGAAGTAGCCCGCCTCGTCGCAGCCGCCAAAAAGCGGCACGCGCGCGCCGTTGCGGGTCGTGTAGAGCATGTCGCCGCGCCGCGAATCGAGTGCAAAGCCGTTCAGCGTCAGCGCGAGTGCCGCGCCGCCGAGCGCCTGGCGCAAGTCCTGAAGGACCGCGGGGTTGTCGGCACTGAAGCCTGCCGGCGTCGCGAGCGGCTTGTTCGGATCGAAGCCCGACGCGTACAGGCGTTCCGGCGCGATCCGCGTCGCGCGTGACCAGAACTCGTCCCAGAGATTCGCGCCGCGCGCGTCGATCTCCGCCGTGCCATTCCACTTGCGCAGCACCTCGCAGGCCTCGTGCAGCGGGCCGAGCGCTTCGTTGACCGTGCAGACCGCATCGAGCAGCGGCTGGCGGTAGAGGCGCTCGGACATCGAGTTCGTTTCCAGCACGGCGGATTCGAGCGCGTCGCGCGTCACGCCGCCGCGCTCGCGCTGCAGGCGCGCGGCGAGCAGATGGCCGTAACGCGTGCGCAGCGACTGCTCGACGCGCGTCGCGCCCGCGATGCGCGGATAGCCCGACATCGGCGCGTTCGCGTTGGTGAGCCAGTAGCTGTCGTTGAAGTTGCCGACGTAGTCGCCGCGAACGATGTTCGGCAGTTGCTCGACGGGCAGCGCGCCCGGCTGCACGCTCGTCGAATCGACGCGCCACGCGCACGCGCTCTTCGAGCCGTCGAGGAACGGCACGCCCGGCACACGGGCCGCGAACGCGCGGCCGGCCGGAGTCGTGCACGACTGCGCGAGCGCGTCGGGCACGTTCGGGATCGGGCCGATGTCGGCGAACCAGACGCGCTCGTCGCCGCGCCCGATCGCGAAGGTGTTCGCCCACGGCATCGCGGCGTAGCGCTTCTGGATCGCCATGAAGTCGCCGAGCGAGCGCGCCTGATTCCACGCGAAAAAGTTCTGGAACGCGCGCGTGTTGTCGATGTTCACGTCGGCGAGCGCATACGTGCGCTCGCCGCTCCAGCCGAGTCCCTGTGCCATCGCGGACAAATCGACGACCGGACCGTAGCGCGTCTTGTACAGCGTGCGCGACACGGATTCGTAGGTGCCGTCGGCGCGCCGCGAGCGCACCGTGAGCGGCACGGGCGTCATCGCTTCGCTCTCGCCATCGACGAGATACCGCGTCGGATCGGCGGGATCGAGCGTCAACTGGAAAATGCCGAAGCGCCGCGCGCTCGACACCGTATGCGTCCACGCGATGTTCTCGTTGAAGCCGAGCACGATCAGCGGCACCCCGAGAAACGACACGCCCGCGACGTTCAACTGGCCGGGAATCGTCAGTTGCGCCTGATAGAAACGGTCGGGGCCGCGCCAGAACCAGTGGGGATTGCCGAACAGGATGCTGCGTTTGTCGCGCGTGATCGGCGCGCCGAACGCAAGCGCATTGCTGCCGATGCCCGCATGCTCGCCGATGGGAAAGCGCAAGGATTCGAGCGTGGTTTGCGCTGCGTCAGAGGTGGTAGCCGGCTTCGGCGGATGGGCGGTGGCGATCGATGTCACGAAGCGCGCCGAGCCGCCCGCGAGATTGGCCGCGATCAGGCGAAGGTAGATGTCGTCGGCGTTGATCTTGCCGAGCCACGGCTTGCCGCGGCACGCTGCATGCGCGTTCGGGAAGCTGCCCGCGTTCAGATCGGCGAGATAGCGGTTGTAGCCGTTCGCGAAGCCGTCGATCAGATTGCGCAGTTCAGCCGGTTGCGCGAGACGATAACGTTCGACGGCCGCCTGATCGCCGATCAGACGAAAGAAGAAATCCGCGTCGATATTGCGCGGCTGGCCGAAGGTCGCCGCCGCTGACGGGCGCGCGTCCGGACCGAACCAGGCCGAGCGCTCGCCGCGATACGTGACGAAGCCGTCCGCGAGCGTGCACAAGTTGTCCTGCGCCTGCGCATAGCCGAAACCGAAGCCGAGGCCGCCCCAATCGGCTGCGCGGATATGCGCAATGCCGTCCTGCGTGCGGCGGATCTCGGCGCTCCAGGCGTTCTGCGCCCCCGAATTCGTCTGGCCGGGTCCGACCGGCGTTTCCGGCGGCGCGACGCAGCCGGCCAGAAAGGCGCTCAGAAGCGCGCCGGAGATCGCAAGGCTGACGATCTGGTTCATCGCGTGGGTCCCCCGGTCCGATCGACGTGATGACGGGTGCTTACCGCCCCGCCGCGCAGTATCGCATCGCGGGCAGCGCGATACGCCGCCAAAGTCTAGCCGCTCGCGTCCGCCGTGGCGAAGCCGATGCACAATGAAGCGATGAACGATCCTTCTCCTCACACCGACGATCCGCGCCCGGTGCCACCCGAGCGTCCGCTGCCGGAAGACTGCTGCCAGAGCGGCTGCAACGCGTGCGTTTTCGATCTGTATCAGGAGGCGCTGGCGCGCTATCAGGCGGAGCTGCGCGCGTGGGAGGCGCGGCACGCCGCACGGTGAATCGATCCTGCCGGTTCGAGCAGGCAAATGGGCGCGGCGCTATGCTTGTGTCCCCTGTCGGTATCCAAACCAGAACACAAGGAGCGCACTTCCATGTCTCTCACGATGTATCGCGCATCGATTCCCGTATTCATTCGCGGACTCGAGGTATGCGCGGATCTGCTGAAGAAAGGCGCCGTCTTCGCCGATGAAAAAGGCCTCGCTCACGCCGACGTGATCAATGCGCGCCTCGCGCCCGACATGCTGCCGCTCGCCGCCCAGATCCAGCGCGCGAGCGACACGGCGAAGCTGTCGGCGGCACGTCTTTCCGGCGTCGACGCGCCGCGCTTCGAGGACGACGAAGACAGTTTTCCGGCGCTGCAGGCGCGTATCGAGAAGACGATCGCGTTCCTGAAGAGCATCGACAAGGCGTCGCTTGCCGGCTGCGAGACTCGCACCGTCACACTGAAGTTTCCGGATTTCTCGCCGTCGTTCTCGGGTGACGATTATCTGTTCGGCTTCGGGCTGCCCAACTTCTATTTCCACGTCGTCACGACGCACGACATCCTGCGCCATCTAGGCGCGCCGATCGGCAAGCGGGATTATCTCGGGCCGCTCAAGTGATTTGAACGCGGCGCTCGATGAGCCGCTCGATCGGACGATCGAGCGGCCGAATCAAGGCGCTTTTGGGTACTACCCCTACCCCTGCTGCGCCGCGATCTGCTTGCGCCAGCCCGCGAGAATCCGCCGCGCGAGCGCATCGTAGTCGCCGCCGAAGTGATGATCGCCCGGCAGCTTCACCACTTCGATACCCGTCTTCGTCAGTTGCGGACACAGCGTGTCCTCTTCCTTCTCGCCGTAGATGCATTGCACCATCGACGGCGGCAGCTTGTTCAATTCCGGCCGCACCTTGAGCGCCTTTTCGCTTGCGCGCATGCCGAGCCAGCCGGTGACGCGGATCTGAAAATCCGCGGCAGGCGAAAATCCCATCAGCGAGATATACGACACCTGCGCGCGCACTGCGTCCGGCAGACGGTTATACGCGAACGGCATCACATCCGCGCCGAACGAATAGCCGACGAGCGCCACATGGCTCGTATGCCAGCGCGCGCCGTACGCGCGGATCACGCGGGCGAGGTCGTCGGCCGTTTGCTGCGGCGTCTTCTCGCTCCAGAAGTAGCGCAGCGAGTCGATGCCGATCACCGACACGCCATCGCGTTGCAGCGCGAGCGCCATTGTCTTGTCGAGATCGCGCCAGCCGCCGTCGCCGGAAATGACGATCGCGAGCATATCGGTGGGTTGCGCGGCGCGCAGCTCGATCAGCGGGAGATCGGAGACGTCGCCGCCGGTCGTGGGCCCGGCCTTTCTGAGATGCGGCCCCGTCATCGCGACGAGCGCGGTGGCCTTCGTCTGACCCGGTTGCAATGCCGCGCGCTCCATGAAACCCGGCAGACCCTTCGCGTGGATGATGGTCGGGTCCGGCGGGCACGGCTTGAAGCGCGCGTCGAGTTGCGCGTCCGCCGAGAGCGACACGGCGCCCGCGACGGTGTTGTCGGGCGCCTGCTTCAGCGAGCTTTCCGCGAGGATCGCGCCCTGCCCCGTGCCGACCAGGATCGGCGAAAAATAATGATTCGACTGGACGGTGCGTTCGAGCTGATGGCTCATGTTCTCCGCATCGCCGACGAGGTTATGGCACGACTTCTCCGTCTTGTCGGCGGCGACTCGCGCGGCATAGCGAGGCGTATCGACGCCGATCACCATCGCGCCCCTGGCGGCGAGCGCGGCGGCGGCCTCCTGATCGGCCGGCGTCCAGCCGCTTTGCTCCGAGAACAGCACGACGAAGCCGGTCATGTCACCAGTGGGCTTCGTGAGCGTCACCTGGCCGTAACGTCCGCCGGAAATCGATTCAGCGGCATGCGCCGCACTGAACATGGACACACCACAGACGGCGGCCACCACGACCGCCGCCGCTTTCTTGCAAAAGAATTTCATGAACGCCAACCGCCCGCGAGGAGCGAAAGATCCGCCAAAGTGAAAAATACGCCGACCGAACCGGACGCCGCCAGATAACGCGGCTCCCAGCGCGGCTGGAACTTGCTTTTGAATCCGCGCAGTCCGCGGAAGTTGTAGAAACGCCCGCCGAAGCGCCAGACGAGCCCCGCGAACCGATGCCAGTGCGAGGCCAGCGGCGTCGGTTCCATGCCCGACAGCGGCGCAATGCCCAGCGACAGCGATTTGAACCCCGCTTCCTTCAGATGCAGCGCGAGCTTGGTGAAGAGGTATTCCATCGCGTAAGACGAGGCGGCCGAAACATGGCGCATCACGCCGACGGTCGCTTCGGTGTTCATGTCGGTCGTCATGAAGGTGACGAACGCGACCGGCGCGCCCTGCTGGCGCACGAGCAGCACCGACTGCGCCGCGAGATATTCCTCGTTGAACGCCGCGACCGAGAAGCTCTTCTCTCGCGCGGAGCGGCTGTCGAGCCAGTCGTCGGAGATTGCGCGCAGCATCGGCATGCTTGCCGCGATCCGCTCCGGCCCGATGACTTCCGTATCGAAGCCATCGCGCTCGCCGCGCTTGAGCGCATAGCGCAAATGCGAGCGATGCGAGCCCTTCAGATCGAACTCGGAGAGCGCGACGTGCGCCTCCTCGCCGAGCTTCATCAGCGTGAGGCCGGCGTCGAGATAGAGCGGCAGAGCATCGGCGCGCACCTGATAAAACGCCGCGCGGCCGTTGTGCGCGTGCGCGAGCTCGACGAACTTGCGGATCAGCTCCGCCCACTCGCGGCGCGGACCGACCGGATCGTGCAGCGCGGCCCACGTGCGGCCGTGCTTCGCGTACATCAGGAAAGCTTCGCGCGACTCGGAGAAGAGGAAGCTCTTGTCGCCCATCATCGCGAGGCCGGCGTCGCTGCGTTCCTGTGCGCGGAAGATGCGCGCGGCATCGGCGAGATCCTGCGGGGCGGGCTTCACGAAGCGGCCCGCCGCCGGACGCAGCAGTTGCCACACGCCGAACGCCGACGCGAACACCGCCGCCGCGAGCGTCGCGCGCAGCGCACGCGGGGCGCGCTCGTCGAAGGCGAACTGCCACCAGAGATCGCCGCTGTACGGCACGTCGCGGAATGCGAAGAGCATGATCCACACGGCGAAGGCCATCACGACGCCTATCGAGATCAGCCATGTCGCGGTGAAGCGCTCGGCGAAGAGCGACGAGCGGCGGTTGAAGCGCTCGCGCGTCAGGACGAGGAGCACGACGAGAAACGCGAGGACGCCGACTTCGACGAACGCGAGACCTTTGGCGAGCGACAGCGCGAGGTTCGTCACAGCGAGCACGAGCGCGAGCCACCAGGCGGCATCGAGGCGGCGCATCAGGCCGCGCGCGACGAAGAGGAGCAGCACGCCGAGCACCGAGCCGAGCAGTTGCGAGCTTTCCAGCACCCACAGCGGGACGATGGTCTGCAACAGCGCAATGCGCATCTTGAATGCCGGCGTCGCGCCCGAGATGACGAGCATCGAGCCCGCCGCGAACGTGACGATCGACAGGAACAACGGCGCAAGCTGCGACACGTGACGCCGGCTCAGGAGGCCGAAGCGGCCCTTGAGCGCACGCCCTTCGAACGCGGCCATCACGCCCGCGGAAAGGATCAGCGGCAGGCCGAAATAGATCGCGCGATACGCAAGCAGCGCGGCCAGCACATCCGGCGTCTGCGCACTGTTGCCGAGCGCGAACACCATTGCCGCCTCGAACACGCCGACGCCGCCCGGCGTATGACCGATCATGCCGAGCAGCATCGCCGCCGAGAAAACCGTCATGAATTCGCCGAAGCCGACTTGCGCGTTCGGCAGGAGCGCCCAGAGCGCGAGCCCGGCGCCGAATACATCGATGACGGCGAGCGCGGCCTGCGCGACGAAATCGCGGCGCGCCGGGACGGTGAACGACAGCCATTTCCAGCGCGAACGCAGCGTGCGCGGCTCGCCGCCGCAAACGACGGCCATCGCGGTGAACACGGCGAGCAGCGCCGCGCCCGTCACGCGCAGCACGGCCGGCGGCACATGCATCATGCCCGAGAGCGTGCCCGCGCCGAACAGCATGCCGGCGGCCGCCATGAAGGCAAGGGAGAGCGCCAGCGTGACGCTCGTGAAAATCGTCAGGCGGCCGACTTGCGCCGGCGTGACCTCGGCCGCGCCGTAGACGCGGCAGCGCACGGCGCCGCCTGTCAGGGCACCAAAGCCCGTTACGTTGCCGAGCGCCGAGCCGACCGTCGCGCCGACCCACAGCAAGGAACGCGGCACCGCTACGCCGATGTGACGCAGCCCGACCGCGTCCCGCCCGACGAGCGCGGCAAAGCTGAGCCCGGTCGCGAACAGCGCGGCCATCCAGGCTTGCGGCGTCATCATGCGCAGCGAGTGGATGACCGACTTGTAATCGACCGAGCGCGAAAGATGCTGGAAGACGACCAGCAGCAGCACGCAGATGACGACCGTCAGCACGGGCGCGGCGAGCCGCTGAAGATCGAAGCCGCCGGACGAACGTCCGATCGGAGAAATGGCGCGAAGCCGGGCAAGCAACTTTGTGCGAGACATGCGTTCTATCAAACTGGCTCCCGCTGCGCATCGGCCGCGAGCGATCGATGGCAACGTTACATCACGGTTATCGGGGTCCGCGCACACACGCGGTCGGAGAGCGCCACTTCGGCGCCTGCCGCTCGCGCTCGCGCCATACAAAAGGCTTCAATGTGTGAAACGCCTGTATAACGGCGGTGGTTGACCCGACTTGACTAATATTGGGAAAACTACGGATCGAAAGCTTTCGATTAGACCTGGCGCGGTTCCCGGACGGCTCGACCGGCACGAATGACCGATCGCGCGCGCTTTACGGTTTGTCAGGGAAGCGGTTAGGATCGACGGCCGCGCAGCTTGCGGGCATCGACCTGAGCACGGGACGGTAGCTTAAGCGGTTACTACAAAAAAAGGCATCGGAATTATGAGAAAACACATCGAAATCTTGTTTGCCGCCATCGGCGCATCCGTGCTGAGCGCGTGCGTTTCGACCGACGACGCCCTGCTCAAGACCGTGCCCTTCGGGTCGGGCACGTCGCAGTACAAGCCATACGACTTCGTTCGCTGCGTGAAGGAAAAATGGACGCCGATCGCGCCGCGCGTGCGCGAATATTCGCCGAGCGCAGATACGCTGGCCGTTTCGGTGCCCGGCGGCGGCAGGACGAGCCAATCCGTGGTGCTGGTGATCGCGCAGGCGTCCGCGAACGGCACGGGCTACACGATCTACGGCGATGTCGCAGCCGCGGGCCGCTACGTCACGGCGACGCACACGTGCGACTGAGCCGCCGTATTCGTGATCAGGAAGGCTTGCCGTTGCGCATGTCGACGCCGGCCAGATGCGTGCCGACGACGCGTCCGATCAGATAGCCGTCCGATGCGCACGCGTTGACGCGCTCCTTGCCGTCCCACTGGATCTTGTACTGATCGTCCAGGGAATGGACCGTCGACGGGTCGAACTTGCGCCGGGCCTTGCCGCCATTGCGCACTTCCTCGCTGACGAGGCGGTTCCAGGTGAGCGCGTAGCCGTAGCGCACGCCGTCGGCAAAGGCGCCGTCGTCGCAGACTTGAGATGGGGGCGTCGTCTTGAGCATCAGATGGTAGCCGTTCGCGCTGCCGACCATGATGCGCTGCTCGCCCGGCGGCGCCGGCGGTGCGGGCGGCCTGGCCGGAGCCTGAGCCGCTTGCGTGGCCGATGCCGCCGACGCCGCCGCGGTGTCGGTGCCGTTCTGCTGCGGAAGCGGCGCGCATGCGCCGAGAAGCAGCGCCGCTGTCACCGCGATGGCCGTGCCGGCGCCTTGCATTTTTATGAACGTCATCCTGCGAATCACCTACGCTGACCCCATCTCAAATATAGTCCGGGCTCTACCTTACCATCCCAGGCGCATTCCTCGGAACGATGAGAAAAAGGCGGCGCAGATGCGACGACGCGGACGCCTTTCAGGCTGACCGCGTCGAAAAGAAGAGGAATGGAAGGGTCAGGACGCCGACGACGTGTTGCTCATCGGCATTTCGATCCCGCGCCGCGCCATCTCGACGATCAGAAACGTTCGCCGCGTGACGTGAAAGCGCGCGAGCAGATCGCTTGAATATTCCTTGGCAGTGTTTTCGCTGATGTTCATCTTGCGCGCGATAGCCTTGTTCGACAGGCCTTGCAGCAGATAGCGCAGCGTCTCGGTCAGGCGAGGCGGCAGATCGAGCGATTCGACCGTCACGCCTGCGTGCGGCGAAACCGGCTTCGGGCTGTGGCCGCCCTTGCCGAGCACGGTGTTCGGCAGGTAGACGCGCCCGTTGAGAATCGTCTTCAGCGCTTCGCGGAAGACGCCCGCGCCCTGCTCGCTGCCCTTCGAAATGAATCCGCACGCGCCGTTCTTGATGCATTCGAGCACCGTGTCGCGGTCGTCCTGCGCGGAAAGCATGATCGTCTGGATCTCGCGCTCTTCCTCGCGAATCCAGTTGAGGAGGTCCATGCCGGTCGCCTGGCCGCGCAAGTGGTAGTCGAGGAACATGAGATCGTAGGTGTTGGCGGAAAGCTTGGCCTTCGCCTGCTCGAACCCATCGGCTTCGTCGATTTCAAGCAAAGGCTCGTTCGCCAGAATGAGGCTTTTCATGGCGCTCCTGGTGAGCCCTTCGTCCTCTACTAGCAACACAGTTTTGAAGTAGCCATTTTCCATTGCGAGGCTCCGAGAACGGTTCCGATATTACGCGCGCCGCGCGCGGCGACCACCCCCCTTTCGCAGGGATACATTCGGCAGTCTCACAAAATCCACCGCATCCCCCTCCCGTGCCGGGTTTAGCGGCCGGTACGTTCGGTCGACACTGGTCGCAGTCGAATCAACCACGTAACGCAATACGAGAATGGAGGATGAGATGTCAAGCCGTCTGGCCGACAACGAAAGCGAATTCGCGTTGTGGCGTATCAAGCGGGCCCGCACGGCGGACACATCGCGCCGTGTGCTGATCGCCCATCAAGACAAGTCGATCGGCGATTCCCTCGCCGTGCAACTTCGGCTCAAAGGCTTGCAGGTCATCCATTCGCAGGATATGAAATCCGTGCGCGCGCTGGTGCATAGCTGGCAGCCACAGGCGCTGCTTCTCGATACGCGTCTTGACAACGATTCCGGCTATGTCTTTCTGCGCACGCTGCGCATGGACGCGGACGTCACCGGGCGGCTCCTCGTCGCGATGAGCAACGTGTGGCCCGCCGACCCGGTTCAGACGCTCAAGGAAGCCGGTTTCGATGCCCACTGCCGTCGGCCTTGCGCGACCTGGCGCATCGTCGATCTCGTCGAGTCGTTCTTTTCCATGCCGCTCACGCGCTGAGTCCCGAATCCGGAGGTGCCGCCATGAACAGAGATGCTTGCCTCGTCGTCGGGGGCTGGTTGCCGGCGCATGCGTCGCGCCTTCCCGCGGTTCGCGAGCGCGCCTGCGTGGAAGCGCGCGTCAGGCGTCGCCGCCGTCGCGCCGGGCCGGGGTCTCGCCGACTGCCATCGCGAGCGACGCCCGTATTTCACTACCTGGCCCGATGAGCGCGATGCCGGTTTCGGGCAGCCCTTGCGCCGCGAGGTTGAAGCCGTCGCTCACGTGCGAGACCGGTTCGACGCACAGATAACCCGCCCCGGCCGGACAATGCACGACGACGTGCTTCAGCGTGTCGTCGGCTTTCAGTTGGAGCGAGCGGCCGTCCGGGTAACGCAGCGTGGCGCGGCCGTCCCATCCACCCAGATAGCGCGTGTAGCCTTCCCTTTCCCGCACATGTCGATGCGCGGGCGCCTCGACCGTCGGCTCGATGGCGATCTCCGCTTCGTGACGCCAGTGCGTCGTCGCATGGAGTTCGGCTTCCTGGGCGCCGAAGTATGGGTGAAAGCCGAGGCCGACCGGCATCGGGCTGGACGACCGGTTCGCGATGCGCATCGACAAGCGCGCGCCGTGCGCATTCGCTTCGATCAGTTGCACGGCCTCGAACGCCCAAGGCCAGCCATGCTCGCCCTCGCCGTGCACGTAGCGCAACGCGACGCAATCCGCCTCCTGAAGCTCGACGCTCCATGCCGCGAACTGGCCGAAGCCGTGCAGCGCGTGCACCATGCCCGGAAACGTCGCGAGTTCGACGAGGGAACCGTCCGGCGCGGCAAAACGCGCATCGCGCACGCGATTCGAAAACGGCACGAGCGGATAGCTGCCGCCTTTGGGCCATGCGTCGCACGGCCAAGTGACGGCCGTCACCGGCACGAGCCAGTCCTGCCATCCGCGCGCGCCTTGCGTGGCGAAGCGCGTAATGCGCCCGCCCGCCGCCGGCGCGATTTCGACGACATGCGGCCCGCTCGAAATGCTCAGGCGCGGCCCGGCGTTCAGCGGTACGACTTCACGAAATTTCGTCACGACACGACTTCGATAGGAAAAGAACCCGCGCAGCCGCGCGGGCACGATGTCACTGTTTCTGTTCCTTCACGCGCGACACGAGTTGCGTCGGGCTCACGAACTGCAGCGCGATCAGCACCCACACCATCGTGATGGCCATGTAGATCATCGCCATCGCGTCGATGGATTGCGGCGCGCGCACGCCCGTTGAGAAGACGGCGTAATAGAGCGCGACGACGAGCGTCTGGGTCGTCGGCCCCGCGGTGAAGAACGTCAGCTCGAACATGCCGATGGTCCGCACCAGCACGAGCAGCCCCGCGGCCAGCATGCCGGGCACGAGCAGCGGCAGCAGCACGTAGCGGAAGTAACGGAACGTGTTCGCGCCGAAGATGCGCGCGGCCGATTCGAGGTTCGGATCGATCTGCTCGATGAACGGCGTCATCACGAGAATGACGAACGGCAGCGCAGGCACCAGGTTCGCGAGGATCACGCCGGTCAGCGTGCCTGCGAGATGGAACTTGTACATGACCGTCGCCATCGGGATGCCGTAGGTCACGGGCGGCACCATCAGCGGCAGCAGGAATACGAGCATCGCGAAACGCTTGCCGGGAAACTGCACGCGGGCGAGCGCATAGGCCGCCGGCACGCCGAGTACGATGGAGAGCAGCACCACCGCCCCCACCACTTCGAGCGTCACGAGCAGCACGCTCGAGAGCTGAAAATCGCTCCACGCCTGCGCGTACCAGTGCAGCGTGAAGCCCTGCGGCAAGAGCGTGCCGAACCAGCGCGTCGCCACCGAATTCACGGCCACGGTCGCGATCAGCAGCAGCACGTTGACGAGGAAAAAGCCCATCGTCGCCCAGACGAAGAACTTCCATAGCCTGTCGCGCAGGCTCACTTGCTGTTTCATGTGCTTGCCGGTGCCGTTCGCGGTTTCGGTCGGGGCGCCGGCCTGCCAGCCGGACGCCGCGCGGTTATCGGTCGTCATTATCCCTTGCCTCCCGTCACCGGACCGGTATAGAAGAAGCGGCGCGCGCCGAGCATGCCGCCCACGACGAGCAACTGCACGAAGCCCATCACGATCGCAATGGTCGATGCGAGCGCGTAGTCGTAGTTTTCGAACGCGGCTTCGGAGGCGGCGATCGAGATCACGCGCGTCGGACCGGCCGGCGCACCGAGCAGCACCGCCGACGGAAACACCGAGAACGCCTGCACGAACGAGAGACAGGCGGTCATCGTGAGACCCGGCAACAGCAGCGGCAGATAGATCTGACGGAACTGCTGCCACGGGCTCGCGCCGAGCGTCGCGGCGGCGCGCGCGAGCGTCGGGTCGATGCCGGTCACATACGACAGCGTCAGCAGAAACGCGAACGGAAACCCTGACACGATCAACGAAATCAGCACGCCCCAGTAGTTGTGCGTGAGGCGCACTTCATCGCCATAGAGATGGAGTGCCTGCAATGCCTGCGGAAACCAGCCGTTCGGGCTGAAGTACGTCAGCATGCCGTCGGCGATGAGCACGGTGCCGAGCGTCACCGGCACGACGAGCAGCGTCGTGACGAACTTCTGCCACGGCGAGGTGCGGCGCAACGCGAACGCGACCGGCACCGACACACCGACGTTGATGATCGTCGCGGGCACGGCGAGCTTCAGCGTGACGATGATCGTCGGCCACATCGACGAGTCGGTGAAGAACGTGATGTAGTTTGCCCAGACGCTGCCGCCGTTCATCGGACTGAACGAGAGCATCAGCCCGTAGGCGAACGGATAGATGAACAGCGCGAGGATGAAGAAGAGCGCCGGCGTGACGAGCCAGCCCTTCGGATCGCGTTGCTGCGCCGGAAGCGCGATCATTTGTCTTCTCCGTACACGAGCGTTTTCGAAGGCGCCACGCGCAGCGAGATGCGCTCGCCTTCGCTGCATTCGCCCGCGATGCGCGCCCAGAGCTTGCCGAACGCGGAATTGACGATGATGAGCGAATCGCGGCCGCCGTACTCGACGACTTCGACGTGCGCATCGAAGGCGTTCTCGGCGCCGGGCGTCGAACGCTCCATGTCTTCCGGGCGCAGCGCGACGCTGACGCGCTTGCTGTCGAAGCCTTCCATCGGCGTGCCGACGAGCCGCACGCCGTTCGCGTTCACCGCGACCGCCTCGCCCTGCGTGCCTTCGAGGGTGGCCTGCACGACGTTGCGAAAACCCATGAAGCGCGCGACATGCAGATTTTTCGGCCGCGAATAGACTTCCTTCGGCGAGGCCACCTGCTGGACGACGCCTTCCTTCATCACGACGATGCGATCGGCCATCGACAGTGCTTCGTCCTGATCGTGCGTCACGTAGATCGTCGCGCGCTCCAGCTTGCCGTGGATGCGGCGGATTTCGGCGCGCATCTCGATGCGCAGCTTGGTGTCGAGGTTCGAAAGCGGCTCATCCATCAGAACGAGCGGCGGCTCGATGACGATCGCGCGCGCGATCGCCACACGCTGCTGCTGGCCGCCCGACAGTTGACCGGGAAGCTTGGCATCGTGGCCGATCAGTTGCACGAGCTGCAAGGCGGCCTTCGCGCGCTTGGTCGCTTCGGCCTTCGGCATGCCGCGCATCTTGAGGCCGAAGCCGACGTTGTCCAGCACCGACATGTGCGGAAACAGCGCGTAATTCTGAAAGACCATGCCGAAGCCGCGCTTTTCGGGCGGCAGCACGTCGATACGCTTGTCGTCGAGCCAGATGCCGCCGCCCGTCAGCGGTTGCAATCCGGCGATGCAGTTCAGCGCGGTCGACTTGCCGCAGCCCGATGGCCCGAGCAGCGCGATGAACTCGCCGCGCTGGATATTCAGATCGAGCCCCTTCAACGCCGCGAGCTGCTGCCCTTCGGCGTTGGTGAAACTGCGCGAGACCGAGTCGAGGCGCAACTGCTCAAAAGTGTGCTTCATGACAATTTCCTGCGCTTTTTTGTACAAGCGGCGACGCGCCCTGGCAGGAGCGTCGCCGTCTCATCACAGCGTTACGCCAACTTACTTGGTCTTCGCCGCGCCGATTTCCCGGTCCCACTTCTGGAAGGCCGCCACCATCGACTGCGCATTGAGCGGCAGCACGTGCGGACGGTCGGCCAGCAGCTTCGCGTACTCGGGCCGGCCGAACTTCTGGATGACTTCCTGGCTCTTCGCGGGCGCCATCGAGAGCGGCACGTCCTTCACCGCCGGGCCCGGATAGAAGTAGCCATCGTCATAGGTCAGCGCCTGCTGCGCCGGCTCGAGCATGAAGTTCATCAGCTTGTAGAGCACGTCGAGCTTTTCCTTCGGCACGCCCTTCGGGATCACCATGTAGTGGGCATCGTTCACCCAGGTCATGTTGTCGAACGCGGCCACCTTGAACTCCGCGGGCACGATGCCGAGCGCGCGCGGGTTGATGTCCCAGCCGGTCACCGTGACCGTCATGTCGCGCGTGCCTTCGCCCAGTTCCTTCATGACGGCCGATGTGCCGCCCGGGTAATACGGGATGCAGTCGTTCAGCTGCTTGAGGAACGCCCAGGTCTTGTCCCAGCCGTTGATCGGGTCCATCGGGTCCTTGTCGCCGAGCACGTACGGCAGGCCCATCAGGAAGGTGCGGCCCGGACCGGAGTTCGCCGGGCGCGCGTAGATCAGCTTGTTCGGATGCGCCTTGCACCACGCGAGCAGTTGATCCGGCGTCTTCGGAACGTCGGTGACCTTGGCCGGGTTGTATTCGAGCAGCGGCCCCGCGGGCATGTAGGTCACTTCGAGGCCGTAGCCCTGCGCGATGTCCTGCATCTTGCGCGGGCCGGGTGCGTACTTGTCGAGCACGCCGGGGAACGCCTTCGCGTTATCGGGGAGCAGTTTCTCCCACAGGCCTTGCTGGATGCCGGCCGCGAGTGCGTCGGTGCCGGTGACGACGAGGTCGATGTCCGAGCGGCCCGCCGCCTGCATCGCCTTGATCTTGCCTGGCAACTGCGGCGCGGGCGCGTTCGTGAAGGTGATGCTGGAAACGAGGTCCGGATATTTCGCCTTGAACGCTTCGAAGCCCTTTTGCGTGAGCTGCAGATTGCCCGCAACGTCGACGATGTTGATCGATACGGGATCGGCCGCGTGTGCCGCGCTCATGCCGAAAACCGCGCTAACTGCGACGCAAACCGCCGCCAGCTTCACTGACAGTCCTACCTTGAAAGCCATGTTGTCTCCTCACTTCTCTCGCAACCAGGGGTCGGGAAAAGGTCCGGTCGTATCGTCGATGTTGTTGGTTCGGGTCGATCGCCGGCCTGTTTGTGCTTCGTTCTGATTCGTTTGTGCGCCGCTTGCTTGGCACCTTGAATGTAGCGGGTCTCTGTACGCGTGCGTCCTCATGGCGACCGGATGCTGAAAAATAGCTAACAGGGTCATAGGATGTCAAGCAAATCGGGGCTGCTGAGGCTGTTACCGAAACAGCGTGAGCGTGGTTTTTCCTCTGGCGATAGCGCTTTGCAAGGTCTCTCGGGAGATACCCCAACGGCCTGTTTAACTCGAATTTAACCGGTGTTTCCTTAGGAGTTACCGGGTGTTTTCCTGGTCGGCGTGATGTTCGACTTGAGTTCAGGAGGATGCCGCGCGGATACGCAATATGGGCGCGCGCATGTCGACGCAAGATCGTCCGCATGCGTTGGTCTGTACTCGACGCGCCTCGTGATGCCCGCATGTTTCCAAGCGCGCGCGCTGATCGCCGCTTCCTCGGATTTGGACGCTGAATTCTTTGTCGCCTGAAGCGTGTCTTTAATAGAAGTGCCGGTGAACCTTGATCGACTCTTCTGAACGTAGCCGAACGGCCTTCTCGCATCGCCCTACGGTCTCGATGCACGCGGTGCGATGGACAGTCCGCACGAGGGATGTGTGCCTGAGTGAGCCTCACCCCTTCTGTCTCGGCCATGGAGGCGAGTCAAGCAACTCGCCATGCTCGCTGCGGGCACGTGATCGTGGTCCCAGCTCTTGCCAGGACGGAGCGCGCTCACCGCCCCGTCGGCTGCGATGCGGATTCATGAAGCTCGCCGAAGGACAGATAGCTGGCGGTCTACATCGACGTCAGTTTAAGTTGTCAAACAACTTTGTTGCGGCGGGCATGACTTCGGCCGTCGACACGCAGGTTGTGTGACAACTGTGACGACGACTAGTCGCCGAACATCCTGACGATCGCGTTCTCGAGATGCGCCTTCATCGCTTTCCCGGCTCGAGCGGCGTCGCGCGCGCGAATTGCTTCGAGCACTTCCAAATGTTCGCGCTGGACGACGCGCTGCCGCTCGATCGTCTTGACGAACGAAAGATTGCGCGACAGATTCATGCTGACTTCGACCTGTTCTTCGATGAACGACAAGGCAGTGATGAAGAACTGATTCTTCGACGCTCGCGCAACCGCGAGATGGAACGCGAAATCGTCTTTTGCGCCGATGCCCTGCCGCGTTTCGACGACGCGCTCAAGCTGGTCCCATGCATCCTGGATCGCGCGGATATCGTCATCGTCAGCCTTGAGGGCGGCGAATTCCGCTGCCCCGGACTCTGTCACGATCCGAAATTCGTAGCAGCGGCGGATGTCCGACAGCGTTTCGAGCGGCGCGAAACGGCGCATGTCCGCATCAGGGCGGCGTCCGACGGTGGTGCCTGAGCCGCGCCGCGTCACGATGATGCCGTCCGCGCGCAGCCGTGCGAGGGCTTCGCGCACGGTCGGGCGAGAGGTCGCGAACCGTTCGGCGAGCGCGTGTTCGGTAAGGAGCCGATCGCCCTCCTTGAATTCGCCTTCCACGATGCTATTGAGGATGTCGCTGTAGATCCGGTCGGCGAGTCCGGAGGACTTACGCTCGTTCATGTTCGCGCTTGTCGTGCTTGTCAGGGTGGAGACCGATTGTAAGGCAGATTATTTGCGCGGTGATACGTCGCGGGGACAAGCCGAGCAACGCAAAAGCGGTGGACGCAGCAGCTGCGTCGCCCGCCCCGATCACTCGGCTGCTACGTCAGGCGCTTACCACTGATGACCCGCGCCGATGGTAAACCCGATATTGCCGGAACTGCTGGTGTTACCCGACGCCTTCACCACCCACCGATCGTCCTGCGTCACGTACGAGATACCGATCGCCGCGCCGGATGCGCTCGCGTAACGCGCCCCCGCGACGGCCACCATGGTCTTCCCCGGAGCGGTAGGCTGCGGCAATCCGGCTGCGGCCATCGCCGCGGCGATACCACCGTAAGCCGTGCTGGCGACGTTGTTGATCTGGCTCTGCACGCCAGCGATGCGCGAATCGGTGTAGCTCTGCGCCTGCGCCGATGCCAGGTTCAATTGTCGGACGTTGACCGCGTCGGTGTCTTGCGTGCCGTTGGCGACGTTCGTGATCTGACGTTCGTTGCCTGCGGATCCGACCGATACCGTGTTCGCCCGGTCGGCCACCGAACTCGCACCGAGCGCGACCGAATTGTCCGCCCTCGCGTTCGCGTTCGCGCCCATCGCGGTAGCGTGGGCGCCGGTAGCGCTGGCAACCTCGGTGTTGCGATCCCCGTCGGCCGCGAACAACGGATTGCCGCCGCTCTCGGCGATGTTCGTCACGCGGTCGAGCGCGGCGTTCATCTGGTTCACGTTCACGGCATCGGTGCCCGCAACGCCCGCCGCGACGTTGTGAATCGTCGTCGCGCCGGTGCCATTGCCGAGCGTCAGGTTCGAATAGTCGGCTTTGCCATCCGTACCCGTGTCATACGTCACGGCTGTTTTCGACGAGCCGTCGCCGTCGATCAGGCCCGCTTGCTTCAACTGCGACACATTGACGGCGTCCGTGTCCTCCGTGCCGGCCGCCACGTTCGTGATCTGACGCGACGCGTTTGCCGAGCCGACCGAAACGGTATTCGGACGATCCGCCACGGAGTTCGAACCCAATGCCACCGAGTTGGCCGCCGTTGCCGACGCGCTGCCTCCGATTGCCACCGAGTCCGCGCCCGTCGCGGACGAATCCGGCAGCGTCGAATTGGCGTGGAAGTACTTGATCCCGCCGCCCGTCGTGATGTTGTTCAGCGTGTCGTTGATCGTGGCGATGCCCGCCGTGTTCTGCGTAACGCGGCCGTCGAGGTTAGCGAGCGCGTCGCCGACGTTGTTGAACGTCGAATTGTCGATGAACGTATAGGTCGGCTTGGTGATCTTGCCGTCGGCGTCAACGGATGATCCGCCGCCCAGCGCGTCCGCGGCGCTTTGCGCGGTCGCAAAGAGTTGCGAGCCGTTGATCGCTTCGTGGCTCGTCTGGTCGACCTTCCCGTTGGCCACGTTGTCGATCGTTACCTGCGCTTGTGGATCCTGCGCATGCAGCGTGACTCTGCTGCGCGTCGGATCGTCGTAGGTCACTACGTTTGCAAGGCTCGACGAGATCGTCGAGGTCAATTGCGAGACGTTGACGGCATCGGTCGCATCCGAGCCGGCCGCGACGTTCGTGATGCGACGCTGCGAGGTCGCCGAGCCCACCGATACCGTGTTCGGCTGATCCGCCAACGAGTTGGAGCCGAGCGCAACGGCGTTATCCGCAGATGCGATCGCGTTGCCGCCGATCGCCACCGCATCGACGCCGAGCGCGGAAGAATCCGGAAGGGTCGAATTGGTATGGAAGTACTTGATGCCGCCGCCGTTGTTGATCGTGCTCAGCGTCGTGTTGATGATGCTGATGTCCGATGTGTTCTGCGTGACGCGGCCGTCGAGGTTGGTGAGCGCGTCGCCGACGTTGTCGAACGTCGAATTGTCGGTGAACGTGTAGGTCGGCTTGGTGATCTTGCCGTCGGCGTCAACGGATGATCCGCCGCCCAGCGCCTCCGCGGCGCTTTGCGCGGTCGCAAAGAGTTGCGAGCCGTTGATCGCCTCCAGGCTGGTTGCATCTACCGTCCCAGGCGCGACATTCTTGAGCGTAACCGGCGAGCCCGGTGTGCCGAACGTAACGCTCGTGTGACCCGGATCATCGTACTGGACGGTGTTGTCCAAGGCGACCGACAGCGAATGGACTCCCGTCGACAACGAGACGACTGCGGTCGAAGTCGAGGTCGAAAGCGTAACGATGCCGGTTGACAGCGTTGTCACAGCCGTGGAGGTGGATGCGGACAGCGTGTCGATACCCGTCGACAGAGACGCGATGCCGGAGGTTACCGTGCTGAGGCCGGTGGAAAGCGACGCGACGCTCGATGTCACCGTGCTCAAGCCTGTCGACGTTGAGGTCGACAGCGAGTCGAGGCCGGAGGTCACCGTGCTGAGGCCTGTGGAAAGAGAATCAACGTTCGATGTCACTGTGCTCAGGCCTGTCGAGGTCGAGGTCGACAACGAGTCGAGGCCCGAGGTCACCGTACTCAAGCCCGTTGAGGTCGAGGTCGACAGCGAGTCGAGACCGGAACTTACCGTGCTGAGACCCGTGGAAAGAGAATCAACATTTGATGCGACTGTACTCAATCCTGTCGACAGGGAACTTACATTGGACGTAACCGTGCTGAGTCCCGTGGACAGCGAGTCCACGTTAGACGTCACCGTGCTCAGTCCGGTGGAAAGCGAAGCGACGCTCGAGGTCACCGTGCTCAGGCCCGTCGAGGTTGAGGTCGACAGCGAGTCCAGACCAGATGTCACCGTGCTGAGCCCTGTGGAGAGAGAATCAACATTAGATGTAACCGTGCTCAAGCCTGTCGAGGTCGAGGTGGACAGCGAGTCGAGACCGGAGGTCACCGTGCTCAAACTGGTCGAGGTCGAGGTCGATAACGAGTCGAGGCCTGAGGTCACCGTGCTCAGGCCGGTCGAGGTTGAGGTCGACAGCGAGTCCAGACCGGAGTTCACCGTGCTGAGCCCTGTGGATAGCGAACTCACGCTAGACGTGATGGTGCTCAAACCCGTAGACAGCGAGGTCACACCGGACGTCACCGTGCTCAGCCCGGTGGAGAGCGAAGCGACGCTCGAGGTCACCGTGCTCAGGCCCGTCGAGGTTGAGGTCGACAACGAGTCCAGACCAGATGTCACCGTGCTGAGACCGGTGGAAAGAGAACCAACATTCGATGTAACCGTGCTCAAGCCCGTCGAGGTCGATGTCGACAACGAGTCGAGACCGGAGGTCACCGTGCTCAAGCCCGTCGAGGTCGATGTCGACAGCGAGTCCAGACCGGAGTTCACCGTGCTGAGCCCTGTGGATAGCGAACTCACGCTAGACGTGATGGTGCTCAAACCCGTAGACAGCGAGGTCACACCGGACGTCACCGTGCTCAGCCCGGTGGAGAGCGAAGCGACGCTCGAGGTCACCGTGCTCAGGCCGGTCGAGGTTGAGGTCGACAGCGAGTCGAGACTGGAGGTCACCGTGCTCAAACTCGTCGAGGTCGAGGTCGACAACGAGTCGAGGCCTGAGGTCACCGTGCTCAGGCCCGTCGAGGTCGAGGTTGACAATGAGTCCAGACCGGAGGTCACTGTGCTGAGACCTGTGGAAAGAGAATCAACTTTCGAAGTAGCCGTGCTCAAGCCCGTCGAGGTCGATGTCGACAGTGAGTCCAGACCGGAGTTCACCGTGCTGAGCCCTGTGGATAGCGAACTCACGCTAGACGTGATCGTGCTCAAACCCGTAGACAGCGAGTTCACACCGGACGTCACCGTGCTCAGCCCGGTGGAGAGCGAAGCGACGCTCGATGTCACCGTGCTCAAACCCGTCGAGGTCGATGTCGACAGCGAGTCGAGACTGGAGGTCACCGTGCTCAAACTCGTCGAGGTCGATGTCGACAACGAGTCGAGACCGGAACTTACCGTGCTGAGCCCCGTGGAAAGTGAATCAACGTTCGAGGTAACTGTGCTCAAACCTGTCGACAGCGAGCTCAGGCCGGTGGAAAGCGAAGCGACGCTAGACGTCGCCGTGCTCAAACCCGTCGACGTCGAACTGGACAGTGAATCGAGGCCCGAGGTCACCGTGCTCAGGCCCGTCGAGGTCGAACTCGACAGCGAGTCCAGACCGGAACTTACCGTGCTGAGACCCGTGGAAAGTGAATCAACGCTCGAGGTAACCGTGCTCAATCCCGACGAGGTTGAACTCGATAACGAGTCCAGACCTGAACTCACCGTGCTGAGACCCGTGGAAAGAGAACCAACATTCGACGTGACCGTGCTCAAGCCGGTCGAAACCGAACCCGACAGCGAGTCGAGACCTGAACTCACCGTGCTCAATCCCGTCGACAACGAACTCACGTTCGACGTCACAGTGCTCAAGCCAATCGAAACCGAAGTCGACAGTGAATTGACACTTGAATTCACCGTGCTCAGACCCGTCGAGAGCGAATTCACTCTGCTTGACGCCGTGCTCAGGCCTGAGGACATCGAACTGGACACCGTGAAGAGCTGAGAGCCATTGATCGCGTCCAAGCTAGCGGCATTCACAAGTCCGGGCGCCAGTCCCGTGATCTTGTCCCGGTTCATGTTGATCTGCGCGTATGCGTTGATCGTGGTCATACTGGTGCCGGGATCTGTGACAATGGTCAGCTGGTCGGCACCCGCGGTACCGAACACAAGCGTGTTGGAGTCCGTAGCGACGGCATAAGCGCCCACCAGCGCAGCCTGGTCAAACGCGACAAAGCCCACTCCAGTCTTGCCACCGCTGTCACACGCTGCGCCGCCCTGCGGACCGCTAGCCGTCGATGAGAAGCAGTTCACATATGCGTCCGCGTCGAAGACACCATTTACATAGCTATTCGCATCCACCGCGTGCGCCGTTCCGCCCGCAAACGTAGCCATCGCGGAGGCAGCCACAACCGCCGATCGCTTCGTGCTCTTCCCCTTGGTCCGAGCAAATTCATGCGCAACCACCCACTCTCCAGACGCCTGACTCCACACCACCTTATACGTTTTGTTCACTCGAAACCTCGTAGATTCAATCGCTCAACATTCACGACTCGGCATGAAGCGCCCGCTCGCCAGGACAGATAAATGAAACAGCTTGTGATTTCTTGCATTTAGTTTGCGGCCGGTCGGCCAGCATTCGAATTCAGGATCTTCAGTGGCGTAGATATGACCAAATAGTTAGATTTACTAACGTTACAAGACGTAACATTGGTATATCTATACGCTCCCGCCACAATGGAGGTCCGCAATTCTTGGCCTTCGCGGCGGGCGTTTCAATTCATAAATTCTGAAAAAACCTCTATTCCGATTAAGGAATCCAAAATGTTTCAAAATCCGAAGGCCTTCAGTCGAACTTTCTTACTTGCAAAAAAACTGACGCGAGGCAACTAACAAGGCTAATTGAGTGCCAAATGGAATCGTCGGGAAACCGTCTTGAATAAGCCTGGGAAGCGATATCAACGAATTTTATTTCGGTTGTACGTTCGGGTTTCGTGCTGCGCAGAAGGCTAAGCGGAGCCGACTTTGCTCGATCCGCACGTCGATGCGTCGGAGCCCTCGGGCGCGGGATCGCTGGCGGGGAAGCTGCGTCGGCCATCGATGAAAGCGCGGGCAGGACGCTGGTCGCGTCGTCGCCAATGGACATGCAGACGCGTACCCGCATCGGCGGCGTCACGATCCGCGCAGGTGAAAAGACAAACAAAAAGCGCGCCGTGGTTTCCCGACGGCGCGCCTCGACCCGCATGGACAACACTCAAATCGACAACAACTTCCGCGCCTCCTGCGCCGTCGCCACCGGCCTTCCATACTCCGCGCACAGCGACGCCACCCGACTCACCAATTGCGCATTGCTTTTCGCGAGCGTGTCCTTGTCCCAGCGCACGTTGTCTTCCAGCCCCGTGCGACAGTGCCCGCCCAACTGCAGCGTCCAGTGATTCACTTCGAGCTGATGACGCCCGATGCCCGCAGCGGTCCACGTCGCATCGGGCAAGTTCTTCTTCAACTGCTCGACTTCGAATTCGAGAATCTCGAGCCGCGCGGGCAAGGCGTTCTTCACGCCAAGCACGAACTGAACGTGCACGGGTGACTTCAACAAGCCCTGATTCACCAGATCGACGGTGTTATAGAGCATCGCCAGATCGAAAATCTCGATCTCGGGCTTCACATTGTGATCGAGCATCATCTGCGCGAGCGAGCGTACGAAGTCGGGCGGATTCTCGTAGACGATCGTCGGAAAATTGACCGAGCCCGTCGCCAGCGACGCCATGTCAGGCTTCAAGTCGAGCATCGCGCCGCGCTGCTCGAACGAGCGTCCGCGCCCGCCCGTCGAAAACTGGATGATGATGTCCGGGCAATGCTTGCGGATGCCCTCCTGCAAGTCCGCAAACCGATGCCGGTCCGAGCTGGAGCGTTCATCTTCATCGCGCACATGCAGATGCACGAGCGTCGCGCCCGCTTCATACGCCTCATGCGTACTCTCGATCTGTTCGGCGATCGTGATCGGCACGGCGGGATTGTCCTTCTTGCGGGGGACCGAGCCGGTAATGGCAACCGATATCACGCACGGTTCTTTCGTAGGGGATTGGGTCACGCTTCGCTCCTTGAAGGCGCCATTCTTGCGGCAACAATGCAGGATCGCGAACGGCGCTCAGATTTGAACTAACTAGTACGTTTGTGATAGTGACGCATTGTCCGTTCCGCTGCCAGCCAAACAAACCCTGACTCACCGGCCTGTGCATCGCTGTTCGTACGACGAATCGGCCGGCGTGTTCGTCTACTGTCGCTGCGCATATTCCAACAGCATTTTGCCGACCTGCTCGTCGGTGATCGCCGGTTTGATGTCGAACATGAACAGATCGGCCCACTCGTGCGCCCAGCACGCGAGCGGCTCGATGTCGTCGCATTCGCATACGGCGACGCCCCAGATGGAGCCGATCGCATGCCAGCGTCCAAGCAGCTTGATGCCCTCGGGCGGCGCGCCGCGGGTTTGAATGAATCGCTCGGCCGCCTGGCGTTCGACCTCGGGCTGCGCAGTCCAGTTGACGATGAATAGCATGGCTCGATCCTCCTGTTGGAACGCCATGAAACGGCGCGAAGCGCCGGGTCGCCGCCGCATCGGCCCATCGGGTCGACGCGGTTCATTCAGTATAGGAGGCAGGCGCGCATTGCATCGCCGCGTATCGCTGCATATCGGTTGCATATTGCAGTACGCATTGGGCGCGGCCGGGATGCACTATGCTCCTGCCACCGGATTACGCAAACGCGAGCGTGGCATCGGTCAATGCATCACGACGACGGGCGTCGCGAGCACCGGTTGCGCATACGTGATCCTGACGGACGGCGGGACCACATACGGCGACACCACGACGACCGGCCTCGGCGGAGGCGGAGGCACGGCGACCGCCACGGGCGCGACGACTACGGTGCGCGCGGGCACGTAGTAATAAGGCGGCCTCGGCGGCGGCGCGTAGTAGTACACCGGACGCGGCGGCGGCGCGTAGACGACGGCCGGCGCGACATAGGAAACCTGCACGCTCGTTCCAGCCGCTGCGGTTTTGGCGCAGGTCAGGCTGATGGCGGCAACGGCGGAGACGCTAAGCAAACGGATGTTCATGGTGAAGTCCTCATGCATCGTGGAACATGGAATTCGGCAGCGTGAACGAAACACGTCTGCCGGCGATGAGAACGATAGCGAAGCGTCGCGCCAAGCGTGAGCCGTAACTTATGTCGCCGCATGTCGGCAAAAGCGTGCGGATCCGCGCATGAAATCCGGCGACATGATTCGTAGCATCCGTGAGATTGCGTTCGCCGTGCGGCTCAATAGAATGGCATCACCGTCGACGTTCATTCGTATCCGGCCAGGGAGAAAGCCATGCGAAAAATTCTTGTCATGCTTGCGGCATGCGTGGCGTGCGCCGCGTTCGCGCAAACCGCGACCCAGCCGATGGGCGCGAGTCCGCGCGTGGAACACGCGCTCGGGCAGTTGCAGACCCGCTTCTCGAGCGCGAACACGACGCACGACGGCAAGCTCACGCGCGAGCAGGCGTCGGCCGGCATGCCGATGGTGGCCAGGCACTTCGATGAGATCGACACACAGAAGAACGGCTACGTGACGCTGCCGCAGATCGAAGCCTTCATGCGCGAGCACGCCACGCAACGCTGATCCGGGAGCATCCATGGAAACCCTGCCGAAGATCATCGTGCTCGACGACGAAGCCGAGTTGCGCAACATGCTGCAGCGTTTTCTGAGTACGCAGGGGTTCGAGGTCCGCGTCGTCGAGAACGGCAAGCGGCTCGACCGCTACCTTCAGCGCGAGCCTTACGACCTGCTCGTGCTCGACTGGATGATGGAGCCCGAAGACGGCCTCTCGGTCTGCAAGCGCCTGCGCGCCGAAGGCCAGACGCTGCCTATCCTGATGCTCACGGCCAAGGGCGATCCGGTCGACAAGGTGATCGGCCTCGAAACCGGCGCCGACGATTACCTCGCCAAACCCTTCCTGCCGCAAGAACTCGTCGCTCGCGTGCGCGCGCTGCTGCGCCGCCAGAAAATCGCCGCCGGCGATCCGACGCACACGCAGCAGGTCGTCCGCTTCGGCGAATTCCGCCTCGATCTCGCGAGGCAAAAGCTCTATCGCAACGGCGAGCCGTTCGATATCCATTCGGCGCAGATGCAGTTGCTCCATGCGCTCGGCTCGTCGCCGAACCGCGCGGTGAGCCGCGACAACCTCATCGCCCGCACGCGCGGCCGCGATCACGATGCGCTCGATCGCAGCATCGACGTGCAGGTGCTGCGGCTGCGTCAGATCGTCGAGGAAGACCCGGGCAAGCCGCGCTTCATCAAGACCGTCTGGGGCGTCGGCTACATGCTGCTCGCCGAAATCGAATCGTGAGCGCCGTGCGTCGCGTCCATTTCGTGCCGCGCTCGCTCTTCGCGCGCAACATCCTGTTGCTGGTCGCGCTCGTCGCCGTGAGCCAGGTATGCGCGATCGCGGTGCTGCTGCACTTCATCCAGACGCCGCGCATCGAGCGGGCGGCGGCGACGTTCGCAAGCTACATCGTCACGCTCGACACGCTTTTGCAAACAACGCCACCCGACGCCGCGCAAACAGTCGCCGCGCACCTCGACCTGCGCCGCGACTTGCCCGCCGGCGCGCACGAGACGGCGCCGGGATCGCGCTTGCGCTTCTATCAAACGTATCAGCGTCAGACGTTCATCGAGAGCCTGCGGCAGCACTTGCCCGCCGGCATGCTCGTGCGCTGGCAAGGCGGCGAAACGGCCGACGACGGCCAGCAACGCTTGTGGATCCGCGCGCATCTGTCGGGCGAGCCGCGCTGGCTTGCGTTGCCGGTGCCCGAAGCGGCACACGACGACGGCCTCGTGACCGCCCTCCTTCTGTCGCTTGGACTCGGCGCGCTCGCGTTCGCGACGGCCTATGTGATCCAGCGCCACCTGAACCGCCCGCTCGCGCATCTCGCCGATGCCGCGCGGCTCGTTTCCGCGGGCGGCGAGCCGGGCGTCCTGCCGACGGACGGCCCCACCGAAATCGCGCAAGTGAGCGGCGCGTTCAACCGCATGACGGCCGCGCTGAAGGAAGCCGAAGCGACGCGCGCGCTGATGCTCGCAGGCATCTCGCACGACATCCGCACGCCGATGACCAAGCTGCGCCTCGCCATGGCGATGTCCTCCGTGCCTGCGAAGGATGCGGCGTTCGCGGCATCGGCGGAGGGCTATCTCGACACCATCGACACGATTCTTCAGCAGTTCATGGATTACGCGGGCAGCGGCGCGAAGGAGACGCCCATCGTCGGTGATCTGAATGCGCTGATCGCCAGTCTCGCTGCCGATTTCGCGGGACTGGGACACGAGTTCGCGCTCGATCTCGGCCACATCGAACCGTTCCCGTTTCGCCCGATCAGCATGTTGCGCATGCTCATGAACCTGATGCAGAACGCGGTGCTGTACGGCGTGACCGGGCTGGAAGTGCGCACGTGGACCGACGCGCGGGCGAATGCCGCGTGCATCGTGATCGCGGATCGCGGCAAGGGACTCGGCGAACAGGATCCGGAAGCGCTCAAGCAACCGTTCAAACGCGGTGGCGGCGAAGGCCAGCCGAAAGGCACGGGCCTCGGTCTCGCGATCGTCGAGCGCATCGCGCGGCTGCATGGCGGCACGCTCGAGCTGCGCGCACGCGAAGGCGGCGGAGCGGAATCGCGCATCGTGCTGCCGCTTTCCGGCGCGGCGGCGAGCTGACGCTATTTCGTGGCGTGTGCGTCGTCGGGATCGGCGATTGCCTGCTTCGCGCCGCCCTCTTTCGCCGCTTGCGCCTGCTCCTCGACGACCGTCGATTCGCGCGCGAGCGGTGCGATCGCCTGCAACGGGACCATCGGCTGCGCGCGCGCGTTGACGCCGGCGGGACTCGGCTCGTTGTCGTGGATCAACGCGCGGATGCGCGGATAAATCTGCCGCTCCCAGCGCTTGCCGTTGAATACGCCGTAGTGCCCGACGCCCGTCTGCACGTGATGCGCCTTCAGGTACGGCCGCAGCTTGTCGCACAGATCCTGCGCGGCGAGCGTCTGGCCGACTGCGCAGATGTCGTCGCGCTCGCCCTCGACGGTGAAGAGCGCAGTGCGCCGGATCGCCGACGGATCGACCTTGCGGCCGCGCACTTCGAGTTGCTTCAACGGCAACGCGTGCCGCTGAAACACCGTATCGACGGTCTCCAGATAGAACTCCGCGGTGAGGTCCATCGTCGCGAAGTATTCCTCGTAGAAAACACGGATCACGTCGGCCTGAGCGGGATCGCCCTTCGCGCGCTGACGATGCATCTCCTCGAACGATTCGAGGTGGCGCGCGAGATTCATCGACATGAACGCGCCCAGTTGCATGAAGCCGGGATAGACGCGCCGCATCGCGCCCGCGAAGCCGAACGGCACCATCCCGATCAGGTTGCGCTCGAACCATTCGATCGGCTTGCTCTTCGCGAGCTCGTTTACGCGCGTGGGATTCACGCGGGTGTCGATCGGACCGGCCATCAGCGTCATGCTCGCCGGCTCAGCGGGATGCCGGTCCTCGGCCATCAGTGCGACCGCCGAGAGCGCCGCGACGGTCGGCTGACACACCGCGAGCAGATGCGCGCCCGGCCCGATCGTTTCGATGAAGTCGATGATGTGCTGCACGTACTCGTCGAAGCCGAAGCGGCCGTGCATCAGAGACACGTCGCGCGGATTGCGCCAGTCGGTGATATAGACGTCGTGGTCGGCGAGCATCGTGCGCACGGTGCCGCGCAGCAACGTCGCGAAGTGGCCCGACATCGGCGCGATGAGCAGCACGCGGGGCTGCGCAACGGCCACATCGGCCTTGCGGAAATGCAGCAGGTCGCAGAACGGCGTGCGCGCCGTCACCTCTTCCACGACGCGCATCGGCTGGCCTTCGACGTCCACTTCCGCAATACCGAACGCCGGCCGCGCGTGCGTGAGTCCGGCAAGCTCGATCAGTTCGCAGATCGCGTTAAGGCCGCGGCCTTGCGGCGTTGCGCCGATCTCCTTCCAGACCCGCAGCGCGCCGCCCGCGAGCGAGGCGGCGTGGCGTATCGGCAGCATCGAATCGGACCAGGCCTGATAGCCCGCGTAAGCAAAGGGATTCATCTCTCTTGCACGCGGGCCGCGCATGCGTCGAATGGGAGCAACGAAACAAGGCAATACGTATGCCAGTCGACCGTGGCGACGGCTCACCCGACCGAGCGACTGGCATACCCTTTGCACCGCTACCGTTCACGAGCGCGTTTTGCCGCCTTTCGGTGCCCGCACGCGCCGCGCTCGATCCGTCTTGGTGCACGACGCGCGAGGAGAACCTCATGGCGAACGCCACGCTTACCATCAGCAGCAAGAACTATTCGTCCTGGTCGCTGCGCGGCTGGCTGCTCACGAAGTTCAGCGGACTGCCGTTCGAGGAAGTCGTGATGCCCGCGGACGATCCCGGCGCGCGCGCCGAGCTGCTGCTGCTCTCGCCATCGATTCTCGTTCCGTGTCTCTTTCACGATGGCATCAAGGTCTGGGACACCCTCGCGATCGGCGAGTATCTGAACGAAGTGCGCCCCGGCGCCCGCCTGCTGCCGAAGGAACGTGCCGAGCGCGCGCATTGCCGGGCGATCTGCGGCGAGATGCATTCGGGCTTCGCCGCATTGCGCTCCGCCTTGCCGATGAACCTCAAGGCGCACTTTCCCGGCTTCAAGGTGTGGGCGCGCGCGCAGACCGACATCGAGCGCATCGTGACCATCTGGCACGAGTGTCTCGCGCAATACGGCGGTCCGTATCTTTTCGGCGAACGCACGTGCGCGGATGCGATGTTCGCGCCGGTCGTCACGCGCTTCGTCACCTACGACGTAAAGCTCGACGCCGATATCGTCGCGTACGGCGAGCGCATTCTCGCCATGCCGGAAATGCGCCAGTGGATCGCCGATGCGCAGCAGGAAGCCGAAGAGATCGACGAACTGGACGTCGAATTCTGAACGTCGCGCCGCAGACGCACCGGGTTTTCCTTTCCTTCATCCGTGAACCATACTGAGTCTGTAGGAGGAAACCCGTCATGGAACCGTCGATCCACCCAGACGCCTCGGTCAGGCGCGCCGCGCCGACGCTGCACGTCCGCTTCTCGGACACCGACGCCATTCCGTTTCCGACCCGTACCGTCGAGCGCGGCGACGCGCTTTATTGCACGGGCGAGCCGCTGCGCAGCCTCTATACGGTGCAAGGCGGCTGCTTCAAGGCCGTCGCGACGTATCCCAGCGTCAGCGACGACAGCGCTCCGCACACGCAGGTCACGGGTTTTCACTTCGCGAATGAAACGCTCGGCCTCGACGGGGTGTGCACGGGGCGGCACGAAAGCGACGCCATCGCGCTCGAGCCAAGCGTCGTGCGGATCATGCCGGTCGGCATACTCGAACCCCTGTGCCGCGAGTACGCGGCCATGCAGCACGAGCTGCTCGCGATCATGAGCGCGGAAATCGTGCGCGCGTCGCGTCTCGCGCTGATGCTCGGCACGATGCCCGCGCGCGAGCGCGTCGCCGCGTTCCTGCTCGATTTCTCCGAGCGCCTCGACGCGTGCACTGCTCCAGCCCGCGAACATGCGAACGAACTGATCCTGCCGATGACGCGTTCGGACATCGGCAGCTATCTCGGACTCGAACTGGAAACCGTGAGCCGCATGCTGTCGAAGCTGCAACGCGAGGGCGCGATCGGTCTCAACGGGCGGCAAGTGCGCATCGTCGATCGCACGATGCTCGAACACCACTGACGAACGTTCGTCGATTTTCCCGGACTACGCGCGGACCGTCAGCACCGCCGCGCCCGTGAGCCTGCCTTCGCGAAGATCGGCGAGCGCGCGGTTGGCTTCGCCGAGCGGATAAGGTGTCGTGTGCAGATCCAGATGAAACTGCCCGGCGATGTCCATGAACGCGCGCCCGTCCTCGCGCGTGAGATTCGCCACCGACATGACGCGGCGCTCGCCCCAGAGCAGGTCGTACGGAAATGCAGGAATGTCGCTCATGTGGATGCCGCCGCACACCACGGCGCCACCCTTCGCGACCGCCTTGAGCGCCGCCGGCACGAGCGCGCCGGCCGGCGCGAAGATGAGCGCGGCGTCGAGTTCGTCGGGCGGCGTTTCGTCGCTGCCGCCCGCCCAATGCGCCTTCAGAGTGAGCGCGAGCCGTTGCGCGGCGGTATCGCCGGGACGCGTGAACGCATAGACCGAGCGACCCTCATGGTTCGCCACCTGCGCGACGATATGCGCGGCCGCGCCGAAGCCATAGATGCCGATGCGCTGCGCATCGCCCGCCATCGCGAGCGTGCGATAGCCGATGAGTCCCGCGCACAAGAGCGGCGCCGCTTCGACATCCGAATATCGCTGCGGCAGATGCAGGCAGTAACGTGCATCTGCGACGACGCGGTCCGCATAACCGCCGTCGATCGTATAGCCCGTGAAGCCGGGTGTATCGCATAAATTCTCGCGGCCCGCTGTGCAGTAGCGGCAATGTCCGCACGTGTGACCCAGCCACGGCACGCCCACGCGATCGCCGGGCGCGAAGCCCGTCACGCCGTCGCCGAGTCGCGCGACCGTCCCGACGATCTCGTGCCCCGGAATCACCGGCCGCTTCGGATGCGCGAGCTCGCCGTCGATGACATGCAGATCCGTTCGACACACGCCGCACGCATGGACGTCGATGAGCAGTTCGCCTGCATGCGGCGTGGGATCCGGCAGGTCGAGCATCTGTAAAACGGGGGCATTGCCGTCGAAAACCATTGCGCGCATGGATACGTCTCCTGAGTTCGTTGCTACTGCATGCATGCCGTGATATTGCAGCGCAGCGCTTTTGTTTTAGCGCGCATCGGCGCAGCGCGTGTGTCGGCGTCGCCGTGGGGCGCGCGAGGCCGACGTGGTGCACATGTGCACGACCAACGAGCGTCGTTCTAGCCCCCAATCGCCCGATGATGCGCCGCATTCATCGAGTTGGACTCAGGCCCACATGCGTCGATATGCCTCCGATGCTTGTCTCCAAAGCGTCAGATTGTCGTACTAAACTCAACCCATGCAGTGCCGATGTGAAAGTGCGCGGCGAACATGTTTCGGCATCGGTCTTGCTTTATCGGTTCGACTGTCTTTGCTGTTGCGGCACAGCAAGTTTCAGAGCGCCTCGGCGATGGAACCCATTACATGCGCCGCGCTTAAAACTTATCCGCCGCGCGCAGTTCGAACCTTGATCGCGGTCTCCGCAGACCGCGCTGTAACGCCTCAACAATACGCGCGGTGCAAGCCGCCATTCAACCGACGGCGCTCATGGCCAGCGCGAAAGCGCTGAGCGTCTCGTCCATCGAATCGTTTCATGGAGGATGACATGCGTATCACGGTCAAGCTGGATGGCTTCGAAGGCGCTCAATCGGCGGCTTTCGCCATCCTGTGGCTCGACAAGGAAACCCGCCGCTGGTCGCGCGAGGGTCACCAGGCGGTGGAAGTGCCGGACTGGGGCGGCCTGCGTTCGGGAAAGAACGGCACGATGATTTGCGGCCAGAAAGTCGGCGACCCGATCTGCGTGCTGGAGCGCCTCGACGTCGACGCACCGGATGGTCCGAGCGAAGGTCTCGCGGGGCGCGTGCTGTGGTATGCGGACGGCGCGGCGACGAAGAGCACCGGACGCTGGCACGTGCAGTGCATCGACCGCGAACAGATCAAGGCGGAGCACGGCGTTTTCGCCGGCGAAGAGGGAGGCTGATCTGAACGCGCAATCTCAGGGCTCGTCGCCCGGCAACGGCGTAAGCATCACGACGAACGACGCAGCCCCGATGAGAATTGCGAGCACGCCGTAGTACATCACGGCCGTCTCGTCGAAGAGCAGGCCGCGCAGCGCCGCATCGATGCCGCCCAGCGTCACGAACACGGCGCCCAAGGCCGCGACAATGCGCCCTTCACCCCTGATCATGATGTTCTCCCGACCGTCGGGCGGCGCCGGCCCGACTCACCGCATCGCGCTCGTGTCGATGTCGCGCCGCCATGATTCATGGTCGTTTGCGCGGCTCGGCATGGCTTGACCTGTATCAACCTCGCCAGTACTCCGCTGCGCCGCCTCGTCACGCGCGCCGGGCTGCGCAAGAAAACGCCCGTTCTGGTGTTTTCCCTTGCCCGTTTCCAACGCTTATATTGGTAGTATCAGGTGCCGGCTGCAGGTTGGCATGATTTCGCGGACGGCGCATGCTGCTCGGGCCATCCTCGCCTTTGCCCGCAAGAATGGCTCGCATTCGACCGACAGAATCCTGGGGAGGCACGATGAATCAAAATTTCAGCGACCCGTTCAGCCAGTTTGCCGCCATGTTCCAGCAGTACCAGCTTCCAGGGTTCGATGTCACCGCGATCATGGAATCGCGGCGCAAGGACGTCGAAGCGCTCGCGGCGACCAACCGCGTCGCGTTCGGCGGCATGGAAGCGCTGCGCGACAAACAGGTCGAAATACTGCGCCGGACTTTGAGCGATCTGGAAACCATCGCAAAACAACTCGCCAACACGTCGACTCAACCTCCGTTCAATGCCAATGAAGTCGTGCAACGCGCGCTGCACAACGCACTCGCCGACATGCAGGACATCGCGCGCACCACTCAGCAGACCCAGGCGGAAGCCTATGCGCTCGTGAGCAAGCGAATGGAAGACGCCCTGAGGGAACTGAAAGCTTCAATCGAGAAGCCCAAGACCTAGCCTCGCGCGTCCTTGACGAGGCCCGGCCTCCGGCAATGGCAAGCCGCGTGCGCGGCGAGCGGAGGTGCGTCATGCAATTCGATGAATTCGCGGCGTTCGAGAAGAACGGCTGGGAGCATGTTGTCCCCTCGTACGAGGATTACTTTGGAAGGCTGACCGTTCAGTCGCATCCCGCGCTGCTCGATGCGCTCGCAGTCGGTCCGGGTACGCGCATGCTCGATGTCGCCGCGGGCCCCGGCTATCTCGCCGCGGCGGCGATCGAGCGCGGCGCGACCGCGGCGGCCGTCGATTTCTCCGCGTCGATGATCGCGCATGCGCGCCAGCTTCATCCCGAGATCGAATTTCAGATCGCCGACGCGGCCCATCTCCCGTTCGACGACGAAAGCGTCGATGCCGTCGGGATCAGCTTCGGCATGCTGCATTTTCCCGAGCCCGAACGCGCACTCGGCGAAGCGGCGCGCGTGCTGCGCGCGGGCGGCCGCGTCGCGTTCACGGCGTGGGCGCTGCCTGAGCGTGCGGTCGGCTTCGGCATGGTGCTCGACGCGATCCAGCTTCACGGCAAGCCCGATGTCGGCATGCCGCCCGCGCCGCCTTTCTTCCGTTTCAGCGATCCCGGCGAATGCGTGCGCGTGCTGACCGAAGCGGGCTTTGTCGATGCGCGCGCCGTCGAAGTCGAGCAGACCTGGCATCTCGTGCTGCCCGAAACGCCGCTCGACGGATTGATGCACGGCGGCGTGCGCATGGCGGCGCTGCTGCGCGCGCAGTCGAGGAGCGCGCTCGCCGCGATCGAGCAGGAAGTGAAAACGCGCGTGAAGGCCTACACGGCGCACGGCGAGCTGCTCATCCCGATGCCTTGCGTGCTGGCCTCCGCGATCAAGCCCTGAGCCGCTGTTATTTCCTGGCCTGCGTCGTGATCTGGAAAATATCGACGGCCACGCGGTCGCGGCCGTACTTGCCCGCGAGCGCGGAGAGGCGCTTTTCTACGGCGCGCAGATATTCGGGCTTCGCCTCGCTGTCGGGGCGCGCCGAGTCGAAGAGCGGCGCGGGCGTGACCGTCAGCACGATCATCTCCGAGCCGAACGGCTTGCCGACGACCCAGTCGCCCATCGTGCCGATGGTCGCCGTGTAGTTCGCCGGCGCCTGGTTGTCGCGCGAGCGCGAATTGGGCACCAGATGCACGACGCTGCCATCGAGCATGTAGTAGTCGACGCTGACGTAGGACTCGAACGCGGGCGTCATCAGATCGACGATCAGCGGATCGCCTTCGGTGAGGCGCGTCGCGCGCGAACGCGTATGCACCGACGCCGGCCTGCCCGACTGCCGGTTGGCCGTCCAGAACGGGCCGAACACCTTGAGCAGGTCGCATTTGTCGTCGGCGACCTGCTGCACGCCGAAGTTCGTGGTCTTCACGCCTGGCACGCGGCCGAGCGCCTCTTTCAGGCGCGCGAGACCGAACTTCTGCGACACGAAGCCCTGCACGTCGACGGTCTGATCGTGCACCGACGCGACGAGCGCCGAACACGGCACGCTCGCGAGCACAGGCGTGACGGCCGCCATCGTGAGCTGGGGAACGGGCGTCGGCGGCACGGCGGGCGTGACCGCCACGCTGGAAGCCGGCGCCGCGGTCTCGGGCGCGTGCGGCGTCACCGCGCCCGTGGCGCTGCCCTCGGACGACCGTGACGGCGCTTCGCGCGCGGCTTCCTCGCCTGCGCCCGACTGCTCGTAGAAGTAGTAGCCCGCCCCCGCGATCAACGCCGCCACGACCGCCGCCGCGCCGATCGCGAGCTTCGGCGCGCCGCCCTTCTTCGCCTTGCGGCCCGTGGTCGGGCCGGCGTGCTCCTCGGCGATCTCTTCGAGGAATTGCACGACGCTCGGCGTGCGCGCCTCGCGCTCGAACGCGAGCGCGGCCTTCAGCGCCTTCCACTGCCTGTTGCCGAGATGCTCGGGGCGCTGCGGCTTCATGCCCGCGCTCTTCGCCTGCAGCGCGGGCACGCGGTCGAACGGGTGTTTGCCCGTCAGCAGTTCATAGGTGATGCAGCCGAGCGCATAGATATCGTCACGCGGATCAGGTTCGCGATGCTCCATCATTTCCGGGCTCGCGTACGCGGGCGTCATCGCGCCGAGGCTGCCGGGATCGAACACGGTCGCCTCGGTCTCTTCCTCGGGCCGTTGAATGACGCGCGAAATGCCGAAGTCGATCACCTTCACTTCCGACGTGTCCGTCAGAAACACGTTGGGCGGCTTGAAATCGCAATGAACGAATCCGCGCTCGTGCGCGTAGGCGAGCGCGTTGGCCATGCCCTTGAAGATCGGGAAGACCTCGGAGAACGGCATGCCCTTGAAATTCGGGTTCCGAAGCAATCGGGACAGCGGCTGGCCGGAGAGATATTCCATCGTCAGATAGACGATCTGGCCGTCGCGATCGAAGTCGTATACGGTGACGATGTTCCGGTGCGCGAGCTGTTGGGCCTTGCGCGCTTCACGCTGCAGCGCGATCAGCGATTTCGGATTGCCGCGGAACTGGAGATTGAGCACCTTGATCGCGACATACGGCCGCCGGTCCGACGCTTCCAGCTTGCGCAGGTCGAGCGCCTTGTAGACGGTGCCCATCCCGCCGATGCCGAGACATTCTTCGAGCACGAAGCGGCTGTTGAGCGTGTCGCCGACGCCTTTCATCTGCTGATCGTGATCGGCGATCACCTGCGTCGCCTGGCTGCCGGTGCCGCTGCTCGGATCGCGCGACGGCGGCGGCGCAAAGCCCGGTGATGTTTGCAGACGCGTCTCGTCGCGGCTCGCGGGGCCCGTGGGGGAATCGGCTTCCGGGTGCATGCGCGCCGCGTGCTCGATGCGGCGGCGGATAGCCGCATAAATGTCGGGCGGCAAGGGTCGCGCCGCGTGCTCCTCGTCGAGGATCTCCATGAGCCGCTTTGCCGGAGTCTGCTCGGTCGCCAATGCGCCGTCCACTCCCGCAAAGAACTCGTCGCGCGACCCGCCGTCGCCCCGATAAGTACGAATCGCTTGCGCAAAACTTGTCATCTGTGCGTCGCGATGCGGCTCCGAATCGATCGAACTTACTTGTCGTAACAAAACCCCGGTGCTCGTTCGATACTAGCCTTCGCCTGACGCTTTCGCAAATGGCGTTTGCGATCATGCGCGGCGTCGCGCACATGTCGTTCGGAGACCGACATATCGGCGGCGAGTGTCGGCGCGGCGCAGGCAGATCCCGCGCTTAATCAGCCTCCCCAATGCCGGCGGCGTCGAATAAAACGTCGGCAAATCATGGTCTTACGCGATTTTTGGCGTTACATCGCGCTTTGGCACGGCTTTCGCATTCGCTAGAGGCGAACGTCTTTGCGGCAGAAGGCTCGCGCCTTTCGCCGCCATTGGCGTTTGCCGTCCGATGTATGGCGCGCCGGATCGTGGAGTCGGTCCGGTGCGGCAAGCCGGATTGTCTATACTCGACTACGACTCCCCACTCTGGAGGAAACATCCATGGCCGTCCTCAAAATCAGGGATCTCGCCGACAGCGTCGAACTCGACAGGCAGGCGATGCACACGATCGTCGGCGGTGCGCGCGATGGCGTGCGGGCGTCGTTTCGCTTCCGGCCGGCGTCGAACGTGAATCGTGTCGTCGACTATCCGGGCGTGCCGGTGAAGGACGTGCCGGCCGTGCAGACCGGGCCGTTCACGACCAGAATCGTCGCGAAGAAGTGACGTCGCCTTCAGCGAGGGACCGCCTCCCTCGCTGCGTCAATGGCGCACCGGCAAGCCGGTGCCCGTCATCCCGCTACCGAACGACGTACCGAGCGAGCGCGCCGAGCGTTTGACGAGCGCGAGCCGCACGCGCTCGCGCCCTTCTCCTTCGACATCGCCGAAATAACGTGTCTTGCCGGCGACGACCGCGCCGACCGGCAGGCCGTCGAGATACAGCACGCGATTGCCCGCGAGCGCCGGCACTTTCTCGCCCGGCAGCAAGGTGCCGACGAGATTGAGCGGATCGACCGCCGAGAGCGCGACGAACGCGCCGTCCTTCGGCCGTTTGCGCATGTCGCGCAAAAGGGGCACCGCGTCGGGCAGCGCGAACTGCTCGCCCGCGAGCCCGGCGACGAAACGCCCGCCGCGGATCTCGCCGCGCGCCTCCAGCCGGTGATAGACGCGCAGCAAATCGCGCCACGGCGGCAGCCATTCGGCCTCGCGCTCCAGCAGCCGCCAGAACACGACGCCATATCGGCGCAAGAGCGTCAGCGCGACGTGCTCGAGATCGCCTTCCTCGCGCGTATCGTCCTGCTTTGCGCGGCGCAGCAGTGCCCAGCGCCCGGCATCGTCCATTCCGCCGATAAAGAGCCCGCCGCGCCTCGGACGACGCGCGAACGCGTTGCGCTTCGCCGCTGGCGCGAGGAGCGCGCGCAGGCCCGCGAAGCTGTCGGCATTGACGAGTCCGAGCGCGACGAGTTCGCCGAGCGCGTCTTCGAGTTCGGTGCGCAGGAGCCGCACGTCGCCGAGAAGCTCGTCGAAGAACATCGCGCCGTGGGCTTTCAGCGCATCGAAGACGCGTTCGGCCCGCGACGAAAGCTGCGGCGCTTCGTCCGGGCGCATGAGCGCATTCCACGCGCCGAGGTGACGGCGCGGCAGCAGCACGATCGGCGTGCCGCGCACCGGGCCGCCCGACGCGCGCGAACGTCCCGCCGGGCGCGTCCACACGAGCTTGCCGGCTCGGCAGAGATCGTCGAGCCAGATTCCCGAATAATCGGCAATGCGCGCCGGCAGGATTTCGTCCTCCCATGCGACGGCGGGCGCCTCGAATCCTTCGAGCTGTTCCAGCACGGCACCCAGCGCGTCGCGGCCCTCGCCTTGCGCCTCGGGCGCGACGCGCTGCCATTCGAGCAGAAAGCGCATGAAATCCTGCCGCTCGACGGGCTCGATCTCGCGGCGCAGCCGCCGCACCGTATAGCGATGAATCCGCGCGAGCAGATGCCGCTCGCACCATTCGTCGGCCTGAGCGCCCGGCGTGAAGCGTCCGCGCATCACGTAGCCCTGCGCTTCGAGCCGCGTCAACGCCAGCGCGATCGCCGAAGCGGGCAGCGCGAGCGGTCGCGCGATCTCGGGCACCGTCAGCGGTCCGAAGCCCGACAAGCGCGCGCGCACGATCTCGACGAGCGCATCGTCGGACGCCCAGGCGTCGTCGAAGCCGGGCGGCGGGTGCAGCGCGGGGTGCATCGGCGCGTGCCCGTAGACGGCGCGCACGCACGCGAGACGCTCGACGGGCGTCCACAACGCGTCGTGCTCCGCGACTCTCAGGCGCGTCGCGCGGCCGGAGCGCGCCAGCGATTCGAGCCATGCGGGCCATTGGGGACTGCGCTGCGCTTCGGTTTCGGCGATGCAGGCGAGCGTCGTCAGCGCCTCGTGCATTTCATCGGCGCTCGTGACCTCTGGCCACGCCTCGTCGCGCACGCTCGCGATCGCTTCGGGATCGAGCGCGCCGAGATCGTCCGCCGAGCGCGGATCGGTCCAGCGGCGCGCGAGCACGGCCTGCGTGCGGCGTTCCTCGATCGGCGCATCGTCGAGGAACGCGTAGGGACGCGCCGACAGAATTTCGGCCGCGAGCGGCGACGGCGCGGGCAACTCGCGGGTGACGAGCCGCACATCGCCCGTTTCGATGCGTCGCAAAAGCGCGAGCCACGCGTCGCTGTCCATCGCGTCGTGCAGGCAATCGTCGATGGTCTGCTCGACGAGCGGATGCGCAGGCACGTCGCGCTCGCCCGCGATGTTCTCCGCGCACGCAACCTGGTCCGGAAACACCGCCGCCAGCAGGTCCTCGCTTTTCATGCGCTGCAATTGCGGCGCGACCTTGCGCCCGCCGCTGTAGCGCGGCAGCGCGAGCGCGTTGGTCGCGTTCCAGCGCCAGCGCACGCCGAAAAGCGGCGCGTCGAGCAGCGCCTGGATCAGGACGTGTTCCGCCGTCGCTGATTTCAGATAGCGCCAGACGTCGTCGAGCGCGAAGCTGTGGCTGCCCGTCAGCGACAGCACGATCGCATCCTCGGTGGCCGCCGCCTGCAATTCGAAGTTGAACGTGCGGCAAAAGCGCTTGCGCAGCGCGAGACCCCACGCGCGATTCACACGGCTGCCGAACGGCGCGTGAATCACGAGCTGCGTGCCGCCGGATTCGTCGAAGAAGCGCTCCATGACGAGCGTGTCCTGCGTCGGCAGCACCGAGAGCGCGGCACGCGAGCGCGCCAGATAATCGACGATCTGCCGCGCCGGTTCGATGCCGATGCCCGTCGCGTCCGCCAGCCACGCGACGGTTTCGTCGACGCTGCCTTGCGCGAGCCGCACGTCGATCTCGCCGCGCAGCCTCGATATCGCGTGAGACAGCTCGTCGCTGCGGCCCGGCGCTTCGCCGAGCCAGAACGGAATGTTCGGCGGCTGGCCATTGGCGTTCTCCACGCGTACGCGCCCGCCTTCCACGCGCACGATCCGGTACGACGTATTACCGAGCTGAAAGATATCGCCCGCGAGACTCTCGACGGCGAAATCCTCGTTCACCGTGCCGATCTGCAGGCCCTGCGGCTCGAGGATCACGGCGAAATCGGCGTTGTCGGGAATGGCGCCGCCCGAGGTCACCGCAGTCATCTTGCCGCCGCGCCTGCCGCGCAACGTGCGCGAGACGGCATCGCGATGCACGTAGGCCCCGCGCACGCCCTGCCGGCCGGTATAGCCTTCGGCGAGCGTGCGCAGCACGGCCTCGTAATGCGCGCGGTCGAGCGTCGCGTACGGATACGCCCGCGTGATGCGCTCGAAGAGTTCGTCTTCCCCCCACTCCCGGCACGCGACTTCGGCGGTGATCTGCTGGGCGAGCACGTCGAGCGGCGCGCGCGGAATCGTCAGCGCGTCGAGCTCGCCGCGACGCACGCAGTCGAGCAGCGCTGCGCATTCGATCAGATCGTCGCGCGAAGTCGGAAAAAGCCGTCCTTTAGGCACGCCGCCGACGTGATGCCCCGAACGCCCGACGCGCTGCAGGAACGCGCCGATCGACCCCGGCGAACCGAGCTGGCAGACGAGATCGACCTCGCCGATATCGATGCCCAGTTCCAGCGACGCCGTAGCGATGAGCACGCGCAGCTCGCCGCGCTTCAACCGCTGTTCCGCGTCCAGCCGATGTTCCCGCGCGAGGCTGCCGTGATGCGCCGCGACCGCTTCCTTGCCTAGACGCTCGGTCAGATGCCGCGCCGCGCGCTCCGCCATGCGGCGCGTGTTGACGAAAACGAGCGTCGTGCGATGCTGCCCGGCGAGCTCCGCGAGCCGGTCGTAGACGCGCTCCCACATGTCGTTGGACATGATCGCCTGGAGCGGCATCGGCGGGATGTCGAGCGCGAGATCGCGCGCGCGGACGTGGCCCACGTCGACGATTTCGCAGGCGCCGCCCTCGCTACCCTCGCCGGCGAGAAACTTCGCGACGAGCTCGATCGGCTTTTGCGTGGCCGACAGGCCGACGCGCACCGGGCGCTGGCCGCCCGCGTCCTCGCACAGCGCGTCGAGCCGCGCGAGCGAAAGGCTCAGGTGCGAACCCCGCTTGCTGCCCGCGACCGCGTGGATTTCATCGACGATCACGGTGCGCGTGGTCGAGAGCATCGCGCGGCCCGAATCGGACGAAAGCAGCACGTAAAGCGATTCGGGCGTCGTCACGAGGAAATGCGGCGGGCGCTTTTTCACCGCGTTGCGCTCCTGCTGCGTCGTGTCGCCGGTGCGCACGGCCGCGCGAATCTCGGGCGCGGCCACGCCGGATTCACGCAGCGTCTGTGCGATCCCCGCGAGCGGTTCCTCCAGATTCACATGAATGTCGTTCGACAGCGCCTTGAGCGGCGACACGTACACGACGCGCGTCTCGTCCGGCAGTGTCCCGCCGAGCGCGATGCCGTCGCGCACGAGTTCGTCGATGGCGGCGAGAAAGGCGGTGAGCGTCTTGCCCGAGCCCGTCGGCGCGGCGACGAGCGTCGAGCGGCGGGCGTGCACGAGCGGCCACGCGCGCGCCTGCGCCGCGGTCGGGGCGGGAAAGCGCGAACGGAACCAGCCGGCGACGGCGGGATGGAAGCCCTGCAAGGCGTCGGTCGCGGAAGCGGATTTTCGGGTCATCGGGACATTCTATGAGTGCTTGAGAAATGGCGTATTGCGTGCGGTTTTCGGAACGTTCCCATCCGAGCCGATCGTTCTTCCGGCGATGCTAGACGGTTCGCTCATTCGAGCGGCTTCGGCGCGTCGCCCCGGCGTGCGTCCTCGCGTAATTTCCATTCGTTCACAGCTTCCATGATCGTCATCAGCCTTCTGTTCGACCGCGCGCGCGCCGCGCTCGTCAATCATCGCCACTATGCGCGCGAGCACGGCTACCGCCACGTCGAGCTCGACCTGTCCGAACTGTCCGGCAGCAACAACGCCGTGCGCTGGCTCTACAAGTACGAAACGCTCCTGCGCCATCTGCAACAGGCCCAGCCCAACGAAATCGTGCTGCTGCTGAGCGAGAACGCCGCCCTTCTGCGCTCGACGCCCCTGACCGACCTCATGGCGGGCCGTGACTGGCTGCTCGTTTGCAGCGATTCGGATCTGCCGCAGACGGACATCCTCATGTTCCGCAACACGCCGACGGTCCGCGAGAAGGTCGCGGATCTCGTCGGACGTTGCCGTTACGGGGTCGTGCTGCCGGAGCGCGAGGCCGGGTTGCTGCACAACTTCACCGCGTGTCCGGTTCAGCACCGCATCGGCGATGTCTTCGTGGTCGTTCCGGCTGCGTCGAACCTCCAAAGCGTCTGGGCCAACTGGCCGGCGTTCTCCGTCAGCATCCAGGACGACAAACAGCATCGGCGGTTTCGCACGGCGCTCCTCGAACACATCAACGAATGCCGCGCGCGGGGCCTGCCCTATCTGACGCTCACCGACACCGGCGTGCGCGAAACTTCGGCGCACAGCGTTTTCCAGCCGAACCGCCCGATTGCGATCGTCACGCTCTATACGCCGAACGTCGCGGGCTACGGGCGGATCGCGGAGGCGAACTTCAGGCGTTACTGCGAGCGTCAGGGATACACGCTCTACGTCCATCGCGATATTCCCGCGCAGCTGAACGACGGCAAGACCTCCGGCAACTGGTTCAAGGCCGCGCTGCTGCGCGAGTACCTGCCGAACCATCAATGGGTGTTCTGGCTCGACGCCGACGTGCTCATCAACGACATGAACCAGCGGCTCGAACCCTTTACGCACGGGCGCCAAACGGTGCTTGCGAGAGATATGGGCACGTGGCGCTTCAATTCCGGCATCATGGGCTTTCAGCGCAATCAGCAAAACTACGACGCCTTTGCACGCGTGATAGATGAGTGTGCAAGGCTGGAAGACAAGTCACATGTCTACGCGAGCCAGGGCGATCAGCATCAGTTCATTCGCGCATTCGAGGAGCTGCCGGACGTGCACGTGTCGTCTTTCATCGACATCAACACGCCGTGGATCTATCGGCGCCCGGACAGCTTCATGGTCCACTATTTCGGCATGTGGGAAGACAACCGGGCACTTATGATGGACCACGACCTCCGCCATCGGGCGATGGAGTGACGCACCCGCCTGTCAGAACGCCCAAGCCGCCTTATGATGTTTCAGGGCGGCGCCCGATTCGCCCGATGCGCCCGATGCGCCCGATGCGCCCGATTCGCGCGCCGTGCCCGTCCTTGCCAACATAACGCCACACACGTTTCCGATCATTGAACAGCGCGCGGGATCCGATCTTGCGCGAACGCGAACGCGCACGCACGACGCTCGACCAATCCTCCCACTTCTCAAGGAGACGCAATTGAACGACGACGTCACCCGCACGACCGCTCTCGCCACGCCCCTCGACCCCGACCTCCTCGCACGAATCGACGCCTACTGGAGAGCCTGCAATTATCTGTCGGTCGGCATGATCTACCTGCGCGCGAATCCGCTGCTGCGCGAGCCCCTGAAGCCCGAGCACATCAAGCGCCGGCTGCTCGGTCATTGGGGCTCGGACCCCGGCCAGTCGTTCGTGTGGGTGCATCTGAACAGGCTGATCAGGCGCGACGACCTGAATGTGCTGTTCGTCTCCGGCCCCGGCCACGGCGCGCCCGCGACGCTCGCCAATTCCTGGCTCGAAGGCCATTACTCGGAAATCTATCCCGACCGCAGCGCCGACGAGCGCGGCATGCTCAGGCTGTTTCGCGCGTTTTCGTCGCCGGGCGGCATCGGCTCGCATTGCACGCCGGAAACGCCGGGATCGATACACGAAGGCGGCGAGCTCGGCTACAGCCTCTCGCATGCGTTCGGCGCGGCGTTCGACAATCCGGATCTGATCGTCGCGACGGTCGTCGGTGACGGCGAAGCGGAAACCGGCCCGCTCGCCACGTCCTGGCATTCGAACAAGTTCCTCAATCCGGCGACGGACGGCGCCGTGCTGCCGATCCTCCATCTGAACGGCTACAAGATCGCCAATCCGACGATCCTCGCGCGCATTCCGCACGACGAACTGGAAGATCTCTTCAAAGGCTATGGCTACGCGCCGCATTTCGTCGAAGGCGACGAGCCTCGGACGATGCACCAGCGCATGGCCGCGACGATCGAACGCTGCATCGCCGATATCCGCGCGATACAGGCCAACGCGCGCGCCAATCCGCAAGACGTGACGCGCCCGCGCTGGCCGATGATCGTCCTGCGCACACCGAAAGGCTGGACCGGGCCGAAGGAAGTGGATGGTCATAAGGTCGAGAATTTCTGGCGCGCGCATCAGGTGCCGATCGCCGATCCGGCCAGCAATCACCGCAATCTCGCGCTGCTCGAGAACTGGCTGCGCAGCTACGGGCCGCAAGAACTGTTCGATGAAGACGGCCGCCTGATCGAGACGCTACGCGCGCTCGCGCCCGAAGGCGCGCGGCGCATCAGCGCCAATCCGCACGCGAACGGCGGCGTGCTGCGCCAATCGCTCGACTTGCCCGATATCCGCGATTACGCGTTCGAGTTCAAGCGCGCGGCGAGTGTCTATCAGTCGCCGACCGCCGTGCTCGCCACCTTCCTGCGCGACGTCATCCGTCGCAACATGACGAGCTTCCGTCTTTTCGGCCCGGACGAAACCGCAAGCAACAAGCTCGATGGCGTGTACGAAGCATCGGGCAAGCGCTGGCTCGCACAGACGCTGCCCGAGGACGCAGATGGCGGCGCGCTCTCCATCGATGGCCGCGTCATGGAAATGCTCTCCGAGCACACGCTCGAAGGCTGGTTCGAAGGCTACGTGCTGACCGGCCGCCACGGTCTCTTCGCAACCTATGAAGCGTTCGTGCACGTGATCGACTCGATGTTCAACCAGCACGCCAAGTGGCTCGAAAAGGCGAAGAACGAGCTTCGCTGGCGCGCGCCGGTGCCGTCGATCAATCTGCTCATCACGTCGCTCGTGTGGCGCCAGGATCACAACGGCTTCACGCATCAGGACCCGGGCTTCCTCGATGTCGTCACGAACAAGAGCCCGGGCGTCGTGCGCATCTATCTGCCGCCCGATGCAAACTGCCTGCTGAGCGTCGCGGATCACTGCCTGCGCTCGCACGATTATGTGAACGTGATCGTCGCGGACAAGCAGCCGCACTTGCAGTATCTGAGCATGCGCGAGGCCATCGTGCATTGCGCGAAGGGCATCGGCATCTGGGACTGGGCGTCGACGGATCAGGGCGCGGAGCCGGATGTCGTGATCGCGTGCGCGGGCGATATCGCGACGATGGAAGCGCTCGCGGCCGTCGAGATCCTGAAGGCCAACTGCGCGGACCTGAAAATCCGCTTCGTCAATGTCGTCGATCTCTTCAGGCTGTTGCCGGATACGGACCATCCGCATGGCCTGTCGCACCGCGATTTCGATTCGATCTTCACGCGCGACAAACCGGTGATCTTCAATTTCCACTCGTACCCCACGCTCGTGCACAAGCTCACGTATAACCGCACGAATCACGAGAACATGCACGTGCATGGCTATCGCGAGCGGGGCAACATCAACACGCCGTTCGAGCTCGCGATCATCAACGGCGTGGATCGCTTCACGCTTGCGATCGACGTGATCGACCGCGTGCCGCGCATCGCCGGCAGCAGCGCGCACACGAAGGAATGGCTCAAGAATCAGATCATCGAGAGCGTGCGGTACGCGCACGAAGAAGGCATCGACCGCGACGAGATTCGTGAGTGGACGTGGAAGGGTTGAGGCGGGACAGATGAGAAAACGCCCGGCGGATGAACGAGGTTCCGCCGGGCGTTCTGACCTTCGCGACAGGTGCCGCGTCAGCCCGTGTGCTCCGAATGATCGCGCTGCCTGAGCGACTGCGGCAATCCGAACAGCAGCAACAGCGCGCACACCACGCTCATCGCGCCGATCGCGTACAGCGCGGGCGTCGTGCTGCCCATCGTGTCGCGGATGCGGCCGACCATCACCGGGCTCACGATGCCGCCCAGTTGCCCCAGCGTGTTGATCAGCGCAATGCCGCCCGCCGCACCCGCGCCGGTCAGGAGCTTCGGCGGCAGCGCCCAGAACGCCGGGATCGACGCGATCACGCCCGCGCCCATCACGCCGAGCGCGGCGATGAGAAGCGTCGTCTGCTTGTCGAAGATGCCCGCCGCGAAGAAGCCCGCCGCGGCCATCACGAGCAGTATCGCGACGAACTTGCGGCGCTCGCCCGAGCGATCCGACATGCGGCCGACCACGACCATGCAGATCGCGCCGCAGATGTACGGCACCGCCGTCAGGAGACCGATGATCGTCGGATTCTGCGTGCCCGCCGCGCGAATCAGGTGCGGCGCCCAGAAGTTCAGGCCATACGACGCGATCTGGATCAGGAAGTAGATCAGGCCGAGCATCAGGAAGCCAGGCGTCTTGATCGCGCCGAACAGCGAATGGCCGGTGTCGGTATGCTGGCTCTGCGTCGAAATCTGACTCTTCAGACAGGTCTTTTCCGCGCTCGTGAGCCACGCGGCGTCATCGATGCGGTCCTTCAGCACCTTCAGCACCAGCACGCCGAGCAGCACGCACGGCAGGCCGCCGAGCAGGAACAGCCAGTGCCACCCCGCGATGCCGAACACGCCGTTCATATGACCGAGCACGAGACCCGAAAGCGGCGCGCCGACCAGACCCGAAAACGCCGACGCGAGAAACAGCAGCGACGTGATGCGCCCGCGATAGCTCGCCGGAAACCACAACGTCAGGTAATACAGCACGCCCGGCGCGAAGCCTGCCTCCATCGCGCCGATGATGAAGCGCAGTCCGTAGAACTGCCACTCCGTCTGCACGAAAACCATGAGGGCGGTTGCGATGCCCCAGGAAATCATGATGCGCGCGATCCAGCGCCGCGCGCCGACCTTGTAGAGCAACATGTTGCTCGGCACTTCGAACAGCACATAACCGATCACGAAAAGACTCGCGCCAAGGCCGTAAGCCGTATCGGAAAAGCCGAGCGAGCTTTGCAGCTGAAACTTCGCGAAGCTGATGTTGATGCGGTCGAAGAACGCGAAGAGATAACACAGCATGATGAGCGGCATCAGCCGCCACGCCACCTTGCGGATGATGTCCGCGGTATTTTCGATTGCCTGCGGCTTGTTTGCCGCGCCTACGCTCAGATCGCTCATGGTTGTCTCCAATATTGTTCTGGTCTTGTGATTCAGATGGCCCGCACGTAATCGGGCACCGGATGCAGATCGCAATTTCGTCCCGCCTTCGCGACTTGTCCCGGCACGTCATGTCCGACGAGCGCGGGCAGCGTGCGCGACAGCGCGATCAGCTTCTGCAGATCGACGCCCGTCGGAATGCCCATCTCCTCGCACATGTTCACGAGGTCTTCGGTGCAGATGTTTCCCGACGCGCCCGGTGCGAAGGGACACCCGCCGAGGCCGCCGAGCGCGGCGTCGAAGCGGCGCGCGCCTGCTTCATAGGCGGCGAGGACATTGGCGAGGCCGAGCCCGCGCGTGTTGTGAAAGTGCAGCGTCAGGTGCGTGGCGGGCATGTCGTCGAGCACGCGCGCAACGAGCCGCGCGACCTGGCGCGGATTGGCCATGCCGGTCGTATCGGCGAGCGTGATGCCGTCGATGCCCATCTCCCGATAAGCCCGCGCGATCGACACGACGCGGTCCTCGTCGATGCGCCCTTCGAACGGGCAGCCGAACGCAGTAGCCACCGTGGCGTTCAGCGAAACCGTGGAACCCGCACGCTGGACGAGCCGCACGACATCGCCGAAGCCGGCCAGCGACGCCTCGCAACTCATGCGCATGTTCGCGCGGTTATGCGTCTGACTCGCGGACATCACGAGATTGAGTTCATCGGCGTGAGCGGCGAGCGCACGTTCCGCGCCCTTCACGTTCGGCACGAGCGCGACATAGATCACGCCCTTTTCGCGCCGGATCCCGTTGAATACCGCGTCGCCGTCGCGCAGCGCGGGAATCGCCTTGGGTGACACGAACGAGCCCGCCTCGATACGCGTGAAGCCGCACGCCGAGAGACCATCGATCAATGCGACCTTGTCTTCCGTCTCGAGCCATTGCTTCTCGATCTGCAAGCCGTCGCGCGGCGCGACTTCCTGGACGATCAGCGGTTCTTTGTATGCATGATTCATTGCACCGCTCCTTCGGCGCGCAGCCGCTGCACTTCAGCGTCGTTGAAGCCGAGCGATTCCATTACCGATTGCGTATGCTCGCCTAGCGCCGGACCTTGCCAGCGCACTTCGCCCGGCGTGTCGGAGAGCTTCGGTACGATGCCCGGCATCTTCACCGATGCGCCGCCCGGCAAATCCGCCTGCAGGATCATGTCGCGCGCCTGGTAATGCGCGTCACCGACGATGTCCGCGACCGAATAGATGCGGCCCGAGGGCACCTCCTCGCGTTCGAGCGTCGCGAGCACGTCGTCCATCGAGTGATGCGAGGTCCAGGCGGTGATCGCTTCGTCGAGCATCGCGCTCTGCTTCACACGGCCGTCGTTGTGAGCGAGCGCGGGATCGTCGGCGAGATCGGCGCGGCCGATGACGTGCATCAGACGCCGGTAGATCGGATCGCTGTTGCCCGCGATCACGACGAAGCCGCCATCCTCCGTGCGATACGTGTTCGACGGCGCAATGCCCGGCAGTGCCCCGCCGCTGCGCTCGCGCACATGGCCGAGCAGATCGTATTCGGGCACGAGGCTTTCCATCAGGTTGAACACGCTTTCGACGAGCGAGACATCGACCACTTGTCCGTCGCCCTGACCGGTCTTCACGCGCAGCAACGACATCAGCGCGCCGATGACGCCGTGCAGCGACGCCAGCGAATCGCCGAGGCTCACACCGACGCGCGCAGGCAGGCCTTCGGCGTCGCCCGTCGTGTAGCGGATGCCGCCCATCGCCTCGCCGATCGCGCCGAAGCCCGGCCGGTCGCGATACGGGCCCGTCTGGCCGTAGCCGGAGATGCGGACCATCGTGAGCTTCGGATTGATCGCGTGCAGCACGTCCCATCCGAGGCCGAGCTTTTCGAGCGCGCCGGGCCGCATGTTTTCGATGACGATGTCCGCATCCGCAGCCAGCCGCTTGATGACGTCCGCGCCCTCGGGCGATTTCAGATTCACGCACACCGATTTCTTGTTGCGCGATTGCAGATACCACCAGAGCGACGTGCCCTCGTGAAGTTTTCGCCATTTGCGAAGGGGATCGCCGCTCTTCGGCGCTTCGATCTTGATGACTTCCGCGCCGAACTCGGCCAGCATGCGCGCCGCGAAGGGCGCCGCGATCAGCGTGCCGATTTCGATGACGCGAATGCCCTGAAGGGGTCCGCTCATGCTGCTCGTCTCCTGAGTTGTACTGTGGAGACAAGCTTATTGGCGAACGCTCGCGTGCGTCCAACCGCATTTCGGCAAGGACCGTTCGCGAAACGCGAACGCTCGGGCGAAGCCGAGCGCTAGCCGCGCGCTTCGACGGTCCGCAGATGATCGAAGAGCAGGCGGCTCACGGGCGAAAGCGCAGCCGAATCGCGCACGACGATCACGAGACTGCGCGCGGCCCATTCGTCTTCGAGCGCGACAGCCGCGAGCCCGAGCTGGCGGCCCATCGCTTCGAACACCTGCAACGGCAGGACGCCCACGCCCATGCCGGCCTGCACCATGCGGCACACGGCGTCGAAGCCGGGCACGTGGATGCGCAACCGCAGCGCGCGGCCCGCCTGCCGCGCCGCGAGATGCGTGCGCATGTTGATGGAGCTCGCCGAATGCAGGCCGATGTGATCGAAATCGAGCGTTTCCGCAAACGCCGCGCTCGCACGCGGCGCGAGCGGATGATCGCCGGGCACGACGATCGCCAGCCGATCATGACGGTAATGGGCGCTTTCGAGTCCGCGCGTGTCGGCATCGCCGGAACAGATACCGAGATCGACGAGACTGTCCGCGACGCCTTCCACGATGCCGCCGCTCGGCCGCTCTTCGAGATCGATCTTGATCTGGTCGTGCATGGATGAAAACGCGCGCAAGTCTTCCGGCAGGAATTCGACGATCGCGGACAGGTTCGCCATCATCCGCACATAGCCGCGCACGCCGCTCGCATGCTCGGCGAGTTCGATGCCGATGTTTTCGACATCGCGCAACACCCGTCGCGCGTGATGAAGAAGCGTTTCGCCCGCGGGCGTCAGTTCCATGCCGCGCGCCTTGCGCTCGAAAAGCGCGGCGCCGACCGCCTGCTCCAGTTCGAGGAGCCGCTTGCTCGCCGCCGACACCGCGATCGCCTCGCGCTCGGCTGCGCGCGTGAGCGTGCCTTCCTCGAACACCGCGAGAAAGAGTTGAAGTGTCGTGAGGTCGAGCCGTCTGAGGAGATTCCGGGTGGCCATCGTCGGACGCGCCGGGATCAGCGCGCGTATTTGAAGGTGCCTTGGGCGCTCGCGATCATCACGCGATCGTCGACCCACGCCTCGCCGCGCGCAAAATACACGGAGCGTCCCTGTCGCTCGAGGAAACCTTTCGCCACGACCTTGTCGCCGATGCCGCGATCGAGATAGTTCACGGTGAGCGAGAGCGTGAAGCCGTGCACGGGCGCGGTGCCGGTCGTGAAGAGGCCCGTGTAGCCGCATGCCGCATCGAGCAGCGTGGCGATCGCGCCGCCCTGCAGGATGCGCTGCCGGTTCAGATGCCCCGCGTGGATCAGCATCGTGAATTCGGCGTAGCCTGCGCGCCATTCGGTGAAGGTCGCGCCGAGCGCTTCGAGAAACGGATTGTCGAGATCGAGGTTCGCCACCTCTGCTCCTGATATGCCTGCGGTGCGGGCGATTGTGCCACCGACGGGCGCGCGCTGCCGAGCGCAAGGCATCCTGCAAAGCGCGCCGTGCATGAAAAAACCCGCGCGCGGCGGGTCTCGATTTACACAACGTCGATTGAAAACAATTCCGTTTGTCAACGCACACAAAATCCGCAGTGCCGGTCTTTGCGACCGGCATATTGCGTTTCATGAAGTCACGTCATGAATCGCGCGGAAGCGCGTTCATACGCGCTTTGAACTCCTTCGTGACACGCCGTATCACGCGCGCAACACTCTGCATTAAAGACGTCAGTTGTACCCGCGAATCACGCAGGAATTTTTCTCCTCTTCGGTCTTCCCGAAGCGTCCGCAAATTTCGGCGACATATTCGGGTTCTGCCGATACCTGGCTGGAACGATGCGACACCGGAACGCTCGTGTCCGGCGGCAGTTCGCCGTCGTCGATCCAGGCATAGAAATGCGCGCTCGTATTCGCTTCCATGGTTTATCTCCTTTATATAAAGCGCGGAAAAAACGTTTCGATGCTTCCAGAATGCGCTTCTCGAAAGCGGCTGGCCCTAGTGGATTACGTTGATGGACTTCGCAGGCCAGCATGACGATGATGATAAGAATGCCCGTTCGAAACGCATACCTGCCCGTTTTCAATCCGCTTGTCTATTTCCGTAGCTAAAAAAATGCCCGGTGCAAATGACCGGGCACTTAATTGATCGGTTATGGAAAACGGCTATTTCCAGTCCTCTATCAGTTAAACGACATTCTTTTCGATGATCGGCCGCCCTTCGAGTACGCGCGTCCAGTCGAGCGGCGATAAATCGATCGTCTCGTAGCGTCCGCGCAAAATCAGCTCGCTCACGCCGCGTCCCGTCGCCGGGCCTTGCTGCAGGCCGTGTCCGCTGAATCCGTTCGCGAAAATGCAGTTCTCCAGATCCGGATGACTGCCGATGATCGCGTTCTGGTCGAGCACGTTGTATTCGTAATAGCCGGACCAGCAGCGTTCGACACGCAGCGCCTCGAACGCCGGCACGCGATGCGCGAGCGTCGGCCAGATTACGTCGTCGAAGAGCGCGTGATCGACTTCGTCGAGCGGCAGGTCGTCAGGATCGTTGTCCGCCGAGGGCGACGTGCCGCAGATATACGTGCGCCCTTCCGGACGGAAATAGACGCCGGTCGGATCGATCAGCAAAGGCGCGCGTTCGAGCTTCGCCGGCGACGACACGTTGAAAATGCTGCGCCGGCGTGCATACACCGGAATGTCGATGCCGAGCATGGCCGCGATCCCGCGCGACCACGCGCCCGCCGCGTTCACGACGACATCGCACGCATAGGTTTCGCCGTTGGCCGCACGCACGGTCGTCGCGCGCCGTCCTTCACGCCCGATGCCGACGACTTCCGTCGTCACATAACGCGCGCCGAGCGATTGCGCCTTGCGCCGCAGCGCCTGCACGAGACCGTAGCCGTCGAACCAGCCTTCGCCGCTTTCGCCGAACGTGCCCGCGGCGAGGTCGTCCGTATTGAGCCAGGCAAAGCGCGCGCGCAGCTGCGCGGAATCCAGGAGGCTGATGTCCGCGCCCAGTTCGCGTTGCAGCGCGTGATTCTCGCGCAGCGTCGCTTCGCCCGGCGCCGTCGCGAGGAAGAGATAGCCGCCTTCGTGCAGATCGATGGACGGACGCTCGCCGTTCACTTCGAGCCGCTCGCCGATCGAGCGCAGGAACTCGATGCCGAAGAGCGACATGCGCACGGAGAGCGGCGTCGAGAACTGCTGCCGGATCGACGCCGCCGAGAGCGCCGACGACGAGCGCGCGTAAGTCGGATCACGTTCGATCACCGTGACCTGCACCGTCGGGTCCGATGCGCGCAGGAAATACGCGACCGAGCTGCCGATCACACCGCCGCCTACGATGACAACGCTCGAACTCACATCGCCCTCAGCTCAGATTGAAGTCGATGCCCTGCGCGAGCGGCAATTCCGACGAGTAGTTGATCGTGTTGGTCGCGCGGCGCATGTAGGCCTTCCACGCATCCGAGCCCGATTCGCGGCCGCCGCCGGTTTCCTTCTCGCCGCCGAATGCGCCGCCGATCTCCGCGCCGCTCGGCCCGATGTTCACGTTGGCGATGCCGCAGTCGCTGCCCGATGCGCACAGGAAGCGCTCGGCTTCGCGCAGGTCCGTCGTGAACGCACACGACGACAGGCCGTGCGCGGCGGCGTTGTTCGCGGCGATGGCTTCATCGAAGTCGGCATAGCGCATCACGTAGAGGATCGGCGCGAAGGTTTCCTTCAGCACGACGTCGGTTTGCGAAGGCATTTCGACGAGCGCCGGGCGCACGTAGTAGCCGTTTTCGTGGCCCGTCACGGCGACGCGCTCGCCCCCGAACACCTTGCCGCCCTCGCCCTTCGCCTGCTCGAGCGCGTCCTGCATGCGCGCAAATGCCTGTACGTCGATGAGCGGTCCCATGAGCACGCCCTGCTCGAGCGGATTGCCGACGGGCACCTTCGCGTAGAGATCCTTCAGGCGCGCGACGGTGTCGTCGTAGATGCTTTCATGCACGAAGAGACGCCGCAGCGACGTGCAGCGCTGCCCCGCCGTGCCGACCGCAGAGAACAGGATGCCGCGCAGCGCGAGATCGCGATTGGCGGTCTGCGAGACGATGCCCGCGTTGTTGCCGCCCAGTTCGAGAATCGAGCGGCCGAAGCGCTCCGCCACCGCGACGCCGACCTTGCGGCCCATTTCGGTGCTGCCCGTGGCGCTGACGATATCGGCGCGCTTGTCCGCGACGAGCGCCGCGCCGACATCGCGTCCGCCGATGATCACCGACGCAAGGCCCTCTGGCGCGGAGCCGAATTCTTCGATGGCGTCGCGCAGAATGCGATCGACGGCGAGCGCGGTGAGCGGCGTTTTCTCCGACGGCTTCCACACGACCGAATTGCCGCACACGAGCGCGAGCGCGGCGTTCCACGACCACACCGCGACCGGAAAGTTGAACGCCGAGATGATCGTGCACACGCCGAACGGGTGCCACGTCTCCGCCATGCGATGGCCGGGGCGCTCCGACGCGATCGTCAGCCCGTACAACTGGCGCGAGAGACCGACGGCGAAATCGCAGATGTCGATCATCTCCTGCACTTCGCCGAGGCCTTCCTGGAGAATCTTGCCCGCTTCGAGCGACACGAGGCGGCCGAGCGCCTCCTTTTTCTCGCGCAGGCGATTTCCGAGCAAACGCACGAGTTCGCCGCGTCGCGGTGCGGGCACATTGCGCCATGCGGCGAACGCGGTGCGCGCGGCGCCGAGGGCGGCGTCCACGTCGGCGGTGGTGTTCTGCTTCACCCGGCCGATGACTCCGCCCGTGATCGGTGAAGTGACGGCGATGTCGCCATCGGTCACGAGGCTCGCGATGCCGAGGTCGGAAAGAATCGATTGTGTGTTCACGGTGATGTCCTTTTGACGCGGGTCCGTTCTTCTGGCGGAAGTTTCTGATAAGAAACTTTCGTAAGTCCGGCAACTATACGCGCTGCCGTCGCCGCTCACAACAACGGACAATATTGGGGTTGTCCCTCATGCGCAGCCCCTTTTGCGACGGTAGATTCGGCTTGTTTCGCAACGTCGCGAGGTTACGCGGTCCGCGCTTGCCCGATGTTATGATCGGAAACAAAACAGCTCCTCCTTATGCCCAGTCTCAGTCTAAAAAATTCGCCCGAACAGTCCGCTTCCGATCTGGGACACCGGGTAAGGCGCGCGCGGCTCGCGCATGATCTGACGCTCGAAACCGCGAGCCGGCTGTGTGGCGTGTCGCGCTCGGCGCTGTCGAAGATCGAAAACGGGTTGATGTCGCCCACTTTCGACGTGCTGCAGAAAATCGTGCGCGGCCTGCAGATCGATCTCGCCGAACTGTTCGGCACGGCGCCGGCGCTGAATGCAAGCGGCCGGCGAGCGCTCACGCGCCGCAACGAAGGTCAGCGCCACGCGTATCGAGGCTATCAAATGGAATTGCTCGCAACCGAGCTCGCGCACAAGGCGATGCTGCCGTTCCGCATCCGCATCTCCGCACACACGCTCGATGCGTTCGACGACTGGGGCCGTCACGAAGGCGAAGAGTTTCTCTACGTCATAAGCGGCAGCGTGTGCCTCTACTCCGAACTCTACGCGCCGACACATCTGAATGCCGGCGACAGCATCTATTTCGACAGTCGCACCGGCCACGCGGCCATTTCGACGAGCGAGGAAGACGCCGAGGTGCTGTGGATGGCGACGGGCGGCGGCGTGCCGGCATCCTCCGCCGCCCCCGATGCAGTGGGCGCCGGCTAGCGCCGCTAACGCAAAGTGAGACGCATCGGCATTTCGCTCGGGACCACGGTAAATGTGCAGACTTCCCGGATATCGGCGGGATTCGTGGCGAGTTGCGCGGTGAAGTTCGCCGTGAGCATGGACACGACGAGGCGCATCTCTACCGCCGCCAGATGCCGCCCCGGGCACACGCGCGGCCCCGCGCCGAATTGCAGGTAGGCGCGCGGTTCGTGCGCACCGCGCTCCGACGCCGCGTCTTCATGCCGATGATCATGCAGCCATCGGTCGGGGTCGTAGCGTTCGGGATCGGCGTAATTGTCCGGGTCCATCATCGCGGGCCGGTGAAGCATGAACATCTTCGTTCCGGCGGCGAGGCGCACGCCCTGAAGCCGCACTTCCTCGAGGGGCTCGAGCGACATATACGGCGCAACCGGATGCAGGCGGCTTGCTTCCGTGCACACCGCTTCGCACAGGTCGAGTTCGCGCATCGCGCCATAGCTCGGACACACGGCCGAGCCGCCGAGCACCTGCCGCGCCTGTGCGGCGACGCGCGCCTGCAACGCGTCGTCGGTGCCGAGAAAGAAGAGCGCCCACGCGATCGACGTCGCGGTCGTTTCCTCGCCCGCGACGAGCATCGTCAGCACGTTGGCGGCGACTTCGTCGTCGGTGATGCCGGAGCCGGGCGCATCGCGCAGGGTGAGCATCGCTTCGAGCAGATTGCGCGGCGCACGGGCTGTCTCTTCGAGCGGCGTCTCGCACGCTTCGACCGCCGCCTCCTCGCGCATCCGGGCGCGTGCCCTCGACATCAACTCGCGGATATGACGATGCACGTCGATCATTGCTTCATCGAACTTGCGGTCGCGCGGAAACTTCACGTAGTGCCAGTAGGCGAAGGGGGCGTTCACGCGCGTCATCAGCATCGGCAATAGCAGCGCCAGTTGCTCCTGGATCAGCACTCGCTCGTTTTCCAGCGTATTCGGATCTTCGCCGAACGCGAGCGCGCTCGTCACATCGACGGTGAAGCGCTTAAGATCATCGGTCATGTCGACCACGCGCCCCGCCCGCGCCGCGGCTTCCCAGCGCCGCCGCAGCCGCTCGGTGATCGCGGCGAGCGTGGGGTAGAACGCCTTGATGTGGGGAATCGACAGCGCCTGCATCACGAGGCGGCGCTGCGGCTCCCAGGCCGCGCCCTCGATCGAGAAGAGCCCGTTGCAGCCGAACTCTTTCAGGATATTTTCGATGGGCGCATAGCGGCGGTAACGATGCGGCCGCTCGCGCATCACGGCGTGGGAAAGCTCGATGTCGTTCCACACGGTGACGGGCGTCGTGCCCAGGCGGAACACGTAGGGCGTGCCGAGTTCGGCGGCCCAGCGCTCCAGCGTCAGATGGTGCGTGGCGGGCGGCAATTGATGCAGGTTGCCCAATAGCGGCAGGCCGCGCGGCGACGGCAAATCATCGATTTCGCGCAGGGATGTGCCGACGGATGCTGCGTTCATGATCGGCCTCGCGAGGGCTTGATCTGTGCAGGATAGTGCAGGATCGGGACGTCCGGCGCGTCTTTAAACAGCCTTCGTTTTCTTCGCTTTTCCCGCCGCCTTCGCGACCGCCCCCGCCGCTTCCTCCGTCCTCACCACCGGCCGCTTGAAATATGGCGAGCTCAACGTCGCAGCGCCCATGTCCGATGCCGCTTCGAGCAGCGCGGGCGCAAGTTCCTTCAGACGCGCGTCGGGCAACCGGCTGGTCGGGCCGGCGAGACTCACGACGCCCACGACAACACCCGTCACCGGATGATGGATCGGCGCGGCCATCGACGTCATGCCGGCCTCGTAGGTCTCGCTCGCGATCCCATAGCCGCGTTTGCGCGCCGCCTGCAATTCAGCGAGAAATTGCTGGATCGTCTTCGGCGCCTTCGGACCGCCCGAGCCCGGCTTGCCCAGGCCGCCCTGCTTCGACACGAGCTCGAGCGCTTCCTCGTCCGTGAGCGACGACAGCCACGCCTGTCCGCTCGCCGTGCAATGCAAGGGCGGCTGGCTGCCCATGTCGGGGTCGTAGCGCAGGCCGGATTTCGCGCCCTGCGCCTTGCCGACGAACGTGATGTGATCGTCTTCGACCACGCCCAGCCGTGCCAGCTCGCCCGATTGCGCCGCGAGCCGGTCGAGCACCGGTTGCGACACATCGAGCACGCCGCCCGTCGAGAGATAGATGAGCGCAAGCGATACGAGCTTCAGCGCGAGCATGTACTCGCCGTGATCCTCGTCCTGCCGGACATAGCCTTCGTCGATCAGCATCGCGAGCAGCCGGTGCGTGCCGCTGCGCGGAATGTTGAGCGTATCGGCGATGGCGGCGAGCTGCATCCGCCCGCCGTTTTTCGCCAGCAGCTCGATGATGGACAACGCCCGCTCCAGATTTCCTGCCATCTTTCAGTCTCTCGAAGTTCCGATGCGGCATGAGTAGAACACGATTCCACGTCGGAATTCAACCGGCGCGGGTCAATGTTCGGCGTAGGCCGCCTCCAGCACCGCGAGCGTCGCCTCGCGCAGGCGCCTCGCGCGAGTGAGCGCGTTTGCGGTCTTCGCCCATTCGTTCATCGGCACTTCGATCGACAGCGGCAAGCCATCCGGCAATGCGCGCAGGATGCCCGCGAGATCGATTCCGCCCTCGCCCGGAATCATGCGCTCGGCACGCGCCTGATATAGCAGCGTGTCGAGGTCGGCCGGACGCTCGGCGGGGGCATCGCAGAACTGCACGTAGCCGAACCATTCGCGCGGCAGTTCGCGCAGCGCGTGCGTCGACGATCCCGCGCGGTCGAAATGAATCGGATCGACGATCAGGCCCGTGTTCGCGCGCCCGGCCGCCTTCACGATGCGCGCACCTTGCACGATGTCCTTCGCGTCGGTCCACGGCATCGGTTCGAGCGACGGCGACAAGCCGTACGGCTTCGCGAGATCGCAGAGCGACGCGAGCCGCTCGGCGGTGCGCGCCTCGTCGGGATCGTTGCCCGCGACGAGCACGTAGCGCGCTCCCAGTGTCGCCGCGGTTTCGAGCATCGGCTCGTAATCGGCGACGTTGGTGTCGGGCTTGAGGCGCAGGATTTCAGCATCGAGCACGCCGATTCCGGTGTCCTTCAAAGCCGCGAGCGTTTCGCGCCTCAAGGGCGTCGCGCCGACGATCTCGTGGCGCACCTCGGTATCGGTCGCGGGCACGAGCCGCAGGCCGACGAAATCGTAGCCCGCACGCGCCGCGCACTCGACCATCTGCGGCGGCGTCAATTCGAGGACCGTCAGCGCGGACAGGGACAGCTTGCGTCGTGACATCGATGTCTCCGGTTAGCGCAACGGCGAGAACGGCGCGGGCATGTAGATGGTCGACTCCATCGTCGTCAGATGGGCCGGCCCGCCCTTCGGCGGCCAGATGCCGTCCTTCACGGCTTCGGCGCGAATGCGCGAACGCTCGTCGACACTCTTGTACGGCCAGATGTTGAGAAAGCGCGGCACGGCGCCGTCGAGCGCGTACATCGCGCCGATGAGCGGCGAGCGCGTGGTGCGCTCCGGCACGGCGCTCTTCCAGGCATCGATCGTATGTTGCAGGCTCGCGAGCTTCGTGCCGTACACGCGCATCTCGTAGATGCCGCCGTGCACGGCCGGCTCGATCGGCGGCAGAAACGGAAAGAGCGCGTAGCTGTTCACCTCGACATCGGTGATGAATTCGCCGCAGCCGAACGGATTGCCTTCGAGCAGCAGGCGCTGTCGCGACCCGATCAACGCCGCTTCCGACTCGAAGCCGCGCAGGACCATGACCTTGCCCAGCGCCCCGATGTCCGAATACCAGCAGCCGAGCAGCGTCGAGCCGGGCGCGTTGCCGCTGTTTTTGATGTTCTCGAAGACCTGCGCGTTCGCGCCGATCTTAACCGTCAACGTGACTGTGTCGTACAGAGTCATTGCAGCGTCCTTGCCTGTTTGAAGTTGGTGAGATTCGGGATGTCTTCGTGTGCCGGTTCGGCGAGTTCGAGGCCCGCAAGATAGCCGAAGGTCATCGCCGGCCCGAGCGTGATGCCGCCGGCGGGATAGTGCCCGCCCATCATGCTCGCGGCGTCGTTGCCGACGGCGTAGAGGCCGCGAATCGGCGCGTGCTTTTCGTCGAGGACGCGCGAGCGCGCATCCGTCGACAGCCCCGCGAAAGTGCCGAGGCTCCCCGGCACGATCTTCACCGCGTGGAACGGGCCCTCGACGATCGGCGCGAGACACGGATTCGGCGTGTGCGATGCATCGCCCTGCACGCGGTTATATGGCGTCGAGCCTTTGTGGAACTGCGGATCGAAGCCGTCTTTCGCGTAGCCGTTGTACGTGGCGACGGTATCGGCGAGACCGCGCGCATCGATGCCGCATTGCCGCGCCAGCGCATCGAGCGTCGGCGCGGACCTCAGATAGCCCGAGCGTTCGTACGGGCCGAGCGGAAACGGAAAAGGCTTCGCGAATCCGAGGCCGTATCTGCGCTGAAACCGGTGATCGCAGACGAGCCACGCGCACGCTTCCTCGCCCGGCGGCGTCGTGCCGAAGAGCGCGCAGACGAAGTCGTAGTACGACGACGCCTCGTTGGTGAAGCGCCTGCCCGCGCGCGTCACCGCGATCACGCCCGGCTTCGCGCGCTCGATCAGATGCGCAAACGCGGCCGTCTCGCCCTTACTCTTGCGCACGAGCGACACGGGCGCCCACGCGGCGGGCGCTTCGAGCGACGCATCGAAATGGGCGCCGGCCGCTTCGCCGATACGAATGCCATCGCCGGTATTGCTCTTCGGCGCCGCAGACCAGTGCGGCGTGTACGGAAAAGTTTCTGCCTGACGCTTCGCGTCGTGCGGATAACCGCCGCAAGCAAGCACGACGCCGCGCCGCGCGCGCACTTCGTGCATCACGCCTTCGATCTCGACGCGCGCACCCGTCACGCGATGCTCCTCACGCATGAGCGACACCGCGCGCGCGCCGGTGCGCAGATCGACACCGCGATCCGCCGCCGACTTCAACAAACGCGCGACGAGCGCATTGCCGTTCACGAGATGCATCGAACGCCGGTAACGCAGCATGTGCCACGCGAATCCAGCGAAGCGCTTCGTCACGTGCCATGCCGACTTCGCGCTGCGCGTCGCGTTCAGGAAGTGCGCGAGATCCTGGCCCGATGCGATCGCCATGCCCTTGATCGTCATTTCCGCGAGCGGCGGACGCAGCTTGTCGATGAGCGGACCGAGCTCGCGGCCGTCGAACGGCATCGCGCAGACCGAGCGCCCGCCCGTGGCCGCGCCTCGCGTCGTATGAAAGTCGGGAATGCGGTTGCCGTCGATGAAGCGCATCGACGTATTGCGTTCGAAGAATTCGACCATGCGCGGCCCGTGCTCGATGAGCGCGTCGGCCTTCGCGGCGTCGAAATGCGCGCCCAGCTCGCTCTTCAGATACGTGCGCGGCACGCTGTCATCTTCGACGATGCCCGCGCGCGTCGCGAGCGGATTGCGCGGAATCCACATCCAGCCGCCCGACCACGCGGTCGTGCCGCCGAACACGTCTTCCTTCTCGCAGACGAGCACGGACAGACCCTGCGTCGCCGCGGTGACGGCCGTCGACAAGCCGCCCGCGCCGGAACCCAGCACGAGGACGTCGCATTCGAGAATCGGTTCGAGCTTCATTTGGCGTGGACGGACGATTGGAGTTCGACGGGCAGCGTAAGCGCTTCGTCGCGGGCGTTCGTCAACGCGGCGCTGGCCGGCTGCTGCGCGCGCACGGTCGCATGCCGTGCCGCCAGAAAGCCGAACGTGAGCCCCGGACCGAGCGTGATGCCGGGGCCGGGATAGACGCCGCCCATCACCGATTGCATGTCGTTGCCGCACGCGTAGAGGCCGCCGATCGGTCGATCGTCGCGATCGAGCACGCGCGCGTGCGTGTCGGTGACGAGGCCGGTCGCCGCGCCGATATCGCCGGGATAGAGCCGCACCGCATAGAACGGCGCCTCGCTGATCGGGCCGAGGCACTTGTTCGGGCCGGTCCAGTTGGCGTCGCCATTGGCGTTCTGGTAATCGGTCGTGCCGCGCTGAAAATCGGCATCCACGCCGCTCTGCGCATAGCGATTGATGCGCGCGACGCTATCGGCGAGGCCAGCGCGGTCGATGTCGAGCTTCATTGCCAGTTCGTCGAGCGTCCTGCCTTCGACGAGATAGCCATCGGCGAGAAACGGCGCGAGCCCCTTGCCGCCCGGACGCACCATGCCGAGCCCGTACTTGCGCAGTCCTTCCGTGTCCGTCACGAGATACGCGGGCACCGAAGGCGTGGTCTCGTTCGCTTTTTGCATCGCCATGCCGAACAGGTGATACGACGTGTTCTCGTTCAGGAAGCGCCTGCCCGTTTTGTCGACGGTGATCATGCCCGGCTTGCCGCGATCCATCATGAAGTGCGGGAACACGGCGGTCGTGCCGTCGGCGCGCTTGCGCACGGAAACCGGCGCCCAGAAGGCGTGCGACAGCGCGCCCTTGCCGAAGCGCGCGCCCGCGGCGAGCGCGAGATCCTGCGCGCTGCCGGTGTGGCCGGGCGCGCCGGGGCACCACGCCGGATCGGCGCCCGGCAGCATCTCGCCGCGACGCGCCGGATGCCGGTTGAAGCCGCCGCTCGCGAGAATCACGCCGCCTTTCACATTGACGCGACGCCGGTCGTTGACGCGGCTCAGCGTTACGGCTTCGATGCCGTTCGGCCCGCTGTGCAACGCATCGACCTTCGTGCTCGTCAGCACCGTGACGCCACGCTCGAGCAACGAATACAACAATCTTCCGATCAGCGCGTTGCCCATCACGAGCCGCGTGCCGCGCGGCGCGCTCAGGCGATCGCGCGCGTGACGCGCGAGCAGCTTCGCCGCATGTCGGAACGACGCGAACGACTTCGTCATGTTGAGCAGATGCCCGACGTCGTCGCGGTCGACCATCATGCCGCCGAGCACGGTGAATTCGGGAATCGGCGGACGGATCAGCGAAAACGCGCGGCCGAGCTTGCGGCCGTCGAAGGGCAGCGGTTCGAGCGCCCGCCCGCGCAGCGTCGAGCCTTCGAGCTCGGACAAATAATCGGGATGGAACGGGCGCGCGCGATATTTCACAGCGGAGTTCGCTTCGATATGCGCGACCGCTTTCGGGCCGGCATCGAGAAACGCACGGCGCATCGCGACGCTGCTGCGCCCGCCGACCGCGCGATCCAGAAAGCCTTCGGCGTTCACGGATGTATCGTCACGATTGACGCTCGCGGCATGCATCGACGCGGGAATCCACGTCGTTCCGGCCGAGAAGGCCGTCGTACCGCCGACGTATTCCGTACTCTCCACAAGGAGCACGCGCGCACCGTCGATGGCCGCGACGAGGGCCGCCGACATGCCCGCGCCGCCTGCGCCGATTACGACGACATCGAATGTTTCGTCATGTCCCAGATTGTCCAGTGTCTCCACCATTCGTCCGCTCCCTCGCGCCAGGAATCGCCGTCCTTCCGACGATTCGAAACGCATGTTTTCAGTAGAACTCGCTTTGATATTGGAATACTATTCCAGAAAATGCATTGAAGCCAAGCTCTTTTTTTGAGGCGAACGGAGGACGGTATGCGAGTGCTGGTGACAGGCGCAAGCGGCTTTCTGGCGGCGTGGGTGACGCGGCGGCTGCTCGCCCGCGATATGGACGTGCGCGTGGACGTGCGCGCCTTCGACGTGCGCGAGGACGCGCGGCTCCTGCGCGCGCTCGCGCCCGAACGCGCCGATGAAGTGCAATGGCGGGTCGGCGATATCGGGAACGCGCGCGATGTCGCGACGGCGCTCGAGGGCTGCGACGCCGTCGTCCATCTCGCAGGCGTGCTCACGCCTGCCTGCGCCGGCGATCCGGTGCGCGGCGCGCGCATCAATCTGATCGGTACGCTCAACGTGTTCGACGCGGCTATCGCGTGCGGCGTGCGCTCGGTGCTGTATGCGAGCAGCGCGGGTGTCTTCGGCCCCGACGACGGCGCGACGCCCTTTCCCATGACACATTACGGCGCGTTCAAGCTCGCATGCGAAGGCTCGGCGCGCGCGTACTGGCACGATCATGGCATTGCGAGCATCGGCTTTCGGCCGCTCGTCGTGTACGGCGCGGGGCGCGAGACGGGATCGAGCGCCGGTCCGAGCCTCGCCTGCCGCGCGGCCGCGCGCGGCGAGCCGTACACGATTCCCTTCACCGGCGCGACGGGCCTCGTCTACGCCGATGACGTCGCCGCCGCCTACGAGCGCGCGCTCACGCATCCGTTCGACGGGGCGCACGCGTTCACGCTGGCGGGCGACATCACGCCGATGCAGAGCGTGATCGCGACGCTGAAGCAGATCGCGCCGGACGCGCGCATCGACGCGGCGGGCGCGCCCTTGCCGATCGCGACATCCTTTCCCGACGATCCCGTGCTCGATCGAATGCTTCCAGGCCTTGCAAAAACGCCGCTCATCGACGGATTGCGTCAAACCGTGGCGTTCTACCGGTAGGCAAAGCGGCTCTTGGCACCGCATCGTCCTTGGGGCACGATTCGCTTCTTCACGACAGGTGCCACGCATGCAAGACACGACCCGACCACCCGCGACGACTGCGAAGCTGCTCAAAGGCATCCTGCCGATCAACCGCGCCGCCGCGTTACGCGACGCGCTCGCCGGCATCTCGCTCGCGTCGATGGACATCCCGCAGGTGCTCGGCTATGCGCGCATCGCCGGCATGCCCGCGGTGACGGGCCTCTACACTGCGTTCCTGCCGCTCCTCGCGTTCGCGCTCTTCGGCGCGTCGCGGCATCTCGTGGTCGCCGCCGACTCCGCGACGGCAACGATCTTCGCGAGCCGGCTTTCGTCGATGGCCGCGATGGGCAGCCCGGAATACGTCGCGCTCGCGGGCATGGTCGCACTGCAGACCGCCGCGCTCTTGCTGCTCGCGCGCCTGTTCAAGCTCGGCTTTCTCGCCGATTTTTTGTCGCGCACCGTGCTGACGGGCTTTCTCGCGGGCGTGGGGGTGCAGGTTTCGATCGCCATGCTCGGCGACCTCTTCGGCATGACGGTGCCGTATCCGTCCTCGCGCAGCCTGGCGCAACTCGTCTACGTGATCGGGCATGTCACGCACGCGCATGGGCCGACGCTCGTGCTCGCGCTCGTCGTGATCGTCGCGATTCTGGGCTGCAAACGCTTCGCGCCGCGCCTGCCGATGCCGCTCGTCGCGGTGATCGGCAGCATCGCCGCGAGCAAGGCTTTCGACTTCGCCGCGCGCGGGATTTCGGTGCTCGGTCCCATCGAAGGCGGTTTGCCCGCGATCCGCATGCCCGATGTCACCTGGCAGCAATCTCTCGATCTCGTGCCCGTCGCGGCGTCATGCTTCGTGATGATCATCGCGCAGAGCGCGGCCGCGGCGCGCGTGTTCGCGCAGCAGTATCACGAGGACGTCGACACCAACAGCGACATCCTCGGCCTTGCCGCGGCGAACGCGGCGGCGGCGTTGAGCGGGACGTTCGTCGTGAACGGCAGTCCGACGCAGACGGCAATGGCCGACCGCGCAGGCACCCGGAGTCAGCTCGGACAACTCGTCTTCGCGGCGGTCGTCGCTGTCGTTCTGCTATTTCTGAGCGGCTATCTGCGCTATCTGCCGCACAGCGTGCTGGCGGGCATCGTGTTCACGATTGCGATCGGCCTCATCAACGTGCAGAGCCTGAAGGACATCCGCGCCGAAAGCCCCGGTGAATTCGCGCTCGCGCTCGTCACGGCCGGCGCGGTGGTGCTGGCGGGCGTCGAGCACGGCATCCTGCTAGCGGTCGCGCTCTCGCTCATGCGGCACGTGCGCCACAGCTATCATCCGCACACGATGGTGCTCACGCCCGTCGCGCCCGGAAAACCCTGGCAGTTCATGCCGACGAAGCCCGGCGCGATGACTGCGCCGCATCTGATCGTCTACCGCTTCGGCGCGGATCTGTTTTACGCGAACGATCATTTCTTCGCGTCGGAAGTGACGAAGCTCGTCGATACGGCATCCGACGGATTGCGTCATCTCGTCGTCGACGCCGGCGCGATCACCGATCTCGACTATTCAGCGGCCCGCACGATCGGCGAGCTGATCGAAACGCTGCGCGCACGCGGCGTCGCGGTGATCTTCGGGCGCGTGAACCGCTTCCTGCGCAACGACATGGACCGGCACGGTCTGACGCGGGTGCTCGGCGCATCGAACGTGTTCGACACGCTGCACGAGGCGCTCGCGGCGGCTGGCGTAAATTCGGGCGGGCATGAGCCGAACGTGCTATGAGACGCGGCTGAACGAGCGGCGTCGTCGCGTATCTGGCTAGCGCTCACGTACCGCTTCTGCTGCTGCGAAGCGCTTTTTCGCAATGCTCCGCCCTGTCCAGTCCGGTGGTGGCGCTGTTCTTCGACCGTTAGTTGCCTTGAGAACTCGATGAACTTGTTGAATGCTATTCCATTTTCAATTAGGATTCAGGAACAGACTGATCAACGATTCAGGAGGCAATCGAAGCATGGCGCAGGACACTTCTTTTTCCGCATCGCTCGATGCGGGCTTGAGCGGCGCGACGCGCGTCTATTTCATCGTCGGCGATCCCATCGCGCAGGTGCGCTCGCCTTCCGGCGTGACAGCGGCGCTGCGCGCGGCAGAGCGCGACGCGATCGTGATTCCGGCACATGTCGCGCCGGACGATCTCGACGCGTTCTTCGCGGGCATCGCGCGCTTGCAGAACTGCGACGGCGTCATCATCACCGTGCCGCACAAGTTCAGCGCGACGGCATATTGCAAGTCGCTGACCGACGAAGGCGCATTTCTCGGCGCGGTCAACATGCTCAAGCGCGACGCCGACGGCACCTGGCACGGCGGCGCATCGGACGGCATCGGCATGGTCGCCGCGTTGAGAGACGCGGGTTGCGAGCCGAAGGAAAAGCGCGCGCTGCTGATCGGCGCGGGCGGTGCGGGCTCGGCGATCGGCCATGCGCTCGTGGATGCAGGCGTGGCGTCGCTCGCGATCCGCGATTTCGATGCCGGGCGCACCGGCGCCCTCGCCTCGCGTCTCGCCGCACTGGGCCGGGGCGCAGTGAGCGTCGCCGACGATGCGCCCGCCGAAAGCTACGACCTCATCGTGAACGCGTCGCCGGCGGGCATGCGTCCCGGCGATCCGCTGCCGATCGACGTCTCGCGCCTGCCTCCGACGGCCTTCGTCGGCGACGTGGTGACGAAGCCGCCGCTCACGCCTTTCATCGAAGCCGCCCGCGCGCGCGGCTGCACGACCGTCACCGGCACGCAAATGTTCGGCCGCGTATGCGACGCGATCGTCGCGTATCTGTTGAAGGACTGAACACGCAAGGCAATTCGCCGCGCGATGAATCAGAGGAGTCTGGTTCAATCGCGGCGGGCATTCGTTCAACATTCCGGCCGCGCATTCGCGTCCCTCGCGACGCGCACCGGCCTGCTGGCCCCGAAGCGAACCGCCGATGAGCGCCGCCCTCTGCCGGGCGGCGTTTTTTTGCGCGACGTTTCGACCACGCCGGCGTGAGTGTGCGTTTCCCCGTGAGACTCGCGCGCTCGCTTCGAGGGCCCATCAAACGCGTGCAGGCGCACGCAAGAGGCTGGAATGAAACTGGATCGAAAAGGAATTCAACGCGTGGCGCGTACGTGCTTCGCGGCCGTCGCATTCGCCACGCTCGCGGCGTGCGCGACCGGACCGGGCGCATCGGCGCCGCTGCCGGCGGACAGCACGCTCGCGACGGGACGCATCGTCGGCAAGCAATATCTGACGACCGTGTCGACGGACGCGGGGGCGTCTTCCGGGCCAACGCTCGGCGTGGGCGCCGGCGGCATCGGCGGGAATGGCTGGAATGGCGTGGGCGGCGGCGCGGGACTGAGCTTCGATCTGACGAGCCTGTTCCAGAAGACTCCCGAACAGACCGCGAAGGTCTACCGCTACAGCGTGCAGATGAAGGACGGATCGAAGCGCGATGTCGACAGCACGCTCGATATCGGCAACGGCGCGTGCGTGACGACGATCGATTCCAGCCAGCCCGGCTATCCGAGGCTGACGAGCGCGGACGCCTGCTGATCTTCCGGCGCGGCTCGTCCGATGAGCCGCGCCGACAGCGCCGCCGCGACGCGCTCGACCACGGGTGCCCAGTCGCCCGGCACGCGCTGGCGAATGAGCCGCACCGGGCCGTACCATGGCTGCGTCTCCTGATTGCCCCAACACCAATGCGATACCCGGTCGATCATCGCCCAGTGCGCTGACGAACGCGGCCGAATCGTGAAAATGCTCTTGATAGTCGGGAAGCGCAAGGATGTGCGCGCCGGCCGAGCGCATCGCCGCGATATCGCCTTCGCGGCCCGGAGCAACCGGATAGAACGCGACATCCGGCAAGCGCCACAGTGGCGCGAGGGCATCCACGGGAATGCTGCGCTGGACATCGCGCCGATGCGTCGGACTGCCTGCCGACACGAGGCCGACACGCAGCGCATTCGTGCCGTCTGACGCGAGCATCCGACGCCACATGTCGATGCGTTCCGGTGCCGCGTCGAGATAGGCGCGGCCATCGACCTGATCCGGCAACAAGCCGATGCCGAGCGGCATGCTCATCAAGCCCACGGTGTAATCGATCCGCTCGAAATCGTGCGCTTCGAGGGCGACGCAATCCGGCGCGAACCGCCGGATGAGCGGATGCAGCGCCGAGCGCACCGCCAATAGCGCTTCACCGCCGTTTCTCCGCACGCCTTCCGCGAACCGCGGAAAATAGCGCACGAACTGGATGTCATCGCCGAGGCCGAGTTCGCTATAGACCACGACACGCTTGCCGTCGAGCGGCTGTCCGCGCCAGCGCGGCGCAATGCGCTCCATGCGCGCGACGACACCGTTCTCGCCGTGTTCGGACAGGCGGCGTTCGAAGCGCACCCATCCAGCGCGCCAGTCGCCGTGCCTGCGTTCGAGGTCGGCGAGATCGACAGCGAGCCAGTTCGCTTGCGGCGTCTGCGAAAGCGCCAGGCGATACATGCTTCGGCCTCTTCGTAACGCGCCTGTTCATTGAGATACATCGCAATTTTGCGCCGGTCACGCGGCCATCGCCGGGATGATGCAGCGCCGCCTCGCGCATGACGGCTTCCGCCGACACGGCGTCATGACGTATCCAGAGGCAATGGCTCAGTTGCCAGCGAAGTTCGAAGTCTTGCGCAAACCGCTGCAAGGCTCCGACACAGAAGCGCTCCAGTGCGGATCAATCGCCCGAGCGACGAATATCGAGCGCGATGGATAACGCGCGCTTCGCATCGGGTGGGACGGCATCTGCGTGCGAATCATGCAGCCATGCGGATGAATCGAAGTACATGAACGGGTGCAGCAATAAATGTTTGAAAGATGCCTGCCGAGTTTATATGAACCGCACCGCTTGAGATCTCGCATATACACAAGCAAAATCCGAAAAATGCAATGGTTCGATGGATTCATTCGCATATCGAACGATTCGGCGTTATCCATCGTGAAACGCAGTAATTCGCGCCGGCGATTGTGCCCGACGCCCGGCTTTGCCATACTGAGTCCAGTCGCCCTGTCTCCTCAAGCGTCCGCTCTCGATCATCGAGCCCACAAGCGGACGCGCTCTCGCCGCCTCTCGAGGCGGCGTTTTTTTGCACGCGGCCTATTACCTTGGACGTAATTGCCCGGCTCATTGCCTCCTGCGACGATGCAATCACACTGATCATCGACAAGGAGATGAAGATGCCCGCAAAACATCGAGTCCACGGCGAAACCGCCCGCCCCGGCTACATCGCGACCGAGAGCGGTGTCGAGCTCTTCTATCGCGACTGGCGGCCCGAAGGCGCGCCCGGCAACGGCGGGACCATCGTGTTCGTCCCCAGCTATTCGCTGCCGGGCGACATGTGGGCGTATCAGATGCTGCCGCTCGTGCGCCAGGGCTTTCGCTGCATCGCCTACGACAGGCGCGGCCACGGTCGTTCGAGCGATCCGGGTGGCGGCTACGACTACGACACGCTCGCGGACGATCTCGCCGCCGTCATCGACGCGCTCGATCTTTCGCGCGTCACGCTCGTCGGGTATTCGATGGGCGGCGCGGAAGCGGTGCGCTATCTGACGCGTCACGGCAGCGCGCGCGTCGCGCGGCTTGCGTTGATCGCATCGACCTTGCCGATGCTGATGAAGACGCCGGACAACCCGGATGGCATCGATTGCGCCTGCGTCGACGCCTTTCGGCAGGACCTGGCGAGCGACTATCCGCGGTGGCTCGCCGACAACGCGCGGCCGTTCGCCGGGCCGGGCGCGTCGCAGGCGATGATCGACTGGATCCGCGAGATGGCGTTGCGCACGTCGCATCACGCGCTTTTCGCGTGCAACGAAACGGTGAGTCGCGGCGATTTCCGCAACGAGCTGCGCGACATCGACGTGCCGACGCTCATCGTGCAGGGCGACCGCGATGTGTCGAATCCGCTCGAACTGACTTCGCAACGCACGGCGCGCCTGATTCCGAACGCGCGGCTCGTCGTCTACGAAGGCGCGCCGCATGGCATTTTTCTGAGCGATGCGGCGCGGCTGACGGCGGATATCGCAGCGTTTGCGTCGGCGTAGTGAACCGCTGTCTGTGGTAGTGACTTAATATCGTGCGAAAACACGAACGTCACTGCGACGACGGAGGTCCTCGCCATGCAAGACCCGCTCAAAGCACATTTCGACATGTTCGCGCGCTACAACGCGTGGGCCAATGCCCGCGTCTACGACGCGGCGCGCGCCCTGTCGGACGCCGACTATCGCGCAGACCGTGGCGCGTTTTTCAAGTCCGTGCATGGCACGCTCAATCACCTGCTCGTGACGGACCGCGTGTGGATGCATCGCTTCACGGGCGAAGGCGCGGCGCCGGAACGCTGGATGCGATTCTCTTCGATACCTTCCCGGCGCTCGAAGCGGCGCGCCGCGAAGAAGACGCGCGCATCGTCGAATACGTGACCGGTCTCACGCCGCAAACGCTGGCCGGCACTATCAGCTATAAACGCGTATCGACGCCCGAGCTGATGACGCAGCCGCTCATGCCCGCGCTCGCGCACTGGTTCAATCATCAGACGCACCATCGCGGACAGGCGCACGCGCTCTTGACCGCGTTGACCGGCAAGGCGCCGGAACTCGACCTGCTTTTCTATCAGCGTTTGTCGGATAAGCGCTGAGTCCTGACGCGTTTGAAAACACTCATATCAATAGACTCTGGAAGAATCCCGGCTCACCGTAGCACTGCGAATTGACATCCCGGCGCGCGACATGAAAGTATCGCCGCGCAGTCCTCGTCACCTCCATCGGAGTCCATCGCGATGATCTTCCATGCATCCATTCCCGCCAACGATCCGAAGCACGTCGCGCATGTGCTTGCCGAACTGTGGGACGGCTTCGCCGCGCCCTTCTCGCCTTTTCCCGATGCCTGGATGGCGGTCGCGGGCGACGATCGCGGCAGCATCATCGAGATCTATCCGAGCGACAAGGTGATCACGCCGGGCGGCGGCCATGAGGAAAGCGTCAGCTACGGCGCCGATACGTTGAAGCGCCCGCAGTACAGCGCGTTCCACATGGCGATCGCGACGAAGCTGAGCGCCGAGGACGTCATCGCGATCGGCGACCGTGAAGGCTGGCGCGCGGTGCGCTGCACGCGCGGCGACAACTTTTTCCACGTGATCGAGTTCTGGATCGAAAACTCGACGATGCTCGAATTTCTCACGCCCGAAATGCAGGCCGAATATCTCGCTTTCGCCACGCCCGAAAACTTCAAGGCGATGGCCGCCGCCGTGCCTCAGTGATCGCTTTCTTTCGCGGAAGGATCGCGGCGCAGCCCCACCATCAGGGCGGCGCCGCTTGCGAAGAGCAATAGCGAAAGGAGCTGCACGGCGAGATCCATGCTGCCTGTCGCGGTGCGGATCTGGCCGATCACCCACGGACTCACGATGCCGCTCGTGATGCCGATACTGCTGATGACCGCGATGCCTGCCGCCGCGCTCCTGCCCGGCAGATGGCTCGCGGGCACGGCCCAGAAGATCGGCAACGCCGCGAAGATCAATGTCGCGGCTAGCGAGAGAATCGCGAGCATCAGCAAAAAGCTCGGGAAATGCAGCGTGAGCGCCGCGAGTGCGATGCCGCCGCCGATCGTGCAGCACGCAAAGTGCTTGCGTCGTTCCGCAACGCGATCCGAATGGCGCGCAATCAAAATCAGCCCCACTGCGCCGATCGCGTTCGGCACGACGGTGTAGAGGCTCACGGACATGACATCGGTGATGCCGAAATCGCGGATCATCAGCGGCATCCAGAAACTCAGCGTCAGCGATGCGCAGGTCAGCGAAAAGTAGATGAACGCAAAGAGATAGAGGCGCGGGTTGCGCAGCGCGTCGAGCAGACCGCGGCGGTCGTGCGCATCGGTGCGGGCGTTCGTTTCCGGGCACAGCGCGGCCAGGCGCTCCCGTTCGGCGGACGTGAGCCAGCGCGCATCGCGCGGAGTGTCCACCAGCAGCCGCAACGCGATGAGGCCGAGCAGCACCGCCGGCGCGCCTTCGATCGCAAACATCCATTGCCAGCCGTGCAGGCCCATGACGCCTGCCATGTCGCGCATGATCCAGCCGGATACCAGTCCGCCGAACACGCCCGCCACCGCGACGCCCGCGAAGAACACCGACATCACGCCGGCGCGCCGTTTCGCCGGAAACCAGTACGTCAGATAGAGCACGATGCCCGGAAAGAAGCCCGCCTCGAACACGCCGAGGAGAAAGCGCAGCAGATAGAAATGCCCGGGCGTCGAAACGAACATCATGCCGACCGACGCCGCGCCCCACAGCAGCATGATCCGCGTGAACGTGCGGCGCGCGCCGAACCTCGCGAGCAGCAGATTGCTCGGCACCTCGAAGAGCACATAGCCGACATAGAACACGGCGGCCCCGAGGCCGTACATCGCATCTGAGAATCCGAGATCTTGCTTCATCTGCAACTGCGCGAAGCCGATATTGATGCGGTCCAGAAACGACACGACGTAGCACAGGAACAGGAACGGAATGATGCGCCACGCAATTTTGCGAAAGAGCGCATCGTCCGACAGGGCGTGCGTTTCCGCGGCGGCGCTCGGGCTGAGCGCCGCCGTGCTGATCGACTTCGACATGTCTCGCTCCAGATGGGCGTGGGAAGGCCGGCGTCTTTGGCGCGCCTTTTTGCCTGAAGAGAAGAAAGCGCGGCGCGTGTCAGTGCGCGCCGCGAGAGATGAACGTCAGTCCTGGAGAGCGGCCCACATGTCCTTGTCGCGCTGGGCCGTCCAGATGCGCGGATGCTTGATGCCGCTCGCCTCGTCATAGGCGCGCGACACGTCGAACGGCAGGCAGTGCTCGTAGATGAAGACGTGGCCGAACTTCGGGTCCATCGCCTTGCGGGTATGCGCCATCGAGCCCTTCAGATCGAGCTTTTCGACAACGGCTTCCCGGCCCGCCTGCAGCAGCGTCGTCACGAAATCCTTCGTGTAGTCGAGGCCCTTGTCGACCTCTGCCGGCGACAAGAGCGCGGGACCGCGGCCCGGCACGAGTTTCTCCGCCTTCAGCGCGCGCAGCGCTTCGAGCGTCGCGGGCCATTCCTCGAGTTGCGCGTCGCCGCAATAGCAGGCGGCGTCGTACTCGACGAGGTCGCCCGAAAACAGCACCTTCTGCGACGGCAGCCAGACGACCGTGTCGCCCTTCGTGTGGCCCGAGCCGAGATGCGCGATCTTCACTTCGAGCTTGCCGAGGAACAAGGTGATTTCGGTGTCGAAGACGAGCGTCGGCCACGTGAGGCCGGGCACCGTCTCGACACCGGCAAACAGACGCGGGAAGCGCTCAATTTCCGATTTCATGTCCTGCTCGCCGCGCTCGACGATCATTTCATACGTGCCGCGGCTCGCGATGACCTGTTGCGCGCCTTCCGCGAAATACGCCGACGCGCCGAGCACGCGCACCGCGTGGTAATGCGACAGCACGACGTATTTGATCGGCTTGTCGGTGACGCCGCGGATCTTCGCGATGAGGTCCTGCGCCATCGCGGGCGTGGCGGTCGTATCGACGATCAGGACGCCGTCGTCACCGATAATCACGCCCGAGTTCGGATCGCCCTCGGCCGTGTAGGCGTACGCGTTCTCGGAAAGCTGTGTGAAGGTGATCTTCTTCTCTTCCAGATCGGCTTGCGATGCGAATGCTTTTGCCATGGTCGTGTCTCGATTCCATTCTCGTGGGGATGGGTGGATGATCGGCGTGACGATTATTTTTGTCAACAGCAAGTATGCTTGCTATTTGCAAATTCCGGGTAAATACCGAATCGCTTCATCCGAGGATTCCTGCTCGGCTAACATCTGCCATTCGTTCACTTCTATCGATCGCGGAGTCCTCTTGGCTCGTTCCACCCATGCCACGCCTGACGCCGAATCCGGCGAAGAGAAAAAGCAGCGCGGCATCCAGAGCGTCGAAGTCGGCGCGCGTCTGCTCGAAGCGCTCGCCGCCCGGCGCGAGCCGCTCGCATTGAGCGCAATGGCCGATGCCGCCGGACTGTCGAGCGCGCAGGCGCATACGTATCTCGTGAGCCTCACGCGGCTCGGCCTCGTCAAGCGCGACGCGCTGACCGGCAATTACGAGCCTGGCCCGCTTTCGCTGCGACTCGGTCTATTGAATCTAGAACATCAGCCGGCGTATCGTGCGGCCGCGTCACGCGTTCCGGCGCTCGCGCTCGCGACCGGCATGAGCGTCGCGGTCAGCGTCGCGGGGCCGCAAGGGCCGACCATCGTCCGTTACGAGCGCGGCGGCTATCCGCTGCACGTCAACTTGCATGTCGGCACGGTCATGTCGCTTTCGGCGACGTCGACGGGACGCGTATTCCGCGCGTTCGACGATGACGCCCGCGTCGACGCGATGCTCGCGCATCAGGCGCAAACCGATGCGCCGCAGATGAACGAGCGCATCCGCGAGATTCGGGCACGCGGCATCGAACGTAGCGTCGATGCGCCGAGTCCGGGCGTCAGCAGCATGAGTGTGCCGGTGTTCGACGGCGCGCACCGGTTGCAACTCGCGCTGACGGCGATCGGCCCGACCGGCCTGTGCGACGTCGGCTGGGACGGCCCGCTCGCGCAAGCGCTGAAGGACGCGGCACGCGATATCACCGGATTGCTTTCATGACCATGCTCGAAGAAGACACCAGGCCGCAGCGCGGCATCAACGCGCTCGACGCCACCGGCGATCTGTTGCGCGCACTGGTCGCGGCGGGCCGGCCGCTCTCGCTGCGCGATCTGGCCGCGGCGGCCGGCATGCCGCCCGCGAAGGCGTTCGCGCATCTGGTGAGTCTCGTCAAGGTTGGCCTGCTCGCACGCGACGACGCGGGGCTCTTCCACGCGGGCCAATTGAGCCGCGAGCTCGGGCTCATCGCGCTGCAACGCCTTTCGCCGATTCGCGATGCGGAAAGCGAGATCGTCAGGCTCGCCGCGAACACGTCGATGACGGTCGCCGCCGCCGCGCTCGGACCGCTCGGCCCGACCGTGATCCGGCTGGAGGAATCGGCGCGTCCGCAGCATGTGAGCTTGCGCGTCGGCACGGCGATGTCGCTCGTCAACACGGCGATCGGCCGCGTCTGCGCCGCGCATCTGCCGGCGGACATGCTCGTGTCCCTGATGGAGCAGGACCAGATCCGCCTCGCGGGTGCGGCGCCGGATGCGATTCTGGATACCGCATATCGCGCACGGCTCGACGACATCAGGGCGCGCGGCCTCGACACGGCGCTCGGCGCGCCGGTGCCCGGCATCCACACGCTGGCTGCTCCGGTGTTCGATCACACCGGCAGTGTGTGTCTCGTCATTGCGTTGATCGGCTCGTCGGGCGGCTTCGATAGCGCCGCTGACGGCCCGCTGGCACGCGCCCTTCTCGCTGCGACGCGGCGCCTGTCCTGGCGTTTCGGCCTGATGGAGGCCAACGGCGAGGCAAGCTAGCGGCCCCTGATGGTCTCCGTGCCCACCACGCGGATGGCGGGGAAACGGTCGGTCGGCTTCGCGATCTCGTCCTGCGAAGCGACGATTTCCAGCTCGTAACGCCCCGCATCGTAAGTCGACTTGACGACGGCATTCACCGCCGCGAGCGTGTGCTCCAGCGCGGTGCGCAGCGAATCGCCCAGAAGCGTGCGCGCGACGAACACCGCACTCGTGAGATCGCCGACGCCCACCGGCTGCCGCGCGAACGGATAGAGCGGGCGCTGCGCGAACCACGCTTCGCCCGGCGCGACGGCAAGCATGTTGAAGGTGTCGGCGCGGCTGTTGCGATCGAGCAGATGCTTCACCAGCACGATGCGCGGGCCGCGGCCGATCACTTCGCGGCACGCATCGACGGCTTCTTCCACCGTCTCGATGCTGCGCCCGACGAGCTTTTCCAGCTCGATGTGATTGGGCATGATCGCGTCGGCGATTTCGGGCATCGTCGTGACGAGGAAATCCTCGATGCCGGGAGCCACCGTGCAGCCGCCCGTCTGCCCCATGACGGGATCGCAGAAATAGAGCGCGCGCGGATTCACCGCCTTCACCATCTTCACGATTTCGACGACCGCGCGAGCCTGCTCCGGCGCACCGAGATAGCCGGACAGCACCGCGTTGCAGCGCGCGAGCACGCCGATCGCGCCGATGCCCTCGATCAAGTTCTGCAACTCGTCGGCGTCGAATGCGCTACCGGTCCAGCGGCCGTACTGCGTGTGATTGGAGAACTGCACGGTGTTGAGCGGCCAGACATTGACGCCCAGACGCCGCATTGGAAAAACCGCCGCGCTGTTGCCCGCGTGGCCGAACACCACGTGCGACTGAATGCTCAGGACGTTGTTCATCTTCTGATTTCCCGATTGATCGTGTCCGGTCAGGTCAAACGTTTGTCGCGCCGGCGCTCGTGCAGCGCAGCGCAACGGTAGCTAGAGATGGAACACCCGGGGACGCCGGCTCGGGCGTGCGCGGGCATCGCAACCTTCATATTGTGCCGTGCCTCGACGCACTGCGGCATGGCGGTCTCGATATAAATTGTCCCGACACGTTTTATCAAGCCATCCGGTCGACTCGGATGCCCATCAGGTCGCGTGGACGCAACGCTCCACTCGGCACGCCGCTTGCTCGATCCACCGGCCGCATCTGCGATTCATATTCGAGAAAAAAACGGCGACTTCAGCACACGGACTCGAATGCGCGCCGGATAATGCTTCACGATACAAACAGCGAAAGCATACGAGGACGAACACACGGCAACATCAATAGTCGCAGGTCAAATCAGGAGGCTGGCATGGAGACGCTGTCTAAGAATCGCACCGATTTGCAGAAGTCGACCCTCGCAATCGTTCTCGCCGGCGGGCGTGGCACCCGCCTCGGACCGCTCACCGACAAACGCGTGAAACCCGCCGTCCACTTCGGCGGCAAATACCGCATCATCGACTTCGCGCTGTCCAACTGTCTCAACTCCGGCATCCGCCGCATCGCCGTGGTCACGCAATACAAGGCCCATTCGCTCATCCGGCATCTCCAGCGCGGCTGGGGTTTCCTGCGCGGCGAGTTCAACGAGTTCATCGATATCTGGCCGGCGCAGCAACGCGTCGATTCGAGCTGGTATCGCGGCACCGCAGACGCCGTCTATCAGAATCTCGACATCGTCCGTTCGATCGGGCCGGAATTCGTGATCGTGCTGGCGGGCGACCACATCTACAAGATGGACTACACGCGCATGGTGCTCGACCATGTGGAGAGCGGCGCCGACTGCACGGTCGGCTGCATCGAGGTGCCGCGCATGGACGCCGTCGCGTTCGGCGTGATGCACGTCGACGAGAACCGCCGCGTCACGGCTTTCCTCGAAAAACCCGCCGATCCGCCCGCGATGCCCGGCAAGCCGGATATCGCGCTTGCGAGCATGGGCATCTACGTGTTCAGCGCGAAATATCTCTACGACATGCTGCAGGAGAACATCGAGACATCGAATACGGATCACGACTTCGGCAAGGACATCATTCCGCGGGTCGTGACGACGGGCAAGGCGATCGCGCATCCGTTCGGCATGTCGTGCGTGACGTCGAGCAGCGATCCGGAAGCGCCCGCCTACTGGCGCGATGTCGGCACCGTCGACGCGTACTGGTCCGCGAACCTCGACCTCGCGTCGACGATTCCGGAACTCGATTTGTATGACCGCAAGTGGCCGATCTGGACGAATCAGGAACAGCTGCCGCCCGGCAAGTTCGTGCGCGACCTCAACGGCCAGCAAGGCGCGATCACCAATCTCCTCGTGTGCGGCGGCTGTGTGATCTCCGGCTCGCAAGTGTCGAAGTCGGTGTTTTCGTCGGCGGTGCGGGTGCACTCGTTCTGTAACATCAATGAGGCAGTGTTGTTGCCTCAGGTGACCGTCGGGCCGAGTTGCAGGTTGCAGCGCGTCGTGATCGATCGCGGCTGCACGGTGCCGGAGGGTCTCGTGGTCGGCGAGGACCCGGACGACGACGCCGCGCGCTTTTTCCGGACGGAATCGGGCGTCACGCTCATCACGCGCGATGCGCTGGCGCGGCTCGCGCAAGGTTAGACGCCGGCGCGCCGGATCAACACGACAACACGAATCCATCCGACAGGAGCGCCGATGACCGTATGCGTGCTGCATGCCGCAGCAGAAATGTTTCCGCTGTTGAAAACCGGCGGCCTCGCCGACGTCGTCGGCGGGCTGCCGCCCGCGCAGTCGCAACTGGGCACGCATGCGCGGGTCGTGCTGCCGGGCTTTCCCGCCGTGCTCGCAGGCCTCGACGATCTTCAGCCCGTCGCCGATCTGGGCGCCGCGTTCGGCGCGGGCAACGTGCGGCTCGAGCGCGGCGTGCTTCAGCCGCATGGCGTGGTGGTCTACGTCGTGCGCGCGGATCAGTTCTACGACCGCCCGGGCAATCCGTATCTCGATGCCGCGCATCGCTCCTATGCCGACAACGACCGCCGCTTCGCGCTGCTCGGCTGGACGGCGGCGCGCATCGCGACGGGCGCCGATCCGGCGTGGAAGCCGCATATCGTCCACGCGCACGACTGGCACGCGGGGCTCGCCCCCGCGTATCTGCGCGCATTCGAGCGCGGCGGCGCGGCCAGGGTCGCGAGCGTGATGACCGTGCACAACCTCGCGTATCAGGGCACCTTCCCGGCGTCCGGGTTCGGGGCGCTGCAATTGCCCGGCGACTTTTATGCGGTGGACGGCGTGGAGTTCTACGGCCACGTCTCGTTCCTGAAGGCGGGTCTTTATTACGCCGACCGCATCACGACGGTCAGCCCGACCTATGCGCGCGAAATTCAGACGCAGGCGCACGGCGCCGGGCTGCACGGCTTGCTGCAGACCCGCACGCACGACATCGCCGGCATCCTGAACGGCGTCGATTATTCGATCTGGAGCCCGTCGGTCGATGAGTCCATCGCGTCGAAGTACACCGCGTCGAAGCCTTCGGCCAAATCGAAGTGCAAGGCAGCGCTGCAGGAGCGCATGGGACTCGCGCGCGACGACGACGCCCTGCTCTTCGGCGTCGTCAGCCGGCTGACCGAGCAGAAAGGGCTGGATCTGCTGCTTTCGGCCGTGCCGGACATCGTGCAGCGCGGCGGTCAGCTCGCCGTGCTCGGCACCGGCGATCCGGCGCTCGAAACCGGCATGAAGAACGCGGCGGCGGCGCATCCCGGCGCGGTCGCGATCGAGCTCGGTTTCGACGAGACGCTGTCGCATTCGATCATCGCCGGCAGCGACGTGGTGATGGTGCCGTCGCGCTTCGAGCCGTGCGGCCTCACGCAGCTCTACGCGCTCGCGTACGGCTCACTGCCGCTCGTGCACCGCGTGGGCGGGCTCGCCGATACGGTCGTCGACAGTTCGCTCGAAAATCTCGCCGACGACCTCGCGACCGGCTTCGTGTTCGATACCTTCGATCGCGCGGGCATCGTCGGCGCGATCCGGCGCGCGTTCGCATTGAAGGCGCGCCGCACGGACTGGAAGGCCGTCGTCAAGCGCGCGATGGGCCAGAACTTCAGCTGGGAGGCGGCGGCCCTCGCCTATGCGGAGGTGTATCAGGGATTGGTGAACGGCTGAAGCGTCGCAGTCCTTGGGCGCACGTCTTGCTCCTCACGAAGGACCGTCCATCACTGAAAATGCACATGCACAAACCCCTCGCAGGCCAGATTGCGCTCGTGACCGGCGCGAGCTCGGGCATCGGCGCGGGCGTCGCCACGGCGCTCGCCGATGCGGGCGCGCACGTCGCCATCAACTATCACTCCCACGCGGAACCCGCTGAAGAACTCGCCGCCGCAATCACGGCAAAAGGCGGCGAAGCGTTCGCCGTCGGCGCGGACGTGTCCGACGAATCCCAGATCGACGCGATGTTCGAGGCCGTCGTGAAGCGCTTCGGCACCGTCGATATCGTCGTGGCGAATTCCGGGCTGCAGAAGGACGCGAAGTTCTCCGTGCTCACGCTCGCCGACTGGAACACGGTGATTCAGACGAATCTCACCGGCCAGTTCCTCACCGCGCAGCGCGCCGTGCGCACGTTCGAGCGGCGCGGCATGCGCGACGTATCGAAGGCGCTCGGCAAGATCATCTGCATGAGTTCCGTTCACGAGGTCATTCCGTGGGCGGGACATGTGAACTACGCTGCGTCCAAAGGCGGCATCCAGATGATGATGAAAACGATCGCGCAGGAAGTCGCGCCGCAACGCATCCGCGTGAACGGCATCGCGCCGGGCGCAATACGCACGCCGATCAACCAGGACGCGTGGGATACACCCGAGAAACTCGACAAGCTCCTGACGCTGATTCCGTACGGACGCGTCGGCGACGTGGAGGATATCGGCCGCGCGGCGGTCTGGCTCGCGTCCGACGACAGCGATTATGTCGTCGGCACGACGCTTTTCGTCGACGGCGGCATGACGCTTTATCCGGGATTCGCGGATAACGGCTGATATCGCATCGACGCAAAAACGGGAGCGGAATGAAGGACATCAAGGTGGACGTCGCCGTGATCGGCGCGGGCACGGCGGGCATGGCCGCGTTGCGCGCGGCGCGGCTCGCGGGCGTGAACGCGGTGCTGATCGAAAGCGGCGAGCTGGGCACGACCTGCGCGCGCGTCGGCTGCATGCCGTCGAAGCTGCTGCTCGCGGCGGCCAATGGTTTGCACGATGCCCATTCGCTGGCCGCCCGCGGCATCGAAGGCACGCACGCGCTCGAACCGGACTACGCGCACGTGCTCGACTACGTGCGGCGCGAGCGCGATGACTTCGTCAAGAGCGTGCTCGAGGAAGTCGACGCGCTGCCCGACGGCATCCTGCTGCGCGGCGGGGCCCGCTTCGAAGCGCCGACACGGCTCGTCGTCGGCGACCGCGTACGCGTCGAAGCAAAAAGCATCGTCATCGCGACGGGCGCGGCGCCGAGCGTGCCCGACGAGTTGAAGGTGTTCGGAGACAGGCTCATCACGAGCGACGATCTCTTCGAGCTGCGTACGCTGCCGAAACGCATCGCGGTGTTCGGCGCGGGACCGATCGCGCTGGAACTGGGACAGGCGCTCGCCCGCCTCGATGTCGACATCTTCATGTTCGGCAAGGGCGGCGGCGTCGCGGCGCTCACCGACAAGCCCGTGCGCGATGCGCTCGCCGCCGCGCTCGCCGACGAGTTCTATTTCGATCCCGACGCGAAGCTCGACAAGATGTCGCTCGAAGACGGCGTGCCGACGCTGCGCTTCACGTCGCCCGACGGAGAGGAACATGTCGAGCGCGTCGATCTGGTGCTCGCCGCGACGGGCCGTAAGCCGAATCTCAAGCCGCTCGCGCTCGAAAACGCGGGCATCGAACTGAATGACAAAGGCGTGCCGCTATTCGACGAAACCACGATGCGATGCGGCACGAGCTCCATCTTCATCGCGGGAGATTGCGACGGCGTGCGCCCCTGGCTCCACGACGCCGCCGACGAAGGCAAGCTCGCCGGAGACAACGCCGCGCGCTATCCCGACGTGCAGGCGATCAAGCGCAAGGTGCCCTTCTCGATCGTGTTCAGCGAGCCGCAGGTCGCGATCGTCGGGGCATCTTATGAGGCGCTCGACAGGCAGATGACGGTGACGGGCGAGGCATCGTTCGAGAGCCAGGGCAGAAGCCGCGTGATGCGGCAGAATCGCGGCCTTCTTCACGTCTACGCCGATGCGAAGACCGGCAAGCTGCGCGGCGCGCAAGGCTGTGGACCGGCGATGGAGCATCTGGGGCATCTTCTCGCCTGGGCACTGCAACTGGAACTGACGCTGGATGAGGCACTCACGCTGCCGTTCTATCACCCGGTGGTAGAAGAAGGCCTGCGCAGCGCGCTGAAAGATGCCAACCGAAAATGCCATGAAGAGCGTTCGGAGACGCCGCCCGCGCTACCGGGCGCGGCGGGTTGCTGATCATCCGCGAGTAGCAGCACAAAAAATAAAACGCCGGCTGCTTGCAGCCGGCGTTTCGTCTTCCGAATCAGGCGTGAGAACCGTTACCGTTCAGCTCCCGCTCAGACCGTATTGCAGCGCAAGGTCGAAGCCCAGCACCACCAGCGAGCAGAACAGACCCAGCGACAGATTCGCCAGCCGGTGGCCGACGTCCTTGTGCCTCGTCAGAACAGCGCCCGCGAGGAACGCGATTTCCACGATAACCTGCATGCAGAACACGGCGATCATCAACGCGAACTCGTAACCCATCGAGCTGAAGTTCATGAAGTTGAAGCCGTTCACCGCCACCCAAGACCCCACTCGCCAAGCTTCGTATGCCAATAGCAGCAACGGGAAGAAATAGCTGGCTACATAAGTCGGCACCGTGGCGTGCCGCAATTCCATATTTAAGTGACGTGTTACTTGCATCGCGTACTCCTCATCTGATTGCCCGAAAACGACGGGCGTTCTACCTGCACCGTGGCGCAACCGGAGCGTTCAAACCGAACGGCAGACGGGCGTCGTGCTTTCAGAATAGGACAATTTTCGGGAAAGCGAATCATCGTATTCCCGATGATCGCACCCAGTAAGGCGCTACGCGACGCATTGTGCAGTGCAACTGAACAACGCAGTTATATAGCCTGCGAATTCGGCACGTGCGTGCGTGCCGAATTCGTACTTGGTTGAATTCCTTACTGGCCGCTTTGTTGCTTGGCGTATAGCTTGATGATGCCCGAAAAATCGAGTCCGCCTAATCCCTGCTGGCTCATAGACTGATACAACTGTTGTGCCAGGGCGCCCATGAATACCGGCTGCCTTGCAGCGCGCGCCGCATCGACGGCAAGCCCGAGGTCCTTCAACATCAGATCCGCGCCGAAGCCGCCCGAATACCCGCGCGACGCGGGCGCCGTTTCGACGATGCCCGGATAGGGATTACACGTATCCGAACTCCAGCAACGTCCGGTCGATGTGTTGACGATGCTCGCGAGTTTCGTCGGATCGATTCCGAGCGTTTCGCCGAGCTTCATCGCCTCCGCGACGCCGATCATGGAAATCCCGAGCAGCAGGTTGTTGCAGATCTTCGCGATCTGGCCGGTGCCAGTTTCGCCGCAACGCACCATGTTTTTGCCCATGCCGGAAAGGACGGGACGAAGCGTTTCGAAGAGGGCCTCGTCGGCGCCGACCATGAATGTCAGCGTCCCCGCCTGTGCCCCGACGACGCCCCCGGAAACGGGCGCATCCGCGAACGGATTGCCCTGCTTCGCCGCCGCTTCACCGATGAGTCTGGCGGTGGCCGGATCGATCGTGCTGCTGTCGACGAGCGGCACGCCCCTCGCGACACCGGCAAGCACGCCGTCGCCGCTCAAGTACACCGCCTTCACATGCTGCGCTGCGGGAAGCATCGTGATGACGACTTCCGCGCCCTCGGCCGCCGCGCGCGGCGATGCGGCCAGCGTTGCGCCCACCGCCTTCGCCGCGTCCAGCGCCGCGGGCACGAGATCGAACGCCGTCACCGCGTGCCCGGCTTTCAGAAGATTGGCGGCCATCGGGCCACCCATGTGCCCCAGGCCGATAAAACCTGTCTTCATCGCCGTCTCCTTTTATCGCAGCGAGATGGTCGTGTTGACGCCGTCGTTCACCGTGGCGTCGTCGAACCAGCGCGCGGTGACGGTCTTCGTCTGCGTGTAGAACTGCACGACCTGCTTGCCGTACGGACCGAGATCGCCCAGCTTCGAGCCGCGCGAGCCGGTGAAGCTGAACGCCGGGACCGGCACCGGAATCGGAATATTGATGCCCACCTGGCCGATGTCGATCTCGCTCTGAAACTTGCGTGCCGCAGCGCCGCTCTGCGTGAAGAGCCCGACGCCGTTGCCCATCGGATTGCGATTGACGAGCGCGATCGCGTCATCGAGCGTGTCGGCCTCGACCACGCACAGCACCGGGCCGAAGATCTCGGTCTTGTAGATCGACATGCCGGTATCGACGTTCGTGAAAATCGTCGGCCCGATGAAGTTGCCGTTCTCGTAGCCCTTCACGTCGATGCCGCGGCCATCGAGCGCGAGCGTCGCACCCTCCTCGACGCCCTTGCCGATCAGCCCGAGAACGCGCTCCTTCGCCGCCTTCGAGACGACCGGGCCGACGTCCGTGTTCGGTTCGATGCCCGCATTGACCTTGAGCGTCTTCGCGCGTTCGACGAGCTCCGGCACCCAGTCCTTCGACGCTCCGACGAACACCGCCACCGACGTCGCCATGCAGCGCTGCCCCGCCGCGCCGAAACCCGCGCCAGCGAGCGCGTTGAGCGTCTGCTCCTTGTTCGCGTCGGGCAGCACGACGGCGTGATTCTTCGCGCCCATCATCGACTGGACGCGCTTGCCGTGCTGACTCGCGAGGTTATACACATGCGTGCCCACGGCCGTCGAACCGACGAACGAGATCGCCTTGATGTCGGGATGCGTGCAGATCGCATCCACGACTTCCTTGCCGCCATGCACGACGTTGAGCACGCCCGGCGGCACGCCGGCTTCGATCGCGAGCTCGACGAGCTCCATCGTCGAAAGCGGATCCTGTTCCGACGGCTTCAGCACGAAGGTGTTGCCGCAGACGATCGCCATCGGGAACATCCACAGGGGGATCATCGCGGGGAAGTTGAAGGGCGTAATGCCCGCGCAGACGCCGATCGGCTGGCGCAGCGTATATGTATCGACGCCGCCCGCGACGTTCTCGGAGAATTCGCCTTGCTGCAAAGTGCTGATCGAGCACGCATGTTCGACGACTTCGAGGCCGCGGAAGATGTCGCCCTCGGCATCGGCCAGCGTCTTGCCCTGCTCGGCCGTAAGCGTCTGCGCAATGCGCTTCTGGTTCTGACGCACGAGATCCTGAAACTTCAGCATGAGACGCATGCGCACGCCGAGCGGCGTCGTACGCCAGGTCTGAAACGCCTTCTGCGCGGCGGCTACGGCGGCATTCACTTCGTCCATCGTCGCGAAGGGCACGCGGCCCACCACGTCCTGCGTCGCGGGATTGACGATGTCCCGCCATTCCGTCGTCTTCGAATCGACGAACTGGCCGTCGATCAGCAGCTTGGCCGTACGGACGGACGCCTTCTGCGCCGGATGTTCAGCAGCGATATTCACGAGTCACTCCTTGTCTGGAAAGTTGCAAACGCGGGTTGGGATGACGGACGAAGACGCGGGGACGGGACGCCGTTGCGGCGCCGAGGGGATAGGCATGTCGTCTCCGTTTATGAGAAATCGGCCTGCACTGCTGCACGCTCGTTTCCTTGAGTATAGTTATGCAAAAGTCCATCATGGCACCATAAAAACACCCGATCGATATGCAAAAAGACGCCATGCAAACCGCCAAGTTCGACCTCTCCCGGCTCAACTGGGACGATCTGCGCTTCTTCCTCGAAGTTGCCCGCACGCAGCGCGCGAGCGGCGCGGCAAAGCGCCTGGGCGTCGATTACACGACGGTCGCGCGGCGCGTGCGTGCGCTCGAAGACGCGCTCGGCACGCTCCTGTTCGACAAGTCGCGTAGCGGCGGATTCATTCTGACGGCCGAGGGCCAGCGGCTGCTCGGCTTCGTCGACTCGATCGAGACGACGGTGCAGTCCGCCACCGAGCAGATCGCCAATACGGGTCACGCGCTGTCGGGGCATGTGCGCGTCGGCTCGACCGAAGGTTTCGGCTGCTTTTTTCTCGCGCCGCAGCTCGCGCGCTTTCAGGACGCGCATCCGAACATTTCCATCGATCTCTTGCCGGTGCCGCATTTCGTGAGCCTCTCCAAGCGCGAAGCGGATATCGCCGTGACGCTCGAACGGCCCGAGCAGGGCCAGTACGTCTATACGAAGCTCTGCGAATACCGCCTCAAGCTATACGCGACCGCCGAGTATCTGGACGCGCACGAGCCGATCCGCACGAGCGACGATCTGCGTCATCATCGCTTCGCGAGTTATATCGACGATCTCGCGTTCAGCTACGAACTGCTGTATCTCGAGCGCGCGGTGCCGGGCGCGGTGTCGCGCTGGCGCAGCACGAGCGCGATCGCCCAATGTTTCGCCGCGCTGCAGGGCCGCGCGCTCGCGATCCTGCCGTGCTTCATGACCTCGCCCGATCCGCGCTTCGTCCCGGTGCTGCCGGACGACATCGTCGTGACGCGCGCCTTCTATCTGTCCTGCCGCGAAGACCTGCGCAAGCTCAAGCGCATCACGGCCGTCTGGGATTACCTGCGCGCGGCGGCCGAGGCAAATCGCGCATTCCTGATGGGCGACGGCACGCAGATGGCTTGGGTGGACGTCAAGTCATCCTGATCAAACACGCTTTTTGACGGCCATACGGATCAAACGTGGTAAGCGCCGACGCCCTCCGAACATCACAAAATTTGGCAAAAGGAATTCGTGTAATTTTGATTCGATATCCTGTTGAAACGTCACCTGGGGCACAGGGTCGGGCATAATCGCCGCCGGTCTTTTCGTTTTGCCGTGGAGAGCGCGGCGCACTCCATCCCCGTGATTTTTCTTAGTCTTTCTCCCGCCGGCCGTACGGGCCGCCTCGCGCGCTGATGGCTTTCGTCATCTGGTCGCGGCGGACCATGTCCCGCCAGCGCATCCGCTTCGTCGAGGCGCGCACGGCGCGCGCCATCGCCATCATCGGCGCCATCACGCTTCTGATCGCCGCGCTGGCGCTCGGCATCGCGATCGGCACGATGTTCGCCCGCAGCCATCTCGGCGAGGAGCAGGCGCTGATGTCGCGCCGCTCCTATGAGATCGAAGCGCTCGGCCGCCTCAATGCCGCGCTGATCGAGCTCGCGCCGCGCGTCGAAGGGCTGTCCGCGCAAGTAAACGAGCTTCACGATTTCGACATGCGTCTGAAGGCTGCGCACGGCGCAAGCAATACCTCCGGCGTGCACGAGGTCCCGCCGCTGCCCGACAGCGAGGAACCGGCCTCGTCGCTCGACGGCGCTGGTGGGCCGGCGCTGCCGCCGCGCCTGTGCGATACCGGCCGCGCGGGGTCCGGCGCGCCGCGGCAGCGCCTGAAGAGCACGCAGCGCATCATCGATTGTTTGAACGACGAAGTCTCGCAACTCGAAACGCAGACGCTCGCGCGCTATGCCGCGTACATGGCGTTTCCCGGCCGCGATCCGGCGCCTGGCACGCGCAATGGCTCGCCTTACGGCAATCGTCTGGATCCGTTCACCGGGCACCTGAGCTTTCATCCCGGGCTCGATCTCGTGGCCCCGAGCGGCACGCCCATCCTCGCGAGCGCGGGCGGACGCGTCGTGCAGGCTGGAGAGCGCAATGGCTATGGCAACGCGGTCGATATCCGCCACGGCGACGGCATGGTGACGCGTTACGGACATGCGTCGCGCCTCCTCGTGAAAATCCGGCGACTACGTGATGCCCGGGCAGGAGATCGCGGAAATCGGCTCGACCGGACGCTCCACGGGCCCGCATCTGCATTTCGAAGTGATCCTCGACGGCGCGCAGATCAATCCTTCTCCCTACCTCGCGCTCTTCAAGCGCAAGCCGAATGCGCAAAGTTGATTCGAAGCGGCTGTCGCTGCAACTGACTCGCCAGTCCTATTCGCTTACGCCCAAGCGTGGCGCGGGCATCTGGCTCGGCCTGATCGCGGCCGTGTGCGCGATCGCGGCGCTGGCTGCCGCGGGCTTCGCGCTCAAACGCTCGAACGAGGACGCCCACAAGCTGGACGCGCTCTGCGCGCCGCCCGCTTCCGAGCAGACGCTGCGCGATCAGCTCGTGCACGCGCAACTCGCGCTCGAACAGGAAGCGGCGAGCCGCACGGCGCTGGAGCAGCGCGTGAAGGACGGCACGGCCGAGATTCAGCGGCTGCAAACCGACCTCGCTTTCCTCAGGAAACAGCACAAACCCGATTGAGCGCCACGCTCCACGCGCTCGCTTCGTGCAACCCCTTACCGCATCGCAAGGACTCGACATGTTTTCATCGAAGAAGGATTCCAACGGAATCAAGATGGCCAAGCTCGCGACGCTCGTCGCGCACAACGTTCATATCTCGGGCGATCTCGAGTTCAGCGAGGGCCTGCGCATGGACGGCCAGGTGACAGGCAATGTGAGCGGCCGTCCGGGCGAAGAAACGCTGCTCGTCGTGAGCGACCAGGGTGCGATTCGCGGCAATGTGAGCGCCTACGACGTCATCATCAACGGCTGCGTGACGGGCGATGTCACCGTTGCGCATTTCGTCGAACTTCAGTCGAATGCGCGGGTGCTGGGCAACATCTACTATCAGCAGTTGCGCATGGATATCGGCGCGACTGTCGAAGGCAAGCTCACCAAGTTCGATTCGCAGTCCGCGCATGTTCCGACGCTGCCGGCGCCGCCCGGATACAGCATCGACCTCGCGACGAACTGACTGCCGGCAAGGGCGCCGCCCGACCGGCGCTCGTTGGCAACGGCGCACCTATCCGGCTAAGATTCGGTGGATGAAGGCCACGCGCTCGCGCCCACGCGAATCACGCGACTTCGAGCGCCCATCGACGCGTGGCCGGTGATATCGGAATAACTATAAGGGCGCCCCATGCTGGTCAATTGCGCGGCTTATCAAAACGGCCGAAAACTCGCGGATGTGCATATCGACGATATCAATGCATACCGCGATCTGCCCGACTCTTTCATTTGGGTTGCATTGAAGGAACCCGGTCCCGGCGAGCTCGCGCACATGACGCATCAGTTCGGCCTGCATGAACTGGCGGTTGAAGATGCGCAGCACGGGCATCAACGGCCGAAGATCGAGGAATACGGCGATTCGCTGTTCGCGGTATTCCACACAGTCGAGTTCGATGAAGAAGGCGAAGTGCTCGTCGGCGAGATGAACGTGTTCGTCGGCAAGAACTACGTGCTCTCGGTGCGCAATCGCACGACGCAAGGTTTTCAGGAAGTTCGGAAGCGCTGCGAGCGCGAGCCGCATCTGCTCAAGCATGGTCCGGCCTTCGTGATGTACGCGCTGCTCGATGCCGTCGTTGACCGATACTTTCCCGTGCTGGAGACGCTCGGCGCGGAAGTCGACGAAGTTGAAGAGCGCATCTTCGAGCAGAAAGGTTCGGTGGAATCCCGCGAGATCATCGAAGATCTCTACTCGTTGAAGCGCCGCATGACGATCCTCCAGCACCACACCGCGCCGCTGCTCGAAGCCGTCAGCAAACTGTATGGCGGGCGCTCGCCGGGCGTCTGTTCAGGCATGCAGGAATACTTCCGCGATGTGTACGACCACTTGCTGCGCATCGTGAAGACGATTGAGGGGCGTCGTGAAATGATCGTCACGGCGATTCAGGTGAATCTCGGCCTGATCGCGCTCGCGGAAAGCGAAGTGACCAAGCGCCTCGGCTCGTTCGCGGCGCTCTTTGCGGTGCCGACGATGATCGCCGGCATCTACGGCATGAACTTCAAGTCGATTCCGGAACTCGATTGGGTCTACGGTTATCCGACGTGTCTCGCCGTTATGCTGATCGTCGATGTCGTGCTCTACTGGCGGTTCAAGAAGGCCGGCTGGCTGTAAGAAGTGTCTTTCAGGAACCTTCGGTCGAATTTCGTTGTCTAATCAAGCGATTTGCGGGAGAATGCGGTGTGGCCTTGCAAACCGGCCCATCGACCGCACATGACGTGAACGCACGTCGCATTTTCATCGCTTTTCGTTTCAAACCGCACGTCGGCCTTGCTTTTTTGCCGATGTCGCCGTCCCGGTCATGCCGGCCACGGCGCGCCGCATCTGCGGTTCGCTTGTCCTCCGGCCTATGCCGTCAAGCTCACAATGAGCCTGAATAGAGACGCGGCGCGCTCCGATCGCACGTTTGATCGTGCCGGGCGTGCCAGGCCACGCTTTGCATCGCCTCTCACGTTTCGTAGCGACGCCGCCTGAGGGCAGCGGCGCTCGACACTTCATCGGCGTTGATTGCGCGTCTCGCAGGATGCGCGGCAGCACCCACTACTATTGACCACAGGAGCCCCATATGGCGAAAGAAGAACTCATCGAACTCGACGGCATCGTTGACGAAGTGCTTCCCGACAGCCGCTATCGCGTGACGCTGGACAACGGCGTCGTCGTGGGCGCGTACGCCTCGGGCCGCATGCGCAAGAACCACATCCGCATTCTGGCCGGCGACCGCGTGACGCTGGAACTGTCGGTGTATGACCTGACGAAGGGCCGCATCAACTTCCGTCACAAGGACGAGCGCGCAAGCGGCGGCGGCCAGCGTGCACCGATGCGCCGTCGTTGATGCCTCACTGTCTTATCTGATTCATCCGCAACCGGCGTGGGCCTGATCCGCAGCGCACGCTCCTGAATCGACTCGCGGATCATCCTGTACTTCGACGCGGCCGCATGCCCCGCGCCTGGCCGTTCCGGCTGCGCGACGCGTCGATGCCCTTTCCCGCCATACGTCAAGCCGCACCCCGCGCCGCCAGCAGCGCGCCGATGCCGATCGCGAAGCCGTCCTCGTCGTTGCTCTTCGAGACCAGGCTCGCCTGACGCTGCACGGCGTCGGATGCCTGCCCCATCGCGATCGATACCCCCGCAATCTCGAACATCGCCACGTCGTTGCCCATGTCGCCGAGCACGGCCACGCGCTCGAGCGGCACGCCGGCGAACCGCGCGAGCTCGCGCACCGCGGTGCCCTTGTTCGCCTCCAGGCTCGTGATGTCGAGATAGTAGGTCTGAGAGCGCGCGGCATGACCACGGCCTTCGAGCTGCTGCTGCAGACCGCTTTCCACACGCGCGAGCAGCGCAGTATCGGCCGTCGAGCCGACGATCTTGTCGACCGCATCGAGATCGACATCGTCGAAGCGCGTGACAAGCACGCCCTCGTAGCCGACCGTGCGCGTTTCGAGCGGCACATACGTGCCTTCGGGATTCGTCAGATACCACGCATCGTCGATGAACACCCACGCGTCGACATTCGCGGCGGCGAGCGCCTCCAGCGCGGTCTGCACGACATCTCGCGGCAGTTTGTGCGACGACAGCACTTCCCACGTGCCCGGCCGGACCAGACTGCCGCCGTTGTACGACGCATAAGGCATGTCGACCGTGAGCGCCTCCACGATATGCCGCATGCCTTTGCCCGGCCGGCTGCTGGCCACCGTGAAGCGCACGCCGGCGTCGCGCAGGCGGCGCACCGCGTCCTTGGCGGGCTGGCCGAGCGCCTTGTCGGTGTAGAGCAGCGTGCCGTCGCAATCGGTGACGACGAGCTCCGCGCGAGCGAGCGTATCGAAGGCCGCGGTGCCGTCGCCCGTCGCGCTGTGCAGGCCGTATTTGCCTCGAGCGTTCATTAGTGCGCCCCTTCATGCTGATTGAAGTGCGGCAACTGCCGCGTCTCGCGCACCGAGCGCGGATGCCACAGCCGCGCGCCGCCTTCGATGCCCGCCGCGTTCGACACGATCGCCACGTTTTCCGGCAGCTTGAACCTGACGTGCGCCGCATTGCCGCCGCCGATCCAGAGCTTGTCGTAGTTCACGAGCGTCGCAAGAATGCCGATGATCTTCTCCACGCGCCGGCTCCAGCGTTTCTTGCCCGCCTTCTCGCGCGCCGCGTTGCCGATGTACTCGTCGTAGGTCTTGTCCTTCGCGACCGGATGATGCGCGAGCTCGAGATGCGGCATCAGCTCGCCATCGCGAAAGAGCGCGGTGCCCGCGCCAGTGCCGAGCGTCAACACCATCTCGATGCCGCGCCCTTCGATCGCCGCGAGCCCCTGCATCTCGGCATCGTTGATCATGCGCGCCGGCATGCCGCCCAAGCGCTCGGAAATCAGTTGCGCGAGCGGCACGCCACGCCAGGCCGGCGTGCCGAGATTGGGCGCGGTCAGCACGACGTTTTCGCGCACGACGCCCGGAAAGCCGATGGAAATATGCGTCGGCGGCTCCGCGACGATCGGCGTGACCAGTTCGATGAGCATTTCGACGACCACGTCGGGCTTCGCCGGATGCGGCGTCGCCACGCGCACGCGGTCGCTCTTCATCTCGCCATCCTCGGAGATGACAGCCGCCTTCAACCCGGTCCCGCCGATATCGATCGCGAGGATGCGTTCGGCCTTGATCGCGAGTTTGTCCGCCGAGACATGCGTTTTCTGTTTGGTTTTCGACTCTGTGCTCACGCTCGTTGTCCTTGTGGTTGCGTTCCGGTTGGATGAGTTCAGTCCTTCTTGCGCGTATCGGTCAGCGCGCGCCAGGTGCGGCCGTCCTGCGCCAGCAGTTGATCCGACTCCGCCGGCCCCGCGCTGCCCGCCGCATAACCGTGTACGGCAAGCGGGCTCTCCGGATGCAGCACGCGATCCACCGCCGCCCACGCCGTCTCGATGCTGTCCGCGCGCTGAAAAAGCGTTGCGTCGCCGAGCATGCAGTCGTAGAGCAGCGTCTCGTAGCCGACGTTCGCCCGCTCCGCGAAGAAATCGGCGTAGTTGAAGGCCGAGCGCACCTTGCCGATCTGCATCACCGGCCCCGGCACCTTCACGTTGAAGTCGAACGTCGTGCCGTGCGCCGGGTCGATGCGCAGCGTGAAGACGTTCGGCGTGAGCGCATCGACGGGCGTGTCGCGAAACAGCAGGAACGGCACGGCTTTCAGTTGCACCGAGATCTCCGTGCGCCGCTCGGTCAGCCGCTTGCCGGTGCGCAGATAGAACGGCACGCCCGCCCAGCGCCAGTTCTCGACATACACGCGCGCCGCCGCATAGGTCTCCGTGCGGCTGTCCTTCGCGACGCCCGCCTCTTCCCTGTAGCCCGGCCCGGCGGGTCCGGCTTCATACTGGCCGAGCACGACATCGTTCGCCGTGAGTGGACGGAGCGCATCGAAGACTTCGGCTTTGCGGTCACGCACGGATTCGGCATCGAAGGAATTGGGCGGCTCCATCGCCACCATGCCGAGCAACTGGAAAAGATGGTTCGGCAGCATGTCGCGAAACGCGCCCGTCTGCTCGTAGAACTTGCCGCGCCCTTCCACGCCGATCGTCTCCGCCGCCGTGATCTGCACGTTATCGATGTATTCGCGCCGCCAGACAGGTTCGAACATCGCGTTGGCGAAGCGCACGGCGAGGATGCTCTGCACCGTGTCCTTGCCGAGAAAATGGTCGATGCGATACACCTGCGACTCGCCCGCATAGTTGAGGATGCAGGCGTTGAGCGCCCGTGCCGACGCCAGATCGGTCCCGAACGGCTTCTCGATGACGAGCCGCCTGAAGTTGCCATCCTTCTCTTCGAGCAGGCCGGCCGCGCCGAGATGCTCGATGATCGGCTGAAAAAATCGCGCCCCCACCGCGAGATAGAACACGACGTTGCCCGCCTTCGCTTTCGCGAGCCGCGCCTTGAGCCGCGCGAAGGTTTCGTCTTCCTCGAATTCGCCCGGAAAGTACTCGAGCCGTCCGACGACCCAGTTCCACGCCGCTTCGTTCAACTGCGACGTGTGGAAGGTGGCGGCCTTGTCGGCGGCGAAGGCGCGCAGCGACTGCGTGAGCTCGTCGCGCCATTCGGACGTCTCGCGCTCGCCGTGGTTCACCCCGATGATCTCCATGCCGTCGTCGAGTAACTTGTCGGCAGACAGGTTGTAGAGCGACGGCATCAGGAGCCGCTTGGTGAGATCGCCGCCGGCTCCGAAAATCACGAGCGTGCATGGCGGCGCAGGTTGCTTGCCGGCGCATGTCGCGCTCGCCGGGTTCGCGGGATTCGCTTCGTTCGATTGATTCGCTTCGTTCGATTCCTTCGGCATGGCGTATCGCCCCTTGTCAGTTGCGCGTGAACCTGGAAAGACCTTCATCGATGCGGCACAGTTCATTTCGATGTCGCGCCGCAAGCCCGCGCGCCGAAACCGTATGCTTTTTGTAATTTATGAGCTTTCGTGTCGTAAAATATGCGCGCTCGGCGCCCGCGCTGGCGGACCTTGCGACATCGAAGCCGACTCGAGGCCTGGACTCCCATGAACGCACACGACAATTCAATCGACCTTGCCGCGTACTTCGAGCGCATCGGCTTTTCCGGACCCGCACGGCCGGCGCCGACGCTCGACACGCTGCGCACGCTGCATCTGCTTCATCCGCAGACCATTCCTTTCGAAAACCTCGACGTGCTGATCGGACGCCCGGTCAGGCTCGATCTCGAATCGATCCAGCGCAAACTCGTCGCAAGTCGGCGCGGCGGTTACTGCTACGAGCATAATCTGCTGTTTCGCAGCGTACTGCAGACGCTGGGTTTTCGCGTCCGCAGCTTCGCGGCCCGCGTCCTATGGGGCCGGGAGACGCCGGAAATGCCGGCGCGCACGCACATGCTCCTGCTCGTCGATCTCGACGAAGGCACCTTCGTCACCGATGTCGGTTTCGGCGGCATGACGCTGTCCGCACCGCTCGCACTCCAGACGGGCCTCGAGCAGATCACGCCGCACGGCGCTTTCCGCCTCGACGACGCCGGCGGCGAGCCTTCAGGGTTCGTTCTGCAGGCGCTCGTCAACGGTTCATGGACGCGCGTCTATCGCTTCGACCTCGACCCGCAGTATGACGTCGACTACGAGATGGCCAACCATTTCGTGTCCACTTACCCGCAGTCGATCTTCCTGCACAACCTGCTGGCCGCGCGTCTCGCGCCGGGCAAGCGCTTCGGTCTGCTCAACCGGCGCCTCTCGGTGCACGACGAACGCGAAGGCAGCGATCATCGCGCGCTCGGCAACGTCGCCGACCTGCGCCGTACGCTCGAAAACGAGATCGGCATTCGTCTGCCGGATAGCGCCGGTCTCGACGCCGCGCTCGCCCGTCTGCCCTGAAACGCGGACACTGCGGCCGGCACAACCAAGCTTAATCACAAGACAACGATGTTCAAGAACAAGACGCGCGGCGGCAGCGATTTCCAGACGCATCACCGCAGCACGGTGCTCGCGAACCGGCTGCCCGAATGGCGCTCGCGCCTCGTCGTGATCGGCATGACCGCGGCCTTCCTGTCGCTCGCCGGGCGCGCGCTGTGGGTGCAGGTCATCGACCACAAGTTTTATCTCGGCGAAGGCCAGAAGCGCTACCAGCGCACGCTGGCGCTTTCGGCGACGCGCGGGCGCATCGTCGATCGGAACGGGGCGATGCTCGCCGTGAGCCTCGCCACCTACGAAGTCTGGGCGACGCCCAAGTTGTTCGACGGCGACCACGGCAACGAGATCGCGCGCCTGCTCGACATGCCGCCGAAGGACTTGCAGCGGCGCATCGACGCGAACCGCGCGTTCGTCCTGCTCAAGCGTCAGGTCGAAGCCGAGACCGCCGAGCGGATCGCGACGATCGGACGCGCGGGCATCACGCTCGTGCCGGACACGAAGCGCTTCTATCCCGAAGGCGAATCGGCGGCGCACGTCGTCGGCTTCACCAATAACGAGGATCACGGCCAGGAAGGCGTCGAGCTCGCCGCGGATACTCGCCTGACGGGCGAAGCGGGCCAGCGCGAGGTGATTCGCGACCGCCTCGGACGCGTGGTCTCGCAAATCGGCGAGCCGGCCATGCCGCAGAACGGCGAGACCATTCAACTGACGATCGACCGGCGCATCCAGCAGCTCGCGCATTCGCAACTGAAGTCGGCGATCGTGAAGCACAAGGCCCGCGCGGGCAGCGTCGTCGTGCTCGACGCGAAGAACGGCGAGGTGCTCGCGCTCGCCAACTACCCGAGCTTCGATCCGAATGATCGCTCGCGTCTCACCGGCGAGCAGTTGCGCAACCGCGCGCTCACCGACACCTTCGAGCCCGGCTCGACGATCAAGCCGCTCGTCGCCGCATTGTCGATCGATCTGGGGAAGGTACGCCCGGACACGCGCATCGACACGGCGCCAGGCACGTTCAAGCTCGGCCCGAACGTGATCCACGACACATCGAACCACGGCGTCATCACCGTGGCCGAGGCGGTGCAGATGTCCAGCAACGTCGCGCTTACGAAGCTCGCGCTGCAACTTCCCGCGCAGACGATCTGGGACAAGTACCGCGAATACGGCATCGGCCGCGCGCCCGAGCTGACATTTCCCGGCGCGGCGACCGGCCGCCTGCGCTCGCCCGAGCGCTGGAAGCCGATCGAGCAGGCGACGATGGCCTATGGCTACGGCCTCTCGCTCTCGCTCCTGCAGATCGCGCAAATCTATACCGCCTATGCCGGCGACGGACGCTTTCATCCGGCCACGCTGATTCAGGGCGAATCACGCGGCGACGCCATGCAGGTGACGAAGCCCGCGACCGCGAAGGCCGTGCGCAACATGCTCGAAATGGCGATCGGCGACCACGGCACGGGGCGCGCCGCGGCGGTCGAGGGCTATCGCGTCGGCGGCAAGACCGGCACGGCGCGCAAGCAGGTCGGGCGTTCGTACGCGGCGAACAAGTACCGGGCGTCGTTCGTGGGCATTGCGCCGATGAGCGATCCGCGCGTGATCGTCGCGGTGATGATCGACGAGCCCACGGGCGGCACCTACTACGGCGGCACGGTGGCGGGGCCGGTGTTCTCCGGCATCGTCGGCGGGACGCTGCCGCTGCTCGGCGTTCCGCCCGACGCCTGAGCCGCCGCGCAGGCGGGCGCGGGCCTTGCTGCACCGGTCAGGCGCACCCCCGCGAACCTGCCCGGACTGTAAAGGGCTTATGCTCTAATGTCGTGTCCGGCACCAAGAGATCAAACGGGAAAGACCATGAAAAAACTCGCCGCGGCGCTCGCGTTGCCTGTGCTTTTCGCCGCTTGCGCACAGTTTCATAACGAAGACGCGGGACAACCCGAAGTCGAGAAGTCATCGACTGACAACAAGGTGAACGGCATCGTCCAGTGCATCGCCGACGAGGCGAAGAAGCACGACGCCAAATTCCAGAAGACGGCCATTCCGCAAGGCGTGATGCTCGAATTCGGCGATTCGAACGTGATCAAGGTCCGTTACGACAACGGCGAGACCACGTATCGCTTCTATCCGGGGCAGCGTCATCCGTCGAATCTGTGGATCGAGGGCGCGGGCAAGAAATGCGCGCCGGCCGACGCGACCGCCCACGACGAACCCCAGAAATAAGCAGGCACATCATGCGCTCGACCAAAGCCATCGGGGCCGTGGAACGGCTCAAGACACGCAGCGGCAACGCGAACTACGCGGCCATCTCGATGCCGGGCGGGCTCTTCTATCTCGCCGAGCGCTCGGCCGAAGGCTCGAAAAAGCTCTCCGATCCCATGCCGATGGACGAGTTCGTCGCGTTCGTCAATGCGCGCGAGCCAGGCAAGCCGCGCAAGGTGAGCAAGCTCGATCTCGCGATGGAAGAGCAGATCGGCCGCAGCGGAAAGCGCACGGCGAAAGCGCCCGCCGAAGGCGCCGAATAAGGGTCGTTGTCTCGTCGTCCCGATCGATCCGCGCCGCCCTGGCGCGGCGCAACATCGAAATCCCCGCTTCCTCACATGAATGTGCGATGACAGACGGAGCCTGCAGGCTTGCGTTGCGTACATTTTTGCTAACGATCGAACTCGCTGAGACGGGTAACGATCGGTCTACCGAAGAAAAGAGCAAGGGCCGCCCGCAACGCTACAAAAAAATGCGCGGGTGAACGGGGTGCCTGGACGGTGCGCGTGTCCGATGTCGGGACCACGCGCCGTATGGCCGAGAGGAAGACCAGAAAAATGAAGAAGAAAAGCGAGACCAAGGGCAGCCTTTTGCCCTCGGCGATGGCGGACGTCGAGCTTCAACACATCGAGCGCGCGCTCGCGCAACTCCGCACCATGCACAAACAATCTTCCGGCACGCTCAACGTCGAGTACTGGCGCGAGCGTCTTACCGCGGTGATGAAGGGTTACGCGCTCGTGCCCGCGCAGAAACAGCGCATCGAGGCGCTGCGCATCGCGCTCGACACGGTAGACAACGGCCCCCGCGACGGCTCCGGCAGCCGCAGGAAGTCGACCAACAGGCTTTGGGCGAAAGCGGCCTGACAACCGCTTTCGCCGCTCGCGCCGCGGCGCGATTCCGTCGTTCACGCCCGCGTTTCGTGACGAGCCGGGCGTGCAGCGGTGCTCGAACTTTCGACTCCGATGCATTGCGGACGCGTCCGGCCGCCGCCGGGCACCGTTCATGCTCGATAGCAAGTCCTTCGATCATGCCGGGAGTTGTCATGTCCACAGTTCGTCACGACCACGCGCGCGCCTCGCGCCGGCCCGGTCCGCTGCTCGCGAATGCCGTCCTCGCCAGTCTCATGGCAGCGTTCAGCACGTACGGGGTCGCGCAGATCACGAACGGCGGCGGCGCCGGCAATCAGGACAATCGTCAGTCCGATTCGACATCGAGCGCCGCTCCGTCGGGCACCGCCATGCATGAATCGCAGAAACCGCAGTCGAAGGATGCCGCCAAGGGCCGCGCCGCGACCGCGGGCAAGGATCGCAAGTCCGAGGGCAGCGGCGGCTTCAATAACGGCCTGTACGGCACGGGCGCGGGCAGCAACAAGTAAGGGCGATCGTCTTCGATCGCGGCGTGCTCGCGGCACTCAGATTTCCGGCGCGATCGCCGCATGATTGATGATCGCGACGAGCGACACGCCGCCGATCACGTTGCCGATGAACGTCGGCACGAGAAACACGAAAAAGTAGTCGGGGATGCTGGCCGCGCCGATCATCACCGCGTACGCCGCTTCGACCGATCCCGCGATGACGTGCGTGAGCTTGCTCACCGCGACCGTGTACGTCACGAGCAGGATGGTCAGGAGACGCCCCGAGCGCGCGCTCGGCAGGAGCCAAACCATGAGCGCGATCAGCCAGCCGGAGAACACGCCGCGCACGACGGTCACGCCGAACTCGGCGGAAAGCGGCGTCATCGCGACCTTGGCGAGCGCATCGATCACTTCTGGCGCGAATACGCCGCGAATCTGCAGGATGGCGGCGAAGATCGCCGTGCCGACGAGGTTGAAGAAGAGCACGATCGCCCAGAGACGCAGCGTCTTGAACAAGGTCACGAGATCGCGCCGCGTGAGCACGGGCAGCACCGCCGTGAGCGTGCTTTCGGTAAAGAGCTGCTGACGTCCGAGGATGACGAAGACGAAGCCGATCGTATAGCCGAAGCTCGAGATGAGGCCGCGCCATGCCGTGTCCGGCAGCGCGCCTTCGAGGATCGACTGGACGAGAAAGGAGAAGCCCATCGAGAGGCCGGCGGCGAGCGCCGACCACATCAGCGCGGCGAACGTGCGCTCCATCGCGACTTCGCCTTCCTCGCGCACGATCTCATGGATGACGAGCGGATGCGGCGCCGAGTGTTCGGCGGCCTGTTCCTGTTCGGCGCTATCGAGGTGCGGCGAGTCCGCTCCAGCGGAATTCCCCTTGGCGGAGTCGCCGGCTTGCGGCTCGTTCATGTTCGTTCTCCCTGAACGCCGCTCGATACGGAGAGTGGATGAGCGGCTGAGGCATTGACGAAGCACGAACGATGCCCATGACGCTAGCGGGCGATGGTGCGGTCGATCGAGTCATAGCCGCGCCACTTGTAAATGAGCGCGGAAACCAGCCAGCACGCGGCGAAGATCGCAACGATTCCATAGCCGAGCATCCCGAAGTGCTCGGACAGCGACGCGCCCATGTCCCACAGTCCGCCCTTCAGTTGCAGCCGGTCCGCGATCAGCCCGAGCGCCTCGATGCCGCCGACGAGCAACGCGATCAGCACCGACACGAGCGTGACGGTGAGGTTGTAGTAGAGCTTGCGGATCGGTTTCGTGAACGCCCAGCCGTAGGCGCCCGTCATCAGGAGGCTGTCCGCGGTATCGATGAGCGACATGCCGGCCGTGAAGAGCACCGGAAACACGAGAATCGACCAGACCGGCATGCCGCGCGCGGCTTCGGCGGCCGCGATGCCCATTAGACCAATTTCGGTGGCCGTGTCGAAGCCGAGCCCGAACAGAAAGCCGAGCGGATACATGTGCCAGCTCTTGCCGATCAGCCTGAAGAGCGGCCGCGCGATGCGCGCGAGCGGTCCGCCGCCGACCGCGAGCATGTCGATGTCTTCGTCGCGGCAGGACTCGCCGCGCCGCACGCGTCTGAATGCGCGCCACACGCCGCGCAGCACGAAGAGGTTCATCGCAGCGATGGCGAACAGGAATAGCGACGACACCGACGTGCCGATGATCCCGCCGATCTCGCGAAACTCGGTGAAGCGGCCCTGCACGGCCATCGCGGTCGCGGCGATCAGCGCGGTGGCCGCGACGACGATCGTCGAATGTCCGAGCGAAAAAAAGAATCCGGCGAAGAGCGGCCGCTTGCCTTCCTGCATCAGCTTGCGGGTGACGTTGTCGATCGCGGCGATATGGTCGGCGTCGACCGCATGACGCAGCCCGAGCGAATACGCGAGCAGCGATGTGCCGAGCAACAGCGGATAGTGGCGGAACGCGGCGAGCGCCCAGAGCCACGCGAACACGTTGAAGGCGATCAGGCCGGCGATGAGACGCGCGGATTTGCGCGGCGATTTTCGATGCCTCGGATGCGACGCGGAAGCGGGCTCGAACGATTCGGTCATAGGCGCGCGCATGCGGTATTGAAGTAATCAAGGATACCGTGGGCGAATGCGTGGCCAAAAATCGGCCGCATCGACGAATGCTTATTGCGCCGATCGCGCAATCCTTAGCCGAATTCCTTGGTTGGGACGGGCAAGCGGCGCCGCTAGCATGGCCCTTCGTCTTTATCGAAGTCCGCCATGCCCCGCTATCTCGACGACGCCCAGCGCCAGGAACTCCAGAACCAACGCGAAAGCTGGCGCTGGCGCAGCGAATGGCCGACGTGGGCGGTGATCGTCGCGATCTACGGCGGCTGGTTCGGCGTCGCGCTCAACGCCCGCACGATCGGCCTCGTGCCGTCCATCGCGCTGCTCGCGGCGCTGTCGTGCTGGTATATGTCGCTGCAGCACGAGCTGATGCACGGGCATCCAACGCGCTGGCCGCTTCTCAACATGCTCTTCGGCATCGCCCCGCTCGCGGTGTGGTTTCCCTACGAGGTCTACCGGGAATCGCATCTGCGTCATCACGACGACGCGCATCTGACCGAACCCGGCCGCGACCCCGAAAGCTTTTACGTGACGCCGGCGCAATGGGCGAGCGCCGGCCCCGTCTTGCGCGCCGCCCTCGCCGCGCGCAACACCTTCGCGGGCCGCATGCTGATCGGACCGTGGTTCTCGATCGCGGCATCGTGGCGCGAGGCGGCGCAGGCCGTCGTCGAGCGGCGCTGGCGGATCGTCGCGAGCTGGGCGGCGCATCTCGCGTCGCTCGTGCTGCTCGCGAGCTGGCTCGAAACGCGATGCGGCATTCCGTGGCGCGCATTCGTGTTCGGCGTCGGCTATGCGTCGCTCGCGCTCGCTTCGGTGCGCTCGTTTCAGGAGCATCGTGCGGCGGAGAAGGAAAGCGAACGTACGGTCGTGAACGAAGCCGCGTGGCCGTGGCGTCTGCTCTTTCTCAACAACAACTATCACGCCGTCCATCACGACCTGCCCGGCGTGCCGTGGTTCGCGCTCGGCCAGGTGTATGCCCGCCGGCGCGACGGCTATCGCGCGAGCAACGGCGGGTTCGTCGTGCGGGGATACGGCGAATGGGCGATTCGCCATGCGTTCGCGCAGGCGGCCGAACCGGTGCATCCGTTCGCCGTTGCCGAGTCGCCGAGCGGCCGACGCCCGAGCGCGCGCAGCGGCGATACGGCCAGCCTCGCGAGCTGACGCGCCGCGCTGTACGATCCGTCATCGTCATTCGTTACCCGTTCCCGATGCACTGGCTCGCCGCCCTGCCGATGTACAACGTGACGCCCGCGCTCGCCGCGGACTGGCGCACGCTGCTCGCGCATGTGCGTGAGCATCTCGCGGACTGGCTGAGCGCGCGCGGCGATACGCTCGACATTGTCGATCCCGATAGGGATCTCACCGCCTTCTGGCTGCGCGGCGATGTGCTGTTCTCGCAGACCTGCGGCTATCCGCTCGTGCATGCGTTAGCCGATCGCGTGCGGCTCATCGGCGCGCCCGATTTCGATGTGCCCGGCTGCGAAAGCGGCACCTATCGCAGCGTGCTCGTCGCCGGCGGGCATGTCGGCGCGCAGACGATCGAACGTTGCCGCGGCCTGCGCGCCGCCTATAACGACGATGATTCCAACAGCGGCATGAATCTCTTCCGCCACGCAGTCGCCCCTTTCGCGCACGACGGACGGTTCTTCGCCTCGGTGACGAAGACCGGCGCGCATCTCGCCTCGCTGCGTGCGCTCGCCGAGGGGCGCGCGGATGTCGCCGCGATCGACTGCGTCACGTTCGCGTTCGCGCAGGCGCACCTGCCGGAACTGACGGACGGCGTGCGCGCGCTCGGCATGACGGCGAGCGCGGCCGCGCTGCCTTTCATCGCGTCGATGCGCGTGCCGCAGGACGCAATCGACACAATTTTGCAGGCACTCGCCGGCGCGCTCGATCACGATCCCGCGCTCGCCGCCCGGCTGAGGCTCAGAGGCGTCGTACGGCGCACACAGGCCGACTACGCGCCGATTCTCGACTACGAACGCGACGCCATCGGCCGCGGCTATCCGCGACTCGCCTGACCGAGCCGCGCCCGCCCGATCCGGCAGGATTCTCCCAGTTTCGGCACAATCAATTCTTTCAGCGCGTGGCATGCGCCGCGGTGCGGTCGCATCGCGATCCGCCGCGCTTTCGGAACGCCGCAATGATCCCCTTCTCGCTACTCGACCTTTCTCCGGTTCCGCTCGGCTCGACGCCGGCCGACGCCTTCGCCCATTCGCTGGATCTCGCCCGGCACGCCGAGCGCTGGGGCTATCTGCGCTACTGGCTCGCGGAGCACCACAACATGACGGGCATCGCCAGCGCGGCGACTGCTGTCGTGATCGGCCATATCGCGGCGGGCACGACGACGATTCGCGTCGGCTCGGGCGGCATCATGCTGCCGAATCACGCGCCGCTCGTGATTGCCGAGCAGTTCGGCACGCTCGCGTCGCTGTTTCCGGGGCGCATCGACCTCGGGCTCGGGCGCGCGCCCGGCACCGACCAGACCACCGCGCGTGCGCTGCGCCGCGATCTGCACGGCAGCGCCGAGTCGTTCCCGGATGATGTCGTCGAGTTGCAACGCTATTTCGCCGATCCGGTCGAAGGCCAGCGCGTGCGCGCCGTGCCCGGCGCCGGGCTGCATGTGCCGATCTGGCTGCTCGGCTCATCCCTCTTTTCGGCGCAGCTCGCGGCCGCGCTGGGGCTGCCGTTTGCGTTCGCGTCACATTTCGCACCGGATTATCTGCTGACCGCGCTGGAGGTTTATCGCAAGCAGTTCCGCCCGTCCGCGTCCCTGCAAAAGCCCTATGTGATGGTCGGCGTCAACGTCTTCGCCGCCGATACCGCCGAGGAAGCGCGCTTCCACTTCACGTCGCTGCAACAGCAATTCATCAATCTGCGTCGCGGCACGCCCGGCCAGTTGCCGCCACCGGTCGAATCGATCGCATGGAGCGACGCCGAGCGCGCGGGCGTCGAACACTCGCTGGCGTGCTCGGTAGTGGGCGCTCCGGCCGATGTGGAAGCCGGCCTGCGCTCGGTGATCGACCAGACGCAGGCGGACGAGCTGATCATCACCGCGCAGATTTTCGATCAACAGGCACGCCTGCGTTCCTTCGAGCTCGCGAGCCAGGCGCGGGACGCGATCGGCCAGGGCGCGTGAGCCCAAACGACGCCGCACAAAAAAAAGGGCCACAAGTTTCCCGCGCGCCTCACGCTGGACGCGCGCACTTTTGACAGGCAATAATGAGATACCGGAGGGTGGCGCTGGCCGCGCCGCCTTTCGCGTCCGCCTCATTCGCCAATCTGAATCCCAATGCAGCGCGCCCGAATTTCGTGCACGCCGGTGGATGGCGCGGTGAAACAACAACAATGACGTCGCAAGACGGGAGGAAGAATGTCAATGCCGAGAAGCGCCGCCACCGGCGCCATGACGCTCCTGACGGAATACGACGATGCCAGCGGACAGGAAGTGCGTTCGCTGCGCCTCGAACCCGCCGCGGACGGCAAAGCCGTACTGCTGATTGAAATCGACGAGCGCAAACCCGGCATTCACCGCGAAGTGCGTTATGAAATAACACCCGCGGAACTGATTGCCGCCATTCGCGCGCATGGTGCCGAATTACCGGGGGAACAACACAGTCGTTAAAACGTTTTAATAGTTGCCACAAGCAGCATACAATAGGGTTAAGCGAGGTTCGAACGCCATGCTTCATGGCGGTGCGGGCCTCGCCATCGGTTCGTGGCTCCCCGACGTGACTTTCCGCGCGCATATGTTTCGCGCGTCCGTCACGGCGATGCGCGGGGCGGGCCAACGTTCGCATTCGGGCAATGCCCGTATTAAAGGCCAGGTCACCGGGCGAATTAATAGACGTGCGGTAAATACACTAATTGACGCGAGCCAGGCACTGCGTCACGCTTCATAAAACACTTATATTCGAGTCATCGAGCCGCCCCGGTCCGCGCGGGGTTTCGGCTCGTCTTCTGAAAATCAAAAGCTGAATCAGGAAAGCCGTGGACGAAAGAAAGCGAGACAGCATCATTGCGTATTTGCGCAGCCGAATGGCTGAGTTCGGCATTACCGAGACCGCGTTGGCTGAAGCACTGGCCGAAGCGCCGGTGGTAACACCACCGCCCTCCTTCACCAAGACCAACGGGGCTCATGGCGCGTCCAAGGCAAAACGGCCGATGCCGCAATTGCCTTTGTTTCCGCACTCCGGGGATGGCGCCGCACCGATATTCCGAAACGCAAATGGCGATACGTGGGACGGCCTCGGCGATATGCCCGAGTGGCTCAAGCGCGCGGTTCACGCCGGCCAGGACATCGAGTTCTATCGCGTTTGACACGTCGTCGATCACCTGGATACGTCCGTTCCACGGCGCACGGCGCATGACGCACGTGCGGCGTATGAATGGCATGTCGTTCGTCTGAATGCCACCGAACACACGCGTTGAAACGGACGCGCGCGGCATTGCACGCCGCGTCGCGCCTTGCGTCGCCGATCGCGCATCCGCTGCTCATCGGCAGCGTTCATAGGCAATTCGCCGAAATTTATCAAGCCGAAAAAATTTTCGCCGATGGTTGCCCGTCGAGCCTGAAAACGTTTATTGGTACTTCTCTGTAAGTCGGCCCGGCTATGCGAGCCGCACATCGGCCGACGTCAAGCACGCCCGATCAAGTCCCGCCGTCTCCATTCGACAAGGGGGCAAGCATGAACGCATACGGACGCCGCAACGTTGCATCCATCGCTCGCGCGCATCGACGGGCACAAGGACGAGCATCAGGGCCGGCTCCGCTTCTCGCGGCCGTGCCTGACGTCACGAACGATCGCACGTAATCCGAACGATCGAGCGGCGCACGCCATGCTCTCCCGTCCCGACACACTGCCGAGCGTCGTGCGACGCATGACGGCGGGACGCATGCTGCTCGATGGCGCGTCGGTCGAGGCGGTGGCCGAGCAACTGCATCTTTCCGTGCAGACAGTGCGGCGCTACAAGGCCATCGTCACCGAGGGCGGTCTCGACGCGCTCGCGAAGATGGGCGTCGGCGGGCGCGCGTCGGTGCTCGATCGCGAGGCGCTCGACTGGATCGCCGCCGCGCTGCAAGGGTCGGCCAGAGAGCATGGCTTCGGGAGCGATACCTGGACCAATGCCCGTCTGCGCGAAGTGATCGAGCGGCGCTATGGCGTGCGCTACTCGCGCGTCTATATCTGGCAGATCGCCACCAATCTCGGGCTGGGGCACTTGTTGTCGAAGTCGCGCCGATGAGGGCGTCGTTTGTGACAGTGAATGAAGCGCTATCTGAAAACAAGGAGGCAACCCATGATTCGTTCGTCAACTCAATGGCCGCATCGCTCCGTCACGCTTCTCGCGACCTGTGCGGCTCTCGCCTTCACGGCGATCGGCAATGCATCGGCTCAGGATGCGGCGTCGGCGCCGACCGCGCGCGGTGCGGCAGCAATCGCGCAAGTGCAGGCACGCGTGGTCGGCATCGATCCCGTGACTAACAGCGTGTCGCTGCAGGGTCCGGCCGGCCGTGTCGTGGAAGTGGCGGTGAATCCCGAGATCGGCAATGTCAAGAAGCTTCAGTTGGGCGATATCGTCAACATCGAATATCGCAGCGCACTGCTCGTGCGCGCGACGAAGATGAAGTCCGACGGGATACGTCAGCGCATCGACACTGAAGCGGCGATCCCGGCGTCGGGCGGCGTGATGGCGCAGGCGCGCATCGTCGAGGTGATCGGGACGATCGAGCGGGTCGATGCGAAGAACCGGCGCGTGACCTTGCGCGGGCCGAGCCGGACGGTGACGCTCGAAGTCGCGCCGGACGTGTCGCTTGCGGGGCTGAAGGCAGGCGATACGGTCCACGCGCAGTTCGAATCGGCGACGGCGGTGCAGGTGCTGAGAGCCGGGCAGGCGATCAAATGACTGTGTGCGGTTGTCCCCGGTTTTCGAAGCGGGGCAAATTCGAGGCGCGGGGTTGATGCACCACATCGCAAATCTATCCACAGTTTTTGTGGAGAGCCCTGTGGATAGCCCTGGGAGCATCGACCCAACTCGCTGATCGAAAAGGCATTTGCGGCACGCATCGACAACACGGCACCCGCTGAAAAACGAAACGCCCCGAAGGGCGTTTCGTTTCTCTCAGGTCCGCAGCGACCCCGCGTCCTCAAAAATTGAAGTTATCGATATTCGCCGCATCGAACGTAGTCGGCGGCCCGAGGATCACTTCGCCGCTCTTGCCCACCGTCCGCTTGCCGAGCTTGCCGGCATCGAACGAATCGCCTTCCTTGCCGGTGATCGTCCCCGATGCGAGATTCGCCGCCGCGAATGCCGCGAGATAACCCAACTGGCCCGGATCCCACAACTGGAACGCCTTGACCGTGCCGTTCTTCACGAACGCGCGCATCTGATTGGGCGTGCCGAGCCCCGTCACGACGACCTTGCCCTTTGCCGGCGAACTCGAGATATAGCGCGCCGCCGCCGCGATCCCCACCGATGTCGGCGCGACGATGCCCTTCAGATTCGGATACGCCTGCAACAAGCCCTGCGTTTCGACGAACGACTTCTGATCGTCGTCGTTACCATAGGCGATCTTCACGAGCTTCATCTTCGAATATTCGGGCTTCTTGAGCTCCTCCTGCATCCATTTGATCCAGGTGTTCTGATTCGTGGCGTTCGGCGTCGCCGAGAGAATCGCGAACTCGCCCTCGCCGCCGATCAGCTTCGACAGCAACTGAATCTGCCCGCGCCCGATCGCTTCCGAATCGGCCTGATTCACGAAGACCTGCCGGCCATCGGGCGCAGTATCGGAATCGAACGTCACGACCTTGATGCCCTGCGACATCGCTTTCTTCAGATACGGCACGACCGCGTTCGCATCGTTTGCCGCGATCACGATCGCATTTTGCCGCTGCGTGATGAGCGTGTTGATATAGCTCACCTGCGATGAAGCGCCCGCATCCGACGGCCCGACCACCTTGCCCTCGCCCTTCATCTCCTTGATCGCGGCCATGCCGCCGTCGTCGGCGATCACTTCGTACGGATTGTTGATCTGCTTCGGCAAAAAGGCGATCTTCAAACCGCTCTTGATATCGGCGGCGCTCGCCGTCAGCGCGACGGTCGCGGCCAGCAAGGCCGCCGCCAGCGCCGGGCCGCGCGGGAATCGAATGGGCTTTTTCATGTCGTAAAGTCTCCTGTCATTGCGCATGACTGCGCTGGTTTGCAACGGATACCCGCAACGGACATCACACTGATCAAAGCGCCTGCGCCATCAGACGCTTTTCGCGCGCGGCCCGCCAGCGCGCGACGAGATTCGGTATCAACACCGACGAGAGCAACAGCGCGCCCGTCACGATCGTCAGCGTTTCGCTCGATACATCCGCGAGCGTCAGCGCATTGCGCAACACGCCGATGATCACGAGCGACAGCAGCACGCCGATCATCGAGCCGCGTCCGCCGAAAATGCTCACGCCGCCGAACAGCACCGCCGCGATCACGGAAAGCTCGAAGCCCTCGCCGTTGTCGCCGCGGGCGCTCGTGAAGCGCAACGTATAGACGATGCCCGCGAGCGCCGCCATCGCGCCCGACATCATGAAGAGCCTGAGCTTCGTCTTCGCGACATCGATACCCGAGAACTGCGCGGCCGTCGGATTCGCGCCGATCGCAAATAGGCTCCGGCCGAAAGGTGTCGCCTGCAGCACTACCGTGAAGACGACTGCGCCCGCGATAACCAGGACAAACGGCATCGGCAGAAAGGTATTGCCGACCGTGTCGATACCGAACGCCGTGTACGACGCGGGAAAATCCGCGATGGCCTGATCGCCGAGCAGCACGTATGCGAGACCGCGAAACAATGCGAGCGTGCCGATCGTCACAGCGAGCGACGGCAGACCGAAGCGCACGATCACGAGGCCGTTGAACAAGCCCGCGAGCGTGCCGAACATCAGCACGAGGACGATGACGAGCGGCATCGGCAAACCCATGTGCCATAGCACGCCCATGAGCGCGCTGGATGCGCCCAGCACCGACGCCACCGACAGATCGATTTCCGCCGCAACGATGATGAGCGTCATCGGCAGCGCGATCAGCGCGATCTCGGTGAAGTCCGCGAGCATGTTCGAGATATTCGCCCCGGACAAAAAGAGCGGCGACAGCACACGCCCCGCGACGAGCGAAACGACGAGCACGATCGCGAGCATCGCTTCCCATTGCAGGTGGCGGCGGCGCGTCGTGGACAGCGCGGAATCGGGTTTAGCCATGATCGCGTTTCCTCATCATGCGGCGCGCGACCGAGCGCGCGAGCAATGTATCGAGCGCGATCGCCGCAACGATCAGCGCGCCTTGAATCGCCTGCTGCCAGAACGGCGACACGCGCAACACCACCAGTGCGATATTGATGACGCCGAGCACGAGCGCGCCGAGCGTGGCGCCCGCGATCGTCCCGACGCCGCCCGTGATCGCGACGCTGCCCACCACGGCCGCCGCGACCACCTGCAGCTCGATGCCCTTCGCCGTGCTGGCATCGACGGTGCCGAAGCGCGCGAGCCACAGCACGCCAGCGAGACCGGCAATGGCGCCGGAGAGCAGGAAGCCGATCATCACGCGCCGGTCCACGCGTATGCCCGCGAGCCGCGCGGCTTCGGGGTTCGAGCCGATCGCATAGTGCTCGCGCCCGCCGCGATATTGCTTCAGATACACCGACAACGCGATCAGCACGACCAGCGCGATCAGCACGAGATTCGGCACGCCGAAGAGCGCGCCTGTCGCGATGGACGCGAACGCATCGGGCAGGCTCGTCGCGTTGATCTGGCCGCCGTGGACCCACGCGTAATCCGCGCCGCGCACGATATAGAGCGTGGAAAGCGTCGCGACGAGCGATGGCACGCGTCCGAACGTGACGAGCGCGCCGTTGACCGCGCCGATCGCAAGCCCGATGCCGATGCCCGCGAGCATCGCGACGATCACCGGCATGTGCGGGAACACCACGAAGAGGCTGCCGACCGCATAGGCCGACACGCCGACCACCGACGCAACGGACAGATCGATATGCCGCATCAGCATCACGATCGTCATGCCTGCCGTAAGCAAGCCGATGATCGACACGTTGAGCAGCACGTCGCGCAGATTCTGCAGATTGAGGAAGTCGGGCTTGACCGCGGCCGTCGCGCCGATCAATACGAGCAGCACGATGAAGAGCGTCAATTCGCGGCTCTTTGCGATCGAGACCGCGAGGCTTTCGCGCTTCGTGTCGGACGGCGGCATCGCGGGTAGCGTCGGAGAGTGTCGTGTCATCATGCTGCGCGTCCCAGAGAGTCCGGCGTGGCGCCAAGCGCTGCGCTCATCACGCGTTCTTCGTTCGCATCGGCGCGAGCAATATCCGCGCTGATGCGGCCTTCGTGCATCACGAGCACGCGATCGGCCATGCCGAGCACTTCAGGCAGTTCGCTCGATATCATCAGCACGGCCATGCCCTCCTTCACGAGTTCCGCGAGCGTGCGATACACCTCCGCCTTCGCGCCCACGTCGATGCCGCGCGTCGGCTCGTCGATGATCAGCACCTTCGGGATCGTCGCGAGCCATTTGCCGAGCACGACTTTCTGCTGATTGCCGCCCGACAGCGTGCCGACGGGCGCTTCGAGATCGCTCGCCTTGAGACGAAGCCGCTTGCCCCAGTCCGCCGCGAGCGTCGATTCGCTCTTCGCCGTGATGAGTCCGTGACGCATCAGACGTCCGAGCACGGTAAGCGATGCGTTGCGCGCGATGCTCAGTTCCAGCGCGAGCCCTTGTGCGCGACGATCCTCCGGGACGAGCGCGAGTCCCGCGCGCACGGCCGTCGCCGGATGTCCCAGCGCGAGCTTTTTGCCCGCGATCTTCACTTCGCCGCCATCGACCGGATCGATGCCGAAGATCGCACGCGCGACTTCGCTGCGTCCCGCGCCGACGAGTCCCGCCAGCGCGACGATCTCGCCCGCGCGCACGTCGAAGGACACGTTCTTGAACACGCCTTCCCGCGTGAGATTGCGCACCGAGAGACGCACGTCGCCGGGCGCGACATCGGCTTTCGGATAGAACGTGTCGAGATCGCGGCCGACCATCCTGCTCACGATCGCATCGATGCTCATGTCCTGCGTGAGCGCGTCATGCACCTTCATGCCGTCGCGCATGATCGTCATGCGTTGCGTCAGCGCGAACACTTCATCGAGACGATGCGTGATGAAAAGAATCGCCACGTCGCGCTCGCGCAATGCGCGCACGATCGCGAAAAGCCGTTCCACTTCGGGCAGCGAGAGCGCGGCGGTCGGCTCGTCCATGATGAGCACGTTCGCGTCGAGCGACAAAGCCTTCGCGATCTCGACGACCTGCTGGTCCGCGATCGACAACCCGCGCACGAGGCGTTGCGCGCGCAGATTCACGCCGAGCGACGACAGCAGCGCATCGACTTCGCGATGCATCTCGTCGTAGCGAATGCGCCCGAAGCGATCGCGCGGCTGCCTGCCCATGTAAATGTTCTCGGCGATCGAGAGGTCCGCGAAAAGCGTCGGCTCCTGATAGATCACGGCGATGCCCGCATCGCGCGCCTCGGCCGGACTGGCGAAGCGGCGCGCGACGCCTTCGACGAGCAACTCGCCCGCATCGGGCTGATAGACGCCCGCGAGCAGCTTCACGAGCGTCGATTTTCCCGCGCCGTTCTCGCCGAGCAACGCGTGCACTTCGCCGGGAAAGAGTTGCAGGCTGCCGTCGCCGAGCGCGCGCACCCGGCCGAACGACTTGCTCGCATGTCTCAGTTCAAGACGTGGCATCGTCATGTGTTCACCTCTCAGATGCGATAAATGCGTTGCGCGTTGCCAACGAAGAGCGCCTGCTTTTCGCTGTCGCTCGCATCGCCGACGATGCGCGCATACGCGTTCCACAACGCCGTATACGTGCCGAACAACCGGTCCACCGGAAAGTTCGAGGCGAACATCGCGCGGTCACTGCCGAACGTGTCGATGGTTTCGTGCACGTAAGGACGCAGGCTCTCGATGGTCCAGTCATGATCGAACATCGCGAAGCCGCTCAGCTTCACCGCGACGTTCGGGCACGCAGCCAGCATGCGCATCCCTTCGCGCCACGCGCGATACCCCGGCGTCGAGTCGCGGTCCACGAACATGCCCGCATGATTGACGATGAATTGCGTGTCCGCATGCTCGCGCGCGAGTTGCGCGGCCTCTTCCATCTGCGATGGATAAAGCTGCAGGTCGAACGACATGCCGAAGCGCCTCAGCAACGCGAAGTGCCTGCGCCACTGCGGCTCGCGCATGTAATGACGCCCGACGTAGTCGTACAGCTTGTTGCGATGCACGTTGAGAATCTGGCGGATGCCGCGCGTATTGGCGAATGCCGCATGTGCTTCGAGCACTTGCTCGGCGTTCTCCGCCGACAAATCCGCGCCTGCGACGATGCCATTCGGCATGCCGTCCTTGTCCGCTACCGATTGCAGCCAGCGCGTTTCCTCGACGGGATCGGCGGGATCGTGATTCGCATCGACGTGCACGAGCTTCAACACCTCGATGTCTTCCGCGTCGCGCAGCAGATCCGCCAGCAGATAGTCGTGCTGCAGATCGCGCGCATCGCCGACGAACGACGTCTGCGGATTCGCGAGCCAGGGGTAATGATGCGTGGACAGATCCCACAGGTGAATATGCGGATCGACGACCTGCATGGTTGCGCTCCTCGCGAAAGCGGCGAAGGTTTCAGGGAAGATGAAAGACGGGCACGAGCGGCACCGTCACGGGAGCGTTGTCCGCGTGCGTCTCCATCAACTCGGCCATGGTGTCCCACCACTTGCGCATGATGGGCAGCGTCGGCAATGCGTTCGTCGTATGCGTATCCGTGCGCTGATGAATGGCGAAGAGATGCCCGGTCGATTCGTCGAGAAAGATCCGGTAATCGCGGATGCCCGCCTCGCGCAGCGCATCGGCCAGTTCCGGCCAGATCTCGCGATGGCGCTTCTCGTATTCCTCGCGCATGCCCGGCTTCAAGGTCATGCGAAATGCCACTGTCTCCATGGCGGCCCGCCTTCTTTTGATTGGTGAATCCCTGTGGTCGAGACTCGTTGTGCTGCGACTATAATTCGCCGACCGATAACACGACAATCCGATTGCAGGATTGGCCGATCGCAAAAACGTATCGCTGCGCCGCATCTTCGCGCGGCTCAAAGCGGGCTGTCGAATGATTCAGAACGTGTCCCAAAGTGTGTCGCCGAATGCGCTGGTCAATCGGCTGAAGTTCAAGCATCTCGCGCTGCTGGTCGCGCTCGACGACGCGCGCAATCTGCATCAGGCCGCCGAGACGATCAACGTCGCGCAGCCGAGCGCCAGCCGCATGCTTGCGGATATCGAGGAAGCATTCGGGTTTCTGCTCTTCGAGCGCAATGCGCGCGGCATGCAGCCGACGCCGCTCGGCACCGCCGCGCTCGCCTATGCGCGCCGCTCGCTGGCGGACCTGACCCGCTTCGCCGACGATCTCGACGCCAAGCGCCGTGGCGGTCACGGTCAGCTCACGGTCGGCGCGATCATGGGCGCCGCGCCCGATGTGCTCGCGATGGCCGTCACCGAACTGAAGTCGGAGCGGCCGCTTCTGAACGTGCGCATCCTCGGTGAGACGAGCGATCAGGTCGTGCAATTGCTGCATCGCCGCGAAGTGGATCTCGCGCTCGGCCGTCTGACGACGCCTTTGCAGCACAACGATTTCGACTTCGAACCGCTCGCGCGCGAGGCGATGCGCCTCGTCGTGCGCGCGGGGCATCCGCTTGCCGGGAAGACCGGACTCGTACTCGCCGCACTCGTCGGCTGGCCGTGGATTTTGCAGCCGATCACGAGTCCCGCGCGCGGCCTCTTCGAAGACGAACTCGCGCGCGCCGGGCTGTCGACGCCGGCCGACATCGTCGAATGCGCGTCCATCTTCGCCACGCTGCAATTGCTGCAAAACAGCGAAGCCGTCGCGATGCTGCCGGAATCCGTCGTGCGGGATTATTTGCGGGCGCAATTGCTGATCGAGTTGCCGATCGAGATCGGCAAGAGCCTGTCTGGGTTCGGGCTGCTGCGACGCAAGTTCGAGACCTTGAGCGAGCCCGCCGAGTACTTCATCGCGCTGTTGCGCAAGTATTCGGCGGTGTCGCCTCACTGAAGATTGACGAACAGACCGCCATCCACGAGGAGGGACGCGCCAGTCACATAGCGCGCGCGGTCTGAGGCGAGGAAGACGACGCATTGCGCGACATCGTCGGGTTCGCCGAGGCGGCCTAACGGAATGCGCTTTTCCATATACGCGCGTTTGTCCCTATCCGAAAGGTCATCGGCGTTCAGGTCCGTCGCGATGGTGCCCGGCATCACCGAGTTGCAGCGGATGCCATACGGCCCGAGCGCGATCGCGCAGGATTGCATCAGCGAGTGAACACCCGCCTTGGTCGGTGTGTAGTGCGTCTGCATGCCGCCGCCGACGAGCGCGCTGATCGAACTCGTCGCAACGATGGCGCCGCCCGTGCCCTGCGTCTTCATCTGGTTCGCCGCGGCCTGGGTCACGTAGAACGCGCCGTTCAGGTTCACCGCGACGGTGGATTCGTAGACAGAAGCGGGCATGTCGAGAAACGCGTGGAACGGACAGATGCCGGCGTTGCTCGACAGCACGTCGACATGGCCGAAGGCATCGACCGTGCGGGCGATCAACTCGATGCCCGTATCCCGCTCGGCGACGTTGCCTTCGACGGCGATCGCGCGCCGCCCCAACGCCTCGATCTCGCGGACGATCGACTCCACCGCCGATGCCTTGCCGTAAGACCTGTCGTTGTCGCCCCAGTAGTTGATCGCGACATCGGCGCCTTCGCGCGCGCTCGCGAGCGCGATCGCCCGGCCGATGCCGCGAGACCCGCCCGTCACCACGACGACCTTGTTTTCCAGCAGCATGAGAGGCCTCTTTCAGTGTGGTCAGTGCGTATAGGGTCTTTCGAGCTTGCATTCCGGATTCAGCCGCACGCCGAAGCCCGGCGTCTCCGGCACCTTCATGCGGCCGTTCACCGGCACGGGTTCGTCGAGCAGCAAGGGTGTGAACATCGGCACGACCTGATCGGCTTTGGGCGCCATCATCAGGAACTCGGCGAACGGCGAGTTATGCCGCGTCACGACGAAGTGATAGCTGTACACCGACGAACCGTGGGGCACGACGAGCACGTTGTGCGCATCCGCAAGCGCCGAAATCTTGATGAGCTCGGTGATGCCGCCGCACCAGCCGACATCCGGCTGAACCAGATCCGCGCAGCCCATCTCGAACAGCATGCGAAAGCCCCAGCGCGTCGCTTCGTGCTCGCCGGTCGTGACCATCATGCCGCGCGGCACCGAACGGCGCAGTTCGGCATAGCCCCAGTAGTCGTCGGGCGGCAGCGCTTCCTCGATCCACTTCAGGCCGTGCTCGCGCGCCGCATTCGCGAGACGCTTCGCGTAGTTGAGGTCGAGGCTCATCCAGCAATCGAACATGAGCCAGAAATCGTCGCCGACTTTCGCGCGCATGTCCGCGAGCTTCGCGATATTTTTCGCGAGCCCTTCCTCGCCTTCCGCCGGGCCGTGCTGCAAGGGCATCTTGCCGCCGATGAAGCCCATCTGCCTGGCGAGATCGGGGCGCGCGCCGGTCGCGTAGAACTGCAGCTCGTCGCGCACCGGACCGCCGAGCAATTGAAACACCGGCTCCTTGCGCACTTTCGCGAGCAGATCCCACAGCGCGAGATCGACGCCCGAGATCGCGTTGAGCACGATGCCCTTGCGGCCGTAGTAGAGCGTCGCGTTGTACATCTGATCCCACATCTTTTCGATGTCGGTTACGCGCTGCCCTTCGAGAAAGCGCGCCAGATGCTTCTCGACGATGAACGCGCCGATTTCGCCGCCCGTCGTCACCGCAAAGCCGACGGTGCCGTCGCTCGCCTCGATCTCGACGACGAGCGAGCCCAGCACGTTCAGCCCGAACGACTGACGGCTCTTGCGGTACTCGGGATAGCGGGCCATCGGCGTGGCGATGTGATCGTCGATCCAGTGATCGGCGCCCTGGTCGTGATAATCGGCACCGCCGCCGCGAACGGTGAAGGCGCGCACTTGGGCGATCGTGGGCATGGACATGATGAGGCTCCGTACGTGTGGTTTCGTGGTTCAGGACGCGTTCGCGGCGTCGGCGATGTGCGCGTGTTCGATGCGCCCCGGCACGCGCACCAGCGCGACGATGATGAGCGCCGCGAGCACGCTCGCGCCCGCGAGCACCAGGAGGCCGGCGCTCGTCGAATGGAACGCGGCTTCGGCGGCGGTGCGGGCCATCGGTGCGAAGAAGCCGCCGAGTCCGCCGAGCGAATTGATGAGTGCGATACCGGCCGCGGCGGCCGCGCCCGTGAGATAGCGCGTCGGAAAGGTCCAGAAGAGCGGCTGTGCGGCGATGAAGCCGCTCGCCGCGCAGCACAGCGCGATGATCGAGACGACGGGCGAGGACGCAACGCCCGACACGCCGATCGCAATGCCCGACATCGCAAGCAGCGCCACCGCGCACGGACGATGCCTTCCGGTGCGATCGGCGTAGCGCGGCACGATCCACGTGACGATCACGGCGGCGATCCACGGCAGCGCCGTCACGAGCCCGACGCGAAAGCCCACCTTGGTGCCCAGCAGCGCCGACACCTGTTGCGGCAAATAGAAGACGACGCCATATACCGCAGCCTGAATCAGGAAATACACACAGCACAGCACGAGCACGCGCGGATCGACGAGCGACGCGAGCACGCTGCGCGGACCGTGCGACGAGGCGATGCGCGCATCTTCGTCGAGGCGGCCGACGAGCAGCGCGCGCTGGTCCTGGGTGAGCCATCGGGCTTGCGCGGGATCGTCGTCGAGATACCAGAACGCGCATACGCCGACGATCGACGCAAGCAGCCCTTCGACGAGAAAGAGCCATTGCCAGCCCTTGAAACCGAACGCACCGTGCAGATCGAGCAGCAGGCCCGACAGCGGCGCGCCGAAGATGAACGCGAGCGGCGCGCCGAAATAAAACACGCCGAGCGCACGCGCCCGCGACGATTGCGCAAACCAGCGCGTCAGGTAATAGACGATGCCCGGAAAGAAGCCCGCCTCCGCCACGCCGAGCAGAAAGCGCAAGGCGTAGAACGTGGTGGCGTCATGCGCGAAGGCCATCGCAGCCGAGACGAGGCCCCACGTCACCATGATGCGGCACATCCACAGCTTCGCGCCGACGCGATGCAACAGCAGATTGCTCGGCACCTCGAACATCGCGTAGCCGACGAAGAACACGCCCGCGCCGAACGCGAACGCGGCATTCGTCAAACCGGTGTCCTGCTGCAGCGCCTTTTGCGCGAAGCCGATGTTCGCGCGGTCCAGAAACGCGAGCACGTACATGAGGAGCAGAAACGGCAAGAGCCTGCGCATCACGCGGGACGTGACGGCGCCTTCCGCTTGGGCGGAGTGATTCATCGCGATTCTCCCGAAGACGCAATCAGTACGTCGCGCGTCCGCCCGACAGGTCGAACACCGCGCCGGTGCTGAACGCGCAGTCCTCGGAGGAGAGCCAAAGAATCAGCGACGCGGCTTCCTGCGGCAACAGGAAGCGGTTCATCGGGATCTTGGAGAGCATGTAGTCGATGTGCTGCTGCGACATCGAATCGAAAATTTCGGTTTTGGCCGCGGCGGGCGTCACGGCGTTCACGAGGATGTTCTTCCCCGCCAGCTCCTTGCCGAGCGATTTCGTAAGGCCGATCAGCCCGGCCTTCGACGCGCTGTAGTGCGACGCATTCGGATTGCCTTCCTTACCGGCGATCGACGCGATATTGACGATGCGCCCGTAGCCCGCTTTCAGCATGTGCGGCACGACGGCGCGACAGGTCAGATACGGGCCGATCAGATTGACGTCGATCACGCGGCGCCACACGTCGGGCGCGAGTTCCCAGGTCGTGCCGTTGCCGCCGGTGATGCCCGCATTGTTCACGAGCACGTCGATCCTGCCGTGCATGGCCAGCGTCTTGTTCGCGGCGGCGTCGACGGACGATTCGTCGGTCAGTTCGACGACGGCGTCGCTGACCTTGCGCTCCTTGTACTTCGCCGAGAGTTCCGCGCTCGTGCGCGCGAGGCGCTCGCCGTCGACGTCCCACAGCGACACATCGGCGCCCGATTCGAGCGCCCGCTCCGCCACCGCGAGGCCAATGCCCCGCGCCCCGCCGGTGATGATCACGACGCGGTCGGCCAGGTCGATACGGTTCATGGTTCGTCTCCTTTCGTTGTTGTCGCTATGGTTGTCATGCCGTCGAGGCACTATAGTCCCGCGCCAATAGCGCAACAATTCGAAAGGGCGATCGTTCGATAACAAAAGCGGATCGCTTACCGCCGCAGCACGCCGGATGTCGTGTCGCGTTGCGAGCGGACGGTCTGCGCCGGGGGCACATGGCCGCGCGAAACAGGAAGCGAGTCTTTGAAATGTCTGTCCGCAAAAAAAGCGAATGCAAAAAGCGCCGCGACGCCAACCGGACAAATCAGAAAAGCAGCAATCAACACAATTAGCTCCATTCAACGATTCTTCGCAGTGTATCGCCGGCAAAGCCGCTAATTGTCGCGAAAATCGGCAATACTCCGTTCAACAATCGCGAACTTTCATGCAGGATTTCGCCGATGGACACCGTTCGCACGCAGCGCGGGCAACACCGGGAACGATCGTTGCTAAAGCCCTCGACCGTCCAATCGTGACGCTCATTCAACTCAAAAAAAGTATGTTCACACCGAAAGCCTGCACTGCAACCTGCGTACTCGACGGAACGCCCGTCACACTCACCTACTTTCCCGACAGCACCCTTCTGCGCATCACCGATGTCAACGGCCACTGCGTGCGCGAAACGCGGTGGCCCGCGCCGTGGCGCACCTTGCTCGCGACGCTGCGTGAATTCAGCGGACGGGACGCCCGAAATCAGCTTTCGACGCTGCTCGACGAGATCCCCGTCGCGCCCAAACCGGCGCACGAACGCGCATCGGCGCTGGCGTAACGGAAGGACCGTTCGCGGCCCGGTGCGAGCGGGCCCGCGGCGAGCCTTCTGCCGACGCATTTTGAGTGCACGGACCCATGCCATTTACAATATCGAATCACTGCGCATGGGCCGTCCGTTCCGCGCCGAACACGCCCCGTAGATTCCCACTCTCACGTATCCGACTGGCTGTATGGTCACTGAAACGTCTTCTTCGGAATCCCTCGCCGTCGCGGAGCGCGTGCGCGAGCTGATGGGCCGTCATGGCATCGGAAAGCGGCAGCAGACTGCCGAGCTGTGCCGCATTCTCGACCTGAGCTTTTCGCAGGGCCATCGCAAGCTGCGCGGCAACAGTCCGTGGACGCTCGCGCAGATTCGCCGCGTCGCCGATGCGTTCGACGAGCCCGCGCTCAAGCTCTTCGATTCGATCAATACGCGCCCCGACGAAACCGAGGGCACCGCGCACGACGCCGTCTTCAAGCTCGGTTCGGTGGAGATTCCTTGCATGGCGTGGGTCGGCAGTGCGCTGGAAGCAGGCAGCCGTCCGGATTTCATCGCGCAAAAGCTCAACAATCGCTGGATCGTCTCGAAGCATGAAGGCGTGCTGCTTCAGGAAGCCTGCGACGTTCACAAAATCGAGATCCAGCCGCGCCGGCCGGACACCGACAAGCCCATCATCGCCGTGGTGGACGACGACCACGCTTCCGCCGACAACCTGCACGACTATCTCGAAGCCACCGGCTTCACGGCGATGGCCTTCTACGGCCTCGACGCCTTCCTCGAAGCACTGCAGACGCAGGTGTTCGATGCCGTGGTAATGGACTGGCTGTTCGGCATGCATACGTCGGCGGACGCGATCCGCGCGGTGCGCGCGTCGGACAACCCGGACGCGCCGGTCTTCGTGCTCACGGGCGAGCTCACAACGGGCAAGGCGAGCGAATCGGAGATCAGCCAGGTCATCCGCGACTACAACGTGACGTGTTTCGAGAAGCCCGCGCGCCTTGGCATTCTCGTCGCGGACCTTTCCAAGCGCCTGATGCGCAGCTAGCGGCGAACCCTACGCGACGCGCCTGCGCACGGTCACCGCGCGGTGCACCGCGCCCTTCAGCACCTCATAGCGCACGGGCTTGAGCAAGTAGTCGAAGAACAGCACCGCCGCGCTCGGGTCCACCAGTTCCGGCGCGTAGGCGCTCACCGCGATGATCGGCACGCTCGCTCCCGGCGCACTGCGCGCGCGGTATTCGTTGGCGAACGAGTAGCCGTCCTTGCCGGGCATATGCAAGTCCGCGAGGATCACGTCGGCGTCGTTCTCGCGCAGCCACGCGAGCGCGCTATCCACATCGGGCAAGGCGACTGCGGAATAACCCAGGTGCGTGAGCATCTCGAGCAGCGAGTCGCGGATCGACTCGTGGTCGTCGATCACGAGCACACGCGATTTGCGCAACTCGGGCGCGTCGGCTTCCGGCTCGCCTCCGGGCAGCCGGTCCGCCGACACCGCCGGCAGGCTCACGCGAAACGCGGCGCCCTGTCCCACTTCGCTCGACACCTCGATCCTCCCGCCGAGCAGGTCGACGAGTCCGCGCACCACCGCGAGACCCATTCCGGCGCCGTCGAAACGCCGCGTGCTCGATGAATCGAGCTGCGTGAACTCCTGAAAAATAAGCGGCAACTGCTCGCGCGATATGCCGGGGCCCGTGTCGATCACCGAAATGTCGAGGCGCTCCTCCGTGCGCGCAAAATGCACGTCGATGGACCCGACTTCGGTGTATTTGATCGCGTTGGTCACGAGATTCGTCACGATCTGCCGCACGCGATGCGGGTCGGATTCGATTGGCCGGCGCTCGCCCGCGTAGTCGCCGCGCAATTCCAGCCCTTTCGCGGTCGCGGCGGGCGTGTTCGCATCGACGATCGAATCGAGCAGTTCCACCGGATCGAAGACCGTCATGCGCAATTCGAGCTTGCCTGCGCCGAGACGCGCGTAGTCGGTCAGATCGCGCATCTGCGCTTCGAGTTGGCGCGCCCCTGTTTCCAGGCGCTGCATGATTCTGCGGTCGGCATCGCCGCGCGCATTGAGCCCGAGCAATTCGACCGAAGATACGATCGCGTGCAGCGGCGTGCGCAACTCGTGGCTGATCATGCCGAGGAACGTGTCCTTGGCGACGCCGGCCTCGCGCGCCGCGCGGGTCGCCTGATGCTCGGCCGCGAGCGCCGCGCGCTGCTGCTCGATGAGACGCGTGCGCCGATACCCGTTCATCAGCAGCAACGCCGTCGCCGCCGCCGACAGCAGACCCAAGAGGATGCCGCCGTAGATGAGATAGCGGCGCTTCGCCTCGAAGTCGCGCACGATCGCCTCGCGCTCGGCCACGTCCATGAGCCGCCGTCCGCTCGCCAGTTCCGCGACGGCCGGCGCGTTCTGACGCAGCACGCCGATCACGCGCAAGGTGTGCTGACGCTCGGCCTGTAGCCCTTCGACGTCCAGTTGGATCGAATCGAGCGCGGTCTGCAATTGCCGCTGGATTTCGCGCTGCCGGTTCAGCAGCGCTTCGTGTCCATCCGACAGTCCCGCCGATTCCGACACCTGTTTGAGCCGCGCGCGCAGCAGCCGATAGCTCGCGCGCACGGCGTTCGCATCCTCGTCGATGCCGTTGCGGTACAGCAATACATGATTCTCGAAGCGCTCATAGGCGAGCTGGAACTGCGCGGCGTCCCAGTACACGTCGTAGGGCACAACGAGCCTGTGCGTCTCGCGCGCGAGCAGGCCCGAATAGAGCATGTAGCCGACCGCGCCGATCGGCGGCGCGACCGCGAGCGCGATCAGCGCCGCATACCAGAGACGGCGGAACCACGGACGCGCGGCGGGCGCGCCCAGGGACGGTTCTGTGCCGGGAACGGCCATGCGCTACTGCAGCGCGTCGATGGCCCGGGCCGCGCGTTCGGATGCGACCACGATCAGCTTCATCGTCGCGCGTGTCGCTCCGACGAAGATCTTGCGCGCGGCCTGCTCGTCGAGCGCCTCGAAATCGACTTCCGTGAGGATCACGCACGGCGCGGATTGCCCCTTGAAGCGATAGATCGATTCCAGCAGCACATCGCCCTCGCGATACTCCGGGTTGCCGAACAGGTCATACGTGCCGGTGAACGCGCGCAGCCGGTGCGGGCCGAGCTGATCGACGGCGGTGAGCGCCGAGCCCTCGCGGCCCCGAAACGACAGCACCGCGATGTCCTGCTTGCGAAAGCCGAGCGAGAGCGCATGCGTGATCGCCCGCTTGGTCGCCTCGATGATTTCCTCGGGATGCCCGTCCTCGTAGGTCGATACGCTCACGTCCGAGCCGTCGAAGGGACTGCCCGCGTCGAGCCGCACATCCGGCCCGACGATCTTGCGGATGAAGCCGAGCAGGTCGCGCGGACTGCGGTAGTTGGTGGTCTCGCGCAGGATGGTCCAGCCCGGCAGCGGCACCGGCTCGCGCAGATAGAGGTTCTGCATCGGATCTTCGAGCCACCACCACGCGCCGTCCGGATTGAGCAGGCGCTCGAGCGCTTCGACCCAGGCCGCCTGAAAGTCCTGGCCTTCATCGACGATCAGGACGTCCGTCTTCCACTGTTCAGGCACCGGCACGGCGGCGAAGCGTTCTTCGAGCGTCGCGAAAACGTTCGGCTGGCTGAAATCGGGCGGGCTGCCGGCGTCACGGGCGACGGCCGCGCTCAACTGATGGTAGTTCGCAATCTTCGCCTCTTTCGGCGCAATGGCGCGGATATGATCGGCGAGCGGCCGGTTGAAGCATACGTAGAGCACGCTCTTGCCTTGCGCGAGCGCGTCGCGCATCACGCGCACGGCGAGCTGCGTCTTGCCCGCGCCGGCGGTCGCGATCACGCGCAGGCGAAATGGTTCGAATTCCAGCCGGCGCGCCCAGGTCGCGAGCCCGCCCGACAGCCGCGTGACGAGCGTGTTTGCCGCGCCGACGAGCGCATTGGTGTCGGGCGTGAGCGAGAGTTCATCGGCGAGAAAATGATGGATGCGCGCCGCCGATTCGAAGCGGGGCTCATCGGGCGGCAGAATGTCCAGCACGACGCGCGCAAGCTGCGACTTGCGGCTCGCATCGACGATGCGCGCGGGCGCGACGCCCGCAATCGCCGCGTTCTTCACGGTGTAGTCGGGGCAATACAGCAATTCCTCGATCCGGTACGTGCCCGCGCCGAACGCCGCGGTGAAGCGCCGGTGCAGGTTCTCCAGCGTGCGCGCGAGCTGAATGGCGACGTTGCGTTCCTTCTGCAGATAGACCTTCACGAGACCCTGCCCGGTTTCGCGCAGAAAGCCCGCCTTCTGTTCGATCATCAATACACGCCCCGACGGCGCAACGACGACGAAATCCGCTTCGCCAAACACGGAGAAGCCTTCGTTGACGCGCGTCCAGTGAACGCCGTGATACACCGTGTAGTCGTCGGGCAATTTTTCGAGCAGCGCGAGCGTTTCGAGCTCGCGCGCCGCCGCGCCGGTCGCTTCGAGATTCTTCCAGTCATCGGGAACGATACGGGCCATGCGTCGCCTTTGGGCTGAGTGGTTGCGTGCGACTCATTGTACGCAACGCCTCTCGCATGCCGGCAGTCGGCCGAACGGCTAACTGGCGTAATCGTATCGGCCGCCTCGCGCGAGCGCGCGCTGGTATGCCGGCCGCGCGTGGATGCGTTCGAGAAACGCGCGGATATGCGGCATCGACTTCGCGCCGGCACGGGCACTGCCGGCTTCGAGCGGGAAGCTCATCTGCACGTCGGCGGCGGTGAATGTCTCGCCCGCGAACCACGGCGACTTCGCGAGCTGGGCGTCGATATAGCCGAAGTGCAAGCGCAGTTGCGGATCGATGAAACTGCTTTGCATCGTCTGCGCGATGCGCCGCGCGATCGGCTTCGCGAAAAACGGCATCTTCGCGCTCTCCAGCCGCCGCGCGACGAGTTTGAGCAAGAGCGGCGGCATTGCCGAGCCTTCCGCGTAATGCATCCAGTAGTTGTAGCGCACGCGTTCGGGCGACGTGCCGGGCGGCGGCGAGAAACGGCCCTCGCCGTAGCGGTCGACGAGATATTCGATGATCGCCCCCGATTCGGCGAGCGTCATGCCGTCGACGGTCACGACCGGCGATTTGCCGAGCGGATGCACCGCGCGCAATTCGGGCGGCGCGAGCATCGTCCGCGGGTCGCGCTGATAGCGCTTCAGTTCATATTCGACGCCGAGTTCTTCCAGCATCCACAGCACGCGCTGCGAGCGGGAATTGTTGAGATGATGGACGGTCAGCATAGTAAATGTGGAAGTTTTCGACCGGAGGCCTTATCTGGCTGGAGTGTAGCGCGTCGAGAAACGCGCGCTCCTAATATTCCAAGAGGGCCATTCCTAATATTCTGCCGACGCCTGTGCGCACATCTGCATATACTGTTCGCATATACAGTATCACGAATGCAACAATGGCCCTCTTCCAATCCGAACTCGGCACGCACCACTGCCGCAAATGCGAGCATTGCGGCGGCGAAGTCGCGAGCGGGCATTACGCGGTTTGCGTGCGCGGGCCGGGCGATCGCGTCGTAGCGATGCCGACGAATGGATGTTCGTTCTGGACGCGGGCGATCGGCGCCGACGACGCGGAGCCGCAAGAGAAGAGGAAATCGCGATGACGTCTATGTGGTGCCCGGTTTGCGCGAGGCGGCTCGCGCGCGACGAATTTCAGCCGGCGGTCGGCGACATGCCAAATCGGGATGTGCGGAGATTGCGATTGCGTCGTCAACGAATACGACGACGAGTACGAGCGGCCTGAGTGCGATGGGTAAGAACGGAAGCGTGCTGCTCGGCGAACTCGCGGCGCGTTCAAGCCACATCGACATCGCCTGCTCTCGATGCGACCGCAAAGGCCGGTATCGAGTCGCGAAGCTAGTTGCACAGCTCGGACAGGATTTCCAGATGACAGACCTCGGCGCCAGGCTGGCAGATTGTCCTCCGCGTAACGCTGGCGCTCATCACGAGCGGTGCGATGTGTTCTTCCCCACGCAAGAATCGACGTCCCCGCAAGACAACCAATGAGCGCTACCGGCTGCGGATCGAAATGCAGCGTTTCACTATCGAGCTTGAATTCGGACGCGCGTTGTCCACAATGACAGCGAGCGATTGCATGTCGCTCGGATTCATCCAAAGCCAATTGCCCAGCCGCGCGCCGGGCTTTTTTCTTCGCACGCACGCAACACCCCTTCGCCTATAACAATTCGCTTTCCAACGATGGGAAGGGCAACCGCATATAATCCAGCCTTACCCGAACGATGGCGCGCAACTCTAAATCACCCCTGGAACGGATCTTGAAAACAGTAGCCGATAAACGCATCGACGACATCGAGGCATTACGTGCAATCGCCGTCGCGATCACTATTCTAGACCATCTTCCACATCTCTTTCCATGGCACATATCAGGAGTGAGCCATGTATTGAAGTGGTTCAACTTCTGGTCAGGGGTGGATCTTTTTTTCGCGATTTCTGGTTTTGTAATAGCTAGGGGACTATTTGGGCAACTTGAGGCTGTCAAAGACTCCGATACCTACTGGCGAAACATGATCGCCTTTTGGATCCGACGCTTCTATCGCATATGGCCCTCTTCCTTGCTATGGATGGTTGTTGTCGTTCTGCTCAGTGCGGCACTGAGAAACACCGGTCTCATGATGTCCGTGCGATCAAACTTCGCCGATCTGACTGCCGTGGTTCTGCAGGTCGCAAACTTCCATTGGGCATACTGCCATGCCGTCAACCGCGCATATTGTGGGGATATTGGCGTCTGGTGGTCGCTGTCGCTCGAAGAGCAGTTCTATCTGGCAATTCCGATCCTGATGTGGGTCATGCGCAAGCGGCTTCCCTACTTCTTAGGCGCCGTAGTTTTAATTCAGATGTTCCTGGACAGGCCGTTCCTCGGACCGTTGTGGTATGTGAGAACAGATTCGATCTGTTTTGGCGTCCTGCTCGCTTACTTTGAGCGAACGACGTTATACAAGGACGTCAAGCCGGTCTTCATGGAGCGACGCTGGATTGCAATTCCCTTGGTCGGATTTTCCGTCGTGCTACTTGCCTCTCTGGCACAGAGCTTTACCGATAAGCCGGTTATCGTCCCATTCACTACCGGACTTATAGCCGCGATTTCAGCTTTCCTTGTGTTTATCGGCTCGTACAACAACGACTACATCGTCCGGAGCAAGGCGTTGAAGCCCATCGTTCTGTGGGCGGGCTCGCGTTCTTATTCGATCTACCTTATTCACCTACCGACAATAGTAATGACGAAGGCCCTTTGGCGCTTCATCGAGCCATCTGGAACAGTTTTTACCGGAAACTACTTCCTGCGGTTCTTCTTCGTATGGCTCGCAATGACGCTCATCCTTTCTGAGTTGAATTACCGGCTTTTAGAGCAGCCGTTCAGAATCAATGGCCGCGACGCGCCAAGGCGCTTCCGGAACGGCAATGCACCCGTACTCTCGACAGGTCGAGAGGCTGCAAAAAATGTGGTAATGCAGGATTAATCGTAGAAGCGCAGTTGGCAGCAGGTGCGGAACCCTTCGTCCCTGCCTGGCTGCGCGTTCTTCGGTGCGGCGCCGAACTTCATATCCGATGCCATCTGGTCATTCGTTCGCGGTGGTAGTGGGGCTGCAAGCGCCCGCGATCACTCCTTGCTGCTGGAGGATGCAGACGTAGTGCTGGAGGTATTCGGCTTTCGCGCGGGCGTCGGCGTCGGCGTCGTCGACGATTCCGAAAAGATCTGATCCAAACGCAGGTGATAGCTCGGCTGTGCCACCGGCACCATCGCCCAAGCTGCCGGCGCTTGCGCCTGAATCTGCGGCGTTGCCACTGCTTGCGGGGGCGTAGGCGGTGACTGCGACGCGCAGCCGGCGAGCGCCATCAGCGATAGCAGCGCGATTCTTCGCATTGTCGGCATCATGTGAGGCCTTCTCCTGATTGAGTTGCGTGTCGAGCGCCGCGATCTGCGTCGCTGCGTCGTTCTGTTGTGCGATCGCCGCGCGCGCCGCGCTCGCTGCCGCGTCGGACGCCGCCTGCAGCTTTTGGGCGTTGAGCTCGTTGTCGCGTGCGTGCAAAGTCTGCTCGGCGGAGAGCTTCGTAGAGTCGACGGTGTGCACAGCGGCACCGCCGAGCGCGATGCCAAGAGCGCTCGCGATGATTCCTGTGATGAGGTATGGATACATGTCAGTTTCCTCGGCAGGCTTGCGCCTCAAGCTGGCGACGCGTCACGATCCCCCCACACCGATTCGCCGCGATCGCGCAATCCTTGCCAGCAATGAAGCGCCATTTAATGAACTCGGTGCACGCGCCGGGGAAGTCGCGAGCAATGTAGTGCTTGCGCAGCGTCGATCCCTTATAATTCGGCACGCCGATGTTGTAGGCGAGATCCACGACGGCAACCTTCTGCCCATCGGTCAGCGAGTCGAAGCCCGGCGTGATGTCGCGCACGGCCGACGCATAGCCGGCGAGGCTGTCGCCGAGCATCGACTTGCACTCGGGCAGCGTGTACGCGCGCATCTCCACATTCGTCTCGCCGAAGCAGACGGTCTCGATGTTGTTCGCGAGCCGATCGTTGTATGGCTTGAGCGAAACGCCCTCCTGCGACGCCGTCATCGCGACGAGCGCGGCCGCGGCCGCAGCGCCGATCGTCGCGGCAAGTGTCTTCTTGCCGGGCCGCTTACTCGGCTGCTGCGCTTGCGTCGCCATCCGCTGCCCCGCTCGTGGTCGTTTTCGGAGCCGTGGTCGTATAGCGCGCGGCGATGATTGCAAGACAGCCGACGGCGATCGCGATCGCGAGCCGCCAGCTATCCGGAAGAAGCGACTTCACTTCGTCAGGCATGCCCGTCCATGCCGCCTCGATGAAAGGCGACGCGGCAGAGACAGCGCCGAGCGACGCCGCGATGATGGTCGACGAGTACGTGTGCACCTTGGCCGCGTCATCGACGAGCCGGAGCTTGAGGTTCATAGGGCCTCTGAAAAGAAAATAACCCGGCGCGAGGCCGGGTTCGAATAGGGAAACTTGTGCTGCTTATCGTCGACTTCCCGCCCAAGGCTGGGCGGGCAGAGACGGATGCGTGGCCGTCTCCAGCTTCTTGTCGACTGCCTTCGCGGTGTTCGCGGCTTCATCAGCCTTCGTCGCCGCGACTGCAACCTTCTGCTCAACGGCCTCCGTCTTCTGCGCGGCAACGGTCGCTGCCGTGGCTGCCTGTCGGGTCTGTTTGATGAGAGCCGCCTGCCGCGCGTCTGTGAGCTTCGCGCGGTCGCCCAGAAAGCGCAGGGTGTACTGCGCAACATCATGCGTATCGGTGATCAGAGACCGAAGGTCCGACATCGCCTGGATGTTTTGCTGGTTCTGCTGCTGCAGCTGCTGCACCTTGCTCTCGTATTCAGCGACGCATGCGTTTCGCGTCTCCGCGCGCACCTCGGGAAAGCGTTTGATATACGCCGCGCGCTCTTTCGTCCAATTCGCACGCTCCACCGACATTCCCCACTGCCCGATGAAAAAGCCAACGGCTGCGACGCCCGCCAAACCGCCAAGGAGACATGCGCCCATCACCCACCACCGCCAGTCACGAACGCGAGACATCTGACTCCCTCCGGTTCTCGATCGCCTTTTCGAGGCGTTCGATTCTGGTTTTCAGTTCGAGTACCTCAGCCTCCGCGCGTTGCGCGCGCCGGTCGGCCGCATCGGCTCGCTGTTCTGCTGAGCGCATCAACTCTTCCGCGCGATCCGCGCGTTGCACAGCAAGCAGTTCTCGAGCCTCTGCTCGGCCGGCGCGCTCCTCGGCAAGCGTCGCGAGCCGCTCGAACCGTGCAATCGCTTCGACCTGCGCGGCGGAATCTGCCTTGACGATGTTGGCCTCGCCCTCGCTCTCTGCCTGACGTCGACGATCGATCTGCCGCCACATTCGGCCGCCAACCCAAAAGGTCCCCACGCTCCCGAGCGCCGTGACTATTGATTTGACACCCTCGTTCCAGAATTCCGACATCTGGGCTTCCTTGAATAAGCCGCGGGGGCATAAAAAAAGCCGCCCAAAAGGCGGCCGTGTTCAAACGAATATGCTGCTCTATATGCTCGGCGGTACTTGCGCCGCGGAGGACGGTGCCCTTCGACCCTCGAAGCGGCGCGCCAAGGCCGAGCCCAGTCGGATCATAGGCACTTCAACAAGATGATAAGTGACCACGGACGTCACTGCGGTCGCTGTTACTATCGCGACCGGTACCAGATGGGTGCCGACGATCGTACTCACCGTCGCGCCTGGCAAGGTCTCTTTCAGATAGAGGGCACCCTGGATTATCGGGACGTGCAGCAAATAAACGGAGTACGTGTAGTCGCCGAGGCGCGAAAGCCCCGCTGGAATCCTGTCTTCGAACAGCATGACCGAGAGCATCAGGAAAAAGGATGGGATACCCCATCCTATGCTGCGAGGAAGAACGGCATCGAAATAAAGGAGCCGGACGCTCATGTGGGGTGCCGCTATTACGTGCGGGTTGTCCCAGCCGACCGCGCGTCCGACCGCGACGAACAGGCACACGCTCATAAGCAGAAGCGGCCACCTTATCCTGATCAGCTTCTTCCAAACCGCGCGGCTGTTCCAAAGGACACCAAGCAAAGCGCCCAATGCGAATTCCATAACGATCGATGCAAAGTAGTAAATCGTATCGTTGATGGTCAGCGAGAAGAGGCCGAGTCCAAATGCAATGCATGCGGCGAGCCGCGTCTTCCATGGCGTGAGCAGACAAATCGCCGTCAGGACATAAAAGTACATCTCGAAGTTCAATGTCCAGCCCGAATAAATCGCCGGATCCCAGAATCCTGTTGGCGTCAGCGTCGGCAGGAACAGCAGAGAATTCAGATATGCGCTGACGTTCTGCGATCGAAAACCCGTCGCTACTATGATCGTAATGAGCGCGTACAACGGCCAAATACGGAAAAAGCGACGAATGGCAAAGCCCACAGCTGACCGAACGCCCGGATCGCGCGATTCGGTGGTGATCAGCATTAAAAACCCGCTTATGCAGAAAAACACGTCTACGCCGATCGCCCCACATAGGCCATTCTTTGCCGAGCAGGCGAATGGGTTCGCGACAGGAAGAGCCCAGCCGCCCGCGTTTAGATGCGCTCCAAGCACAATGGCCGCCGCGAAGAAACGCAGCGATTGAACACTTTTAAGCATCTTTTAGTAAGCAAGAGGGGGACGCGCCATTTTACCGGGTTCCAATCCCCAAGTGCTCTCCCGGCATCCTCCATTAGAAGAATTACGCCGGCTTCCGCATCACAAAATGCAGGTTGTGACGTGTAAAGGCGCGGTGTGCCGGTATGGCGTAGCGTTCAAATGCGAGCCGCAGAAGCGCATCGTCGGTTCGATCATGGAAGCGCGAAAGAATCGCTTCCTCATATCCGTCGAGGACAATATGCTCGTGGCAGTCCCGGCCAATGGCAAGCTCGAAGTCGTGATACGACACGCCGAATCCCCAGCGCGCGAGCATCTCGCCAACTTGAGAGGTCGCCGTCGCCGAGATCGAATTCCGGAAGTCCGCGCGCGGCGAAAACTGAGCGTAATCGCGCTGGATCTCGAGCGGCAGAGCCGAATAGAAATGCATCTGGCTCGTGTGGTCTTCGAGCACGTTGAATCGATTCGGCGTGTCCGCCACAACCAGAAAGCCGCCGGGCGCGAGCGCCTTCCATGACGCGCGCAGAGCTTGGATGCGCTCTTCATACGTCATGTGCTCAAGCACGGCGCACAGCACGACGAGATGCACCCTCCCGGCGAGTTCCTCTGCCTTATCCTCAGTGAACTTCTCATTGAAGAATTCGACGTTGTCGTAGCCGAAGAAACGAAGTCGCTCAACGGCGGCAGCACTAGCCTTCGAATCGATCTCGAAACTGATGAGATTCTTGACGCGGCTTGCAAACGCGAGAGTCGAACAGCCGGTGCCAGAACCGACCTCGATCGCTGACATCTCGCTCATATCGGGCGCGATCTGCGCGAGCCATGTGCAGATCCAGTACTCGAAATCGCGGAAGCGGTGAGCGACATGAGCATCCACATCCCGTTCGAAAATCTCCTCCTTCGTGATGTCGATCATCGGATTTTCCTTATAGAACGTGCGAAGTAACACGTCCCTAAAGAACGGCCTGAAGTCCTTCGGGATCGGCAAAGGAGAAAGCTCGGGCGGCTCCGAACGGGCAGGAGAGACGGGCGTCGTCAAGGCGCTGAAACGTTGCGCATCGGCGATGAGCTTGGCGTTCTCCATCTCAAGCAACTGACAGCGCGCAAGGGTTGCGTCGAGCTCGGCTGTGTTTGAACCGTCGACCGGCCCTACGACCGGTTCGACGGCCGGTTCCGCAACGGGAGCACGATTCCCGCGCAGCGCCTGAAAGAATTTCATCCGCTCACCTTTTCGTTTGCTCGAAACGTCGAATCATATCAGCGCAGCGGCGGAGTAACAGACGCCTGTCAAGCCGACGGCGTCGTGGGCCAGTTCGGCACTACCTGCGTCAGGTCGATTCGGCTCACGGCGACGCGATATTGCTTCCACAGCTTAAGCACCGCTGTTTCTGCGTCGGTGGCCTCGTCGAGGTCAACAGCATCCTGCAGAGGGGCGATCGCAATGGAGGCTTGCACCAACAAGAAATCACGCGTCGAAGTATTGGCGGCAAGAATATCGGCAGGGGACGGAGCTGGCGGAACATACTCCAAAAATGTTGTTCCGTTGCTTACCATGCCTTCGTGGACTGCTTCGTCGCATTCGACGAGAGAGGCTACAAACTCTGGCGTGAAGCGCTGATCGATAGGAATCTCGTTTCCGTCGTCATTCAACATCGGCGCGATAACTTCCATCACACGTCCGTCTTGTACATAGGCATAGTTCATTACGCGTACTCCTCGATAATCACACAGCCTCCGCCCCCCGATCCACCACTCGTCCCGGCTTGAGTTGCATTGATAGCGGGCCCACCACCTCCCGCACCGTGCGCAGTTGCCGCCTGACCAATGGTATTTGCTGCAACGGGTCGACCGCCGCCACCTCCTGTAAGCGGGGAATGACCCCCTCCGCCTGACTGCGTTAGCGATCCGATCGCAACGCCCAGCGTGCCTGGATTGCCAGCAGTATTGAGAATGTTTCCGCCGGTGGCAATCGCGCCCGGCGCTCCAGATACCTGCAGGAATGGTGGGGCTGTATTGGTGCCAACGGGACCTCCGTTACCACCAGGAGCGGTGATCAAAGAACCAAACGACGTGGTGCCGCCGTTCCCTCCCGCGTTGCCTGCGGCACCGGCGACTCCGGGAAGACCTAGGGTGATCGTCTGCGATGCGCCGATGGCGGCCGCAGTGAGCTTGCTTATACCGAGCGAACCAGAAGCGCCGCCGCTGCCGACCGCCGCCTGACCCGACGACGTAGTCGAAGTTCCGCTGCCCCCGGCTCCAGCGCCTTGTACCTTGACGATAGCAAAGCTCATGTTTCCTGGTGTGGCGTAACTTCCCGCACCGGTCGTTGTTGGCGTGCCACCGTCTATCGACACATACGCCGTTCCGCCGATCACCGAGTACACGAGTGTTCGCAGTAAGCGGCCCGGACCGTACATCAGCTTGATCGCATCACGCAACTGCGTATAGTTCGTTTTGCTTGGGCTTAGTCCGGCAGCCGTCACGACGGACATGAGCTCTTCTTGAACCATGTTCAGCCACGATCCGCGAACGTTCGTAGCTGGCGTTCCGGACGTCGGATTGCCTTCAGTGAAGTACCCGGGCGTCCCTGCTACTTCAGGCGTCGGCAGCGAAGCTGCTGCGGTGGCGTCGTCAATACGTTGCATGAAGTGTTTGCCTCTTTAAGCGTAAGCAAAAATCGGAATGGTGTGCGCGGGCATGACCGCCCTCATCTCGCATTCGAGAACCTTGTTGCCCCACGAAGCGAGCGGGTCTCCAGCGGCCATCGCACCTGCTACCGCGCGCGTCACGGTGTTTAGCGGCGCATTGATCTTCCAGGCAAAGTTCCAGTCATATCCGTTCACTGGTTGGCCCGCCCGCAACAATCCGGCGCGTGCCTGCGTGTATTGCGTGATCGTTACGCTGTATCTAAGCGACGTGGCGAACGCCGTCAATTGCGGAATAGAAGCCCCGCCTATGGCAGTGAGTCGCGCTAACGCCTGTTGCCGTCGCTGAGGAATCGTCGGCGCAGCGCCGGCGCAGGGATCCGGAAGTCCCAGCGTCGATTCCCATTCGGGCAGCAGTTCGTACGTTGTCGATGGAAACGCATCGACCAACAGATAGTTGGCGCGCGCCGTTTGCCGCTCGTAGCACGGCGCGAGACCTGAAAGCACCTTGGCCTGAACGGTGTCTTGATCCCGCGGCCACACTCGACCGCGAGGCAAGAGCGCCTGCATGGCTGCCAAAAAATCGGCCGCCTTGAAATTCAGTGCAAGCATTGAGACCTCAGACGTAATTCACGCCGGCGAGCACGGGCAACTGCCCGAATCCGCTGGTGATGTTGCCCGGATAGGTCGTCGTTGTTACCCCTACCACGCCCTGAACCAGCGTGATGACGAACCCACTTGTCCCAGACACTGAAGCGATCGCCGATTCGATGTCGGACCGATTGATCGTGCCCGCGAGCGGGTCTCCGTTCCTGAACAGCACATCCGCGATTGCGGCGCTAATTGCGGCACGCGTAGACGTCGAAGCTCCCAGAATCCCTGAGAGGGTGAACGTCAGATTGTTCGCCACGGGTGCACACGAATACACGAGCGCCGTCACTGGTTGCTCGTTGATAATGGCGTCGGCAACTACAATTTGGTCCCCTGTCGCAACCGTGCCGCGCGGCGCACCGCCGGGCCCCTTGTCATACTGCGACACGCCGTTCGTGCCCTGCGGGAAGCCACCATGCGACGCCTGCGCCGTGTCGAGCATCGTGTAGATGACGACGGTTCCGGCACCGAAGCCATTCGGCGCGCACCACGCGCGCGTAACCCCGGGCACGGCGAGGGCCCAGCCGACATAATCTTCGAGATCACCGCCCTGCGGCGTGTTCTGGTACGCCGCGAGCATCCTATTGCGGAGTTCGTCGTTATCCTCGATGTCGGCACCCGATGACACAGTTCCCGTCACGGATCCTGTCGATTGCAGCCCGTCCACCGCGACGCCGAGCGAAACGGTCGTGCCCGGATCGGCGTTTCCTGCCGCACCAGGCGTAGTGGCGACAATGGTCACTGAAAGCGAACCTGTTCCGTCCACGGTCGCAGTCGCAGCCGTCGTGTAAGTCGCGCCGTCGCTACGCACGACTTGCGTGCCGGCGTTCAGCGGCTTTCCACTGACGCCAGCAAACGACGCAGTCAACTGAGCGGGCGTCGCGGCCTTCCGATACACCTTCTTGAGCGCGGCCCAACCTTCGAGATACTCGTCTTCCGCTGTGAACGGAACGGCCTGCTTCGCGATCCAGTCGAGATAGCCCATGTGCATATTGGCGAGCCCCGCCTGCACTTTGCCGACTACCTTCAGAACGGCGCGTCTCAGCGTCGCATCCGCACCCTGCAAGGCCGAGTTGATGTCGGCTGCCACCTCGCTGATCAAGGTGGAGAGCGTTTTTCGTTGGAATGGCATATCAGGATAGCTGTTGCCATGCCCATGCGTACGTCAGTGAGACGCTGGGCCCGGCCGGTTGATAGAGCGTGATCTGCGCACCGAGAAAAGTGTCGCGCGTCCATTCCGTCTGAACGTCCATACTCGCGACAACTCCATCGTCGACGAGCCACTGCAGCGCCTCGACGATGTAGTCGCGCGCGTTGTTGAGCACCTCCTGAGTCTGCTTCGACCGATCTAGCAGCCAAAGGCGCGAGCCGATTGGGCTCTCTTCGTCGAAATCGCCCCACCAGCCTCGCGGGTCTCCGGTGCCGTCCGGAATAATGTCGTCGGCATTCGCAACGCGATCGGTGAAGAGGCTCAAAAGAACAGCGGTTTGCAGATCGTTCCCGGTGAGCAGGTCAGGCCCAAGTTGCTGCCAATCGCCGCGACTGTTCGCGGCATCCCAGACGATGCTGATGTCAGGCATCTCTTACTCCGGCTGTGTCGGCGGCTGCGTGTTAATTGTGCTGCCGCCCGTCTGCACGTTGACGATCGGGTGCGTGTGCATGTTGGCCACCGCGCGCATGCCAGCGACCGTGCGCGTGTTCGTGTTGCAGTTGTCGAGGATGTCGCCGGTGCACTTCAGCAGCGGGGTGTCCGCGAGAATGTCCGGTGTATTCGTGATGGTCACCGGTTTTCCGCCTCCGTCGAGCACCATGCCCGCCTGCGAGAGATAAACCTTCTGGCCCGTGTTGTCGTGCACTACGACCTCGCCGCTTGCCAGCGCTGTAACGCGATATTTCGCGTTCGATGTCGCGATGACGGTGCCGTTCGTTCGTTCTCCGTTGCCAAACACGATCAGTGCTTCGGACCCGAGCGGCGGATTCGACGACAACCCGTACTCCACATATCGTGGAATGTCGCCGACGGTCTCAAGCGCATTGATCTTCGCCTGCAGATACTGGACCGTGCGCGTGTCGTCGACGAATGAGATCACCGCTCGGCTCACGAACAGACGAATCCGTCGTGATAGCGCGTTCAGTGCGTCGAGCATCCAGAGTCCTTTAGGCCGGCGCGATGTCCGGGTCAATGCGTTGAAGAACGAGCGGCTCGGGCAGATATGCCTGACGCGGTGCGAGCAGTAGCTCCGTATGCGTGCCGTTCTCGTCGAGGATGAAACTGATCTCCGTGATGAGCAGCAGCGTCTTCTCCGGGATCTTGAGCAGCGGCATCGTGACCGGCACCTGATAGTTCAGATACCAGGGCGAACCACTCGAATCGGTCCAACTGTCGACCAGCACACGCACCTGCCGCGACATACCGTACGCGCGCGCAATCTGCCAGTCGACGCGCCGCTGCAGGTACGTGCGATCAGATGATGGCTGCTCCGAGACGATAAATTTCGGTCGGTAGCGCTTTACACCCGGATCGTATCGCGTCGCAACCGCTCGCGAATCACGTCCTTCGCCGCGTTCACGCCGATGATGACCGGCCGGAACGTCGATTTCGTTCGCGACGACGGCCGCTTCGTCGGCCAGACAGGTGAGCGCGCGCCGCCGCGCGCCGACTCGCCCTTGATCGCCCAGATGCGGCGGCCGAGCCGCGCTTTCGCGAACTCGTACACCTTCTGCGTATGGTGACCGCCGGAGTCGATACACGCGGCGGAGACTGCGAAGCCTCGACCGTCCGCGCGCCGCCAGACCCGCTTCAGGTACTCGTCGACGCGTTTCCATAGTTCCGCGCCCTCGGGGTCGCCCTCGATGACCGCGTGATCTATCGACCAGCTTTCCTCGTTGTGCCCCCAGCCAATCGTCTCCAACTCGACGCGATCGTCCTGGACGTCACCGCCAACCGTGATCAGCCCGACGCCGTCGGGCACCTCCGCACCCCAGACTTCCGTGCGGGCAGCCAACCGCGTCTCGCTCAGCGCGCGATCGCCGCGATCCTCGTACGGCTCGCCGAGCACCAGATTGATGAACGTCTGCCGCGCGAGCGGGTCGTCCTTCACTCGGAGCCATTCGGCAACGAGGTTCGACCAGCAGGCGTTCGGGAAGAGGCTGTATCCAGCCCAGATATGGAAACCGGCATGCCCCTTGAATGGCTTCGTCGCGCGCCACTCGCCGCCCGCCACCATGTCGGCCTTGTCGACCTCGTGGATGATGCAGCCGTTGTGCCGGCAGACGTAGTAGACGCTGTCCGGAATGCCGTTGCCGTGCTCGTCCTTGTCCCACTTCATCCCGTACGGCGTTTCGGGACTGCCCCATTCGAGCACTTGCCGCTCGCCGCAGTGCGGACATGCGACGAAGAAGTAGCGCTGATCGCTCTCGCTGAAACTCTTCTCGATCCGGCTATAGCCTTTCACGGTCGGCGTGGAGCCGAGGACGATCTTGCGATTCCAGAACGTCTCGGACCGCTTCGTGCCGAGCGCGATCTGATCGCCTTCGTTGCCCGCGCCGTCGACCGGATAGGCATCGACCTCGTCGAACATGACGACGCGCGACGTAATTCGCCGAAAGCCCGCCGGGCTGTTCGCGCCGACGAGCGTCAGGCTAGAGCCGTTGCGAAACGTCTTCGCGAGGATCGTCTGATCGCTGTTCTTCGCCTTCTGATCGCCCGCGATCGCCGCCAGTACAGGCGTGTCGCGCAGCATCGGCGCGATTTCCGTCTTCGAATAGCTCTCCGCATCCTCGACACGCGGCTGCACGACGAGAATCGGCGAAGGGTCCTGGTGGATGAAGAAGCCGACAGCGTGATCCATCAGCTTCGTGTAGCCGACGCGAGCCGACTTCATAACGCTGATCTTCTCGACACTGGGGTCGGTTACTGCATCCAGCATGCCCCTCTGATAGCCGAACGCCCGGAAGCGGCCGGTTTGAGCACTCGTCTCTCGCGACAGCACCGCATAGCGTTCAGCCCATTCGCTCAGCGTCAGCTTAGGCGGCGGCGTCAGATTCTGCCGAAGCGCCGCCGCGAGGCCAGAGCGCAACGCCGCATAGCCGCGCGCGTACCGCCTGGTGCTATTTAGGGTTGCCTGCTCCATCGCGAGTGAGTTCTTCGAGTGCTTCTGTGACGACCTCCTGCAACATGTCCTGCAGCTCGGTAGGCGTCTTGCATCGATGGAGACGCGGAGCCTGTTCCGCCGGAATTGACAGCAGGCGGGTTCGGACCTTGGCGTATTCGGTGCCGACGACCTTCGCCACTTCGGCGACGTCGATCACCAGACCGGAATCGCGGTCGTATTCGAGCTGCGCCTTCAGCCCGAGATAGTTCTCTTTGAAACAGCGCGCCGCGTCGAAGTCGAGCAGCTCGACGTTGCCCGCGAGAATCCGATCGGCGACGTCGGCCGCATCCTCGCGCGCGCCGAGAGTTACCTCGCTCGCTGCTTGGGTAACAATTTTGCGTTTGTTACCCTGAGCCTCTTGGGTAACAGCTTGGGTAACAGCCGGCACGCCGTCGCGACGGTACTTTTTCAGCAGCGCGTTCGACGCGTCGACGTCGACTTCATCGCCCGCAAACACAAGCCAGCCGCGCTCCTTCCACTTTGTGACCGTCTTTCGACTGACGCCGTGGAGAACCGCAAACTCGCTCTGTTTCATCGCGCTGAACTGTTACCTGTTACCCAAATTTGAAAAGTTTGTGGCTAGAGAAAGATCGCGCGCGCGCAGTGCCCGCGAAGCAGAAGGGCAGAGAGGGACCCGCTTGTAAACCATACCTATCACCCCTCCCAACCGCCTCATACCGCCCTCCTTTCGAGCACTTTTTACAACCATCCCGCGAGCCGCGCGCGCCTCAGTACTCGCCGTTCCTCAGCATCCCGATGCCAGGCGCCGTCGGGTTGATCGCACTGTCCTCGTCGATCTCCGCATCGCCGGGCAGCCCAACGGCCTGCAACGCCACGTTGAGCAGATGCTCAGCGGCAGAGGCGCATTCAGCAACGACGACTGCGGCGACACCCACCGGATAGAAGCCGGTGAAGTTCGTGCACTTGTAGATCTTCATCGTTGATCACCGTGCCGTTGCGAGCGCCTTTGCGAATGCCGCACCGAACTCGGCACGATAGGTTCCTGCGACCACCTCGCGACCACGCTTGCCGAAGTCAAGATGCTGCTTGACTGGCTGCGCATCGCCGAATCGTATAAGCAGCTTGAGATGGCTTGTCTTGTTGGCGCCGCGCAAAGCGACACCGCGCTTTCCGCTGCGCTTGATCGTCTTGACCTCGGTCGGTCGCTGCCACACTCCGCCTATCGACTCGCCGCTCGCCGTTTTGATCGAGCCGACAAAAATGTCCGGCCGCCCTTCCAGACGCTTCAGCGCGGATGGGCTGAAGTTGCCGTACTGGTTGAGCAGCGCCATGTCCTTCGGATTCAGCCACGTCTTGCCCGAGCCGATGAGCTTGTGCGTGCCGCCGAACTCATATGGCGCGAGATACGCGGCTGCGATGTCCTTCACGAACACCGTGGCCTCTTGCGTGTTCTTCCGCGCGGCCTTCACCGCGATCGAGTTGACCGTGAAAGGCGTCGGTCGGTCGAACACTTGAGGGAGGGCCGCCTTCTCGGCGGCTTGAACGCGTTTGGCGACTGCCGTCAACGCCTGGGCAGACGCGAACGGCAGTTGCCTGCGCTCGAAATCGTTGAGCCTCCGCGTCAGCGCGTCGAGATCCGACTGAACGCTGATGCGGATGGGGCTCTGCATTACTCGCCGTCCTTGATGGTCGGATGGTTCTTCAGATCAGCCAGACATTGAATCAGGCGCTGATACTCGTGCACGGCGGTGTTCCCGATCATTCGCACCAGCGACTCGATCTCGTCGATGATGGTCAGCGGATGCTCATCCGAGCCAGACCCATTCGGGCCAGCAGAAAGCTCCGCCTCCGACTCCCCCGCTCCGGCCCTGCCAGCCTTCGCATCAGCGACGCCACCAGCGTCCAAAGGGACCGCATCATCAGCGGGTTGCGATGCCGATTCCACAGGCGCGACAGATGTCGTATCGGAACCAGCGTCTTGCTCGACCGCCGCAGCGCTGGCAGCGGTCTGTTCCGCGTTTCCCTGTTCACCTGCCGTACCCGAGCCGGTCGCAGACACAGCCGGGTCCTGAGCAGCCGGGGCATCGCCAGCCGTCGGAACGGCTGACGAGGTTTGCTCCCCCACGTTCGCGCTCGGGTCGCTGCTCGGGCATGTGGATGACGTCTGCGAGTGCCATTTCACGCCGCCTCGGCGCTATATTTGCGCTGCAGGAATACCTGCCCGCGCCCCGTTACAAGCGTCTTAAACGTCGGGTGCGGCTCCTTCGCCTCATCGATCCAGACGCTCTCGATCACGCGAAAATAGCCGCGGTCCTTGTAGATTTGATATGGCAGGTTGTCCGCCATCAGGATGTGGTCGGCGCGAAGGCGGGCGAAGAATCGATTCCGGCCGATTCCGAGAACAGCTGACATCTGCCCGATGGAGATTGCGTCGCTCGTGTCGCGGATCGCGTGCGCGAACTCAACGGCCGGCGCCTGCTCGGCAACTTTCTGCTCGAGAGCGATGACGCGTTCCGTGTACTGGAGCAAGGCGCCGCGCAGAAATGCCGGATCGTCGAGATTGACGGCCGGTTGCGTCGCGCGTGATTCGAGTTCTTGCCAACGATCGACGAGGCGTGCGGTGAATTCCGGCGAGAGCTGCGCGACGATCACATAGCTGTCGCGCTTGCCGATTCGGTACACAGTTTCGGATCGCGGACGACCCAGCGAGTCGGCGATCTTCTCAACCCCCATTGGGGGTTGGACGATCACGCCGCGCGCGGCTAGGCGCTCGATCGACTGCTTTACCTTGTCGTGGCGTGACTCGACCAACTCGGCAATTTCGCGGCTCGACATCGTCGGTGCGCCGGGCATCGTCAGATCGTTCATGGATGAACTCACAGGTCGTTGTCGTGGCCGCAGGGCAGCGAGCCGTCGGACGATTGGCGGGCGCCGCAGCCGATGCACATCTTCGGCGCGAGCTTCGTCGTGGTCGATTGATCGGTCGTCATCGGGCCGATGAAGAAGCGGCCGGTATGAAGAAGATCCGCGCCGCCGAGCGACGGCTGAAGATCGCGCGCGCTCATGCCTTCATCCGCGGCAGCGAAATACCCATCGAGCGACGGAATGGGCCGGATGTCATCGCGTGAATTGATGCGGTCGTGAATCATGCATGCCTCTCATGGAGGTGCGAACTTGCCGTTCGCACTACTAAATCGGAACAAAAGAAGCCTGGCGTCCAAGCTGCTTGTGTATCGACTCATCCATGCAGGTGTCGGCCTCGTAGCCGACGAACTCCGTCAGTTGTCTGACGTTTTATTCCCCGCGCTTCCCAACATGGGCCACTTCAAACGCGGCTACTTCCGGGTGCAGCGGTCCATATGCAGAGCGCAGGACGTGATACCCGAGGTATTTCTGAGTTGAAACGCCCCGACTCGCCGCCAAAGCAGCCAACTCCCCAGCTTCAGGAATCGGAAGTTCAACGAGAAGGCCGGTTTTTCCTTCGTTCATGCCGTTACAGCGCTCCCAACTTGGGACGGCGCGACACTGACGCCCAGAAGGTTCGCTGGCAAAGTGCCAACCGTGCCAAACAAAAACAGCTTGGCGATGCGGGCAAGTGCAGCGGAATCGCTGTCGATGCCGTAGAGAGCCTTGAATGCTTGCATTCCCTCGTAGACGGGGTCTTCGAGGCGGGTTTTTACTTCGTTGCGAAACTCGGCACGGCGTGACATGGAACCTCCCTTATGAAAAAGAACAACGATGAACGGAAATGGGAATACGGAAAGAAGTCCACTTCAAAACGAAAAGTCAGACAGTGATTTCGCCGGCCTTGCGGATGAATCCCCAATCGACCTCGGCACACAGCTGCTCTGCGAGAACCTTGCGGCCAGTTACCCGCTCAATCTCGACGCACTTGTTCGGAGGAACTGGCCGCTCGCCTGTACACCACTGCTGAACAGTGGGAGGCTTAACGCCGACCGCACGAGCGAGCGCAGACTTGCTCCCGACGATGGCGCAAGCGAGAAGGACGGAGTTTTGGACGGATTCATTCATAACGGACATTCTAGGCAAAGCCTAAACGACGGTCAAGGCATTGCCGAAAATAGTAGCACTGGGTATACACAGGCAATGCCTAAACAACCCAAGCACATCGGCGACCGTCTTCGCGACGAAATGACACGCCGGAACCTTTCCCACGCCCAAGTGGCAGATCTCTTCGGCGTCAAAGCGCCGTCCGTCTACGATTGGGTCAACTTCGGCCGGATAGCCAAGAAGCACATTCCGAAGCTGATCGAGGAGTTCGGGCACACGGCGGACTGGTGGATAACCGGCGAAGAGGCGGCGGTTTCGCCCTCTTTCCCCTCGATGGGAGCCGAGGGCCTCGCTGATAGGATCAAGACCGTCATCGATGAAGCCGGTGGCAACATCTCGAAGGTTGCGGCAGCCGCCAACACTACTGATGAGGTCGTAGCGGGATGGCTTTCTGGGAAAACCAAGCAGATCGGCGTTGACCATGCGGTCGCGTTACAAGAGACCTTTGGGGTCAATTCAGTATGGCTGATGCTTGGGAAGGGGTCGCGCACGACATCGGTCCGCTACAACCATCCGTATGAGCCAATCCCAATAACAAAGTGGAGAGCAATCCCAGTGGTAGGCAGGGCGCAACTTGGAGACAACGGGAACTGGGCGGACATGGAGTATCCAGTCGGCCACGGCGACGGTTATATTGACTTCCCGACCAAAGACCCGGACGCTTATGCGCTGAAGTGCGAGGGAGACTCGATGCGACCGCGGATAAAGGACGGAGAATTTGTAGTAATTGAGCCGAACCAGGAGATCCAGCCAGGCGACGAGGTGTTGGTCAAGTCCAAAGATGGACGGGTGATGGTGAAGGAGTTCATGTACAAGCGCACGGGACGCACGCACCTGATTTCAGCAAACGACGCACACAAGCCGATCATCTTGCCCGACGGCGAAATCGAAAAGATGCACTTCGTGCGCGCGATCTGCCGGCCGTCGAGCTGGCGCCCAGAATAAGAACCACCGCGCCACCGACAGCATCGGCGGCGTTACATTAAAACAAGACGAATGGAACTGCTAACGCTCGGTATCCGGTACGAGGGCGGCGACGCCGTGCACCACGAGATCGATCTCAACCAGCTCGGCGAATCGCTCCAAGGTATGGCGCGACTCATTGCAGTTGCCGCAAACTTTGTGGTGACAGGGAAGACGACGCGCCATTTCGACGCGCTTGATGTCCGGGTGCTTGCTGCACCCGTGCAAAGTCATCGTTGCCACGAGGTGATGGCAGTCGTAGAAGGGATCGTCGCTAGTAAAGAGTTCTGGGGCGGCGCAGTCTCAGGTTTGATACCATTTGTCATCCAGTTCTTTCTCAGCAGGCGCGACAAGGAAGAGATGAAACACTTGGCGGATGCGCTGAAGAGGCAAATGGAGCTTGTCTCGGAAGGAAACCAGAAGAACGTCGATTCGTTGGTCGGCGTCATCAATAGACTGGCGGATGCACTTCATCCGTCGGTCAAAAAAGCGCTGTCCCCTGTCGGCCGGTCTGTGGAGTCGATGGGACTCTACAGCGGCGAACGCAAATTCCACGAGGTGAACGCAAACGATAAGGGCGCTATGATGGGCGAAACAAGGGTGTTCTCCGATCACAGCAGGCAATACGACGTAGTGATCACCGAGCTGGACATGACCACAGGCGCCTGCAAACTCTCAATTGAAGGGCAGCAGGAGCGCGTCAACGGCCAGATCGTTGACCCGACTGTAACCCAGCCCGGCAATCCGTATGCAGAGGCGATGACGGCTATTTCGCGCATCAGCATTCTAGGGAAAGCGGAGGTGGACGCTGATGGCGACATCGTAAAGCTCTACGTTCTCGACACAATCTCGCCGTCCCTCGATTAAGCGGCCCACCGCTACGTACACGAACCCGCTCCGGCGGGTTTTTTGTTGTGCCCGTGCTACCGCTGAGAGAAACCTTCTCGCCAAAGCGTCGCGCCCACCGTCATCAGCAGCTGTGCGTCACCAGGCTCTAGCGATCCCATGCCAGAGCAAGCCAGCGCGCCAGCCCCGTGCAGGCGTCGTCGAGCGTTATGTAATCACGCCCCTCTGCGTTGAACTGCTCGAAAGTCGCAATCACGTCTTCTTCTGTCGCCATGTGGATCCCCTTGTGGACCGACCACTCTACGCTATCCGGACCGCGACGCGTCGCCTGGCGCGCCAATTACCGCCGCAGCCGGCGCTGAGCGAACCCTTCCCGCCATAACACCGCCCCGATAGCGGTCAGCAACTGGAGATCCTCGTCCTCTAGTCTCGGCCACGCGCCCGCGAGCCAACCGGCCAGGCCGGCGCAGGCGTCGTCCAGCGGAATGTCCGCCCTTCCCTCCAAGTTCAGCTTCTCAAAAATGCCTACGACGTCCTCGGGTGTCATGGCTGCACCTCCTGTGCCCATTCTGAAGTGTAGCTAGCCCCTCAAGAAACATCCGAAAATAATTTAGGCTTTGCCTTGACACGTCTCTAGGCTTTGCCTAATATGCATCCCATGCGCTGAACACCGCGCACCGGGAAACCGGGAGCCCTGATCTCAGGGCACTGGACTTAACAGTGTCTTGTACTCAGGGCTTCCTGTCCGGCAATTGGACAGGGGACTCGTGTGAGCACGCTTGCAAAAGATCTGATCGAACTGGTTCGTTTTGCCCAAGGCGGCGCTGGCGCGCTCACAGAGCACCTCCTACGCGAAGTTGCGCTCAACATCATCGCTCCGGGCGTCGCTGACGCGCGGCTTGGCGGGTAAGGACGGACGGGAATGAATCGAACACTTAACGACAACGCCCTACTTCGCGATATCACGCGACTGGAGGACGTCGAGAAGCTGTACAAGGCGATCGGCGTCGCCGGTCTGTATGGAATCGCAATCGGCGCAGTGTGGTTCCTGTGCGTCGCCTTCAAGGCCGGGGTGCTGGTGTGAAGCTCTGGCAAATCTGGTGCATCACGTTTCTGGTCGCGGGCGCTTACCTCGCGATTTGCGCGGAGCTCGATTACCGCGCTGCTCGAATCGAACGCTGCGCTGTGATCCGCTGCGCCTGAACACGATCCCGAAAAGGCTCACTCATGAACGTCTATCAGGTAGTAGTCCTTCTCTTTATCGTCACGATGGTTGCAGCAATCGCCCTCGTGCGCGGCGCAGATGCCCGCGCGAAGCGGCACTTCGACGAAATCCAGCAACGCAAGAAGCGCATCCGCTGGCCGGCTGCGCACTGAATACCTCGCCCGACGGTTAAAGGGGCATTCCGCGGGCCTTCGGGCCAACAGTGAAATGGGGATGCCGCCCGTTAGGCGGCTAACCGAATCGATAACACGATCGGAGGATCGAATGAAAAAGGCTTTCACGCAGACGCTGATGGAGTTGCGCGGCGGTGCGGTCGTCGAAGAAGCGACGAACGAATTGAACACCCTCGTGGCGATGGTGCGCGACACCGGCAAGGCCGGAAAGATAACGATCACCGTCGAGGTGAAGCCCTTCGCCAAGGTGCAGGACGCACTGGAGGTGACCGGCAAGGTCGTCGCCACGCTGCCGCGCGAGAAGGAAAGCGCCGAAGTCTTCTTCCCGACGGTCGAGAACAACCTGTCGCGCCATAGCGAGCGACAAACCGAACTGCCCGGAATCTCGTTGGCAGAGAGCACCTCTAGCGGCCGCTCCGTCTCGTTCGGCTAATCGCCGGCCGCTCCTCTTCTCTTCTAAAACCAACAAGGAACACTCATGCTCGAAAACTTCACTGGCGAAAAAGATGTCGCTGCTCTGCTCGCCGCTGGCGCCTCGCTTGCAGGTCCGCAAAAGAGCCCGGTCGCAGACGGCAAGCCGTTCGTGCTCGTCCCGGAAGGCTTCAAGACTCAGATCGTCGAGGATGTCTTCGCGAACCCGAATCGCGCATCCGGCACGGTCAAGCTGCGCGACGCAGCTAGCTTCATCCAGTACTTCAACCGCCAGAAACGACCGGAGAGCCTGATCTATGCGTCGCTGGACCCGGCGCGCATCCTCGGCGTGATCGATGACCACCGCGCATACGGCACTGCGGTCGACGAGCACGACGGCGCGAACTGGCGCGCGTACCGCGTTGAGTTCCCGGTGCCTGCGTCGCGTGAGTGGAAGACGTGGACCGGCAAGGATCGTCAGCCGCTGACGCAGCTTGAACTCGCCGAGCTGATCGAAGACAACCTGCCGGACATCGTGAGCCCGGACGGCTCGACGATGCTCAGCGTCGCGCTGAACTTCGAGGCCAGCAAGGAAGGCAACTTCGTGTCCGCCGCGCGCCTGCAGGACGGCAGCACGAACTTCGTCTGGAAGGAAGACGTGAACGCCACCGGCAACAAGATCGCGATGCCGTCGCAGATCACGCTGAGCATTCCCGTGTTCGAGAATGGCGCGCCCTACGCGATCGACGCGCGCATCAAGTACCGCATCAAGGACGGCGTGCTGAAGATCTGGTACGAGTTGATCCGCCCGCACAAGGTGCTCGAAGTCGCGTTCCGCGCCATCTGGGCGCAGATCGAAGAACAGACCGCCACCAAGATTTTGCTCGGCACGCCCGAGTAACCCCTTCCCTTAACCAACCCCGCGTGCCGGTGCGTAATCCGGCCGTCTGACTTGATGACGTTGCGCGCCGCCTGACCGTGATGGGCCACCCTAAAAGGGCGACAGGCTTGCAGCGTCATCAACTCAGATAGCAATCAGGAAGGCTTTGGGCACGAGATGCGGAGCTCCTTTCGATTGAAGCCGGCGTTCTCGCTGAGTGTCTTGTAGCCCTGAGGACAAGTCTCGTTTGCCTTGCTGTAGCACATGTTCCATCCGGTGCTCGCGCCGCAAGCAATGATGAATTCAGAGTCGCCGCCGGGACGCTTCACTTCTTGGACGGTCGTGCAAGCCGTAGCGCACGCCCCAGCAAACAGTAACGCGAGCGTTCGTTTCATAGTTCGCATCGCCTCATAGATCAAGGACCGTAGTATGAGCGAGAACAGCAAAATCGAGTGGACCGACCACACGTTCAATCCTTGGGAAGGCTGCCAGAAGGTCGGACCGGGCTGCGATCACTGCTACGCCGAGACGCGCAACGCGCGCTTCGCAGGCGGCACCGCGATCAACTGGGGACCGGGAGCACCGCGCCGACGCACGTCGCCCGCGAGTTGGCGCAAGCCGTTGGCGTGGAACGCTGCGCACGGCGAGTTCTTTGCGCAGCACGGCCGCCGCCAGCGCGTCTTCTGCGCGTCGCTCGCCGACGTGTTCGATAACGCGGTCGATCCGCGGTGGCGCGCGGATCTGTTCGACCTGATCGACAAGACGCCGAATCTCGACTGGCTGTTGCTGACGAAGCGGATCGGCAACGTGATGCCCATGCTTGAGGATGTGGCCGCGCGGCAATTAGATCTTGAGCGCTTGCAGAAGCTCACCGCACGCGAAAACGTCTGGCTCGGCGCAACGATCGTCAATCAGGAAGAGGCTGATCGCGACATTCCAAAACTGATGCGAGTGCCCGCCCGCCTGCACTTCCTCTCCATGGAGCCGCTGCTCGGGCCGGTCGATCTCAAATTTATGCAGTACTAGGACAGCGACGATCGTGACGAGCACGTCGCCAACACTCGTCGACGGATCGTTCGCTGGGTCATTGTCGGCGGTGAAAGCGGACACGACGCGCGCCCGATGCACCCGGCCTGGGCCCGCGACATTCGCGACCAGTGCGAAGAGGCGGGTGTCCACTTTCTATTCAAACAATGGGGCGAGAGGGCACCGGGCGAAAACGCCCCCGGTCCGATGAGGCGCACCGAGCAGGCTGCATGGTGGTGGGCCAATTCTTTGGACATGCGCCCGGTGACGCCGACCGAAAGCATGGAGATGCACAGCGACGATGGACCGGACCTTTGGCGCTTCGGCAAGAAGGCTTCGGGCCGCCATCTCGACGGCGTGACGCACGACGGCTTTCCCGCATGACGCGCCTTCTCCCAACCTTCCGCGCCCTGCTCGAATCCCTAGAGTCTCTCGGGCTCGCTCGGAAGCCGACGACACAACAGGTGCAGCGCGCTTGCGAGAGATTCGTGGAGATGGTCGCGGAGATCGAGCAGCAGCGCGTGACGCTGGTGATTGGACAGACTGTTATTGCGAGAGAACATGAACGACTGGCTCAACAAATGCCACTTCGGCGACTGCCGTGAAACGATGCGCGCGATGATCGCCGATGGCGTGAAGGTGCAGACGATCGTCACGAGCCCACCCTACTGGGGCCTGCGCGACTATGGCGTCGACGGCCAGATCGGTCATGAGCCGACGCTGCGAGAGTTCATCGAGACGCTCGTCGAGGTGTTCGAACTCTGCCGCGAGCTGCTCGTCGACGACGGTACCGCGTGGGTGAACATGGGCGACGCCTATGCTGGGTCGTGGGGCGCGCAGGGTCGCAACGGCCAGATGTCCGATCGCTCGATCATCAGCGCGCGCCAGATCACTGAAGCGCAGAAGCGGCAGACCGGAACTGGGTCGCGGTGGCGGACGGAACTGAAGCCGAAAGACCTAATGGGCCAGCCCTGGCGCCTTGCCTTCGCGATGCAGGATGCGGGCTGGTATCTCCGGCAGGACATCATCTGGAGCAAGCCGAACCCGATGCCAGAGAGCGTCCGCGATCGCTGCACGAAAGCGCATGAGTACATGTTCCTGCTCTCGAAGAGCGAGAAGTACTTCTACGACGCCGAAGCGGTGAAAGAGCAAGCGGTCTCCGGCCTCGAACCTCGCGGTGTTGGGTTCGGATTCGGTACCGACGCGGAAGAGCGCGGCCGCGATCGCGTGAAGCGCGTTCCTTCCGGATGGGATACCAGCGAAGGCGGACATCGAACGATGGCCGGTAGATACAAGGGGCCGGGCAACAAGACGCACCGCGGCACCGAAGCATACGAGAGCGGCGATGAGCACCATCGGACGAAGGCGGGCCTCGTCGATTATGCGAGCAAGGTGCGCAAGGCCGGCGGAATCGACCTGCGAAACAAGCGCTCAGTCTGGACGATCCCGACGCAGTCTTTCGATGGAGCGCACTTCGCGACGTTTCCGGAAGCGCTCGTCGAGCCGTGCGTGCTGGCTGGATCCCGCGCCGGCGATGTCGTCTTCGATCCGTTCTTCGGCAGCGGCACGACGGGTCAGGTTGCGCAGCGCCTCGGCCGCCGCTTCATCGGCTGCGAACTGAATCCCGAGTACGAGCAGCTTCAGCGAGATCGCCTGCGGCAGGCTGGTCTGATGCTGGAGCACGCATGACACACACCGTCATTACCTCCCGCGCGCTGCTTCGACAAGCTGTTCGACGCCTCGCTCTAGCCGCAGCAATTCAACGAGACAGACGCCTAACTTGGCTTTCGATCGAAGGCACATCGGTCGCATCGCCGCTCATGCCCAAGGCCCAACGCAGGTCACGAGCGAAGTCGATACAAGTGCTTTCCCATTCCGGAGTGTCAAGCGCAAAGTCTCGCGGGTTCTTTTTGCCACGAGCCCGCCGGATCGCTTCAATGCTCGCCCCAAGAGCGCGAGCTTCCGCGCGGAGCGGATCGTTGCTGATGAGATGTTCTTTTTTCATGAGCGAGTTTTCGGCAGAGACCTCACAAACTTTAGAGACCACATGACTACATACGACACGTCGCCCGAACGTCAGGCGTTTGAGGCGTGGATGCAAGAACGATTCCCGAGCGCGCCGCTTTATAGTCGAGACGCGAAGGGCTCGCTGCGCTTCGGCCAGTACTGCTCGTACGCGGTTGAGGACCAGTGGGAGACGTGGAAGGCGCGCGGCGCGATCGCCCCCTCCGCGAACATCGCCGACACAGCGGTGGCGAAGCCGGTAGCGCGTGTTGTATATGGCGTCGATGTTGACGACGATGCATATGCTCGCGCGGAATGGCTAACTAACGCCCTTGAGAACGGAATACTGTTGTATCTCGCCGCCACTCCCGCGAGTTCGGTAGCCGATGCGGCGGGGGCGAAATGCTGCGAGTACTGCGATGGCACTGGCGACGTTCATCGCGCTGATGGGGAGTCGCTTGGCACATGCGACTGCGGCGCATCAGGCGTGAAGGAGTGAAAGATGACGACACTGAATGATTTGAACGGCTACTTGGACGACGAGGCATACACGGTCCGAGTCGGCGAATTGCGCGCCCTTCTCGCAGCGGGCGCGAGTGAGGGGCAGGCGGAGCCGGTGGCGTGGGCGGTCTATTGGGGTATCGGCAATATGCGCCCGCACAGCGTGCATTTCGAGAAAGAAACCGCTGTCAAGGTCGCGTCGGAGATCAAGAGCCATACCGAGCTTCGCCCGCTCTACACCCACCCCTCCGCCGAGATCGCCGCGCTGCGCGAGCGGATCGCGGGGATGGAGAAGGATGCTCGTCAGATCGAGCGCCAAGCGATGGAGCGGGCTGCGGCTATCGCGGACGCTTGCGTCGTCTACGACACAACGACGGCGAGGGGCATTGCCAAGGGAATCCGCGATTTGATCGAGAGTGACAGCGCGTCGAGCGTGGCGAGCAAAGAGGACGACTAGAAACCATGCAGATGTCGAACATCTTCGAAGGCCTGCACCACGGCGACGGCTGCTTCAGGCGTATCAGTAGTCCAGTCCCAACCGGTTGCCTCATCGTCGCTGCAACCTCGGGGTGTCAAGAAAACGCGGAGTCCGGGAGTGAAACCTTGCTTGTCAGGGAGGAATTTATTGATTTCACGGACGAACTGCGACGGCTGAAGCGGCGGCAGGCTTTTGTTCATCACGATTTACCCCTGACCGCAGCCAAGCGCATCGCGCCTGCTGTAGTCGCTGTGTTTGAGCTCCAAGATCCAGCCAGCGTCTTTAAAGGGACGTTTTCCGAGCGTCGCGAGCATCAGTTCATTGGATTGAATGCTCGGCAAGGGCATCGGTTCGGCGCCTCCACGCTGACAAGAAGGCGAGCTTCGCCCATACGAACGCTTCCGCCCCAACATTCGCTTCGCGGAGCCCGGTGTACGCGCAGAAGTATTCGAAATCCTCTTGTCCTGTGTGGCCCAGTTCGTTACGCGGCGGGAGCGCGCTTGAAACGAATTCGAGCAGTTCGTGAGGGTTTCCGTAGCTCATGGCTGCCTCCTTCTACCTTGACGGCCTTTCAGCAACGACCGGACCAGCAAGCACAACACTACATCGAAGAGTTCATGCGCGTGAGTCGCGCGTATCTGGAGCCGCGATATGACTGAAAGACTGATGACGCCGGAGGATCTGAAGCAAATCACCGGTCGCGTACGCTATAGCAAACAAGCCGAGTGGTTCAAGCAGGCGTTCGGCGTTGAAATCACCCGCTCGTTCGATGGTGCTCCGATCATGACTTGGGCCCTTTACGAATCACTGCTCGCCCGCCGCGCTGGTCTTGACACCGGGAATGACCGCTCGCCCACCCGGAAAACCAAAATCTGCTCACCTTTCGTATGAACGCACGTCGCCGTCAAAGACCCTCCAACTTGCCCGCACGCGTCTACGCCAATGGGGCAAGTTGGTATTGGGTCGTTCCACGCACGAACAAATGGGTCAGGCTTTGCAAGATCGCCGAGGGCGAGACCACCATGCTGGCGCGGCTCGTCGTGGAGCGCCGTAAATACGAAGCGCCGCCGGGCACCGGAGACGCGGGTCCATTGATCGATCGGTACATCGAGGAAAAAGGCCCAACGCTGAAGTCGCAAAAGTCGTGGGCGCGGACGGGCCGCTACGCGCGCAATGCGCTGCGTGACGCGAACGTCGCCGACATCGAGCCAGGCGACATCAGCGACGTCCTTGCCTTCTGGGATGGGAAGCTGACGATGCAGAACCACGTCAGATCTTTCCTGTCCGGTTTCTTCTTCTGGTGCGTGAAAAAACGCCACACGAAGTCGAACCCGGTGCGCGACATCAAGATCAAGACCCCTCCGAGGCGCGGCGTGTACATCACGGACGACCACTTCGCGGCGATCCGAAAGCAACTGGCGCACTTCGAGCAAAAGGCCAACACCAGAACCAAGGAAGGAATCTTCGCCCGCAACGGCCGGATGATGCAGTGCTTTGTCGATCTCTGCTACCTGACCGCACAGCGCTCGACCGAAATCCGCACGCTGAAGTGGTCACAGATTGACCGGTCTGCCGGCGTGATCCACTTCCTGCCGAGTAAGACCGCCGACAGCAGCGGGGTCACCGTCGACTTCGCCATCACGCCCGAAATCGAAGCCGTGCTTACCCGCATCCGCGAGATCGATCAGCAGCCCCGCATCGGCGACGCGTACGTGATTCACAACCGCAAATTCGAGCCCTACAAACCCGAAGCGCTTCTCGCCGCCTGGACGCGCGCGGCATCAAAGGCCGGACTGGCGGCAAAGCGATACACGATTAAGGACATCCGGGCAAAGGCGCTAACGGACGCGAAACGCGCCGGATACGAGACGAAGGAATTGATGGTAGCGGCAGGACATACGCGAGAGGCCACGACTCACATTTACTTCAAAAAACTCGATATTCCAGTCAGCCGCGTTCGGCTTTCAATCCCGAAATCCGCGTGACCTACTCCTAATATTTCGTTGGCGGCTTCTCTGTCGGCCCCATTCCATCGTGCTCAATTTTCTAGCATTTATTTAGGAGACAACTTGCGCAGTCGCGCAGCCATTAAGCTAGACAACAACTTCTGTCTTTCTGATGGACGGTCAGCATGAGGTATTTGTTGGCTTTCGACCGGAGGCCTTGTCTGGCGGGAGTGTAGCGCGTCGGAATTCCGCGATCCTGATTTCCCAACAGGGCCATTCCTTATATTTCGCGATGCCGGTGCGCATAGCCGCATATCGACGGCGCGCCGAAATCGGCCTTACTCGCGGTCAAGCAGACGCGTAAAAACTGCCGAGTGCGTGTCTCATCTGCGCCACAAAACAACATTCTTCGACACCGAGACCAATTGCTACGGCGCTGTTTTTTCACGGTTTTAAGTCGGTTCATATAAAATCCGTCCGACGAAAAATTACAAGAATTTGCCCGAGGAAACATGCTGAAGCCCCTTACGTCGCTCAGATTCATCGCAGCCGCAGCGGTAGTTTTTGCTCACTTCGGCTACCCGTACGAGACCGGCGGTTTGGCCGTAGGGTTCTTCTTCCTGCTCTCCGGCTTTATCCTCGCGCACAACTACGCCGACAAGTTCGAAAGCCTGACGGTCGGATCGGTCGCGAAATTGTGGGCGCTGCGCGTCGCCCGTATCTGGCCGCTGCACCTGTTTATGTTCGCCGCGGTCGTGCCGCTGATCTGGATTCGTGGCACGCAATACACAGACTGGCAAACGCTGGCAAACGTGTTCCTGCTACACGCGTGGTATCCAGACGGCGCGAACATCTTCTCCTACAACGGCGTGTCGTGGTCGATCTCGGACGAGTTGTTCTTCTATATCTCGCTTCCGTTCCTGCTGTTCGCCTTCAACCGTTTCGGCGTGAGTCGCAGCGCGACGCGCGCGGCATTGGCGGGGATCGCGGCATTCGCCTGCCTGTTCCTGATCGCGCTGTTGCTGCGAACGAAGATGCAAGCGTTTTCGTTCGACTGGTGGCTCATGATGGTATCGCCCTACGTCCGGATATTTGATTTCATCATCGGTCTGAGCCTCGGGCTGTTGTTCAATCGCCTGCAAGGCATGGGCGATCGGTGGTTCGATGCCGCGCTGTTCACCGCGCTGGAAATCGCGTCGCTCTGGTTTCTCGTCGTGCTGTACCGGTCTACGTGGCACAAGTGGCCGACGCTCGCGAACAGCGCCTACTATCAGCCGGCAATGGTCGCGATCATTTTCGTGTTCGCATTCCAGCGCGGGCTGCTGTCGAAGATGCTTTCGAACCGGCCGATGATGCATCTGGGCGAGATCAGTTTCGCGCTCTACATGGTGCATCAACCGATCATGTACTACGCTGATCACTTCATCGGACCCACGATAATGATCGCCAAGGACATCAGCCACATATGGGGGCAGGTGCTGCTATCGGTGCTGATGCTCGCGATCGCGGATTGCGCCTATCGATATATCGAGGTTCCATCTAGGAACGCCGTGCGGGCACTGATATCAGAACGGCGCGCCTCGGCGCAAACATCTCCCGGAGCGACAATCCCCGGCTAGGTGACGGCCTTTACGCGGAGTGCAGCTAAACCTTCAGTTAGAATCGGATAGCCAAGTTGAAAGCCTGGGGCCCCAATGAAAGGCATCAGAAAACAACACCCGCTTGATGATCAAACCGTCGAATCCATCCGCGAGCAGATGGAGGGGCCGATAGACGGAGCCCACAACATCAGTCTGCTCTCACCACTGAGCACCGTTCAGCGCGAATACTTCGCTATGAAGTCGAAGACGGTCGTTCTGTATATGGGCGATGAAGTCAGCTTATTGCTGGCCAGAGAAGAAGAAGCCGCGCTGCGTGCGATGCCAAACGGTTACACGATCGAGCAACTGAACGGCCTGAACGTAGGTTGCGGCGCCAGGACGATTTCGCCATATTTGCTTCCGATCGATATTGCTCGTATGCCCCCATCGGATCAGGCAAGCGGTGCTCACCAGGCATCGACCGCCTCCGCTGTGTTGGCAATGCCCGATAATCTCCCGTTCAAACCGGATTCCGTCGATTTCATCGTCTCCCTCCACATGCTCGAACATGTGGCGAATCCGGAGGAAATCATCAGCTACTGGCTGAGCTTGGTTAAGCCAGGCGGCGGGGTCGGGGTCGTTGTTCCGGACTGGCGCTATACCTGGGACTCGCGCAACGATCACGCGCCATTGAGCCACAAGTGGAATCCGACACCCAGTCTGATCGAGGGTATGTACGAAAAGCACTGGAAAAGACTCGCGAAGCTCGAGCACATCGACACATACGCGATGAAAATGTCTTTCGACTTCGTTCTGCGCAAGCCGGGGGTTTTCGTACCTTTTCAACCACCATCACCGTCGACCGTTCGATCCGGTTACGAATTGAATCAGAGCGGCGCGTTCATATCTGATGCGTCCTACGGCACCGACGCGAATAGGACGTCGATGCGCCGTTTGAAGAATTCAATCAAACGACGCATCAAGCAGCTTCTGATCTGATACGGCGCGCGCGGACGAATCTTGCGGCGGCCATGGTACCGACTGAGAAGGACGCCGCGCCGATAAGGTAGACAGTCGTCGTCGATCTTTTCTTAGGTATCAATTTCGCAGAAGCGAAGCCCACCAAGGGACACAAAAGCATCTGGTCTTCGATGCACGGTCAGCATGCTTTGGCTCTTGCTCATGTCCGAGATGCCACCCGCGGTACGCCCCTTGCATGAGTGAACTTATGCGTGCTTCGGCGTCGAAAGGATAAGGCCCTTTCTTGAAGGACACGCAACGATTTCTAGCACACAACGAAAAAGGAGAAGTCGATGACGTTGATCATCTACCTGGTAGGCTGGCTGATTCTGATCGGAGGGGTATCGTGGGCGCTCGTCGCGATGCACGTCGCGCAGCATACGATCATGATCGTCGCCGTCATCATGCTGGGCATCGCCGTCATCACGGGCGCGACGCGGGCGCGCAACCGCGACCGGTCGTAAGAAACACGGGCCGCCCGTCAGCGGCGGCCCCGAACGCCTCACATCACCACGCGCGCGCCAACTGCGTCCTGTATCAGCGCGACGAGTTCGTCGGGATGCACGGGTTTCGTCATGAAATGCTGGAAACCTTCGCCGATGCTTCGTAATCGGTATTCGTCGCCGCCGTGTCCCGTCAGCGCGATCGCCACGGACGGCGGCAGATTGCCGCGTATTTCGTGATCCCGCAAACGTTGGATGAGATAGAAACCGTCCATCTCGGGTAGATCGAGATCGCAGATCACCGCATCGGGAAGATGCTCGATCGCGGCTTGCGCGCCGTCTTCGGCGTCGGCCACCGCGACTACGTCCGCACCTTCTTCTTCCAGCAACATCTGCAGTGATGCCCTGCTCTCGGGATCGTCCTCGATGAGCACGATCCGCATATGCCCCAGTCTTGCCACTTCGTTCATGATGTTCTTTTCTGCTGCCAAAAAACGGAATTCTCGCGACGGGTCTCCATCCTCTCGCCGCCGCGCACGCTGTTGCGCGCATTGATCGACACGAAAACGCGGCGGGAATTCCGCACGCACCGTAATTTATGTCGCGTGTGCGCCGGTGCGGAACGCCTCGCGGTTTTTGAGCGGCGCCAACGCGAAGATTTTGCCCGGTCGCCGCGAGCCAGAGCGAGCAAAAAGCGGACCGACTTGCATTCGCTGCCGGGAAACCCGCATGGGACGGGCATTCCGGCCGAGGCGCGCCGCACGAAACCGCAACCGGAACGCACGACCGTGTATTTTTTGCGCGAGCCGTGCCCCTGTTTTCCCGTCAGACGTTTGCTTCTCGCGCGGAATCGGGGCGCGACGCCCCTGACATGCCCGCTTGCAACAGCGCCCGATATTCGCTCGGCGTGATGCCGACCGTCGCCTTGAACTGGCGCGTAAAGGCGCTGTGATCGGTGTAGCCGCATAGCGCGGCGACATCGGTGACTTTTCCGTTCGAGACGAGCAGCGCAGTGGCTGCGTCGAGGCGCGTCTTCAGCAACACCTGACGCGGCGTCAGATGAAAGACCTTGTGAAAATACCGCTCCAGTTGCGCGATCGACATGTTCGCCATCTGCGCGAGCTGCCGCATATTGAGCGGCTGCACGTAGTTCTCCTGGATGTGCTGCACGACCGCCGCAAGCCGGCTGTAGGCGGGATGCGTGCCTTCGGCGGCCTGCAAGTCGCGCGATATTCCCGCGAGCCCGACGATATTGCCCTGCGTGTCATGGAGCGGCTGCTTGCACGTCATGCACCAGCCAGGCTCCCGCCCCGGATACAGATGCAATTCGAGCTGGTCGATCAACTGATGTCCCTGCGCGATGATCGCCTGATCCTGCGCCGTGTAGATGCGTCCGAAGCGCCGCGGGAACACGTCCTCCGCCGTCTTGCCGAGGAGCGCCGATTTGTCGTCCTTGTGGCCGCAGCGGCGCGCGAGCGTGCGATTGACCATCGCGTAGCGCGCCTCGCGATCTTTCACGAAGAACACGATGTCGGGCATCGCGTCGAACACCGGCGCGAGCAGCGCGAAATGCGCGAGCATGTCCGAGAGCGTCGACGCCGGAGGTTGCGCGATCGGCGCGGTGTTCGTCATGAGGCCTGTCGTGCTCGTCATGCGTAAGGAGGTCGGTTGCGTCCTGATCGGTCAGGCAACCGATTATAGAAGCGCGCATGCGCGGACGAAATTCGCGCTGGCCCCACTATGAAACGGGCGTTTCGGCGCTCTCGCGCGCGGCGATCAGCGTATCGATGCGAACCGGCGCGAATGGCGGGCGCGCCGCCGTACACGGCCATCCGAAATAGACAGCAGCCGCCTCGCCGCAAATGCGCCCCTGACACGGCCCCATGCCGCAACGTGTCTGCAGCTTCGCCTCGCGCCAGTTCGCGTGCGCGGCGACTTCGCCGATCGACACGTCCTCGCAGCGGCACAACACGGTGTCCGGCGACGGCATCGCGCGGGCGTCGGCGCCGAGTTCGAACGCGTGCGCCACGCGCCGGGCGAAGGCACGCCAGCGATCGCGCTCGCGCACGAGACGCGCATCGGCGGCGATACCGAGCGCCGCGTGCGCCGCGAGCGCGCCTTCGACGCTCGCCAGTTCCATCCCGCCGATGCCCGTGCATTCGCCCGCCGCGAAGACGTCTTCCAGCGACGTGCGCTGCAAATCGTCGACGTGAATCGCGCCGTCGCGTTCGTCTGTCGAGCAGCCGAGCGCGAGCGCCAGCGTCACGTTCGGCACGAGGCCGTATCCGCACGCGACGCGATCCGCTACGAGCGTTTCTTCGCGCCCGCGCACGCGAATCGTGACCGCGTCCACGCGCGCGCTTCCATGCGCCCTCACGACGACACCGCCTGGTCGATAGCACGCGACCCCGAGCCCGACGGCCTGAGCCAGCTTTGCCGGTGTCAGCGCAAGAGACGCGACAAAGCGCGCGACACGCGCCGGTGACGCCTGTTCGACCACCGCGACGACCTGCGCCCCGTGACGGCGCGCGGTATCGGCGGCGGCGAGCAGAAGCGGCCCGCTGCCCGCGACGACGATGCGCTCGCCGCGCACCGGCATTCCACCCTTCACGAGCGCCTGCAGGCCGCCCGCGCCCGTCACGCCGGGCAGGGTCCAGCCGTCGAAGGGCAGCAGCCGCTCGCGCGCGCCCGTTGCGAGGATGAGCTTCGAATACGCGAGCACGAGCGGCGCGCCGTCGCGTTCGAGCAAGAGCCGTTTGCTGCCGGGCGCGGCGGCGACCTTCGTCCCGTTCATGCCGACGAAGTTTTCAAGCGAGCGCGTTTCATCGAGCCACTGGCGAAGTTGCGCGGCGGGCGCGAGCGTCGGCCCTTGCCGCCAGATCTGACCGCCGGGGCGCGGATTGTCGTCGATGAGCGCGACGCGTGCGCCCGCTCGCGCCGCTATGCGCGCCGCCTTCAGACCCGCCGGCCCCGCGCCGACGACCGCGATATCGACCTGTTCGACCTTCATCGCATCGTCTCGATGGAAAGACCGTCACGACACAGCGTCTGACAGCCGAGCACATGCGCGCGGCCATCGACCGTCACGCGGCATTCGTGACACACGCCCATGCCGCATAGCGCGGCGCGCGGCTCGCCGGTGACGGAGCGCCGCGTGCCGCCGACGCCGCGCATGGCGACGGCGGCCGCGACGGTCGTGAACGCGGGCACGGTGAGCGGCTCGCCGTCGATGACCACGCGCACGCGCTCATCCATCGGCGTGCTCCCGTGCGAATCGTTGCGGTGAGAAAGCGTGCATGTCGGGCATATCGAACGGAGCCGGCTCGCCGAGCATCTGCGCGGCGATGAGCTTTGCCGTACCGAGCGACGTCGTCACGCCGAGCCCTTCGTGACCCGCCGCGAGCCACAGCCGGTCGCCCGGGAAACGCGCGGGGCCGATCAGCGGCAGGCCGTCGGGCGTCGCGGCACGAAAACCGGTCCATGCGCGGATCGCGTTGAGCGCGCCGATGCCTGGCAGATAACGCGTCGCGCGCGCGAGCATGGCGCCGAGCACGTCGATCTCGACAGCCGGATCGCGCGTGCCGAACTGGCGCGACGAGCCGATCAGCACCTGCCCCGTCGGACGCGGCTGCGCATTGAACGCGACCGACGTGCCGCGCGCGTGATGCGCGCTCTTGATGTAGCCGAGTTCCAGCACCTGATGATGGATCGTGCCGGGATAGCGATCGGTAACGAGCAAATGCCCTTTCTTCACTTCGAGCGGCACGTCCCCGATCAGATCCGGCACCGCCAGCCCGTTTGCGATGACGACGTGGGAGGCCGTGCGCCGGTCGCCGTTCGCAAGCGTGACGACGGCATGCGCGTCGCCGGCGTCGACGGCACGAACCGCGCAGCCGGTCGATACACGGATGCGCGTCGAGCGCGTCAGAAGCCATTGCGCCGCGGCGGGCGCGTACACGATCGCGTCGTCGTCGATCAGCAATCCGCCTTGCATCGCGTGGCTCACCGCCGGCTCCGCCTCGCGCAGCGCGGCGCGATCGAGCATGTGCGCACGCACGCCCGCCGCCGCGAAGGCATCGCGCATCGAACGGGCGGCGTCGAGCTCTTCGTCGTCTTCGGCGATCCAGAGCGTGCCGCAACGCGAAAACGCCTCGCGCCCGCGCAGTTCGGCGCCCAGTGCGAGCCACAGTTCTCGCGAAGCACGTGCCAATGCGAGCTCGGCGTGCGAATCGTTCATCACGACGACGTGGCCCATGCCCGCCGCCGTCGCGCCGCCACCGATGCCGCGCGCTTCCAGCACCTCGACCGTCATGCCGCGCAGCGCGAGCTCCGCCGCGCACGCCGCCCCGACGATTCCGCCGCCGACGACGATGACGTCCGCCTTCATGCGATGCCGAGCTTGAACGGATCGCGCTCGTCGAAGACGAGACGCCCTTCGCCCATGATGTGCGCGTAGCCGGTGATCGTCGGGACGAGCGCGTCGCCGTCGATTGCATAGCTGCCCTCGAACACGCTGCCGATAATGCTCTCCTGACGCCAGACTTCGCCCGGCGCGAGCGCGTCTTCCGCCGCGAGGCACGCGAGCTTGGCGCTGGTGCCGGTGCCGCACGGCGAGCGATCGTAAGCGCTGCCCGGACACAGCACGAAATTGCGACTGTCCACGCCCGCGACGGGCGAATCCGCGAAAAGCTCGATATGGTCGATGTACGCGCCATCCGCACCCGTGATGCCCTGCGCGTGCAGGGCATCGCGGATCGCATCGGTGAACGCGGTCAGCCCGGCGATGCGCGCGGGCTCGAGTTCGCGCCCGTGATCCGCGGCGAGAAAGAACCAGTTGCCGCCCCACGCGACATCGCCGGTGAGCGTGCCGTGGCCGGGCACATCGACCGTCACCGCGCGCCGATGCCGATACGCCGGCACGTTGCGCACGCTGACGCTGCCGTTCGCGTTGAGCGTGGCATCGACGGGACCGACGGGCGTATCGATCCGGTGCCGCCCCGCCGCTATCTTTCCCGCATGCGCGAGCGACGCGACGAGCCCGATCGTGCCGTGCCCGCACATGCCGAGATAGCCGACGTTGTTGAAGAAGATGACGCCCGCCGCGGCGGAAGGATCGTCGGGCTCGCACAGGAGCGCACCCACCATCACGTCCGAGCCGCGTGGTTCGGTGACGATGGCGCGCCGCCAGTCGTCGAAGCGCGTGCGGAACGCGTCGAGCCGTTGCGCGAGGGAGCCGCCGCCCAGATCCGGGCCGCCCGCGATCACGAGGCGCGTCGGCTCGCCGCCCGTATGCGAGTCGATGATGTCGATGGTTTTCATGCCGCCTATCCTAAAAACGCGCGCGACCGGCGTCTTGAAGCGGCTGGATCGTTTTCATGACGATATCGGCACAGGCGGATACCGCGTCGGCACGCCCGCCGCGCCGCACTTTCGCAGCGAAACGGCTATGCCGAAATCGGCACGCGGCGCGCGCGAAACACGCAAGACGCCCGCTTTTTCGGTGCTTACACTGCGTACCGTTCAATCACTTTCGGAGCGCTGCCGTGACGCATATCTGGGAAGGCGTGATGCCCGCCGTGACCACCAAGTTCAACGCCGATTTCAGCATAGACCGCGCGTTGACCGCGAAAAATGTCGACGCGCAGATCGAAGCCGGCGTGGACGGCATCATCGTGTGCGGATCGCTCGGCGAAGCATCGACCTTATCGCTCGACGAAAAGCTCGACGTGCTCGACATCGCCGTGGACGCCGCGCGCGGCCGCGTGCCGGTGCTGCTGACGATCGCGGAAAACAGCACGCTCGACGGCTGCCGCCAGGCCGAGCGCGCTGCGCGCCACGGCGCGGCCGGCTACATGGTGCTGCCGGGCTTGCGCTATCTGTCAGACCGGCGCGAGACGCTCAATCATTTCCGCATGGTCGCCGACGCGAGCCCGTTGCCGCTCATGGTCTACAACAATCCGCTCGCGTACGGTGTCGATGTCACCCCGAAGATGTTCGCCGAGCTCGCCGAAGACAAAAAGTTTGCGGCGATCAAGGAATCGAGCGGCGACGTGCGCCGAATCACGGATCTCATCAACGAAACGGGTGATCGTTATGCGCTTTTCTGCGGCGTCGATAATCTCGCGATGGAAGCGATGCTGATGGGCGCGCACGGCTGGGTCGCAGGCCTCGTGTGCGCGTTCCCGCGCGAGACGGTGGCGATCTACAAGCTGATTCGCGCCGGACGGTTCGAGGAAGCGCGCGCGATCTATCGCTGGTTCGCGCCGCTGCTCGCGCTCGATGTATCGCACAAGCTCGTGCAGAACATCAAGCTGGCCGAGGCGATCGTCGGATTGGGCACGGAGCCGGTGCGCCCCCCGCGTCTGCCGCTCGCGGGCGAGGAGCGCAAGGAAATCGAGGCATTGATTCGGCGCGGCGTCGAGACGCGCCCCGCGCTGCCGGCAGTTTGAGGCGAAGCAAAAACGAAAATGCCGTCCTCGCGACGGCATTATTTTTTGGACGGCGACTTCAGGCCGCGATCTGCGCAGCGGCGGGACCGACCAGGCCGCCGCGCGAATCTTCGCCTTCATCGTAGAGATGCAGCAGGCGATAGCCGCTCTTGTACACCGGCTGCAAACGGAAGTTGTTGACCGGCTCGATTTCGAGCGCGAGGCGCAGGCGCGAAACGTGGCTGTCGATGGTACGCGTGGTTTCGCGGAATTCGCGGCCCCAGACCATCGCGAAAATATGATCGCGCGACAGCACGCGGCCGATATTCGAGAAGAAAAGCTGCGCCAGGCGGAATTGCGTGCCGCTCAGTTGCACCGGCTTGCCGCGCACGGTCACGATTTGCTGGCGGGCGTCGAAGCGGTACGGGCCGACTTCGAGGCACGCGGTCGATGTCGCGGGATACGCACGGCGCAACAGCGCTTCGACGCGCGCACCGAACTCGCCCGGCCGGATGGGATAAACGATGTAATCGTCCGCGCCTGCGGTCAGTGCGCAGACCACGTTGTGCTCGGCGCCGTCGGGCGTCGCGAACATGACCGGCACGCGCTCGCCGAAGCTCGAGCGCACGGATTTCAGCAGGTCGAGCCCGCAGAGGCCCGTGGAATTCCAGTCGAGAATCAGCAGATCGACCGTCGAGCGGGACAGCGCTTTCGACAGCACGAGGCCGTCGCCAAACGTCACGCACGTATGGCCGAGTCGTTTGACGACATCGCTGATGAGATTTCGATAACTTGGGTCGGTTTGCAAAACGGCGACGCGCATGGTGTCTTACCTGATGAGTCCAAGGGACATGGGGCGGATGCCGTACTGCAGGCGACCGCCGGGCGTCTCGTCGCGGGATGAGACGGGGATAATCAAGCTGCGCATTCTGGGCAGCGGGACGACCCTTTCCCATCGGACTCATCCGAATTGTCAACGCATGTGACTGTGCAGCGTTTCGGTCGCCGTTCGTCTCGTGCGCGCAACCGTCTCGAAAATAGAACGGCTTTTCCCTTTTTCGCCGGCTTTCATCCTGTAACATGCCGCGTCTGGCTCAAAAGTTCCCGCTTCCGCCGTTTTACCGAGACGTCGCGTAGCAAGCTGCGCCGCGGCTGTCCGTCGCGTCGCGCAGCGCGGATGACGGGCGGCGGCTTTCGACTCCGCGCCCGCTGACGCCCGGCCCGGATCGTTGCCGTTCCGTGCCCCGGCCTTCGCTTCGCGTCCACCCGGCGCGTTTGTCACTCCCGCAGGGCGAAGCCTCGTCCTACCGCGCGTCATGCGTGGCTTTTTCACTCACGGGTCCCTTTTTCCGATGCAGGCAACACCTCTGTCCGACGCCCCTCGCGCGGCCGGCCGTGCGCTCACGCGCGGCGACTACAAGACGCTCACGCTGGCCGCGCTCGGCGGCGCGCTCGAGTTCTACGACTTCATCATTTTTGTGTTCTTCGCGCCGGTCATCGGCCAACTGTTCTTTCCGCCGTCGATTCCCGACTGGCTGCGTCAGTTGCAGACTTTCGGCATCTTTGCGGCCGGTTATCTCGCGCGTCCGCTCGGCGGGATCGTCATGGCGCACTTCGGCGATCTGCTCGGCCGCAAGCGCATGTTCACGCTTTCCGTGCTGCTGATGTCCGTGCCGACGCTCCTGATGGGCCTGTTGCCGACGTACGCGTCGATCGGCCTGATGGCGCCCGTGCTGCTGCTCCTGTTTCGCGTGATGCAGGGCGCGGCGGTCGGCGGCGAAGTGCCGGGCGCGTGGGTGTTCGTCTCCGAGCACGTGCCGGGCCGCCATATCGGCTATGCGTGCGGCACGCTTACGGCCGGTCTGACGGCCGGGATCCTGCTCGGCTCGCTGATCGCCACGGCGATCAACAAGTCGTTCGCGCCTGCCGAAGTCGCCGATTTCGCATGGCGTCTGCCGTTCCTGCTCGGCGGCCTGTTCGGCCTGTGCTCCGTCTATCTGCGCCGCTGGCTGCATGAAACGCCGGTGTTCGCCGAGTTGCAGAAGCGCAAGTCGCTCGCGGCGGAGATTCCGCTCAAGGCGGTGCTGCGCGACCACGGCCGCGCGGTGATCGTTTCGATGCTGCTCACGTGGATGCTCTCGGCGGCGATCGTCGTCGTTATTTTGATGACGCCCACCTTGCTGCAGAAGCAATTCCACATCGCGCCGGCGACGGTGCTCGTCGCGAACTGCGCGGCGACGCTCTGCCTCACGATCGGCTGCGTGATCGCGGGCGCGATCGCGGGCCGCATCGGCGCGGGCAAGACGATCTTCATCGGCGGCGTGGCGCTCGCGGTGTCGTACTGGCTGATGTTCCGGCAGGTCGCCGTCGATGCCTCCGTGCTGCTGCCGTGGTACGCGCTCACGGGCTTTTTCGTCGGCGTGATCGGCGCGATTCCGTTCGTGATGGTGAAGGCCTTCCCGCCCGCCGTGCGCTTCTCGGGCATCTCGTTCTCGTACAACGTCGCGTACGCGGTGTTCGGCGGACTCACGCCGATCGTCGTCTCGCTGATGATGAAATCGAGCCCGATGGCGCCCGCGCTCTACGTCGGCGCACTGTGCGCGCTCGGCGCGCTGACGACGCTCTTCTTCAAGGAAGCCCGCTGATTCAGCGTTGACATCGCTGCAAAAAATGGCGCGCCGCTCTCCCGGCGCGCCATTTTCATTCGACTTTCACGTTTCAGGCGAGGCCGAAACATCGAACGCGCGACGCGCCTACGATAGACGGCATGAACGCGAACCCTTCCTCATCCGGCACGCATCTGTCCGCGCGACAGATCCTCGTCGTCACGGCGACCAGCGTCGCCTTCGTCGTCTCTCAGCTCGATGTCTCGATCGTCAATGTCGCGCTCGCGAGCATCGGACACGATCTGCGCGCGAGTGTCGCGAGCCTGCAATGGACCGTCGACAGCTACGCGCTCGCCTTTGCCGCGCTCATGCTCTCCGCGGGCTCGCTCGGCGACCGCTTCGGCGCGCGGCGCATGTTCCTCGGCGGCCTCGCGCTCTTTGCGCTTGCGTCGCTCGCGTGCGCCTTTTCGCGCGATGCGACGGAGCTGATCGCCGCGCGCGCCCTGCAAGGCATCGGCGCGGCGGGCATGCTGCCGAACTCGCTCGCGCTCCTGAACGCGGCATGCGGCCATGACCGGCGCTTGCGCGCGCGTGCGGTCGGCTTGTGGACGGCGGCGGGCGCGGTGTCGATCGCGGCGGGCCCGATCGTCGGCGGCGTGCTGATCGCGGCGTTCGGCTGGCGCAGCATCTTCTGGGTCAATCTGCCGATCTGCGCGGCGGGCATTGCGGCGACGCTCGCGTGGGTCGGGAAGACGCGCGCGAAAGATGCCTGGCATGCGCGCGGCGTCGATCTGCCCGGCCAGGCGCTCGCGATCGTCGCGCTTGCGGCGCTCGTCGGCGCGGTGATCGAACTGCGTCCGCTCGGCGCGGCGCATCCGCTCGTGACCGGCGGACTCGTGCTCGCCCTGGCGGCGGGCGGCGGGTTCATCGCGGTCGAACGCAGAAGCCGCGCGCCGATGCTGCCGCTCTCGCTCTTCGCCGAGCGCACGTTCAGCGCGGCCGTCGTCTTCGGTATCGGCGTGAATCTTACCTATTATGGAATGGTGTTCGTTTTGAGCCTGTACTTGCAGCGCGTGCTCGGGCACACGCCCTTGCAAACCGGTCTCGCGTTCCTACCGCTGACGGGCGGCTTCCTGATCTCGAACCTGGCGAGCGGCCCCGTGGTCGCGCGCTTCGGCTCGCGCGGTCCGATGATCGGCGGCGCGCTTCTGGACGCCGCGGGCTTCGCCGCGCTCGCCTTCGTCGATGCGACGACGCCCACGGCCGCGCTCTTCGTGCCGTTCCTGCTGATTCCGTCCGGCATGGGCCTCGCGGTCCCGGCGATGACGACCGCGTTGCTCGGCACCGTCGGCCACGAGCGCGCCGGCACGGCGTCGGCGGTCCTCAACACGGCGCGGCAGGCGGCGGGCTCGATCGGCGTCGCGGCGTTCGGCGCGCTCGCGGCGCACGGCGACGGCGCGGCGAACGCGCAACATATCGTCGATGCGGTGCGCTCGTCGGCGTGGATTTCCGTGGCGCTCCTGCTGGGCGCGGCGCTGATCGCGCGTCATGTGAACAATCCGGCGAGCGCGAAACGGGAAGCCGCGACACCCGCGTGCGGTGCGCTTCCCGAAGAGGCGGAATGAGGACGGGCGGCGGCAGGTACGTCCGTTGCGAACTTCGGCCGAAGCACGCTGAAAAACCGAGAGCGCGCGCCGATCCATCACTCGAAGGAAGATTCAGGAGATCACCATGTCGACGATGCCTCGCTCCCCCGAAGAGCCGCTCGAACCGGACCCGGACAAGCTGCTCGACCCGGACGCCCCGCCGAACCCCGACGACCCGGACATGCCCGATGGACCCGATTCCGCCACGCCGATGGTGCCCGCCGATCCGAAGAACGGCGAGCCGCGCATGTGAGCCGCTCAACAGCCAATGGGCGCGCACACGAAGCAATGCCCGCGCGGCCGCAAAAGCCGCGCGGGCATTCTTCTGTGGACTGGGCTGAAACGCTACAGGCTCGTCGTCTGCACGGTGCCGGTTTCCAGCGCGCGCTCGATCAGCGCTTCCTGCTGCGCCTTGCGCACGGCATCGGCGACGAGCGTATCGGGCGCTTCGACTTCCGCCTTGATCGCGCCGATGATGCCTTCAGCTTCGACGATCACGAGCGACTCCGCCGAATCCGCGCGGCTGATGATGACGCGCGCCGGTCCGCCGCCTTCCGCGATGCTCGCGCAGAACTGCATCTTTTGCCCGCCGATTACCTGCTCGAATGTTTGAATCATCGCTGCCTTCCGCGTTGGTTGGACAAAAGCTGACACAGGCTGCGCACCGTGCGGCGCGCAGCCTGCCTTTTCATTGATCCGCGCACGTTCACTAGGTTCAATTCTGTAAGCATGCGGACGGCGGCGCAAGTTCAGCGTCTTGCATCATCGAGTTTTCGAAGGACGGCGGCGGTGGCGTCGTCGGCGGGAAAGAATGCCTCGATCGCCAACTCGGACAGCGTGATATCGACCGGCGTGCCGAAGACCGTCGTCGTGCTGAAGAACGACAGCACGCCGTATTGCGTACGCATGCGCAACGGCACGACGACCGGGTCGGTTTCCGCCCGCGCCGCGTGCCCGGCATGGGCAGGCGCGGGATACGCCTCGAGTTCCGCGAAGAGCGCGGCAAGCGTCGCATCGCCCGAGACGTCGATCTGCCGGCGCAACCGGGCGAGCAGATGCGCACGCCACTCGTGCCAGTTGTCGATGACATCGGCAAGGCCTTGCGGATGCATCGACAGGCGAAGCACGTTCACCGGCGGCGCGAGCCGTTGCGCATGCGCCGATGCGACGAGCGGTGCGAAAGCCGCGTTGGCCGCGACCATCGTCCAGTGACGATCGACGGCGAGCGCCGGATACGGCTCGTGCCCCTTCAACACGAGATCGACCGCGCGCCGCGCGGCGGCGAGTTGCGGATCGGCCAGCGCGCGCTCGCGATACAACGGCGCATAACCGGCCGCGACGAGCAGCGTGTTGCGCGCGCGCAGCGGCACGTCCAGTCGCTCGGCGAGGCGCATGAGCATTTCGCGGCTCGGCAGCGAGCGGCCCGATTCGACGAAGCTCAGATGGCGCGTGGACACATCGGCGACGCCCGCGAGATCGAGCTGGCTCATGCGTCGGCGCTGCCGCCATTCGCGCAACAGTGTGCCGACGCTCGATTGGACGTCGGCGCGTGCGAGGGTCGAGTTCATGTCGCCGATGTTAGACGAAGCGCGTGCATCGAATCCATTACCTGCGGCGTAATCGCGATGTTCGGTTTCTGTCCGCAGACGAACGAGCGCAAGTTTTACTGCGCAAACATTTGCGCAGAAGAAATTGCGCGCCTCCCCTTAATGTCTTGCTAATAAAAGCCGATAAGCTCCTCAACAAGCGAACAATGCGTCGCGAGCCGTGCGCGCCTCGATCCGGGCACGCACGGCCCGCGGCGCCGGACATCTGCGGAGAAATCATGTTTGTCATCATCGGATGGGTCCTGGTCATCGGCTCGGTGATCGGGAGTTTTATCGGCGTGGGCGGTCACCTCGCCGCCCTCGTGCAACCGTTCGAGCTGCTGTGTATTTTCGGCGCGGCCATCGGCGCGTTCGTCGTATCGAATCCGACGGCCACGCTCAAGAAGACCCTGCAAGCCATCCCGAAGGCCTTCAAGGGCGGCGGATACACCAAGGAGAAATACCTCGCCCTGATCGCGCTGCTTTACGAGCTGCTCCAAAAGGCGCGCAAGGAAGGAATGATGGCGCTCGAAGCCGATGTCGACGCGCCCGAGTCCAGCCCGCTCTTTCAGAAGTATGAGCACGTGATGGCCGATCATCATCTTCTCGACTTCATCGTCGACTATCTGCGCATGATGTCGGCGGGCAACGTCAACGCGCTCGAAATGCAGGATCTGATGGACGAGGAGCTGGAAACGCATCACACGGAAAGCTCGGTCGCGGCCAATGCTATCCAGAAGATGGCGGACGGCCTGCCTGCGTTCGGCATCGTCGCGGCGGTGATGGGCGTCGTGCACACGATGGGCTCGGTCGGCGCCGCGCCCGCGGTGCTCGGCGAGATGATCGCGGGCGCGCTCGTCGGCACGTTCCTCGGCATTCTGCTGGCCTATGGCTTCATCGGCCCGCTCGCGGATCTGCTCAACGCCAAGGGCGCGGCTGAAGCGAAGCCGTTCCAGTGCGTGAAGTCCGTGCTGCTCGCATCGATGAACGGCTATGCGCCGACGATAGCTGTCGAGTTCGGCCGCAAGGTGCTCTTCACCGCCGACCGTCCGAGCTTCAAGGAACTCGACGACGCGGTGCGCGCAACCAAGATGCCGAAGTCGGCTTCGTAACGTCACGGCATAGACATCATGGCTGAGAAACCATCACGCGATCCGCTGCAATCGGTGCTCGCGCCTACCGTCGTCGTGAAGCGCAAGAAGAAGGCGCACGGCCACGGGCATCATGGCGGCGCGTGGAAAATCGCCTACGCCGACTTCGTCACCGCGATGATGGCGTTCTTTCTGCTGATGTGGCTGCTCGGCTCGACCTCGAAGTACGACAAGGAAGGCATCGAGCAGTACTTCAATACGCCGCTCTCCGCGTTGTTCGGCAACGATGGCGGCGCCTCGGCGCATACGAGCGTCATCACGGGCGGCGGCAAGGATCTGTCGAGCTCGCGTCCGGGCGAAGGCAACAAGAGTCAGCCGCAGCCCGTGCCGCAATCGATCGCACGCGCGGCCGTCGCGAAGGACGACCTGCAGAAGCTGCAGCAGCTCAAGCAGAAGCTGATGGCGCTCATCGAGCAGATGCCCGCGTTGCGCGCGTTCAAGGATCAGATTCGCATCGCCATCACGAGCGAGGGATTGCGCATCGAGATCGTCGATTCGCTCAAGCGGCCGATGTTCGCTTCCGGCAGCTCGAAGCTCGAAGGCTATGTGACGACGATTCTGACCAACATCGGCGCGTCGCTGAATGATGTCGATAACCGCGTGTCGATCGCGGGGCATACGGATGCGGTCGCCTATTCGGGCGGTCAGGCCGGTTATTCGAACTGGGAGCTGTCGAGCGAGCGCGCCAATGCCGCAAGGCGCGCGCTCGTTGCGGGGGGCATGAAGGAAAGCAAGGTATTGCAGGTGCGCGGGCTGGCCGACGTGCTGCCGCTCAACAAGGATGTCGTCGATGAGCCTACGAATCGGCGCATCAGTATTCTCGTTCTGAACAAGGCGGCCGAGCAGGCGTTCTTCCGCGATGGCGGACGCACTACGGTGGATGAAACGCGCCCTGTCGATGCGGCGATTCCGGCGGCAGTGGCAGCGAGGTCGAATGCGCCGGCGGTGATCGTGAAATAAGGCTTCGGTCAAAGCGCCATGTACTCGACGAGTGCATGGCGCTTTTTCGTTCAGCCGATCCACTCCGCAGCCGTCTGCACGACCAGCCAGAGATTCGCCGCACTGATCACGGCAAACAGCAGCCACGCGACGAGCTTCATATGCGGCTTGTTCGCGAACGTCCCCATCAGGCTTCGATCGCTCGTCATCCTGATGAGCGGATAGAGCGCGAACGGCAACTGCAGGCTGAGCACGACCTGACTCGCGACGAGCAGCTTCCCGACTGCCCCGTTGCCCATCACATAGACGCCGATCAACGCCGGCACAAGTGCGAGCGCACGCGTGATGAACCTTCGCTGATAGCAAGGAATCTTCAGGCGCAGGAACCCTTCCATGATCACCTGCCCCGCGATGGTCCCGGTGAACGTGGAGCTTTGTCCCGAAGCAAACAGCGTCACCGCGAAGAGAATCGCGGCAAGCCCCGTTCCGACGATCGGTGCGAGCAACTTGTACGCATCCTCGATTTCCGTGACTTGTGTATGCCCGGTCGCATGAAACGCCGATGCCGCGAGTATCAGGATCGCCGCATTGATGAGCAGCGCAAGCATGAGCGACACGATGGTGTCGAGCCGCGACAGCGTGATCGCCGAAGCAAGGCTCTTCGCATCGCGATTCACGACGCGCGTCTGCACGATCGACGAATGCAGATACAGGTTATGCGGCATCACGGTCGCACCGAGAATCCCAATCGCGAGATAGAGCGGCTCGCGCTCGCTCAACGCGTGAATCGAAGGCACGAGCCCCGCAGCGACCGATGGCCAGTGCGGCTTGACGAGCACGAGCTCGACGACATAACCCACGCCGATCGTTGCAATGAGCCCGAGCATGATCGCTTCGAGATCGCGAAAGTTCTTGCCCTTCAGGCCGAGCACGATGAGCGTATCGAACGCGGTGAGCACCACGCCCCATATCAGCGAAACCCCGAACAGCAGATGAAACGCGAGCGCGCCGCCCAGCACCTCCGCGAGATCGCACGCGATGATCGACAACTCCGCCAGCATCCATTGCGCATTCGCGACTGGTTTCGCATAGCGCTCGCGTGACAACTGTGCAAGATCTTTTCCCGTGACGATGCCGAGCCGCATCGAGAGACATTGCAGCACCATCGCCGCGATGCTCGACAGCATGACCACGAAGAGCAGGCTATAGCCGTAACGCGATCCGGCTTCGATATCCGTCGCCCAGTTGCCCGGGTCCATATAGCCGATGGAGATGAGCAAGCCCGGCCCCGCGAATTGCAAGAGCTTCTTCCAGAGCGGCGCGCCCGGCGAAACGGCCACCGAGCCTTTGACTTCCGATGGACAAAACGGCGCGGTGGCGGTGGTCGGCAGATTGAAAGGCAATTTATCGGTTCCTGATGCGATATTGGGGACAACATCACGTACGCGGACAAGCTGCGAACGATGTGCTTCTAAGTGGCTTACAAACCGCCTCACGCGGGCGAGTCTATCATCGGCTGCACGCAATCACAGACGTGTGCAGCGTGCGCTCCAATCTGACGAAAACGCCATTCGTTCGCCAGCATGTCGTCACCGTGACGCACATAGAATCCAGTGGTGGCTGTGGTAAGCGTGCCGACGCTGCACATCGCGCAACCGCACGCCGCGTTCATCCTTCACTCGCATGAGGAGTACGCCATGAAACTGGTCACACGCATCGCCATCGTCGCGCTCGCTGCCGCACCGCTTGCCGCGCTCGCACAGTCCGACGGCCTGACACGCGCACAGGTCAAAGAGGATCTGCAACGCGTCGAGCAAGCCGGCTATAACCCGTCCGAACGCGACGCCTTCTATCCGGCCGACATCCAGGCAGCGGAAGCGAAGGTCGGCTCGCTTGGCGCTTATGGCGCATCCACGGAGGGTAGCTCGTCTTCAGGACGCACGATGTCGACGACACCGCTCGGACAGACGCCGCAGTAAGCGGACGGTCATTCCCATCAAGAAGAGACACGCGCGGCTTCCATCGACCGCGAATGATCCCGCGCCGTCTCGCTACGCGACATAGAGCGTTACCTGCGCTCAGCCCCCGCTATTCCCATCATTTTCAAGCAGGCGCCCGACCCTTCCGCGCGCTTTCGCAAGCTTGCTTTCAATTCGCCTAATCTGACAGACGCGCCATATTCAAGTCATATTGTCGTTGGCACCCGGCCACTACCATAGCGACACGCATGGCGAACCGCACGCCTCGCTCGCCGCACTTGCCTCTTTCGCAGCGCCCTTCCCCAGCATCTTCCGAACGACTCAATGTGGATAGTCAACGTTGCGCTTAAACGGCCCTACACGTTCATCGTGATGGCCATCATGATTCTGCTGGCGACGCCCTTCGTCCTCGTGACGACGCCGGTGGACGTGCTCCCCGAAATCGATATTCCCGTCGTCAGCATCATCTGGAACTACACGGGTCTGTCCTCCCAGGACATGGCCAATCGCATCGCGTCGGTCAACGAGCGCAGTCTCACGACCACCGTGAACAACATCGAGCATATCGAGTCGCAATCGCTGCCCGGCATCGCGATCATCAAGCTCTTTCTGCAACCGACGGCGAACATCCAGACCGCGATCGCCCAGACCGTCGCCGTCGAGCAGGCGCAATTGAAGCAGATGCCGCCGGGCGCGACGCCGCCGCTCGTCATCAGCTATTCGGCGTCGAGCATTCCGGTGATCCAGCTCGGCCTTTCCAGCCCGAAGCAGTCCGAGCAGGATCTGAACGACACCGCGCTCAATTTCCTGCGCCCGCAACTCGTGACGATTCCCGGCGCGGCCGTGCCTTATCCGTATGGCGGCAAGACGCGTCTCATCTCCGTCGATCTCGACACGCGCGCACTGCTCGCCAAGGGCCTGACGCCGACCGATGTCGTGCAGGCCGTCAACGCGCAGAATCTGATCCTGCCGACCGGCACCGCGAAGATCGGCCCGAGGGAATACACGATCAACATGAACGGTTCCCCCGCGACCGTCGCGGGCCTGAACGACATTCCCGTGCGCACCCTCAACGGCGCGACGACTTATCTGCGCGAAGTCGCGCACGTGCGCGACGGCTTCTCGCCGCAAACCAATATCGTGCGGCAGGACGGGCATCGCGGCGTGCTGATCTCGGTGCTGAAAAACGGCAACGCGTCGACGCTGTCCATCGTCAACACGCTGCAAGACCTCTTGCCGCAAGCGCGCGCATCGTTGCCGCCGGATCTGAAGATCAGCGCGCTCTTCGATCAGTCCGTATTCGTGAAGGCCGCCGTGCAGGGCGTGGTGCGCGAGGCGCTGATCGCCGCCGCGCTTACCGCCGCGATGATCCTGCTCTTTCTCGGCAACTGGCGCAGCACCTGCATCATCGCGATCTCGATCCCGCTCTCGATTCTTTCGTCGCTGATCGTGCTGCATGCGCTCGGGCAGACCATCAACATCATGACGCTCGGCGGCCTCGCGCTCGCCGTCGGCATTCTCGTCGACGACGCGACGGTGACCATCGAGAACATCGAACGCCATCTGCATCTGGGCACGAATCTGCACGACGCGATTCTCGAAGGCGCGGGTGAAATCGCGGTGCCCGCGCTCGTTTCGACGCTGTGCATCTGCATCGTGTTCGTGCCGATGTTCTTTCTCACCGGCGTCGCCAAGTTCCTGTTCGTGCCGCTCGCGGAAGCCGTCGTGTTCGCGATGATCGCGTCGTACATCCTGTCGCGCACGCTGGTTCCGACGCTGGCAATGCTTTTGATGGGACACGCCCACGCGCCCGATGCGAAAGCGAAGCCGAATCTTTTCATGCGCATGCATCGTCGTTTCGACCGCGGCTTCGAGCGCATGCGCGGCGCGTACATCGTCATTCTGTCGACGCTGCTCGTGAAAAGGCGCCTGTTCGCCACGCTCTTTCTCGGCTTTTGCCTGCTCTCGCCGGCGCTCGTGTTCGTGCTCGGCGAGGACTTCTTCCCGAGCGTCGATGCGGGCGATATCCGCATGCACATGCGCGCGCCGACCGGCACGCGCATCGAGGAAACCGCGCGCCTCGCGGACGAAGTCGAAAAGGTCGTGCGCCAGATCGTGCCCCAGGACGAACTCGCCACGATACTCGATAACCTCGGCCTGCCTTATAGCGGCATCAATCTCTCGTACAGCAATGCGGGAACCATCGGCACGCTCGACGGCGAAATCCAGGTCGCGCTCAATCCCGATCACGCGCCGACGCAGAAATACATCGACCAACTGCGCGCGCTCCTGCCGCGCCGCTTTCCCGGCGTCGAGTTCTTCTTTCAGCCGGCGGACATCGTGACGCAGATCCTGAACTTCGGTCTGCCCGCCGCCATCGACGTGCAGATTCAAGGGCAGAACGCTCAAGCGAACTTCGAAGTCGCAAGCAAGCTGATGAAGCAGGTCCGCATGATTCCCGGCAATGTCGACACGCACATCCAGCAGAAGCTCGACGAACCCGCGATCAACCTGCAGATGGATCGCACGCGCCTGCAACAACTGAATCTCTCCGCAAGCAACGTCGCGCAGAACGTGCTCGTCTCGCTGTCGGGAAGCTCGCAGACGGCGCCCGGCTTCTGGTTCAATCCACGCAATGGCGTCGAGTACAACCTCGCGGTGCAGACGCCCCAGTATCAGGTCTCGTCGATCGACGAGCTGCTGCGCACGCCCGTGTCCGCATCGATCAACGGCCCGACGCAACTGCTCGGCAATCTCGTGCGCATCTCGCCGGAGAATCAGTTCGCGGTGGTCACGCACTACAACATCCGGCCCGTGATCGATCTCTTCGTGAGCGTCGAAGGGCGCGATCTCGGCGGCGTCGCGCGCCAGGTAAATTCTCTCGTCGATGAAGCGCGCAAGACGCTTCCGCGCGGCAGCCAGATCGTCGTGCGCGGCCAGGTCGAGACGATGCGCACGTCGTTCTTCGGTCTCGGGCTGGGCGTCGCGATGGCGATCGTGCTCGTGTATCTGCTGATCGTCGTGAACTTCCAGTCGTGGATCGATCCGCTCATCATCGTGAGTGCGTTGCCCGCCGCGCTCGCGGGCATCGTCTGGATGCTCTTCCTCACCGGCACGCATCTGAGCGTGCCGGCGCTCACCGGCGCGATCATGACGATGGGCGTCGCGACCGCGAACAGCATTCTGATGGTCTCGTTCGCGCGTCAGCGTCTGAACGCCGGCATGCCGGCGCTCACCGCCGCGCTGGAAGCGGGCGCGAGCCGCATACGCCCCGTGCTGATGACCGCCTTCGCGATGATCATCGGCATGATTCCGATGGCGCTCGGTCTCGGCGAAGGCGCGGAGCAGAACGCGCCGCTCGGCCGCGCCGTGATCGGCGGGCTGCTCTTCGCAACGGTTTCCACACTCTTTTTCGTGCCGCTCGTCTTCGCGGGCATCCATGCGCGCCTCGCGCGCCGCGCCGCGCGCAAGGGCCCCGGGCAGCATGAAGACGGCAGCGGCCAACACTGACATCACAGCATCCCGACGAACATGACCGAAAAGAACCACGCATCGCTTGCGATTCCCGCTCGCGACCCGAACGAAGGGCCCGCGCTGCCGCCGCGCCATGTCGAATGGAAGCGCGCGAAGATCGCGCTCGTCATCGTGCTCGCGTTGCTCGCGATCGGCGCGGCGCGCACCGTCGTCACCGATGTGCTGCACAGCCGCTCGATTGCCTCGCGCACGCAACAGAACGCACAGCAGTATGTGAATGTCGTGTTGCCGACGCAAACCGACGGCGGCGGTGAAACGACCTTGCCCGGCACGCTGCGCGGCTTCGTGGAATCGCCGATCTACGCCCGCGCAACAGGTTATCTGCTGCACTGGTATGTCGATATCGGCACGCGCGTGAAACAAGGCCAGTTGCTCGCCGATCTCGACACGCCCGAGATCGATCAGGAGCTGGCGCAAGCGGTCGCGCAACGCGATCAGACGGCATCGAGCCTCGGCCTCGCGAAGAGCTCGCTCGAACGCTGGCAGCAGTTGCGTCAGCGCGATGCAGTGTCTCAACAGGAACTCGACGAACGGCAAAGCACCTACAACCAGGACGTCGCCAACCTCGCCGCAGCGGATGCAAACGTGAAGCGCCTGCGTCAGCTCGAATCGTTCAAGCGCATCGTCGCGCCGTTCGCGGGCGTCGTCACGCAACGCAACGTCGATGTCGGTGATCTCATCGATGCGGGCAGCGGCACGAGCCGCGCGCTCTTCGCGCTCGCGCAGTCCGATCCGTTGCGCGTCTTCGTGCAGTTGCCGCAGGCGTATGCGCAGAATGTCTCGGTCGGACAGGACGTGACGGTCACGCAGGCGGAACTGCCCGGCCAGCAGTTTCACGGCAGGATCACGCACATCTCCGGCGCGATCGACGTGCCCACGCGCTCGCTGCAGATCGAAGTGACGCTGCCGAATCCCGATGGCCGTCTGCGTCCCGGCGCGTATGTGCAGGTCGCGCTGCCCGCGACCGCGCACGCGCGCCTGCTGGTGCCGGGCAATGCGCTGCTGTTTCGCTCGGAAGGCCCGCGCCTCGCGGTCGTCGATGCAAATGGGCACGTGCGTCTGCACAAGATCGTGATCGCACAGGATCTCGGGCAATCGCTCGAAATCGAGAGCGGCATCGAGGCGACGGACAAGGTCATCATCAACCCGAGCGATTCGGTCGCGGACGGCGATCATGTCGTGATCGCGCCGCAGCAGAAGCAACAGCAGCCCGCTTCGGGCAACAAGGCCGCATCATGAAAGCCGCGCTGTGCATCACGCTCGTTTCGATGCTCGCCGCGTGCACCGTCGGGCCTGACTATCGCCGGCCGGTCGCCGACACGCCGCCGAGATGGAAGACGGATTCATACTGGCGCGTGGGCGAGCCCTCGCATGCGCCGCTCGCGCTCGACTGGTGGCAGGCATTCGACGACGTCACGTTGAACGGCCTCGAAACGCAGGCGCTCGCCCAAAACCAGACACTCGCCGCCGCGAGCGCGCACTACGCCCAGGCACGCGCGACGCTTGCGCAGACGTCGGCGCTCGCGCTGCCCGAGATCGATCTCGGCGCGAACGCGTCGCGCTCGCGCATCTCGAGGAACCGGCCCGTCAACAACTACGCGACGCCGAACAGCTCCACCGTGCAAAACGATCTGAAGCTCGCGCCCTCGGTCGATTACGACATCGACCTCTTCGGCCGCATTCGGCGCGAGGTGGAAGGCGCCCGCGCGTCGGCGGACCAGTCGGGCGACGATCTCGCGAACGCGCGCCTCGTGCTGACCACCGACCTCGCCAGCGACTACTTCTCGATGCTTGAGCTCGACGCCGAAATCGATGTGCTGAACCGCTCCGTCGATCTTCAGAAGAAAGCGCTCGACTACGTGCAAGCGCAACACGATCTGGGCGCAGTATCCGGCCTTGACGTCTTGCAGCAACAGGCGCAGCTCGACCAGACGCGCGTGCAGGCGCAACTGCTTCTGAATCAGCGCGCGCAATTCGAGCATGCCATCGCCGCGCTCGTCGGCACGCCCGCGCCGCAGTTTTCGATCGCGCCCGCGCTGACCGAGCGGCCGCTTCCGCCCCTTCCGCTCGGCGTGCCGAGCGACGTGTTGCAGCGCAGGCCCGACGTCGCCTCCGCCGAACGCGCGATGGCTGCCGCCAATGCGCAGATCGGCGTCGCGAAGGCGGCGTTCTTCCCGAGCCTCACGTTGAACGGGACCATCGGCTGGGAAAGCACGGCGCTCTCCAGCCTGATTTCCGCGCCGAGTCTTCTGTGGACCATCGGCACGATGGCGAGCCAGGTCGTCTTCGATGGCGGACGGCGCTCGGCCGCGGTCGACTTCGCGAACCAGGGCTATGTCGCGGCCGTCGCGAACTATCGGCAGACCGTGCTCGGCGCGTTTCAGCAAGTGCAGGATGGCATCGTCGGATTGTCGGTGCTGGACGGCGCGCAGAAGCAATCGCACGCGGCCGTCGTCGATGCGCAACGATTGCTGTCCCTCGCGAACGATCGCTATTCGGGCGGCCTCGTCGCTTATCTCGACGTGATCACCGCGCAGCAGCAATTGCTCACGAGCGAGCGTCAGGATGTGCAGATTCACGGGCAGCAGCGCACCGTGTCGGTGGCGCTCGTGAAGGCACTGGGCGGCGGGTGGAACGCGAATGACGCGGCGCACGAAGACGAGGACGTGGCAAGCGCCACGGACAAGACGCCCGCGCGCTGATGCGAAGAAAACGTAAGCAGGATGCCCGCGAGACTCGTATAGTAAGCAGTTGAACAACACGGTAAGCACACACTGAACGCGCACAGGTGCCAGGCATGAAAGTCCTGATAGTCGAAGACGAACACAAAGTGGTGGATTACCTGCGCTCGGGGTTGACCGAGCAAGGCTGGGTCGTCGATATCGCAATGGATGGCGAGGAAGGCACGCATCTCGCCATCGAATACGACTACGACGTGATCGTGCTCGACGTGATGCTGCCAAGACGCGACGGCTTCGCGGTATTGAAAGCGCTGCGACTGCAGAAATCGACGCCGGTCATCATGCTCACCGCGCGCGATCACATCAACGATCGCGTGCGCGGGTTGCGTGAAGGCGCGGACGACTATCTGACGAAGCCGTTCTCGTTCCTCGAGCTCGTCGAACGTTTGCATGCGCTCGCACGCCGCACGCGCGCGCAGGAATCGACGCTCATTTCCGTCGGCGATCTGTATGTCGATCTGATCGGCCGCCGTGCGACACGCGATGGCGTGCGGCTCGATCTCACCGCAAAGGAGTTCCAGTTGCTCTCCGTGCTCGCACGCCGCCACGGCGACATTCTCTCGAAGACCGCGATCACCGAGCTCGTCTGGGAAGTCGATTTCGAAAGCCACACGAACGTCGTCGAGACGGCGATCAAGCGGCTGCGCGCGAAACTCGACGGACCGTTCCGCACGAAACTGCTGCATACCGTGCGAGGCATGGGCTACGTGCTCGAAGTGCGCGAAGCCCGCGACACGCGCGAAACAAGGGAAGACGCGAGACCATCATGAATACGCAGCGGGCATCGGCACCGGACGAACCACGCACGCAGCGCTCCATAGCGCGGCGCCTCGCCGTGATGTTCGCGCTCGTCGCGTTGTTCGTTTTTTCGCTCGTCGGCTCAGGGCTTTTCCTGGTGCTGCGCGTGCAACTGGAGCAGCATCTGCGCGACTCGCTCGACAATCGCGCGGAAGTTGCGCGGCTCATCGTCACGCACGTATCGAACCCGGATAAATGGAAGATCGCGAAGGAGAAACTCGCCGACATCACGCCGCGCGATGGCTCCACGCTCTTCGCCGTCTCCAGCAACGATCCGCGCTTCGAATACGGCTCGCCGCCCGCGGGCCACGTCATCAAACGTGTGATGGGCGGCTATGCGCGCTTCCGTCCCGAAGGCCGCGCCTACGACATGCTGATGACCACGCTGACGATTCCGCCCAACGCGGACAGGCCGCCCTTGCAACTCTTCGTCGCGATCGACTGTTCCCCCAACGTCCACACGATGCGCGCCTTCGGTCTCGCGCTCGCGGCGTTCATGGCGTTGTCGACCGTCGCGGTGCTGCTGTTGAGCTATTCGGTCGCGCGCCTCGGGCTCGCACCGCTTGCCCGCCTCACACGCGACGCATCGAAGCTGAGCCCGAACAATCGCTCGCAACGCCTCAACACGCACGCGCTGCCGATGGAACTGGAGGATCTCGCGAAGTCCTTCAACGGCGCGCTGGAACGGCTCGATCACGCATACGGCCGGCTCGAATCCTTCAACGCGGATGTCGCGCACGAGCTGCGCACGCCGGTCACCATTCTCATCGGTCAGACCGAAGTGGCGCTGACGCGCGACCGCTCGATCGACGAGTTGCGTCACACGCTGCAATCGAATCTTGAAGAGTTCGAGCGCGTGCGCGCGATCATCAACGACATGCTGTTCCTGGCGCGCGCCGATCAGGGCGAGCGCGCGACGGGCCTCGTCGAAGTGTCGCTTGCGGCCGAGGTCAACCGCACGCTCGAGTTTCTGGAAATTCCGCTGGAAGAAGCGCAGGTCCGCGCGGTCGCAACCGGCGATGCACGCGCTTTCGTCAACACGTCTCTGTTCGGACGCGCGCTGTCCAATCTCGTGATGAACGCGATCCAGCATTGCGCGCCGGGTGCGACCATTTCCGTCTCGATCACGCGCGAACATGGACGCATCCGCATCGCGGTGGCCAATCCGGGCGAGCTGATCCAGCCGCATGTCAAGGAGCATCTCTTCGACCGCTTCTACCGCGCGGAAAGCTCACGCACGAACAGCCGTGAAAATCACGGCCTCGGCCTCGCCATCGTGAAGGCGGTGGCGGAAATGCATCGCGGCACGGTGTCGGCGACGAGCGAGCACGGCATCAACACGTTCTCGTTCTCGGTCGCGCGCTTCGGCAATGAAGCGCGTGCCGCGCAGGATCCGGGCTTGCCCGTGCCGCCGGTCGTCGAAGCCAAGTCGGCCACGACATGACGCGCGCGCGTCACTGACAGAAGTATTCGTCCGATGCGGCCACCGGCGCTTCAGCCGTCGCCGGCTTGAAATGACTGTACTTGCGGTACGTCTTGCCGTTCACCGTCACGGACTCGGCAGCTTCGGTCTCGCCCGAACTCGACGCGATCGCGCTGCTATGCGCCTCGACGTTGTTGTTGCTCCAGCTGCTCGCGCGCGCATACGATCCGCCCTTCGACGTATCGGTCTTGCCCTGTTCCGCGATCGTGTTCGTGACGGGATTGCCGAAACTCTTCGTATCGATCGACGATTTCGGAGGCTGGTAGCCCCACTTCGACGTGAGCGTGCTCATGTCGATCTCCTGCGGCTTCCAGCCGACGATTTTCGCGCCGACCGAGAGCGGCGACAATTCCACCGCGACGATCTGCGTGCCGCGCCGCGCGACGAGCAGGCACTTTCCGCCCGAGCTCTGCAAGGGCACATAGCCGCTCGAAGGCAAGAGCGCGAGCGCGTGCGCATCGGGCATCGGCTGCACACCGACCGGATTCGCGGCCCAGATCACGCCGGCGTTCGCATCGGCGTGCGCGCTCATCGGCATCATCCAGACTGCCGCACTCGCCGCGAGCGCGATGGCCGCCATTTTCGTGTGACTCTTCATCGCATGCCTCAGCGGGAAAACGAGGGTTGACTCTCCGGGACCAGTCTTTCAGAGCCAACCCTTCAAAGGGAGAGACGGCCTGTTGTCACAGGCGCGTCTCTTCTGTTTAACGGCGCCACTCCGCCATTGGACCTGGTGCTTCGTCACTTCACCAGCGAGACTTCGATCTTCTCGCCGATCGGCGCGCTCGCGACTTCGACGCCGTTCGCGCCGTCAGTCTGATCGTACACGCGGGCCGCGACGGGCGTGGGCTGCGCGACCCGCTTCGCGGGCGCCGGCTGAGCCTGCTTCGCGTCGTCCTGCGTCTTCATGTTGACTTCCGGATTGTTCGCGGCGGTCACCGGCAAGCCGAGGCGCGCGCGGACCAGCGGGTCGCGATACTTTTCATCGTCCGACAGCACGGCGTCAGCACCCGACTTCGCGAGCGGCGTGGTTGTGCCCGGGCACAGATGGCCCGTCGCTTCGACTGCGCGGCGGTTCGCGTCGCTCTGGCACAGGAGCGCCAGCGCGACATCGGTCAGGCCCATCGCGCGGAATTCGCGTGCATCGAGACGACGTACGCATGCCTGATCGACGAGGGTCGTGCCGCCGGTCGCGCCGAAGCCCGTGATCGACAGGCCGAAGCTGGCGGAGCCCATGCAGGTGTCGGAGAGCGTCGTCGTGAGCGCGGGCGCCGCGATCGACGGCGTCGTGCGCACCGAGTACGAGCTCTGGTTGTAATCGACCGTCGTGCGCGTGTCGAACGCGCTCGAACCGGGGCCGCTCGCCGCCTTGCCGGTCGCGTCGGTGCCGCTCGCATCCGTGCCCGAATTCGTGAGCTGCGGCATCGACAGCGAGATGTTCACGTTCGACGAGCCGCCCTGTGCCGACGAACGGCCACCGCTGGCCGTCGCGACGCCGAGGCCGCCCACCGACGAGGAATTGGAACTGGTGTTGGCCGTCGAGTTCGCCGACGTGCCGATGTTGTTCAGGCTCGAACCGCCGCCCTGGCCGATACCCGTGGACGTCGAACCCGAAACCGAGCCGGACGAGGAATTGGCCGTGGTGTCGGCGTGGGCCAGTTGCGCGGCGCAAAACAGAACCGCGCATGCCAACTGCAAAGTGGTCTTGTTCATTTGGTGCTCCGGAAGAAAGGGGACGCCACGGCGCATGACGGTCCCGGACGACTTAGAGTTTTTTTATAGGTTCGGCAAAGGCGGAGTCCCGCAAGCGCTCGCTCGTCATGACGCCGCCTCTGCCTTGGGGCGCTCAGGCCGGCTTAGCGCCAGCCGCCGCCCAGCTTGCTCCATGCGTTGGCCGCTGCGTCCGCGCCCGAGGTGCCGCCCGCTTGCGCGTTGCCGTGACCGAAACCGCCCACGTTCGACGTGTTGGTGTGGCTCGTCGTGGCGTTGGTCGCGTTGCCCGTCACGCCGAACGCGTTGCCGGCGATCGATTGCGCGTTGCCGTTGGCCGTGCCGTAGTTGCTGGCGGTGAAATGGCCGAAACCCGAGACCGACGCGGCCGTCGAGCCGCCCGAGGTCGAGGAGGAGCTGGAGTTCGTGGTCGTGGCCATTGCGGCGACGGAGACGAACGAGAGCAGTGCGGCAGCGATCAGAGTGCGTTTCATGATTTGCATTCCTTATCGAACAAGTAAGATTGGATTTTGTTTTTTGTTCTTCGAACTACGGTCACGTCGGTTGCGGATAAGCGAACCCCGTTGCGGCGAAGTCCGCCCTCCGTCGCCGCGTGCTTAGCGCCAGCCGCCGCCCAGCTTGCTCCAGGCGTTCGCAGCAGCGTCGGCGCCCGAGGTGCCCGTTGCCGTCGAACCGCCGAAGCCCTTGCCGCCCACCGACGACGTGTTGATGTGGCCGGTCGTCGCGTTGGTCGTGTTGCCCGTCACGCCGAAGCCCTGGCCGGCCGTCGACGATGCGTGACCGTTGGCGATGCCGGCGTTGGTTGCGGTGAACGAGCCGTAGCCGAACACGGCTGCCGCGGTGTTGCCGCCCGAAGTCGAGCTCGAGCTGGACGAGGTGCCCGTGGCGAAAGCAGCGGCGGAAACGAGGGAGAGAACGGCTGCTGCTGCGATCAGTTTGCGTTGCATGGTGAAGTCTCCAGGTGTAGGCGCACAGTCAATTCCAGCTACATCGACGCCGGTATGTAGCTGGCACAGCGAAATCATTTATTTAGCATTCCTATCTCCAAGGCCCGCTTCAACTCCACGTCGATGAACCAGCGTGAAAATCAGCGAGCGTTGGGAAGCAGGGCGCGTTTTGGGCGCGGGCTAACCGGTCAGGAGCGGTGCAAGGTGCGAACGTTGCGGACTTCGTTCAACTGAAGCCGCCGTTCGTGCAACAGGTCAACGTGTAGTTGTGACGGGCTCTTGGCTGCCGTCGAGCGGATCGTGGCGCGTAGGCCTTCCGCATGGTCTATTTGTTTTGCGTTCTTCTTCATCGCAATCCCCGTATCACTTCTTGTGTTTGTCTGCAGGCTTTGGTCTTTCAATTGCCTGCGTTTTGATGTGACTGTACGGAAGATGAATCGGACGAAGCGTGGGCGAGCCAACATTACATTTCACGTCGTAACAATTCGTGAGAAATCTTGGTTGGCCACCGCTCATTCGGCGGGGCCACACCCCTGAAACGCCCTGTTTACGGGGGTCTCCAAAGGTTCACCCGCATAGTGGGAGTGTTACCGACGCAGAAGGCGGGCGACCTGCGTCCGATTTTGAAAGGTGGACACGCGCAACTCAGACCGCGCTCAGACGCGCCATCTCTGTCTCGACGATGAGTTTCTTCAACTCCGGCACACACGACCCGCAGTTGCCGCCGGCCTTCACGCAGGACGTGATCTGCGCGGCGGTTTTCAGTCCCTTGTCGCGGATCGCGTTGCAGATGGTATTGCGTCCGACGCCGAAGCACGAGCACACGGTCGGCCCCGTGTCCTCGCCCTTGACCGAAGGCTGGCCGAGCAGGAGGCTCGCGCGGTCGTCGTCGTCGAGCCGGTCCTTCTCGAAGAGCGTCGCGAGCCATTCCCGCGCGGGCAGATCGGGCCGTTCGGAGATGAACACGCAGCTCTCGATGCGCTCATCCACCACATGCGCCGCGCGATACACGCCCGCGCTCTTGTCCTCGTATTCGATCCAGTCCGCGTGTCGATCGTCGATATGAAAGAGCGCACGCGCCCAGTCGTGATGATCGCCATGCGATGCATCGAAGCGATTGCGGCCCGCCATCTCGTAGCGCACGTGTCGCGCGCCGTGCACGCGCGTCCAGTGCGTGACCATGTCGAGATCGGGCGCGGTGCGCGAGAGCGAAAAGCCGTGCCACGTGACGTGAAATTTCTCGATCGCGACAGGCGTGTGCTTGAATTCAGGCTCGCCCGAAACAGGATCGACGACGGGATTGACCACCGCGCCGACGCGCGCGTCCGAGGCGACCTGATCGTTCCAGTGAATCGGCACGAACACGCTGCCGCGCGGCATGCCGCCGCCGTGTTGCACGCGCGCGATCATCGAACCCCAACGGCTCGACACGCGCGCAAGCTCGCCTTCGCGCACGCCGCATGCGAGCGCGTCTTGCGGATGCATGTCGATGAACGATTCGCTGATGTGTCCCGCGAGCTTCGCGGATCGGCCGGTGCGCGTCATCGTGTGCCATTGATCGCGCACGCGGCCGGTGTTGAGCACGAGCGGATAGTCTTCGTCGGGCGCGTTGACGGGATGGCGCGGCGGCGTCGGGACGAAGCGCGCGCAACCGTCCGCGTGACTGAAGCGCTGATCTTCGAAGAGCCTCGTAACGCTGCCTTCTTCCACGGAGCGCAGCGGCCATTGCGTCGGCTGCAAGGCGTCGTATTGCGCGCGATCGAGGCCCGTCAAACCGCCGATGTCGAACGCGCGATGCACGCCCGTCGCCGCATCGTTGCGATATGCCGAGAGCCGCGCGTGCTCGTCGAAAATCTCATGCGGCCCCGCGAAGTCGAAGCCGTCGAAGCCCATGCGACGCGCGACGTCGCACATGATTCGCCAGTCCGCGCGCGCCTCGCCCGGCGCCGGAATGAACGCGCGTTGACGCGAGATGCGCCGCTCCGAGTTCGTCACGGTGCCGTCTTTCTCGCCCCAGCCGAGCGCGGGCAGCAGCACATCGGCGAACGCGTTGGTATCCGTCTTCTCGACGATGTCCGAGCTCACCACGAGCTCGCACTGTTCGAGTGCCCGCTTCACGCGATCGCCGTCGGGCAGGCTCACGACAGGATTGGTGCCCATCACCCATACCGCTTTCACGCGGCCGGCTTCGATTGCATCGAACAATTCGACGGCCTTCAATCCGGCGCGCTCCGCGATCACAGGCGAATTCCAGAACGTCTGCACGATCTCGCCATGCAGCGGATCGCCGAACTCGAGGTGCGCGGCAAGCGTATTCGCGAGGCCGCCGACTTCGCGGCCGCCCATCGCGTTGGGCTGGCCGGTGAAAGAAAACGGCCCCATGCCCGGCTTGCCGATACGTCCCGTCGCCAGATGACAGTTGATGATGCCATTGACTTTATCCGTCCCCGCGCTCGACTGATTCACGCCCTGCGAATAGACCGTCACCACACGTTCCGTGCATGCGAACAGCCGATAAAACGTCATCAGGTCGTGTTGGTCGAGCTTGCAGTCCTTCGCCGTTTGCGCGAGATCGGAAGGTCCAGCCGCGGCGAGCGCGGCATCGAAGCCGCGGGTATGCGCATCGACGAAGGTCGCATCCGTCGCGCCATGTTCCGCGAGGAATGCGAGCAGGCCGTTGAAGAGCGGAACGTCGCTGCCGGGCTTGAGCGGCAGGTGCAGATCGGCCATTTCGCACGTTGCGGTATGGCGCGGATCGATCACGACGATCTTCATCTCCGGCCGTTTCTCCTTCATCTTCACGATGCGCTGAAAGAGAATCGGATGGCACCATGCCGTGTTCGAGCCGACCAGCACGACGAGGTCCGCGAGTTCGAGGTCCTCGTAGTTCAGGGGCACGAGGTCTTCGCCGAATGCACGCTTGTGCCCCGCTACCGACGACGACATGCACAGCCGCGAATTCGTGTCGATGTTCGCGCTGCCGATATAGCCCTTCATCAGCTTGTTGGCGACGTAGTAATCCTCGGTGAGCAACTGGCCCGATACATAGAACGCGACCGCATCCGGACCATGCTGTTCGATGATGCGCGCAAAGCCGCTCGCAACCGTGCCGAGCGCGTCGTCCCACGACACCTCGGAGAGCGATCCGGTATGCCGGCCGCGCAGCTTCGGGCTGAGCAGGCGCCCTTCGAGTCCGATCGTGTCGCCGAGCGCCGAGCCCTTCACGCACAGACGGCCGAAGTTCGACGGATGCGCTTCGTCGCCCGCGATCGTTACTTCGGTCGCGCTCTTCGGCGACGCCTCCACACCGCAGCCGACGCCGCAATACGGGCACGTGGTTTTGACGGAGGCCGATTGAATCGGGATGATGGGCTTGGTCACGCTCAAGGTCTCTCCTGCTTATGCTGATGCGCCCGCTTCGCAAAGGGTCTTGCCGAAGAGAAGCCTGCCGCGCAGATGCGATACGTCCGTGCGGTTCTGAATCAGATCGAAGTACCAGCCGCCGTCCTTCACGTCGCCATACAGCACCGCGCCGATCAGACGTCCCGCGTTCAACACGAGACGCTTGTAGACGCCGCGCCGGGGATCGCGCAGCACGAGATCCTCGCTGTCGTCGCCGCCGATGAAATCGCCGGCCGAGTACAGATCGACGCCCGTCACCTTCAGCTTGGTCGCGGTCGCGCGCTGCACATAGCGGCGATGCCCCGCGCCCGCGAGATGCGCGCCCGCCACGCGCGCCTGATCCCAGATCGGCGCGACGAGACCGAAGGTCGCCGAGCGATGCTGCACGCATTCGCCCACTGCGTACACGCGCGGGTCGAAAGTCTGCAGCGTGTCGTCCACGACGATCGCACGCTCGCAATGCAGTCCGGCCTCTTGCGCGAGCGCGATGTTGGGCCGCACGCCTGCCGTCATCACGACGAGGTCCGCGTCGATCTGCGTGCCGTCCGCGAAACGCACGGCGCGCACGCGGCTTTCACCGATGATTTCGGTGGTCTGAGCGGCCATCACGAAGCGCAGGCCTTTTGCTTCGAGAGAACGCCTGAGCAACGCGGACGCGCTTGCATCGAGCTGACGATCCATCAGGCTTTCGCCCGCATGCACGACCGTCACGGTCATGCCTCGCCGTTGCAAACCGTTCGCCGCTTCGAGCCCGAGCAAGCCGCCGCCGATGACCACCGCATGACGATGATCGCGCGCCGCATCCAGCATCGTTTCGACATCGTGTATGTCACGAAACGCGATCACGCCGGGAAGATCGCATCCGGGCACCGGAATGATGAAAGGCTTCGATCCGGTCGCAATCAGCAAGCGGTCGTAACGCGCCTCGACGCCCTTCTGCGAACGCACGATGCGCCGCGCCCGATCGATGCCGATGACCGCATCGCCCGCATGCAGCGTGATGCCGTTCGCGTCGTACCACTCGCGCGTGTTGAGGATGATGTCATCGACAGTCTTTTCGCCCGCGAGCATCGGCGACAACAGAATGCGGTTGTAATTGCCGTACGGCTCGGCGCCGAACACGGTGATGTCGTACAGCCCGGGCGCGATCTTCAGCAGTTCCTCGACCGTGCGCATGCCCGCCATGCCGTTGCCGATGACGACGAGCCGCTGGCGCGACGCGGTATCGCGCAACGACGCCATGCCCGCAACCGCATATTCGGTCTTCATGCCGCGACCCACACCTTGCCGCCCGCGACCTTCACGCGATACGCGCTGACCGATAGCTCCGGCGCTTCGAGGCATTCGCCGGTGCGCAGATCGAAGTGCTGCTTGTAGATCGGCGATGCGACGACGATGCGCTCGCCCAGACTCCCCACGATGCCCCGCGACAGCACCGCGGCTTGCGAATGCGGATCGTAGTTGTCGATCGCGTAGACGGCCGCGTCCTCGCCCGCGAGATGGAACACCGCGACCTGCGTGCCCTTCACGAGCGCGCAGACGCCGGTATCCGGCACGATGTCGTCGAGTTCACACACGGCGGTCCAGTCCTGTTCGATACGGTCGTTCATGATCATTTCTCCAGGGTTCAGGCGGTTTCGACTACGACAGCAATGTCAGCGAGCTTCGACTTGCGCTCTTCGAGCGTCGCGGGGCGAATCTGGCCGCGCTCTTCCACGAAGGTCACGTTCGCATCGCCCTGTTCGCTGTTGACGAAGTGACGGAAGCGCTTACGTGTATGCGGGTCCGTGACGGCCTTCTTCCACTCGTCCTCGTACGTATCGACGACGAGTTGCATCTCCGCTTCGAGTTCGGCGGCGATGGACAGCTTGTCGTTGATGACCACGTCGATCAGATAATCGAGGCCGCCTTCGAGGTTGTCGCGCCACACGCTCGTGCGCTGCAGGCGATCGGCCGTGCGCACGTAGAACATCAGGAAGCGGTCGATATAGCGTACGAGCGTGTCGTGATCGAGATCGGACGCAATGAGTTCGGCGTGGCGCGGCTTCATGCCGCCGTTGCCACAGACGTAGAGGTTCCAGCCCTTTTCCGTCGCGATGACGCCGACGTCCTTGCCTTGCGCCTCGGCGCATTCGCGCGTGCAGCCCGATACGCCGAACTTGATCTTGTGCGGCGTGCGCAGGCCCTTGTACCGGTTCTCCAGTTCGATCGCGAGACCGACCGAATCGCCGACGCCATAGCGGCACCACGTCGAGCCGACGCACGACTTCACCGTGCGCAGCGCCTTGCCATAGGCATGACCCGATTCGAAGCCCGCCGCGATCAGCTCTTCCCAGATGAACGGCAACTGCTCGACACGCGCGCCGAACATGTCCACACGCTGGCCGCCGGTGATCTTCGTATAAAGGCCGTACTTCTTCGCGACCTGCCCGACCGCGATCAGGCCATCGGGCGTCACTTCGCCGCCCGGCATGCGGGGCACGACGCTATACGTGCCGTCGCGTTGAATATTCGCGAGGTAGTAATCGTTCGAGTCCTGCAGGCTCGCGTGCTCCTTCTTCAGCACGAACTCGTTCCAGCACGATGCGAGAATGCTCGCGACCGCCGGCTTGCAGATATCGCAGCCGCGCCCCTTGCCATGTTTCGCGAGCAGCGCGCCGAACGTGCGATGCCCTTCCACGCGCGCGATGTGATACAGCTCCTGACGCGAATACGGAAAGTGCTCGCAGAGATGATTGTTCACCGCGAGACCTTGCCGCTTCATCTCCGACTTCATTACCTGCGTGACGAGCGGCACGCAGCCGCCGCACGACGCGCCCGCCTTGCACGACGACTTGATCGCGCCGATGCTCGTCGCGCCGGCGCAGACCGCCGCGCAGATTTCCGCCTTGCTCACGTTGTTGCATGAACAGATCTGCGCGCCATCGGGCAATGCTTCGACGCCGAGCGCGGGCTTCGCCTTACCATCGCTTTGCGGGAGGATCAGGAACTCGGGCGCTTCGGGCAGCTCGATCTTGTTCAGCATCATCTGCAGGAGCGTGCCGTATTCGGCCGCATCGCCGACCATCACGCCGCCCAGAAGAAACTTGCCGCATTCGGACACGACGATCTTCTTGTAGACCTGCTTGCGCTCGTCGCTGTACTGATACGTGCGGCAGCCGGCCGTCTTGCCGTGCGCATCGCCGATGCTCGCCACATCCACGCCCATCAGCTTGAGCTTCGTGCTCATGTCCGCGCCCGCGAACGCCGCGTCCTCGCCGATGATCTGCTTCGCGACGATGCGCGCCATGTCGTACCCGGGCGCGACGAGGCCGAACAACTGGCCTTTCCACAACGCGCATTCGCCGATGGCGAAGATATCGGCATCGCTCGTGCGGCAGGTGTCGTCGATCACGATGCCGCCACGCGGGCCGATCGTGAGACCCGCGGCGCGGGCGATGTCGTCACGCGGACGAATGCCCGCGGAGAACACGATCATGTCGGTGTCGAGATGCGTGTCATCGGCGAAATTCATGCGGTTCACCGCGCCTGCGCCATCGACGATCGCGAGCGTGTTCTTGCCCGTATGCACCGTGACGCCGAGCTCCTCGATCTTCGCGCGCAATACGCGACCGCCGCCATCGTCGACTTGCACCGCCATCAAACGCGGCGCGAACTCGATCACGTGCGTTTCGAGCCCCATGTCGCGCAGCGCCTTCGCTGCTTCGAGACCGAGCAGGCCGCCGCCGACCACCGTGCCCGTCTTCGAGCGCGCGCCGAACGACTGCATCGCTTCGAGGTCCTCGATCGTGCGATACACGAAGCAGCCGTCGCGGTCCTTGCCCTCGACCGGCGGCACGAACGGGTATGAGCCGGTCGCGAGCACGAGCTTGTCGTACGGCAGCACTTCGCCGGTCGAAGCCGTGACCGTGCGCGCCGCGCGATCGATGGCGACCGCGCGCGCGTTCAATTTCAGCGCATAGCCCGAACGCTCGAAAAAGCCCGCTTCGACGAGCGACAGATCAGCCGCGCTCCTGCCCGAGAAAAATTCGGTCAGATGCACGCGGTCATACGCGGCGCGCGGCTCTTCGCACAGCACCGTCACGTGCAGCGCGTCATTGCCGCTATCGGCGAGACATTCGAGGAACTTGTGGCCGACCATGCCGTGGCCGATGACGACGATTTTCATGACGGGCCCTCTCAGTTGGCAATGACGTTGTTGGCTGCGAGGGCGCTTTCGCGCAGTGCCGCTTCGCGTGCCTTGTGTTCGGGAGAGAAACGCACCGCGAGCGCGCACAACGCCGTGCCCGCGACGACCACGCCGAGCATCGAGAGCGTCGCCTGCGCGTTGCCGAGCCCCTTCATCAGGAAGCCCGCCGCGACGGCGCCGACGTTACCGCCCGCGCCGATGACGCCGGCCACGCCGCCGAGTGCCTTTCGGTCGATGAAGGGCACGAGCGCGTAAGTCGCACCGCACGCCATGTGCGTGAAGAGACCGAACGCGAGCATCGAAACGACCGCGAGCACGACGCTCGGCGCATGCGCGAATGCATAGAGACCGAGGCCTTCGCCCGCGATCAATGCGAAGAGCAGCGTCGCGCGGATATCGAGGCCTTTCTTTGCTGCGGCTTTATCGGAGAGCCAGCCGCCGAGCGCGCGGGCGAAGAGCGCGAGCAGGCCGAAGCTGCCCGCCGCCATGCCCGCCTGACCGAGCGTGAGATTGAAGCGATCGACGTAATACACCGCCGCCATGTTGTGGATGAACACTTCCACGCCGAAGCACGCACCATAGGTCACGAACAACATCCACACGCGATAGTTCGAGCAGGCGGCGAGGAAGCTCTGCCAGCCGCCCTTCTTGCCGCCGTCGATGGCGATGCCCGCACGGCGCAGCGTCGCGAAATCGCCTTGCGGACAGTCCTGCGTGTAGCGCCAGTAGAAGAAGGCCATCACCGGCATCGCGATGCCCGGCACGATCAGCGCGACGCGCCATGCCGATGCTTCACCCGTACCGAGCGCGATAGCGGCCGCGACGAAGAGCGGAATGACCGCCTGTGCCGCGCCCGCACCCGCATTGCCCCAGCCTGCCGTGGTCGCGTTCGCGGTGCCGACGACGTTCGGCGCGAACATCACCGACGTGTGGTACTGCGTGATGACGAAGCTCGCGCCGATTGCGCCGATCGCAAGACGGCACCACAGGAAGCTGTCGTAGCCCGTGGACAGCGCCGCGCCGAGCACCGGCACCGCACCCGCGAGCAGCAGCGCGCTATACACCTTGCGCGGCCCGAAGCGATCGCACATCGGCCCGACGACGAGGCGCACCAGAATCGTCACGGCCACGGCCGCGATGTTGATGTTCGCGACCTGATCCGCCGTGAGGCCGTACTCGCGCTTGATGAGCGGCATCAGCGGCGCGCAGGCGAACCACGCGAAAAAGCACACGAAGAAGGCCATCCACGTGAGATGGAAGGCGCGCATCGGCGCGCTGCGCATGCTGAAGAGATCGATCCGGGTGGCTTTGTCCATCGTCTTTCCGCAAAAAAAGAAAGGCGTCCCGCGCATCGACCGGGAAGCCGATGCGGGGGACGCCGTTGTCCGATGCCCGCACGTTCTTCACCTGTCGGGCGCTGTATTCAGGACGGATCGCCGTTGATCCGATGGCAAGACATAAGGCAAGGGCTATGCCATGCGCGACGCATCGGCCGAAGAGGCTTGCTGCATACGGCTTTGCGCAACGCATGCACTGCCGGGGCGCACGCGCTTCACGGCGCGTTTCGATGCAGGCGGGCACAGCGATGGTGCGACGCAGCACTGATGACGTGCGAACGCGCGAACATCGACCTCGTTCTTCGCGCCGGATTTTGTACCAACCGGTTCGTCCGTTCAGTCACTGGAACGAAGCACATTCGCGCCGAAGCGGTGCCGCGTGTGTCGAGCGCGCACAAGCACAGTGCGGCGAGCGCGACCCAGTCCTTGTTTCGCGCAATGGCCCGCTTATTGCATCGAGAAAACCACTGCGGGCAACGGCGCTCGCGGCATCTCGAAGCAAAAGAGCAAGGACAAAGGCGTCCCCATCGTGCAGCGACACGAGCGGACGCTATTGGCGTTTGCCGCGCCGATGCGCCCCACATACGCACATACGCACGTACGCAGACAGGTAAGCAACGATGAGCACCATCCAAGGCAAAGTCACTCTGTTAAGCGCAGGTCCCGGCGATCTCGACCTGCTGACCCTGCGCGCCGCGAAGGCGCTCGCCGCCGCCGACATCCTGCTCGTCGACGATCTGGCCAACGCGGACATCGTCACGCTCGCGCCGCATGCGCGCGTGATTCGCGTCGGCAAGCGCGGCGGCTGCAAGTCGACGCCGCAAGCGTTCATTCAGCGCCTCATGCAGCGCTATGCGAGGAAGGGATTGCATGTGGTGCGCGTGAAGGGCGGCGACGCTTTGCTCTTCGGCCGCGCCGGCGAGGAGATCGCGGCGCTGCGTGAAGCGCATATTCCGGTCGATATCGTCAACGGTGTGTCGTCGGGCTTCGCGGCGGCGGCGGGACTCGGCATCTCGCTCACGCATCGCGATCATTGCCAGGGCGTGACCTTCGTCACCGCGCACATGCAGGATCACAGTCAGCCGGATTGGGCCGCCCTCGCCGCCACCGGCACCACACTCGCGATCTATATGGGCATGAGCCGCATCGCGAGCATCACGGCATCGTTGATGGAAGCGCTTCCTTCGAATACGCCCGCGGCCGTCGTGCAGAACGCGGGATCGTCGAAGGAAAGGCGTCTCGTCACGACGCTCGGCCGTCTCGCAGAAGAAGCCTCGGCGGCCGGTCTCGGCAGTCCCGCGGTGATCCTCATCGGCGGTGCGATTGGAGAAGCGGCTGAATTCACGACGCACGCCGCGAGCGCGAACGGCCTGGCCCATGCAGCCTGAAGCGGGTTCTCAAACGGCAGGCGGCGCGCTAAAGTCATATGAGCCGCTTTTGCCGTTCTTCGCATGACCTCCTCCGCGTCCCGCATGCTTCGCGTTCTTCTCGTCACCGACACCGACAAGCCCATCGGCGATTTGCGCGAGCAACTCGCCCGCATGGGCTATGACATGCTCGCCGAAGTCGCCGCGCCGTCGGCCTTGCACAAGGCCGTCGAGAGTCAGAAGCCCGATGTCGTCATCATCGACACCGAATCGCCCTCGCGCGATACGCTCGAACAGCTCGCCGTGATGAACAAGGCCGCGCCGCGCCCCGTGCTGATGTTCAGCAACGACGCGGACCAGCAATTCATTCGTGCGGCGGTCGGCGCGGGCGTCACCGCGTATTCCGTCGAAGGGCTCGCGCCCGCGCGGCTCGCACCGATCATCGACGTCGCACTCGCGCGCTTCGCGCATGAAGCGCAATTGCGCCAGCGTCTCGCCAAAGTCGAGGATGAACTGGAGCAGCGCAAGGTCATCGACCGCGCGAAACGTCTGTTGATGGACAAGCGCGGCATGTCCGAACACGATGCCTATGCGGCACTTCGCAAGCGCGCGATGGATCAGGGCGTGAAGGTCGCGGAGATCGCGCGTCAACTGCTCGCGCTGTCCGACCTGTTCTAGCGCCACCGACACCTATGAACTCCCCCGACACGACTTCTCCCGCGCCCGAACGCACGCATCTGCGGCTCGGCTTCGTCGCCCTTTCCGATGCCGCGCCGCTCGCCGTCGCGGCATTGCGCGAACTCGGCGCGCGGCACGGCATCAAGATCGAGTTGTGCCGTCAGCCTTCGTGGGCCGCCGTGCGCGACAAGCTGCTATCCGGCGAAATCGACGCCGCACATGCGCTCTATGGACTCGTGTACGGCGTGCAACTGGGCATCGGCGGGCCGCGGGCGGACATGGCGGTGCTGATGGTCCTCAACCGCAACGGCCAGGCGATCACGCTGTCGCGTCCGCTCGCCGATGCGATCGAGCACGGCGCGAGCGTGAAGGACGCGCTGGCCTCGCTCGGGCGGCGGCCCGTCATCGCGCAGACGTTTCCGACCGGCACGCACGCGATGTGGCTTTACTACTGGCTCGCGGCGCACGGCGTGCATCCCTTGCGCGATGTCCAGAGCGTCGTGATTCCGCCGCCGCGCATGGCCGATGCGCTCGTCGAAGGCGCGCTCGACGGCTTCTGTGCGGGTGAGCCGTGGCACGCGGTGGCCGAGGCGCGCAATGCGGGCAAAACGGTCGCGTACACGAGCGAGATCTGGCCGGATCATCCGGAGAAGGTGCTCGCCTGCCGGCGCGATTTCGCGGCGCTCTACCCGGCGACGGCGCGCGCGCTCGTGCGCACGATGCTCGACGCCTGCGCATGGCTCGATTCGAGCGACCATCGTAAGGAGATCGCGCAGGCGCTGGCGTCGGCTGAACTGCTCGGCGTGCCGCGCGCGCTGATCGAGCCGCGCCTCGTCGCCACGGACGGCGGCGATGCGCGCGCGCTGCCGGTGCGATTCTTCGATGGCGGCGCGGTCAACTATCCGCGCGTATCGGACGGGCTGTGGTTCATCACGCAGTATCGGCGCTGGGGCATGCTCGATGCCGATATCGACGACGCAGCCGTCGCGGCGAGCGTCAATCAGACCGCGCTTTATCGCGACGCGGCGCGGGCGTCGGGGATTGCGCTGCCCGAGGAGCGGCGCGCGGCCACCCTCTGCGATCGCCGGGTTTGGGACGGCGGCGACGCGGCGGGGTATCTCGCGGGGTTCGAAATGCGCGCGTGAAAAGCGCCTACCATGGAATTTCCAGCGCGCAACGGAGATCCGCCATGGAACTGCTCGCCATTGCCATCGACAAGCCCGAGGACACCAACTTCATCCTCGGCCAGTCTCATTTCATCAAGACGGTCGAGGATCTGCACGAGGCGCTCGTCGGCGCGGTGCCGGGCATTCGCTTCGGGCTCGCGTTCTGCGAGGCGTCGGGCAAGCGGCTCGTGCGCACGTCGGGTACGGACGAAAAGCTCGTCGAGCTGGCCGCGCGCAATGCACAGACCATCGGCGCGGGACACAGCTTCATCATCGTGCTCGGCGACGGCTTCTTTCCCGTCAACGTGCTCAATACGGTGAAGACCGTGCCGGAGGTCTGCCGCATCTTCTGCGCGACCGCCAATCCGACGCAGGTGCTCGTCGCTCAGACGGATCAGGGACGCGGAATCGTCGGCGTCGTGGATGGGCTGCCGCCCCTCGGCGTCGAGACGGCCGAAGACGTCCAGTGGCGCAAGGACCTGCTGCGCAAGATCGGCTACAAGGCCTGAATCGCGCCCGAAACGCCCGAAACGCCGGAAACCCGCGCCGCGCCTTGACTTGACCGCGCAAATCGCGAGAATGAGGCCCGCCGCCGCGCGCCTCGCCCGCGCTTTTTTCCGGCCGACGCGCGACATCATGGAAAATACCGGGATACGGTATAAACGCCGAAGCGCTTTTCATGCTTTGCCGCGCTTTCGCGGACGACGCGGCCCGAGGGCCGCGCGCACCGGCAGCATCCCGGCATCACCCCCGCCGATACGGCACCGAACACCGGCCACCCGCGCCGCCCGAGGATAGGGTCGTCCTCGCGCGGCCTACAGGAGCATCACATGACCGACATGAATCCAGGCTTTTTCGGCAGGATAGGCATTGCCTTCGGCGCCTTCTTCGGCATTCTGGGCAATGCAGCGTTCGCGGGCCGCGTGCAGCGCCTGCGCGAAGCGCCCGAAGCGCCCGAAGCGCCCGATTTCGCAGCCGAAGCGCCCAGGCCCGCCGCCGCGCCCGTGGCCGCCGCGCCGGCGCCCGCACCCGCGCAGCCCGCGCCGTCCGTGCTGAAGGAAGCAAGCCCGGTCGCCGCGCTTCAGTTGCTCGGCCTTTTGCAACGCGATGCGCGTTTCATCGATTTCGTCGAAGAGGACATCGTCAATTACAGCGACGCCGATATCGGCGCGGCCGCCCGCCTCGTGCACGACGGCTGCCGCGCGGTGCTGCGCGAGCACTTCACGATCAAGCCCGTGCGCACCGAAGCCGAAGGCAGCCGCGTCACGCTGCAGGAAGGGTTCGATGCGGCCGCGGTGCGTCTGACCGGCAATGTCGTCGGCAAGGCGCCATTCAACGGCCAGGTGAGCCATCGCGGCTGGAAGGTCGAAGACACGCGCCTGCCGAAGCTCGCGCCCTCCCATGATGCAAGCATCGTCGCGCCGGCGGAGGTGGAACTGTGAGCGATATCGACAGCAACGAGAATCAGGCGCGCTATTCGATCGGCGTCGATCTCGGCACGACGCATTGCGCGCTCTCCTATGTAGACATGAGCGCGAGCGACGGCGAGAAAACCGCGCAGGGCGTGCTGCCGATCTCGCAACTGACCGCGCCCGGCGCCGCCGAAGAGCGCGATCTGCTGCCCTCTTTCCTCTATCTGCCGCACGAAAACGAGCTCGCGCCCGGCGATCTCACGCTGCCGTGGACGCAGGAGCGCACGTTCATCGTCGGCGAACTGGCGAGGAGCCGCGGCGCGGGCACGCCGATCCGCCTCGTCTCCAGCGCGAAAAGCTGGCTGTGCCATCCGGGCGTCGATCGCCGCGCGGCTATCCTGCCGTCCGATGCACCCGAGGAAGTCGAGCGCGTATCGCCGATGGAAAGCTCGGTGCGCTATCTGACGCACTTGCGCGAGGCGTGGAATCACGCGCATCCGGACGCGCCGTTCGACCGGCAGGACGTCACCGTGACAATTCCCGCGTCCTTCGATCCCGCCGCCCGCGAACTCACCGCCGAAGCCGCCGCGGCCGCCGGCTATTCGCGCATGACGCTGCTCGAAGAGCCGCAAGCCGCGCTCTATAGCTGGATCCAGAAGTCGGCCGGCGGCTGGCGCAAGCAGGTCAAGGTGGGCGATGTGATTCTCGTCGTCGATGTCGGCGGCGGCACGACCGACCTCTCGCTGATCGCAGTCGTCGAGCGCGAAGGGAATCTCGAACTGCATCGCGTCGCGGTCGGCGAACATATCCTGCTCGGCGGCGACAACATGGACCTCGCGCTCGCGCACACGGTCGCGCGCAAGCTCGCAGCGCTCGGCACGCAGCCCGATCCGTGGCAGTTGCGCGCCCTCACCTACGCATGCCGCTCGGCGAAGGAAACGCTGCTTTCCGATCCGACGGTCGAAGCTGTGCCGCTCGTCGTGCCGAGCCGCGGCTCGAAGCTGATCGGCGGATCGCTGCGCACCGAACTCACGCGCGCGGAACTCACGCAGATCCTGCTCGAAGGCTTTTTCCCGCAAGTCGACGCATCCGCGCGGCCCGTGTCGCGCGCGCGCGTCGGTCTCACGCAACTCGGTCTGCCTTACGCGCAGGACGCCGCCGTCACGCGCCATCTCGCCGCGTTCCTCGGCCGTCAGGTCAACGCGCTGGCCGAAGTCGAAGGCCTCCGGCATCAGGCACCGCAAGGCGCGACGCTGCTGCATCCGAGCGTCGTGCTCTTCAACGGCGGCGTGTTCAAGTCGCCGCTGCTCGTCGAGCGCGTGATGACGACGCTCAATGCCTGGCTCGCCGCCGAAAGCGCGCCGCCCGCGCGTCTGCTCGAAGGCGCGGACCTCGATCTCGCGGTCGCGCGCGGCGCGGCCTATTACGGCTACGTGCGGCGCGGCAAGGGCGTGCGCATCCGTGGCGGCACGGCGCGCGCGTACTACGTCGCGGTCGAATCGGCGATGCCGGCCGTGCCCGGGCTGGAGCCGCCCGTGCAGGCGCTGTGTGTCGCGCCGTTCGGCATGGAGGAAGGCACCGACGCCGAGTTGCCCGCGCAGGAGTTCGGGCTCGTCGTCGGAGAGCCGGTGCATTTCCGCTTTTTCGGCTCGTCGGTCCGCCGGCAGGATCAGGTCGGCACGCTGCTCGAATACTGGCAACCGGACGAGTTGCAGGAGCTCGAGGAGATCGAGGCGTCGTTGCCGCCCGAAGGCCGCACGCCCGGCGAAGTCGTGCCGGTCAAGCTGCATGCGCGCGTGACCGAAGCGGGCACGCTCGAACTCGAAGCGATTCCGCGCGGTTCGTCCGAGCGCTGGAAGGTCGAGTTCGATGTGCGCGGCGGCCTGAGTGGCGACATGCGCGCGGATCAGGGCATGGGCCTGTAAGTGTCCCCGCGCAAGAAAAAGGCCTCGGGCGCGCGGTACAGCGTCGGCATCGATCTGGGCACGAGCAATACCGTCGTCGCCTATGCGCCGGCCGGATCGAACGATATCCGCGTGTTCGAGATCGAGCAGCTCGTCGGTCCCGGCGAAGTGGCCGCGCAACCGCTTCTGCCGTCATTGCGCTATCACTATGCGCCGGGCGAGCTCAAGTCCGAGGATCTGCAACTGCCGTGGGGCGAGATGGAAGCGCCCGCCGTGATCGGCAGATTCGCGAGGACGCTCGGCGCGCAGGTGCCCGGACGGCTCGTGTCGAGCGCGAAGAGCTGGTTGTCCCACGCAGCGGTCGACCGCCTCGCGCCGATTCTCCCGTGGGGCGCGGGCGACGACGTCGAAAAAATCTCGCCCGTCATTGCAAGCGCGAGCTATCTGGCGCACGTGCATGCGGCGTGGAACGAGCGCTTTCCGGATGCGCCGCTCGACGCGCAAGACGTCGTGCTGACGGTGCCCGCCTCGTTCGATGAAGGCGCGCGCGCCCTCACGCTCGAAGCGGCGCGCATGGCGGGATTGGAGACGCTGCGGCTGCTGGAAGAGCCGCAGGCGGCGTTCTACGACTGGCTGTTTCATCATCGCGAGACGCTCGCCGGCGAACTCGCCGCCACGCGGCTCGTGATGATCGTGGATGTCGGCGGCGGCACGACCGACCTCACGCTCATTCAGGTCGCGATGGAAAACGGCGAGCCGGTGCTCACGCGCATCGGCGTGGGCAACCATCTGATGCTCGGCGGCGACAACATGGATCTCGCCCTCGCGCATCTCGCCGAGCGGCGTCTCGCGGGCAGCGACGCGCGCCTGTCCGCCGCGCGTCTCTCGCAACTCGTCGAACGCTGCCGCGCCGCGAAGGAGCAGTTGCTCGGCGACGAAGCGCCTGATTCCGCGTCGATCACGCTGCTCGGCGCGGGCGCGAAACTCATCGGCGGCGCGCGTTCGACGGATATCACGCGCGACGAGATCGAGCAGATCATCGTCGAAGGCTTTTTTCCGAAGGTGTCCGTGGACGATCGTCCCGGCCGCTCACGCGGCGGCATCGTCGAGTTCGGGTTGCCGTATGCGAGCGATCCGGCCATCACGCGGCATATCGCGGCCTTTCTCGGCCAGCACGCGGGCGAGGCGCGCAAGGCGCTCGGCGTCCCCGCCGAAACGCTCGCCGTTCCCGATACCTTGCTGCTGAACGGAGGCGTGTTTCGGGCCGGTCCGCTCGCGCGCCGCATCGCCGATACGCTTTCCGGCTGGCGCGGCGAACCGGTCAACGTGCTCGCGAACCACGATCCCGATGTCGCGGTCGCGCGTGGCGCGGTCGCTTATGCGCTCGCGCGCGGGGGTCATGCGCCGAAGATCGGCGGCGGCTCGGCGCGCAGTTTCTTCCTGCTGCTCGAAGACGACGCCAACGCGATGCGCGGCGTCTGCGTCCTGCCGCGCGGCACGGAAGAAGGCCAGCCGATCCATCTCGCCGGCCGGACCTTCGCGCTCACGCTCGGCGCGCCGGTGCGCTTTCACCTGGCGTCGTCGGTGGCGGAGACGGCGTACACGGCGGGTGAACTCGCGGACCTCGCGGCCGCATCGGGCGATTTCGTGCGCCTGCCGCCGATCGCGACGGTCGTCGACCCGCGCGCCGCGAACGACGGCCGGGCGCGCGAAACGCCGGTCCAGCTGACGACATCGCTCACGGAAGTCGGCACGCTGGAGATGCACTGCACCGCCGTCGACGATCCCGCGAAACGCTGGCTGCTCGAATTTCAGCTGCGCCGCGAAGCGCCGCAGACCGATGACGCCGCGAGCGAACCCCATCCGGCGCTGCCGAAGGCCATCGAGCTGATCGACCGCACGTTCGGCGCGAAGTCGCACGACGTCGGCCCGAAGGAAGTCAAGCGCCTGCGCGCGCAACTCGAACAGACGCTCGGCGCGCGCGACACCTGGGACATCGCGCTCCTGCGCGAGCTCTTCGGCGCTTTGTTCGAGCGCGCGAAGAAGCGCCGCCGCAGCGCCGATCACGAGCGCCTGTGGCTCAATCTCACGGGCTACTGCATGCGTCCGGGCTTCGGGCACCCGCTCGACGAGTGGCGCGTCGAGCAACTGTGGACGCTCTTCGATCAGGGCATCCAGTACAGCAACGAAAGCCAGATCTGGTCCGAATGGTGGACGCTCTGGCGCCGCACCGCCGGCGGACTTCCCGAAGCGGCGCAGTTGAGGCTTCTGGACGACATGGCCTTCGTGCTTCAGCCGCCCGGCACGAGCCGTTATCGCAAGGCTGCGGGTGCGGCGCGCGCGGGCTACGAAGACATGGTGCGGCTCGCGGCATCGCTCGAACGCGTGCCCGTCGAGCGCAAGATCGAGGTCGGCGAGTGGCTGCTCACGCGCCTGAAAAAGCCTTCGGAGAACGTGCAGAGCTGGTGGGCGGTCGGCCGCATCGGTGCGCGCGCGCCCTTCTATGGCAGCGCGCACGGCGTCGTGCCGCCGGATGTCGCCGTCGCCTGGCTCGACGCCATCCTCGCGCTCGACTGGAAGAAGATCGACCCCGCCGCGTTCGCCGCCGTGCAGATCGCCCGCATGACCGGCGACCGCTCGCGCGACCTGCCAGACGAAGCGCGCGCGGCCGTCGTGCAACGCCTCGAAGCGATGGGCGCGGCGCAGGCGTGGGTCTCGATGGTCCGCGAGACCGTCGAACTCGATCGCGCGGACGAAGGGCGCGTCTTCGGCGAAACGTTGCCCGCGGGGTTGAAGCTCATCCGTTGAGCACGGGACGCGCCGCGCATCGCATCGAAATGCTTCGTCCTCAGAAGCTTTTTTTGGCCGGTACGTCACGCGCAAGCCCCGCCGGGTCTTGAATACCGGCTGACCGCATCCTATGGTTATCAATGTGTCGATATGGACACACACTGAAGGAGGTCAGCATGCCATCCCCACGCAAGGCTCAAGCGAGCCAACCCGCTGAAACTGAAATGTCGAGCCGCAAGAAAACGGCCGGCAGCAAGGCATCGCCCGCGAAGGCCGCAGGCACGAAGGAAATGCAGGTCACGAAGCGCACGACCAAGGCCAAGCCAAAAAGCTGAGCGGCTATCCGAAGTCCCGCCCTCGTCATCGTGCGGGGGGCATTTGATGTGGCTGTCCTTCGAATCGGCGGGCGAGAATCGGACGCTCGCCGATCGGCTCTCGAGACCGACGCTGCCCATCTCTCCTCCTCCTCCCCCTTCGCCAGAACACGCCTCAAAAAGACGCAATATTTTCCGGCTTTATCGGCTGATTGCTAAAAAAAGGCGTATTTGTATGACCGCATTGGCCTAAAGTAGATATCCCGATTCCGTGAGCGAGCATGAAGATGGCCGTCCCCCAACGCGCCGCCGGCGTGCGCAATCCAGGAATTCTTCTCGCGGCAGCCCGTGAGGCCGGCGCGAGCCTGGTACGCAATCTTTCGATTCCGGCGCCGTTTACCGACCCCGTGCTGGAGGCGCAGTTTCTGGAAGACCACAGCCAGCGCTTCTGCGCGTTCCGGCGTGCGTCGACCCTGCTCGCGCTCGCCATCTGGACATGCTTTCTCTGGTGGGACTTCAGCTTCGCCCGCGGCAACCAGGCGCTCGATTCGCGCCTCGCCGATATCCTCGCGCTGCGCTTCGCGGGCATCGCGCTGCTGTTCTTCGTCGGCGTGCTGGTGCTGCGGCCGTCGTTCCGCTCGCACGCGAGCTCGCAGCGCATCATTCTCACGGGCATCTACGGCCTGCTGTGCCTGATCCTCGCGATGGTGGCGATCACGCCCGCGCCCTACAACTACACGCAGCACTTCATCGGGCTGTGTCTCGCGCTGTTCTTCCAGTTCAGCTTTTTCTATCTGCGCTCACGCGTCGCGCTGACGGCCGGCATCATCACGCTCGCGTCGATCGTCGTCCTGCAGATCACCATTCATCTGCTCAACCCCGAGGATTTCTTCGCCGGGCTGTTCTATATGTTCAACGTCGTGGTCGTGGGGCATGGCGTCTGCACGCACGCCGAACGCGTGTCGCGCGAGCGTTACAGCTCGGAGCGCGCGCTCGCGTCGCTCAATGACGAATTGCGCACGGCCAACGTGTCGCTCGGGCGCAAGAACCGCGAGCTCGAAGTCTCGAAGAAGGATCAGGAGAACAAGACCAACGCGCTGCTCGCGCTGCGCGAGCAGCAGATGATCGCCGCGCAGACGGCGAGCCGCGAAAAGTCCAACTTCCTCGCCGCCGCGACGCACGACCTGCGTCAGCCGATGCACGCGCTCAATCTGTTTCTGCAAGCGGCCGCCGAAGCCATCCGCAATGGGGAATTCGATCAGGCCGAGCGGCTCATCAACGAATGCGGGCGCTCGTCCGTGATCCTCGCGCGGCTCCTGAACGCGGTGCTCGATCTGTCGCGGCTGGAATCGGGCCGCGTCGTGCCGCGCTATCACGTGTTCGACGTGCGGCAGACGGTCGAGGAGGCCGCCGAGCAGTTGCGCCCGTTCGCGATGAGCCGGGGCGTCGAACTGAGGTTGCGGCTGCCGAAGGAAGACGTGGTCTGCGTGCGCAGCGACGCGCACTGGCTCGGGCGCGCGGTCGCGAATCTCGTGTCGAACGGCATCAAGTATGCGGACCAGAACAAATCGTCGAAGCCGACGGTGATCGTCGGCGTGGTGCGCTCCGCGACGCGCGCGCGCATCGACGTGCTGGATAACGGCATCGGCATTCCGGCGGATTATTTCGACGCGATCTTCCAGCCGTTCTTCCAGGTCGATAATCCCGAACAGGACCGCGACAAGGGGCTGGGCCTCGGGCTGTCGATCGTCAATGCGGTGATGTCGATGCTCGACCAGCATCGTATCGAACTGAAGTCCACCGAAGGGCGCGGCTCGCGCTTTTCCCTCGAAATGCCGCTGTGCGGGCCGTCGCCCGACAAGCCATCGGCGCGCGCGCCGGCGCGCTCCGAAGCGGACGAAACGGCGCAGCTCAACGGCCGCTACGTGTTGCTGGTCGAAGACGATGGTCTCGTGCGCGCCTCCACCGAAGCGCTTCTGTCGCAATGGGGCGTGCTTTACGACTCCGCCGGGAGCTTCGAGGAGTTCGAGTCGATACTCGGCGACGTCGAGCGGTTCCCCGATCTCATCATCACCGACTTCCGGCTGCGCGATGCCAAGACCGCCCGCGAAGTGGCGATGCTCGGGGCGGCGCGGCTCGGGCGGCCGTGTCCGTGTCTTGTCGTGACCGGTGAACCGGCGGCGAGTATCGTGCCGCTTGCCTGTGAGCAGGATGTGCTTTCGAAGCCGGTCAGTCCGGCGGAATTGCGGCGCGGGATGCTCGCGTTGATCGGTGGCGTTTGCAACGAGACGGCATGACGAGGTACAGAATGCTCGTGCCGGTTGATTAGCATTGCCCCGTGCGGGGGCGGCAGTCGCTCCGTGCTACAAGGACACAGGTTCAGCACGAAACAGCTCCGGCACAGCGCTACGCGTTGCCGTCGGGTCCGCAAGGGAAACCAGCGAATGACCCATGCGGTGAGATGAAAGCAAGGACGTACGGGCGGACCCGATCGACCCAACGGCCGCGAAGCGGGCCGGAGCCATTTGGTGCTGAGCCAGTGAGTGAAGCGGTGCGAGGCGACAGACCGTGCGCGATCCACGCCCGATGGGGCCTATGAGGGCACTCGCTACTGAGCCCACGATGGGCTGGCAAGCATGGCCAAACTGCGTGTGACCGCGGGCCTAGCAAGCTGCTTTCTTTGGTTACTTTCTTTGCAGCAGCAAAGAAAGTGACTGCCGCCCCGCACAGGGGCAGTGCTAATAAACCAATACGAAAACGGGATCCGGCGAAAGCCTAAACCGCCAACCGCGCCCCAAACCACCCCCGCAGCGCCTCAACCTCCTCCATGCAAACAGAATGCGGCATCGGATAAGCATGCCATTCAACATCGCAACCCTGCGCGCGCGCAAATTCGCACGCCTGCTCGCCGAGGCTCACATTGAGCACATCGTCGAAACTGCCGTGCGCGGCGAAAATGGAAATCGAGCGATTCGCCTCGGAGAGCGATTCATCGATCAGCCCTTCCGACGCAATGTAGCCCGACAGCACGATCAGCCCCGCGAGCTTCTCCGGGTGTGTCAGGCCCGCGTGATAAGTCATCGCGCCGCCCTGCGAGAAGCCCGCGATGAAAATGCGCTCGCTCGGAATGCCCCGCGCGTTCTGCTCTTCGATGAGCGCCCGCACGCGCGCCACCGATTGCACGATGCCCGCCTCGTCCACGCGCCGGTTGATGCCCTCGAACGAGAGGATGTCATACCACGCGCGCATCACGTAGCCGTTGTTGGCGGTGACGGCGATCTCCGGCGCGTTCGGAAACACGAAGCGGACAGCGGGCGCATCGGCCAGACGCAGTTCGGGCACGAGCGGCACGAAATCATTGGCGTCGGCGCCGAGGCCGTGCATCAGGATGACGGCGAATGCGGGATTCGGCGCGGTTTCGATCTCGATGGTCGAAGGTTGATCGGTCATTGCCCTTCACTCCTCTCGTCAGATGATGGGAACGAGAATCTGCACGATGCCGACGACCGACACCAGCCACACCAGCGAACGCACGAACGGCACGCCCGCCGCGTAAAGCGGAACGTAGACGAGGCGCGCGACGAAGTACGCGAGCGCGCCGTAATGCGTGAGCGCGTTCTCGCGCCCCGTCACGTGCACGATCAGCACCGCGACCGCAAAAATCGGCAGCGTTTCGAACAAGTTCGACTGTGCGCGCATCAGCCGGCCGGAAAGCCGGCCGGGCGGCGGCGTGGCGGCATCGCGCGGGCCAGTCTGATATTTGATGCCGACTTCGCGATTGCGCACCACGGCCGGGAGCAATACCTGCACCAGCGCGAGCACGAGCGTCCAGGCCAGCATCTTCAGTTCGAAACTCATGGCGTCTCCACGAATGAGAAATAGCCGGGACGGGTCGCGCCCATGATGCCATCACGATCCGCAAGCGTGTAGTCTTGAGTGCGATCCGGCCGGAGTCTTTCATTCATGCACGCGATGACCCTTCGTCTGTCCCCCGGCGACGACCTGCGCGCCGCGCTCGACCACGCATTCCGCACCCGCGCGCTCTCGGCGGCTTTCGTGCTTCAGGGAATCGGCAGCCTGAGCGTCGCCCGCTTACGCTATGCGGGCCGCGACGAAGCCGCAGAACTGCATGGCGATTTCGAAATCCTGTCGCTCGCCGGGACTTTATCGGCGCAAGGTCCGCACCTGCACATGAGCGTGTCCGACGCCGACGGCCGCGTGTGCGGCGGCCACGTCACGCCGGGCTGCATCGTGCGCACGACGGCGGAGATCGTCGTCGCGAACCTGCCGGGCGAACGTTACACGCGCGAGCACGACGCCGCGACGGGCTTCGCGGAGCTCGTCATCCGGGCAGCGTGACAGCGACCGCGGGTTTCGCGCCGTCGAGCGCGAGATCGTGGCGCGCAATCATCTCGAATGCTTCGCTCGTCTCCGAATAATCCCAGCGCTCGACCGTGGTTTGGCGCGCGCCGCCGTCGCCCGCTCGCGCGTCGTGGCGAATCACGTTCACGGAATTGTCGATCGTGCCGCGCGTGCGCCACGACAGCGCCGTGCCCGCCTGCACCGCCCACATGCGGCGCGAAAGACCCGCGAAGGTATCGTGCAGCGGCAGCACGTAAGGCAGATGGATATGCCCGCCGAGAATCAGGTCCGCGCCCGCGCGCGCCCAGCGCTGCACCGCGCGCTCGCGTCCGTGCAGCAGGTTTTTTTCGTCCTGCGCGCGCGTGACGGCCACCGGCTGATGCGTGACCACGATGCGCAACTGCGCCGCGCTCGCCGTCTCGAGACGTGCGGCGACGCGCCTGATCTGCTGCATCGACACCTCGCCGTCCTTGTGACGGTAGGCGCGCGTCGTGTTCACGCCGAGCACGAGCAGTTCGGGCGATTGAAAGCTCGGCTCGAGATCGGCGCCGAACACGCGCTGATGATTCGCATACGGATAACAGAGCCGCGCGAGCGGATCGAAGAGCGGAATGTCGTGATTGCCGGGGACGACGAGCGTCGGCGTCGCGCCGAGCGTATCGACGAACGCGCGCGCCGCATCGAACTGGTGCCTGCGGGCGCGCTGCGTGATGTCGCCCGACAGCACGACCAGATCGGGCGACAGCGCATCGGCGAGACGCAGCAGCGCCGTGACGACCTGAGGCCGCTCGGTGCCGAAATGCGTATCGGAAATCTGCAACAGCAAGGTCATGAGCGATTCGCTTCGGCCACCGTCGGTTCGGGCTTGAGCAGAAAAAGAGGCTTGTCGGAGACGCGGAACTCCAGCGGCATCTGCAGCTTCGCAATCTCGCCGTCCATCGCGATCTTGATCGGCCGGCGCCGCTTCGACGGATGCGTCACCGTGATGCGCTCGAACGTCAAGCTCACGACATGATCCGAATCGGACAGACGCCCCGCCGCGCCATGCAGCGACAGCCACAGATGCATGAGCCGTCCCACTGGGCGCGGCGCAATCGCGACGAGCAAGCCCTGTTCCAGCGCGCGCGCTGCGTCCGGCATGCCGATCTGCTCCATCTGCAGCCGGTTGTTGCCGACGAAGAGCGTCGACGAGCGAATTTCGGTGGTCTTGCCTTCGTGATCGATATTCAAACGCAAATGCCGATGCGGCTTCAGCATCGTCAGGAGCGCCGACCACAGCGCGACCAGTCGGCTTCGGCCGAATTGCCGCTTGTAGATTTCGCGATCCTCGAGCAGCCGCGGATAGAGCCCGAGACTCGCGTTGACGAGAAACATGCGTCCGTTGACAAAGCCGACCTGCACCGGATAAGCGCGCGCATCGAGCAGAAGTTGCGTCGATTGTTCGAGGTCGGCGGGAATGCCGTGGTCGCGGCTGAAGTAGTTGAACGTGCCGCGCGGCAGCACGGCGAACGGACAACCGGCGTCGTGCGCCGCGTGCGCGACCGTGCAGAGCGTGCCGTCGCCGCCCGCGCCGACGAGCACGCCGTCCTGCTCGCACGCCGCCGCGGCGGCTTCGCGCGCGATGCTCGCGAGGCGGCGCGGATCGTCGACGACGCGCAATTCGAAGCGCCGCCCCGCCGCGCCGAGTTCGCGCTCGAGCACGGTGCGTGTGGCGTCGGCCTGGTGGCGGCCCGAGCCCGCGTTCATCACGATGAAGAACGGCGCGTCGGCGGCGAGCGTCTTTTCTCTTTCGGCGGATGCGGCGGTGGGAGTCATGGGCGGCGCTCCTTCGTTATCCGCGCGAGACGTGCACGGCAAAACAAGCTCCGTGCGTGCGCGCAGAGCCTGCCGATTATAACGAAAGGCTTACAGCCGGACCGCCCGCGCTTACGTGTGCTCGCCGCGAATGTAGAACTCGAGCTGCTGAATGGTGAACTGCTGCTCCGAAATGATGTTCTTCACCAGATCCCCGATGGAGATCATGCCGACGAGCTTGCCGTTATCGATCACCGGCAAGTGGCGCATGCGCTTGTCGGTCATGAGCGCCATGCAGTCGTCGGTGGTCTGATCGGGGCGCACGTAGCGCACCTGCGAGGTCATGATGTCGCGCACGGGCGTCTGCTTCGACGCGCGGTCCATCAGGACGACTTTGCGCGCATAGTCGCGCTCGGTCATGATGCCGACGATTTCATCGCCCTCTGTGACGATCACCGCGCCGATATGCTTGTCGGCCATCATCTTGATCGCATCGAAGACCGATGCCGTTGCGGCAATCGTATAGACCGTCTGGTCGGGTTTCGAATTCAGAACCTGTGCGACTGTTGCCATCGAGCGCCTCCGTTATGAGCGGGGAACGTTGTTGCGCCTGGGCGACGGGTTGTCTTGCGCCTTTGTGAGCGTAAAGCCTCGCGCGCCATGCCTTCATAGGCATTAACCCGACCATTCGAAAAAGTATAGATCAACGACGCGACGTGGAAGGTGCGGCGTGCCGCGCGAATCAGTCTGCGTGCCGCCTGATTCGACTTCTGTTTCCGCTTCAGTTTCGTCGCCAAATGCCGCTAATCACATACACGACGGCAACGCGGCGCGATGCACCGCTTAGAGGGAGAACGAGGTGAGCAGTTCACAGCAGGATATCGAGCAGCGCGTGCGGCTCGCGGGCAGCAACATGTTCGAATTGCTTCTGTTCAGGCTCGGTGAGGCGCCGGGCTCGGAACAGCGCGAGCTTTACGGCATCAACGTGTTCAAGGTGCGCGAGATTCTCGCGATGCCGACGATCACGGCCGTGGCCGGATCGAGCGGGGACATTCTCGGCGTCGCGGATATTCGCGGACAGATCATTCCTGTGATCGATCTCGCGCGCATCACCGGCTGCCGGCCGAAGAACGGGCTGAAGATCCTGCTCGTCACCGAGTTCGCACGCACGACGCAAGGCTTCGCAGTCGAGGAAGTCGACGATATCGTGCGGCTCGAATGGAATCAGGTGCTGTCTGCCGAATCGCACTCGGGCGGCAAGACCGTGACGAGCTTCGCCCGGCTGGATGGCAACGTCGACGGCTCGCGGCTCGCGCAGGTGCTCGACGTCGAGCGCATCGTGCGCGACGTGCTGCCGTCGAAGGAAACCGATATCACCGAGGAAAATACCGGGCGGCTCACGCTCAGACCGGGCGCGCGCGTGCTAGCGGCGGACGATTCGGGCGTCGCGCGGGCGCTCATCGAGCAAAGCCTCACCGCGATGGGCGTGCCCTTCGTGATGACCAAGACGGGACAGGAAGCGTGGAACGTGCTGGAAGCCGCGCTCAGAAAAGCGCAGAAGGAAGGCACCGAGGTCGCGGATCACATCGCGCTCGTGCTCACGGATCTGGAGATGCCCGAGATGGACGGCTTCACGCTCACGCGCCGCATCAAGGCGGAAACGGGGCTGATGCACATTCCGGTGGTGATTCACTCGTCGCTGTCGGGATCGGCGAACGAGCAGCATGTGCGCAAGGTCGGCGCAAACGCGTATGTGTCGAAGTTCGAGGCGTCGGAACTCGCCAACGTGATGCGCGGCGCGCTCGCGCACGCCGCCTGAAAAACGATCGGCGCCCGCGCAACACGGACCTTTTGAGTCCGCGTCGGCGGGCGCCGAAGCAGTCCTTCAGCCGATACGCCCGGCGGATAAGCCGGGCCGGCCGATTCGATTAGTGACCGAAGAAGACCGATTGCGGGTTGTTGCTCGATTGCGCCGCACGGTTGCCCGATTGCGCCAGCGTGTCACGCGAGCCGCCGAAAGCGGTAGTGTTCACGCCGTTGGCGTTTTCTTCAGCGGCGATCGCTTGTGCGCTCGGGCCTTGTTGCGACGTCGGCGCGCCGACGGCCGGACGGTAGAACGGAGCCGGGCCATAGCCGCTTGCGAAAGCGGGTGCGGCGAGCGTGGCGGAAGCGGCGATCAGGAGGGTAGCGATGAGGTTGCGTTTCATGGTGTGCTCCAAAGACGGTTGACGTTCAATCAGAAAGCGCCGCAGCGGTCTTGCGAGAAACTGTCTGCTACGTCGATGGAATGCAGTGTATACCCCTACTATCGCTTTTTTATCCCCATAAATTTCAATACAGTTTTCGCTCTTGGCCAACAATGCGTGGCCGCACGAGCGTGCGAATCTCGCGCAGATGCCCGTGGGACATGGGAGCGAAGACCTTGCGCCGTAGGTTGGTATCGCGCGTCGTTTGCAAGGGACGAAACAATTTAATTATCGAACTAGCGTTCGATAAACGGCTTGATTTCAGTGGACGAGCCGCCCGATCAGACGAACCAGTTCGGCCGGCGGATTGCCCTTCTGGCAGTACCCGTCGAAGCCCGAGTGGACGCCCTCGGGCCGCACCAATTCCTCGCCCAGTGCCGTAAACGCGATGATCACCGCGTCGCGCGTACCGGCGATCCGGCGCAGCACGCGCGCGGTCGCGTAGCCGTCGTGCTCGGGCATCGTGATATCGAGAATGACGACGTGCGGCACCCAGCCGTTGACCGCGTGCAGCGCGTCGACGCCAGAGAGTGCGAAGCGGGTGTCGAAGCCGTCCGATTCCAGCGCGGCGGAAAGGGCTTCGGCGCTGTAGGCGTTGTCGTCGACGACGAGAATGCGCCACGGATCGCGGTCTACGTCGACACTACGGTCCGTCCACAGAGAGCAATGAGGGGAATGCAGGGAGACGGGCATGGGCATGGCACGAAAGCGACATGCTGGCTCTGACGCAGGTTTCGCGCCCGCCCGCCGCAAAGCTCACGCGTCGCTCTCCTTTTTGCTTTTGCGACGCTTTCCCGACGTCGTCGCTTCTGACTCGCGCAGCCGGGCATTCGCCTCGACGAGCGATGCGGCGTCGCACTGACGCAACGCGAGATCGACTTCGCCGAGCGCGCCGAAAAGCGCCGCCTGCTCCGCTTCGTCGAGCGGCGCTGCGCCCGGTCCGGCTACTCGCTGCGCTTCCTTGTCGAGGCGCTTCAGAAGCTTGGCGCCGAAGCGGGTATCGATCACGCCCTCGCGCGCGAGCCCCGCAATCAACGACGCGAGCCGGACGAGCCCGCCCGCCGTGGTTTGCGTTGCTCCGTCCAGATCGTCACGGTCTTCCACTGCCTTCTCCTCAGGTGGGCACGCGAGCCCGCGCGCGCGGCCGACTCGATGCGAGGCGCCGCGCGAGCGCCCCTCTTGCGTGGCGCGATGATACGCCGACAAAATGACAGCCATATTTGCACGAACCGAGGTGCCGGTGGCGATTGTTTCACTCCTGGTTTGCGCATTACGATCGCGATCCGGGGCGCGACCAATGGCACACTAGCGCGTGGCGCCGCGCATATGCAGAGCGTCGAGGCCGCATCGTCAGCGGACGCGCCGCATCCCCAGAATGCAACCGAATGCCCGCATGAATCCCGCTACCCTGCAAAGACCGCCCTACGGCTCTAATGCCGTTCAGTTAGCGCTGAACGGCATTTTTGTTTATGGGGTGAGAAGTGGTTGTAAACGGAGCGCCGGGCTGTTAACTTTCCGGTGCGATGCTTGCCGACCACCTC